>JAITVV010000070.1 GCA_031285625.1 Prevotella sp.
AATTTTGAGCCATCGACTTTATATAAAATACCATTATTCTCTAAAAACCACAGGAAAAGGAAGGCTGCAATCCGCTTGTTTCCATCACTGAACGAATGGTTTTTAATAACCAGATATAACAACATTGCTGCTTTTTCCTCAATGCTCGGATATAAATCATCCCCTCCAAAAGTCTGGTAAATAGTATTGATAGAACTTTTGAACGACTGGTCTTTTTCGTTACCGAATAATTCGCCGCTACTAAATTTTTGACGCAACGTCTCAATCGCTTCCGTTGCATTCTCATAAGTAGCCTGAAATGGTTCTTCCCTTGTCGTATTATCTATATCAAGGGATTGGTAATCGTATTTGTCCAGTGTATCAAGAGCATAGGTATAATCTTTAATTACCTGCAATATATCATTGGCCTGTCCTGTTGTACTTTCACTTCTGGCTGCTATTCCTGTGAGTACTTTTATTGAATCCAATGCTTCCTGTAACTGCTTTACTTTAGCCTGTTGATTAACAACGAACCCTTTGACAAGGTATTCTTTCAGGATTTTATTAGCCCAGATACGGAATTGAGTACCTTGATTCGATTTCACCCTGTATCCCACAGAGATAACCATGTCAATATTGTAATATTCAACTTGATAAGTTTTACCATCGGTGGCAGTTGTCGCAAATTTTGCGACAACTGGAATATTATCCAACTCCTCTTTTAGAGCATTGTTAATGTGCTTGCCAATGGTTTTAACATCTCTATCAAACAGTTCTGACATCTGCTGACGGTTTATCCAAACATTCTCGCTGTCTAATTTAACTGCAAGCTGGGTATTTCCATCAGCTGTTTGATATATTATGATTTGGCTATCGCCGATTTTCAATTCCCCTTTGTTCATATATATAATATTTTTAAAGTTTTATTTCCGGCAATGAATTTACAGCTCTTTCTTTCAGTGAATCCACCGCACGCGTATATTTCTCCGTATGTTTCAATCCGCTATGGCCCAACAATGAAGCTACAGTCTTTATATCCGTCTGGCATTCGCCTAAAAGATTAACGGCAAACGAGTGCCGGGCACAATGCCACGTAATGTGTTTGTCTATTCCGGCACGTTTCACCCATATACGAAGTGCTTTCAAACATCCCGTATGGCTCGGTAGCTTGAATATATAATCATCTTTCTCTGGCTTTTCCCCAATAAGGCTTAACAATGTTTGGCTGAGAGGAATAATAACAATAGAATTTTTGGAATGTCCTTTTGTTTTCGCCTGTTCGAATTTTATTCTTTTACCTGAATAATCGACATTCCCATATTTCAAATCTACCACATCACAATATCGCAATCCTGCATACAGGCAAAAGAGAAATGCTCTTTTTATATCCATATTTTGGTACGGCGTTTTCGCAAGCTGCTGTATTTCGTCTATTGTTAGCACATCTTTTGTGAGGGCTGTGTCATCCACAACACAACTAACTCCGTTACATGGATTTTTCAGGAATATGTCTTTCTCTGTGGCATATTTGACAACTTTCTTAAAACGCTGGAAATAGCCTCTTGCGCCTTCTCCAATAGAACGGCTTTGAAGATATTCTACAAAACTGATCATCATTTCTTTATCTATTTGTTCGGGTTTGACATAGTTTTTTATAGCCGGATATGATTCGACTAGAAAATCTCTGAAACGTTGCAGGCTGCCTTGCATCATCCTCAAATCTTTCTTTGTGTATGTGTCCACATAGTTTTGATAAAACTCAAGAAAATTAATCTTCTTTTTTACAGGGCTGACCAATCCAAAAGCAGAATGATTTAACTCACTTTCACGTGCTGTTCTTATTTCTTCTGCTAATTGTAGAGTTTCTTTGTTTTGCTGTCTTTCCATTGTGTCTTTCGGTTTATTTACAATATACAGTTTTAAGTATTCTTTTACTCTCACACCATCTCTGTAAATATCCAGATAAAGGGATATATTGCCATTAGACAAAGGTTTCTCCCTTAATGTGACATTGTTCTTTTTTGTCCCTTTTCTCATATTCTTTGTTTTTATTGTGTTTTTCTGTGTTTCATATAATTTATTACTATCTGATTACAAATGTAATAAAAGAATTAAGATGAGGGACAAAATAGGGACAAAAAGTTGAGAAAAATAAGAAAATAGGTATAATTAGCTTAAGTATTAATAAATATAAACTATTGATAATATGCCATTTATTTATTTTTAGTTTGCTTTGTTTGATAGGTTGCGTATCGGCTCTGGGTACTTGGACAAAAAAGCTAAAGGCTGTAATTCAATAAATTGCAGCCTTTTTTATTTAGACTGCATAAATATTGCATAACTTTTCTCAATTTCAGTATTCCGAAGAACCATTCTACTGATAATTATATCTTATCTGTATTTCCTACTGATGGAGCCATCTATGCCATCTGCTACTTTGAAACTGGCGTATCCACTATTCGCATCTCCCCAAGTTGCTTCCAATCCGAATTGCTCAGTGTAAAACTTAAAACATTTCGCAAAATCTCTAACTAATAACCTTATATTACTAAACTTCATTGTTATTAATTTTTATGGTTATTCTTTTTCTGTAATCTTCATCTTTCTTTTTCCTGAATTATCTGACTTTAAACTTAAACCTTTTTCTAACGCTGTTGAATGTAAAAACAGTAAGACCAGCCCAAATTAATCCGAAACATATCCAATGCGAAGATGTAAACCTCTCATGAAAAATAAGAACAGCAATTATAAGTTGTAAAGTGGGCCCGATATACTGTAAAAATCCAACAGTTATATAAGAAATTGACTTTACTGCCTTGGCAAACATCAGTAACGGAATAGCCGTTACAAGCCCTCCGGCAGCAAGAAGTATAGCTTCGGTCAGAGTCAAATTAAAAACTGTTTCAGGAGTGTCTACAAAAGTCCATGTAAAGTAAATTAATACAATAGGCAATATCATAATATTTTCAAGAGCCAAAGCCGGCACAACTGGCAATCCTGCTTTCTTTTTCACGACGCCATACAAACTAAAAGTGAGAGCCAAAATAAGACTAATGACGGGCAGAGAACCGTAGCTGAATGTCATATATGCAACTCCCGAAAAAGCTAATGCTGCTGATATTTTTTCATAAATATTCAATCGCTCTTTAAAGAATGCCATCCCCATCACAATATTTACAAGTGGATTGATGTAATACCCCAGACTCGATTCTATCAGGTATCCGTTGTTAACAGCATAAATAAATGTACCCCAATTCATTGTAATCAATATGCCGGAAAGCGACATGTATTTTACATTTGTTTTATTCGAAATAATATGGATAAATGTTTTTCGATTCCATATAACACAAAATATAGTCAAGAATATAGCTGACCACAATGCACGGTTAGCCAATATGAAAAGCGATGGTACATGGTCTAATAGTTTCCAATATAGCGGAAAAATGCCCCACAGCACATAACAAGCTGCACATAGAGCTAAACCTCTGTTGTATTCGGATGTCTGGGATTTAGTCATTTTTATATAAGACCTAATTGTTCTATAATTTTATAGTTGTTTTTTTTTTCTATAATCTTCGTCTTTCTTCTTCTTAAAGTCATTGCTCAATAATGCTTTTATGGAGAAGATATTTTCTTCAGAAGGGTCTGCCGACATTTCACACCTGCCCGATTCTACAATCTTTTCCTCTAATTCCTGAATGATAATTTTACTGATGCCTTATTCAGATATTCCTCTTCACCAATCAGATATCCTATTTCAAATGTTTGATTTCCTTCTGTCACATCGTCATATAGACTCACGAAATCGTGTCCCTTCTCGTTCAAATCTTTCAAAAAGAAGCAATCAGCATAAAGACAATATCCAATCTTACGGTTATTGTGGAAAACAATAAAATGCGTTAGAAAATTATATTCACCATCCTTATTGTTTACTTCATCCAACCAAGCCTTTAGATTCAACCATTTATAGATATATTCTTTATTTATGGTTATATGTTTATTCTAAGCTAATTTCCGGCAATGAATTTACAGCTTTTTCTTTTAATGAATCGACTGCACGAGTATATTTCTCAGTATATTTCAACCCACTATGTCCTAACAATGAGGCTACAGTTTTAATATCCGTTTGACATTCCCCTAATAAATTGACTGCAAAAGAGTGTCATGAACAATGCCAAGTGTGCTTATCTATTCCCGTACGCTCTACCCATGTTCTCAATGCTTTTAAATACAACGGCGTAATAATAAAAATTCGGGAATATAATGACTATGAACGGTTATTCTTTTTATTTGGAATTCCTTTCAGGAATCTATTCAGATTTTTTTATTATAAATGGGTACATCATACGACAGATGTTACATTCGACTTTAGTCTCTCTGATGTTAAACTTCCTCACCGTGTAATAGACTTGTGTAATAAAATAGAAGAATACCTGCCTCAGGTAAGCAATAATACATATATCCTGGATCCTAATATATTGTATAATTCGTTAGTAGACATACAATATTATTACAGAAGAAAGCTTATTCGCAATGATGAAATATCTGATATAAAAGGGGAACTGAAAGCTATGATAGATATGACTGAAAAGATAATCAGAAAAGGCATGTACATGAATACAGGTTCTACATTTGACTACTATATATCATTACTACCAATAGAATCGAATAGTGTTTATACTAATTCGGTAGGGCATACTATATCTTATTTCTATCCTTATTCAGTAAATCCTATGATAATCCGAAATACGGAAATCTGCTCGGTACACAAACGATGGCTCGAATCACTAAAGAAATATTCTATATTGATAACACAGTCGAATGAAGAACTTTATCGGAATTTTTTAGTCATCAGTTTGAGTATGTCGACAATATGGACAAGCTTATGTATTGATTGAAAGAGAGGTACGTTTCTATTGGAATGGTTATTTTTGTATAAGGAAAATAAAGATTTGAATTTTTCAAAAAACAGCGGGAATATTTAGATGAAATATTTAAATAGTTTTAATGCTGAATGTAATACAGGAAAGAGGCTACTCCCATCAGGGAAATAACCTCTTTTCGGGGAATATATAAATGTAAAGTCTTTTAACTCTTTGGCTCGTTATTCATGCGATATGTTAATGCTCCTGAAGGACATTTGCTTATTTGAGCTATAAGTTGCTCTGTTGTTGCATTTTCCGGTTTCACCCAAGGCCTGTCTTTGGGATGATAAACTTCGGGCAACATTTTCACACAGATACCCGCATGTTGACATTTTTCGGGCTTCCATATTACAGTTAGTTCACCATTAGTATATTCTACAATCTTTTCCATTTTCTTAACTTTGATAATTAGTTGATCTCTTAATATATTAAAGGTATTATATATTTATACCTCTCATTACAATGCGCCTCCAGTCCTGATGTTTTTTTATATATCCGGCGATAAAAGGACATAAAGGTACTAATCTTAATCCTTGTTTTTCTATATCTGCAAGAACTTTTTCAGCTAGTTGGCTACCTATGCCCTGCCCCTCCAATACAACAGGCACTTCAGTGTGAGTCAGGTAAATTTCGCCATTGTTTGTTTTAATGTATTCTATCTTAGGAATGTACTTCCCAACATGAAATTCATACTGATTTTCATCTGTGTTATCGATCAATTCATAATTTTCCATATCTTAAAATTATTATGTTTATTAATAAAACATCGCATTAATCGCTTTTGTTTACTCTGGTATGTGTTTCTTCTTTATAGAACCTACAACTTCGTAAATACTGATAAAAACAAAAACAGATACTGATAATAGATTAATTATAAGCAGATTCAGGTAGGGTGTAAACGGAATTATCAATATGAGGGTAGCAATACCAATAAGATGCGACTTGGCTACAATATGACATGTAAACCATTTGTAGATCATATTGGCTATAAGATAAATGACAGGTCCGACAATAATAACGAAGACGGCTTCAGCACTGATATGCCCGAAGGGGTGATTTACGACCAGTTCATCACCCACAGCACTCATTATAAGCGCTCCAACCAGTACCACATGTATAGAATGATATTTTAATCCCAACTTGCCCGGATCAGTCACTTCCCGTATTTTTTCTGCTCCCGCCTCACTGCTTGTGTCAAAATAAATCCACCACATAGCCAAACTATTAACCGCAGAGATAAGAGCTGCCGATATTACAGGGAATGACCACACTTCTATTTCACTAAGGGAGGCTCCGGTCATTAATATTGTTTCTCCAAATGCAATGATAACAAAAAGCTGACTTCGCTCTGTTAGATGGTGTCCCTCAATTGTCCATTCTTTTTCTGAATCGGATCGCCCTAAAAAAGGAAGATAAAAGCCGTGCATAGGCGCTGTATAGTCGCTCAGTACTGCTATTGCCCACATAAGGATGCGTGCTTCACCTTCCATATATGCACCTATAATCCAAAAGAAAGAAGATATAATAAACCATCCCAGTATACGCCTGAAATTAGCTGTCAATGCATGCTTCTTTCCCAGAATAAACAAAACGCAAATGGTCCGGCCTACCTGAGTCGCAATATAGCTGCCAACAAATATCCATGCCCTGTCTCCGAATGCGTCGGGTATAGCTGCTGCAGTAATAAGACCTATGAGCATCAGAGCAAACAGAAGAACCCGTATAGAACGGATATTAGGATTGAACCAGTTGGTAACCCAGGTCGTATGCTGCCATCCCATCCATACTGCAAACCAGAGTATGGTACTATGCACAAAGCCCAACCAATTGAGGTTGTGTAGCAGATAATGGGAGATTTGTGTAACAGCAAACACATAAATGAGGTCGAATAGCAGTTCTGAAAAAGAAACAGAAGCTATGCCTTCTTCTCTGCGACGAAGGAGTGAATGCGGATGAGACATTATTTGTTAATTTAATTTTTTAATGATAACAAGCTGTACAATCTTTTGTTCAGTATATATCAGCGGAATGGTTACCAAATGAAAAATTTCAATAAATTATGTTTAGTTTTCTTATCCGGTGCAATTTTTTTGAGATAAAAAAGACTTATAATCAGGGATAAATTAAGAGACGAATCCTAAAGAAATAAGTTTTTATGTATATTTGTAGGCTTTAGTCACTTATTAACAACAATCAGAATGAATATAGCACTTATAGGATATGGAAAAATGGGGCATGAAATTGAAAAAATAGCCCTGGACAGAGGTCATAAAATTGTAGCAATAATCGATGTAAATAATGTAGCTGATTTTGATTCACCTGCATTTAAAAGTGCAGATGTGGCGATTGAATTTTCCACACCGGACAGTGCAATAAACAATTATCGTAAATGTTTTGAAGCAAATGTTCCGGTTGTAGCTGGAACTACAGGTTGGCTTGAACATATGGACGAAGTAAAGAAAGCTTGTGCTAAACAGGGTAAAACCTTCTTTTATGCATCGAATTATAGCTTAGGGGTCAATATATTTTTTACAATGAACAAATATCTTGCTAAAATAATGAATAATTATTCCGACTATGATGTAAAAATGGAAGAGATACATCATATTCACAAACTTGATGCACCAAGTGGAACAGCCATTACTTTAGCCGAAGATTTGATAAAAGAGGTTGACCGGAAAGAACGTTGGAATCTGGAAGTGGAAGAGAAGAAAACAGATGTAGCTATTCACTGTATACGTGAAGGAGAGGTTCCCGGGATACATGAGGTAATATACGAATCGGAAGTAGACGTAATTAGCATAAAGCACGAATCTAAAAACCGTAAAGGACTAGCCTTAGGTGCAGTTATAGCAGCTGAATTTACAAATGGCAAGAAAGGCTTTTTAGGAATGAACGATATGCTAAATTTTTAAATAGAATATGGGAAAGACATCGAATCAAGACGATAGCAAAGGGTGGATTGGTAACATTATTGTAGGAATACTTGGACTTTTTACCGGAGTTAGTGCTACAGGCGACAGTGAGCCTCGAAAGCGAAAGAAACCGGGTGTAAGACAATGGATATATGCTATTATAGCCTGTATATGTTGTATTTTATTTGTAATATGGACAGGGTATTGGGCAGTACTTATACTTATCCCTGTATTCATCGATATATACATCACCAAATTTATACCCTGGGGTGCATGGCGTAATGCAAAGAATAAGAATGTAAAAACTGTGCTTGACTGGGTAGATGCCATCCTGTTTGCTTTGGTTGGTGTATATTTTATAAATACATTCTTTTTCCAGAACTATCAGATACCATCTTCTTCTCTCGAGAAATCGTTACTCGTAGGAGATTTCCTTTGTGTAAGCAAAGTCAGTTACGGAGCCCGTTCACCAATGACTCCATTCTCTTTACCTTTGATGCAACATACATTTCCTTTTTTCGGGTTTAAATCATATCTGGATAAGCCACAACTTGAATACAAGCGTTTTACCGGTACCGGGCATATTGAACGCAATGATATTGTTGTTTTCAATTATCCGTCGGGTGATACGGTAGCTTCCAAGGTGCAAGAAGTGGACTATTATGTATTGTGCAAAGATGCAGGGAAAGATGTAATCGAAAAATCGGGACTAAAAGCAGGGTTAGAATCAGGTCGAAGCCAGGTATGGGCCGATAAACGTACATACGGAGATATTTTATACCGCCCTGTCGACAGGCGCGAAAACTATGTAAAACGCTGTATCGGGCTTCCTGGAGAAACAATTTCGATAAAAGGTGACACCGTATATATTAACGGAAACCCGATTGAAAGACCTGAAAAGATGCAACTGTTATATTGTGTTCAGACAGATGGTACTGAAATATCTTCTGCCACATTTGACGATTTAGGCTTAAGCCAGGAAGACAAGAGGCGTATAGGTGCACAGGATTTGAGTAGTATTGACAGTCTCTCCCTTTCTACTTATAATTTATTCTATATGAGAAGAATTTTCCCAAATGCAAAAAATGGGAATCCGGGCATTTTATATATGGATGTAAATATGACTCAGGAGATGGTGGAAAAAATGAAAGAGAAGCCATTTGTAGAAAAAGTTATGCCTCAAAATCAATTTTATAAGCAAGCAAACAAGATCGGGCAGAGATTTATTCAGCCTACTACTTATCCGATTACATATAATACCCAAACTGAACCGGGTGACTACCATGCCTTATGGATACCTAAAAAAGGAGAGACCATCAAATTTGATACGGATGTTGATTTCAAAGTAGCAGCATATATACGCTGTATTAAAAACTATGAGCTCAACGATTTTGATTATCGTGATGGTAAAGTATATATCAATGGCCAACAAGCCGATTCGTATACGTTTAAACTGGACTACTATTTTATGATGGGAGATAACCGGGATAATTCCGCAGACTCACGTGTTTGGGGATTTGTTCCTGAAGATCATATCGTTGGTAAGCCATTATTTATATGGCTGTCTCTTGATCCGGACAAGAGCTTCTTTAGCGGAATACGCTGGAGCAGATTGTTCACAACGGGTAATAAGAAATAAAGCTTTCTTACGGGAAGGTAATTAAGTAAAGTATTAATGACAGGTCTGTGACCTTAACTTTTTCTATGCCTTCAAAGAAAAAAAATATTTACATATTCCTGAGCAAAGTAACGATAATTACTTTGCTCATTGTGTTATGTGTACGCACTTTTTGGGTAGAGCCATACACTGTATCTTCCGTGCAGATGGAAACCTATCTTACAGAGGGTGATAAAATACTCATAGATAAAACAGCATACGGTATACGCCTGCCTATCACAATTCTCAGCATACCGTTTACTTTTGATAATATCTTTGGACTAAAAGCCTATTCATCAGCTATTGAATTCCCTTATAAACGTATTTTTGAGAAAGAAATATTACGAAATGATGTTGTGCTCTTCAATAATCCGACAGAAATAGAAAAACCTCTAGATAAAAGAAGCCTTTTGCTTAGCAGGTGTATAGCTATACCCGGTGATTCGGTTCTGGTGCAAAATGGAATTTTCCTGATAAATGGAAAACAATATGCTGTATCTCCTGATGTTATAGGGGAATATATTATAAAACCGGAGAATATAGATAATATCTTAGGCATTATAGAAGATCAGGATATAACTCCCCGTAGTATTATGCAGCAATCAGACACACTCTCCATACAGTTGAGTAAACTGGAAGCATTTATAATCAATCAGTATCTTCCTGACTCATTATCTCTTATAAATAAGATAGATACAACACAAAGTTATCAGTTTTCGATACCGTCCAGAGGTAATATCGTAAATATCGATGCCAGAAGCCTTATCTTATACAAACAGATTATAGTGCAAGAACAAGGCGAGAAGGCTAAATTTACAGATGGTAAACTATTTATAAATGGCAAAGAGCAAGCAAAGTACAGTTTTGAAGATGACTACTACTGGATGCTTTCAGATAATACATTAAATTCTACTGATTCACGTACATTAGGTTTTATCCCGCTCAAGAGCGTGATAGGGAAAGCCCGTTTTATATGGTACAATTCACTTAAAAACAGTTTTTGTTTCTCATCATTAGATTAATATGGATATATATCTATCCTCAGCTTATTTAGCTCCTATACAATATTATTCCAAGTTTGTTACAGGTAACCGAATCGTAATAGAGAAGAATGATAGCTACCTGAAACAAACATATCGTAGCCGCTGTACGATAGCATCAGCCAACGGACTCATATCTCTGTCTATACCAGTTGTTCATTCTTCTTCGGAGAAAACGTTAATGAAAGATATACGGATTGCAGAACACGGAAACTGGCAGCATATGCACTGGAATGCAATTGTGTCAGCGTACAATTCCACTCCTTTCTTCGAATATTATCAGGATGATTTTTATCCTTTTTATCATAAAAAACAAAATTTTTTATTCGATTTCAACGAGGAATTACAATATTTAATTTTTAGCCTTTTGAACATCGATTTACCCAAAATTTCATATACAGATGAATATGAAACAGAAACAAGAGGTCAGGACATGCGTGATGTGATCCATCCTAAAAAAGATTGGAAAGCCGACCCTGATTTTATTCCTCTACCATACTATCAGGTCTTTGCTCAGAAATTTGGTTTCTTGGAGAACCTGAGTATTATAGACCTCCTTTTCAATATGGGTAATGAGAGTCTGCTGATTTTAAATAGCTCAATAAGAAAGTAGCTATTAAAGTATTTTATAGACTCACTTGCGCTTTTATCTATAAAACGTTGTATTTTTGCGTTGATTAAACAATCAGTAGCTAAAGAATGACTGTTACTTTCTTTTTTGTAATTTTATCTATATAATGCAGAGAACAAGCACATTATTGAATAAAAAGTTACAGTGAAATACTCTCGAAAGTTGTTACCTTTGTCACTTTTTAACAATAGTATTGTCCAACTTATATAATAATAAATAGGTCGCAGACCTTTGAATAAAGATGATACAACTTATAAAGAAATACATTGCCTTATCCCTGGTCTTAGTTTTTATAACCTTGATTGCTGTCGCGTGTGCAAATATGGCTACGCCTTCGGGTGGAGCGATAGATCTGGAACCACCAAAAGTTGTAAGAACATCTCCGGGCTTTAATGCTACACAGGTTGAGAAAGGAAAGATTACAATAGAGTTTGACGAGAATGTAACGATAAAAAATCCATCGGAAAATGTAATCATTACCCCTCCTCAAAAAGCTTTCCCCATTATACGCGGTGAAAACCGGAAGGTAACTGTAGAGCTGAGAGACACACTTATTCCCAATACCACTTATACTATCGATTTTACAAACTCTATAGTAGATAACAACGAAGAAAACCCACTGGAGAATTTCTCTTATTCATTTTCTACAGGCGATGTGGTAGACTCGTTGGCAATATCAGGAAAAGTGCTTACCGCCGACAACCTGGAACCTGTAAAAGGTATTTATGTGGGGCTGCATTCCAATCTGGAAGATTCTGCTTTTACTAAAATTAAGTTTGACCGCATATCCCGTACAAATGATGCAGGTACTTTTACCATCAGGGGAGTAGCTCCCGGCAAATATAAGTTATATGCATTAGATGATGCCAACAGAGATTATATGTATGATAATCCGGCCGAAGCTATTGCCTTTATGGAAACTATTATAGAACCGACTACCGAAAGGGCGGTAAGAAATGATACGATATTTGTTGAACATGATCACGACCATGACCATGAAGCAGAAACGACTAATACAAACCAAAATCAACCTCCTAAGAAAGAGATAGATACAATTAAAGCTGTGGAATATACCCGTTTCTTGCCTGATAATATCGTTCTGCGGTCATTCAAATCCGGATTTCAACGTCAGTTTTTACAAAAACATGAACGGTCAGAACATCAGTTGTCTATATTCTTTGGAGCACCTACCGGGATGCCGGAAGTAGAACCTTTGAGTTTCGAAAAAGATAAAGACTGGTATATTCTGGAAAAAACACCTAAGAATGATACGCTGATCTATTGGGTAAAAGATCCGTCTATTTTGTCAATAGATACTATTGCTTTTCGTGTAACCTACATGAAAACAGACTCTCTTAATCAGTCTGTACCGCAAACAGATACTCTCAAATTTATAGACAGAATCCGTAAAAAAGATAAGGAAAAGGAGGAAAAGGAAAAGAAGAAAAAAATTAAAGAGGGAGAAGAACCTGAAATTACGTTCCTTACAATTAATAATAATCTAAGCTCAGCATGGGATACCTATAAGAATATATATCTGGAATTTGGTGAGCCGATAAAAGATTCATTGAGAAGTAAAATAGTATTGCAGCAGAAGAAAGATAGTACATATAGCGATATACCGTTTCAGTTATTGCAAGATTCTGTAAATCCGCGTAAATATACAATAAAAAACAGATGGGCTTATGGGGCTGAATATCAAATAAAATTGGATTCGGCATCTATATACAGTATTTATGGATTATGGAATAATAAGCTGGAACAAAAATTTAAAGTAAAGAATGAAGACCAGTATGGACAGCTAGCTGTATGGGTAGAGGGGATAGACAGTATACCTGCTTTTATGGAAATTTTAGATAAGTCGGATAAACCAATTCGAAAATCGCGAGTCATAGATAATGTTGCTGTATTTAAAGACCTTGATCCGGGAACATATTACTTCCGTGTAGTGTTAGATAGAAACAACAATGGAGTTTGGGATACAGGTGACTATAACAATAAACAGCAGCCTGAAATGGTGTATTATATGGGGAAAGCCCTGGAAGTAAAGGCAAACTTTGAAGTAGAAGAGAATAATCCTGCGTGGAGGATAGATCCTACAAGTATGGATAGCCAGAAGCCATTGGATATAACAAAACAGAAGCCGGAGGATAAAGAGGCCAGAAGAAAGAAACTGGAAGAAAAAGACGAAAAGAATCAGAGTAGGAACCGTAATAACAGAGATGGTAATTCTCAACAAGGAAATAATAGAAACAATAATAGTCAATATAACAACAGTTATAATACCAATAATTATAACAATACCAATTATAACCAATATTAGATTTAACTGACTTAAACGAAAAGATTATGATAAAAAAGATTACAGGAATCATATTTATGCTTTCAGTCGTATTCTGTCTGACAGCAAATGCTCAATGTAAATTAAATAATACTTTCTTTCAGGCAGGTGAAGAAATGACATATGATCTCTACTTTAAATATGGGATCATTTACACTAAAGCCGGAACATCTTCGCTGAAGACTGTTGCTGAAAAATACAATGGTACAGATGCATATAAAATGACATTGCTTGCACAATCTACAGGCACAGTCCGTAAATTATTCTCATTGAATGATACATTGTCCTGTTATACAACTAAGGACCTTGTTCCTTTGGCTTATATAAAAGATGCTTTTGAGGGGAAAGATTATACGCAGGAACATGTACGTTATACTTATACCGGTCAGGGAGTAAGTATAAATACTAAACGGCATAAAAACGGGAATTTCAGATTTGATGAAACTATTACATCCAACTCCTGTATGTATGATATGATGAGTGTGGTATTTTATGCACGTACACTCAATTATACTACAATGAAAAAAGGTGATACTTCAAAAGTGGATTTCATATCAGGAAAGAAGAAAGTTAGCATGATTATAGAATATGACGGGATTGAAACTGTTGAAGCCAATGATGATAAAAAATACAGTTGCATAAAACTTGTATTAAGTATTATGGACGATGCATTCAGCGATAAAAAGGAAGCAATGAAAGTATATATTACAAATGATAATAACCGTATGCCTGTACGTCTTGACTCAAAATTAAATATCGGTTCAACACGTGCTATCCTGAAAACCTATAAGGGGAATAAACATCCGGTAGTAACGAAATAATAGTAAAAGTAAAGGCGATGAAATTCCATCGCTTTTTTTATTTAAACGCCAAATACGTCCATACCGGATAGTGATCTGAATACTTTACTTTATCTATTGTACAATTATAAGATTGTAATGCCAAAGAGTGCATTATAAAATCGATACGAAACCAGAATTTATTTTCATGGTAAGTTATTCCATATCCCAGACCACTGTTAGCATATGAATCCACCAAGTCACCTTTTATAGTGTAATAGGCGTATGAGATTGGCGAATCGTTGAAATCACCACAGACAATAGTAGCATCAGACTCCTGTTCATCGATAAGCTTTCGTATTGTCTCTGCCTGAACCTCTCTTATCTGATATGCTGCTCCCAGTCTATTTTGTATATTCATCGCAACCTCTCCGAAAGTTTCTTTATCCCTTGTCTTAAAGAACTCTTTATATAGCTGCTTATCTTCGGCAGTAATACGATTCGATTCTAAATGATTATTGACCAGGGTTACCCTCTTTTTATTTATAACAACTTCAAACATCGCAGAACCATTATATGAACTCTCCAACGGAAGCCGGCTCGCCTTTTCTATTGGAAACTTTGAGTAGCAGGCTAATCCATACATTAAGTTTCCACGGGATGTCCCCAACATAATAATCTTATGGTATGGATAATCTTTTAATATGTCATTTAGCTCACTCTCTGATATAATTCCTTTGTTATTCTTTTTAGATGATACAGCAAACTCCTGTAGGCAGATGATATCAGCTTTGCTATCTACCAAATATTTAAATATAGGATTCTCCCGGGCTTCTTTACCTCTTTTCCAATTAAAGGCCCTTACGTTATAAGTAAGCACTTTAAATTTATTTTCAGGTAGTTTTTGCTCTTCCGTTTTAAGGTGGATAGGGAAGCATGTCATTATTGGTTGCCAACATGCCAGAATAACAATAAGTTGGACTAATGCATATTTCCATCTGAAAGTTATTACCCAAAGGATCAGATATAATGTATTAAGAAATAGGATTACAGGGAATCCAAGCCCTAAATATGCAATGATAGATACTTTTGAGGGCACTACATACCAGGCAAGAATAGACATCAAAAGAATAATGATGGCTATAATGTTTGTTGCAAAAATAGTGTACTTTAAGATTCTCCCAACCTTTATTTTTGATAGCTTATTTTTTACTTGCATCGAATAATCGTTTTTTTTCATCAGAACTCAGGCTGTTGTAGCCTGAAGCCTTTATTTTATCAAGAATACGATCTATATCTTCTGTCTCATTTTTGCGACGTTCATTATATTGATAATCGTCTTCCCGTTTTTTGTACTTTACCTTCATCTTTTTCGGAGATTTAGGCTTCGTTAAATTAACAAACCAATCTATGATCTTGTTGATCCATCGTGTAATATCTTTCCCTCTGAGATATTGTTTCGCATAAATATATCCCATTATAGCCCCGCCTATGTGGGCTACATGCCCACCTGGATTCGTTTTGCTATCTAAGGATATAAAGTCGATAATAAACAGGAATATAGCGATATAAATTATCTTTAGGCGAAATACCATGAATAGATTAACCTCTGCATTGGGTCTGTAAAACGCAGCAGCAAAGATAATGGCCATAACCGAGGCGGATGCTCCAATCATTGCAAGAGGATGCCCTAACTCTGTCTGAGTTGTATTTATATCTACATAGTAGGGAATGAGGTTAAAAGCAATAATATAAATAACTGCACCAGCCAATCCACCTAAAACATACAAACTTCCCAGATTTTTCGGACTGAAATAGGATAGAAACAATTGCCCAAACCAGAATAGCATAAGCATATTAAACAGAATGTGAAAAAATGCCTGATGCGCAAACATATAGGTAAATAACGTCCATGGACGCTTAATTAACAAATGCAGGTCTGCAGGTACACCGATGTATTCGACCAGTTCTATATTATTTAGCTTAAACAAGGTACAGAAAAGCCCTACCAATGCAAAAATAAGAAATACAGCTATATTTATTATAATAAGCTGGATAAGTATGTCTTTTTGTTTGAATCGTCGTTTAATATTGTCTAAAATCGTGCCCATGTGCTTTTCCTTTCTTTTTCCAATAAAGAACAATCAGAAATCCTGTAATCAATCCTCCCAGATGGGCGAAGTGAGCTACATTGTCTCCTGCACCATCCCACACTCCAAGGACAAGCTCCATTACACCGTAACCTATTACAAACCATTTGGCTTTGATAGGAACCGGGAAGAATAACATCATTAATTCTACATTAGGGAACAACATACCAAATGCAACTAAAACGCCAAATACAGCTCCGGAAGCTCCTACCATTGGGGTGTTGATCAGTACATTCAATGTTCCCATACCCGAATCTATATAATTCTTTCCACTCATGAGTACAGCTAAACCTTCACTATGTACCATGGATATAGCCTCAGAAGTCATATTTGCTTCTATGGAATGTATTCTGATATATGTAATTAACAACTGAAGAGCGGCAGCACCAATTCCCGTTAACATATAGTAGACGAGAAATCTCTTTGGCCCCCAGACCATCTCCAGTGTACGTCCAAACATATATACAGCAAACATATTGAAAAACACATGCCCCAGACTTCCATGCATAAACATGTATGTAATGATCTGATGAGGCATGAAATAGTCCGATGAAAAATAATGTAGTGCCAGATATCTACCCATATCAAACTGATTGGATAACAAAGTGTCGGCAATCCACACTAAGAAGTTGATGATGATTAGGTTTCTCGTTACGACTGGAATCGAGCTCATAAAACCTGCATTATTTTGATTCATTTTATTTCCTCTGTGAATTTGTTTTAAAGCCCCAAAAATACAGATATTTTTTGTTTTACAGGTGAAATAGGGTGTGATGTTTAGATATTTTCTCATTTCAAGCGAGTTTTTCCATTTTTTTTTTATGATTATTAAATAAAACACTTATATTTGAATGCCAGAACTGGGAATGAACATAAACAATTCAGTTATATAATGTTTAATTAAATCATTACATTCAATTATGAACAAAACAGAACTTATCAATGCAATTGCTGAAAAATCAGGCTTGAGCAAAGTTGATTCTAAAAAAGCGCTTGAAGCGTTTATCGAATCGGTAACAGGAGAAGTGAAAAATGGTGGTAAAGTAGCACTAGTAGGCTTTGGTACATTTTCTGTAACTCAAAAAGCTGCAAGAAAAGGTATTAACCCTAGAACTAAAGCTGTTATCAATATCCCGGCTAAGAAAACTGTTAAATTCAAAGCAGGCTCTGATTTAGCTGCATTATAATCAGCAGAACTAAAGAAAAACGAAGGCGGGGAAGAAAATCTTTCCTGCTTTTTTTATATACCTGTAACTCATTATTTCTACCAAGTATCAGATATATAGCCACTTTTTTCTTAATTTTGCAGGCTAATTATTGAATGTAATTTTCGACATATAATATGAAACTAGAAATTAAATTGCAAGATGCTGTAATAAAGTCAATAGAAGCTCTTTATGGCCAAACAGTAACCAGAGAACAGCTCTCTTTGCAGAAAACTAAAAAAGAATTTGAAGGACATTATACATTGGTTGTTTTCCCTTTTCTAAAGATGTCTAGAAAAAATCCGGAGCAAACAGCTCAGGAAATAGGAGAATGGCTGGTAAGCAACACATCTGAAGTAGAACGTTTCAATGTCATCAAAGGATTTCTCAATTTATCTGTTTCTACAGTTTGCTGGCTAGAATTGCTAAATGAGGTTCACTCTACCGGTAACTATGGTATAAGAAAAGCTGATGGTAATTCTCCTTTGGTTATGGTGGAATATTCATCCCCTAACACAAATAAGCCATTGCATCTGGGACATATTAGAAATAACCTGTTAGGTTTCGCATTATCTGAAGTGTTAAAAGCCAATGGTAATAAAGTTGTAAAAACGAATATTGTGAATGATAGGGGGATCCACATTTGCAAATCAATGCTGGCCTGGAAAAAATGGGGCAATGGAGAAACTCCTGAGTCAAGTGGCAAAAAAGGAGATCATCTGGTAGGAGACTATTATGTGTTGTTTGATAAACATTACAAAGCAGAATTAGCAGAATTACAGGCTAAAGGCTTATCCAAGGAAGAAGCAGAAGCACAATCGGCATTGATGGCAGAAGCGCGCAATATGCTTCGTTTGTGGGAAGCCGGTGATATGGAGGTTGTATCTATGTGGGAGATGATGAACTCGTGGGTATATGCCGGATTTGATGAAACATATAAACGTCTTGGAGTAGACTTTGATAAAATATACTACGAGTCCCAGACATATCTGGATGGAAAAGAGACTGTGCTAGACGGTTTGCAGAAAAATATCTTTTATAAAAAAGAAGATGGTTCGGTATGGGCTGATCTAACGAATGACGGACTCGATCATAAATTATTGCTTCGTAGTGATGGTACTTCTGTATATATGACCCAGGATATAGGTACAGCTAAGCTTCGTTTTGACGACTACCCGATCAATACGATGGTTTACGTTGTGGGCAATGAGCAAAATTACCACTTTCAGGTTTTATCAATACTATTAGATAAACTTGGGTTTGAGTTTGGTAAAGGCCTTGTTCATTTTTCTTATGGAATGGTAGAACTTCCTGAAGGTAAGATGAAATCACGTGAAGGTACTGTGGTTGATGCCGATGATATGATAGACGAAATGATATCTACAGCCAAAGAAACATCTGAAGAATTAGGGAAACTGGACGGAGTAAGTGAAGAAGAAGCAAATAATATTGCGCGTATAGTGGGAATGGGTGCTTTAAAGTATTTTATACTGAAAGTAGATCCTAAAAAGAATATGACTTTCAATCCGAAAGAGTCCATCGATTTTAATGGGAATACCGGACCGTTTATACAATATACTCATGCGCGTATACAATCTGTGCTGCGTAAAGCTGCTGAACAAAGTCTGATAATCCCGGAAGCTTTAAATACGGATATTCCACTTAGTGTGAAAGAAGAAAACCTTATTCAGCAAGTGGCTGATTACGCAACTATAGTAAAACAGGCTGGTGATGAATATAATCCTGCTCTGATAGCTAATTACATATATGACCTGACAAAAGAGTATAACCAGTTTTATCACGATTATACAATTCTCAAAGAAGAAAATACTGAATTGAAAAATTTCAGATTAGTACTTTCAGAGAATGTAGCCCGTATTATAAAAAGTGGAATGGGGCTGCTAGGTATTGAAGTACCAGACAGAATGTAAGGATAGAATTAAGCACCAGTAAGAATTTAATGATATAATTACATCATAACAACTTATTGTTGTCTTACTAGCAAAGTAATGAATAGGTCTGAGACCTTATTCTACAATATCTTCCTCTATTGGAGGTTCAATCCCAAGTTGTTGATATAATTTGGGATTATTATTTGCCCTTCGTGTAAGAATCTCTTTATACCTGATAATTTCAGCAGTTAGATCGGATTTACTACTATCTGGTAATAAATCAAAGGCTATATCTATCCAGCTGACTGCATTATCTACATCGTCGAGACTTTCATTTGCCAAAGCAATATTAGAAGCCAGACGTATTTTTTTGTTTCTATTTGTCTCTTTTTCAAATAGCTCCCCCCATATATTAGCAGCTTCCTGCCATTTCCCGTTTTTTACAAAAGTGAGAGCATTTTTTTGTTCTTTAGAATTATCTGAATAAAACCATCTGTCCTGTGTTTTCCAGGATGGAATAAAAACGCTTGTTATATCATCAGCAGCTTTTACCGAGATGTCATTTACTAATTTATTAATCTCGGGAATACTATTGCTTAGTTTACTCCAATCATTAAATCCTTCCATAAAAAGACTGTCTACATGAGCTATCGGTGGGGATAATTGGCTCCCATCTATATTGTAAACTCTCATCATAGTACCGATTTTTGCTTTCAGAACATTATAGACACTAAAATATTCAGTACTTACAGATTCCAGTTCTGCAGTAACAAGAAATAGATCTAGGGCGATAAGTGCATCTGCTTTTCTCTCATGGCATATTGTCTGTACATTTCGTGCTGATAAAGGTTTAACATCGTTCCTTTCACCGCTATTTGTTGCGTATGGATATATGTCGACTTTGTCAAAATATTTTTCTTCATTCATAAACTGTTGTAATGAACTTGTAAATAATATTTTTGCACTATCAGTGGAGATTACAGAAAGGTCGCTCTTTTTTTCTCCATTAGCTTGTATTTCCTCATCAGCCTGTGATGCGCTGTTATTGACAATCACAATATTTTTTATTTCGGGCTCAAATGAAACCACAGCAGGCTCACGTACATCAATTGTAATGTAATTAGTTGTTACGCAGGATGAGAAATGGAGCATTAACAAAAATACCGGAATTATATATTTTGCCATAGCAGGTTTTTAAGTAATAGTAAGTTTAAAAAGCACTTATAAAAGTAATAAATAGGTGCGAGACCTAAACATCTTATGATACAAAAATAAGAGTTATATTTGTAAATTGAGTTGAAAAATGATCAAATAATGGATGCATCTACAAACAGTATTTTCGAGTTAGCTACCGATATAGTTTTACACACTTCGCAATCAGTATTTCTAACAGGGAAGGCAGGGACAGGAAAGACTACTTTTCTTCATCATATACGCGAGAGAGCTGATAAGAATATAATTGTAGCTGCACCCACCGGAGTTGCTGCTATTAATGCGGGCGGCGTTACATTGCATTCTTTACTCCAGCTTCCTTTCGAGCCGTTTATTCCTAACTTTGAAGGGAAGAAGAAGCTTGATTATCATTTCAAACTACGCAAGTCGAAAATAGAAATGCTACGTGAACTCGACTTACTTATTATAGATGAAGTAAGTATGCTCCGTGCCGATATGCTGGATGCAATAGATTATATGCTTCGCAGATACCGTAACAATCAACAGCCATTTGGAGGAGTTCAGATACTTTTTATCGGAGATATGTTCCAATTACCTCCTGTGGTTCAAAATGCAGAGTGGGAACAGTTGAAGCATTATTACCCTTCCCCGTTCTTTTTTCATGCACAGGTATTGGAGAATTTTCCATTACTATATGTCGAATTAAAAACAATATATCGCCAGCAAGACCAGCACTTTATAAGTATATTGAACAATGTGCGTAATAACTGTACTACAACGCAAGATCTGCAATTATTAAACGGACGGTATAACCCTTCTTTTAAGTTGACTAAAAAGAACAACTATATTGTTTTGTGTACTCATAATTATAAGGCTGACAGGATTAATAATGAAGAGCTTGCTCAACTTGGTGGAAAGGAATATATTTTCAAAGGAAAGATACAAGGAGATTTTTCGGAAAATGCTTTGCCTACCGAACATGATCTGATCCTAAAAGAAGGAGCCCAGATAATGTTTGTGAAAAATGATATGGGTGAGAGCCGCCGTTATTATAATGGTAAGCTCGGTATTATAAAGCAATTGAAAGAGGATAAAATTCTTGTAAGCTTCGAAAATGGCGATGAAATGGAACTGGAACTCGATTCCTGGAAAAATGTTCGCTATACCTTGAATGAAGAATCGGGAGAAATAGAGGAAGAAGAACTAGGATCATTCACTCAGTATCCAATACGGCTTGCGTGGGCGATAACTATTCATAAAAGCCAGGGACTTACTTTCGATCGTGTAGTGATTGATGCTGGACAGGCTTTTGCAGCAGGGCAGGTGTATGTAGCGCTTAGCCGTTGTACAACTCTGGATGGTATTATTTTATTTTCCCGCATTACCCCACAGAGCATTAGTACCGATCCGTATGCAATAGAATTTGCGCGTAACGAGCAGGATGTTTCCTTCCTTAATGATATTTTAAAAAAGGAAAAGCCAAATTATTGCGCTACTCAGCTAGTAAAAAATTTTGACTGGAATCCTTTTATCCGTAGTTTACATTCATTGCATGAAATTGCAGCAGAAAAGAAAATCCCAGATAAGGAGGAGGTTCAGGCTATGATTGCACAAATGTGCAGTAAAGCAATCGAACAACAGGAGATTGCACAGAATTTTATAAAAGAACTCCGGCGTTTACTGTCAACTCCAACTCCGGATATAGACAGGCTGAAAGACCGTGTGCAAAAGGCTGCCTTATATTTTCATAAAGATGTACTGGAAAATATAGTTCTCCCAATAGAGTTGCATATGGAAAGATTTAAACATAAATCGAAAGTAAAAGCATATCTGAAAAAGGCAAACGAGATACATGCGACTTTACTTAGGCTGCTCTCGCGAATAGAGCATATCAGATATGGGAATATTGACCTGACATCAGATCTAACCTTTACAAAAGCGACAATGTCTAAGGTTGAAGTTCAAAAAGAAGAAAAGAATAAGCCTCAAAAGGGAGATAGTCACCGGCTATCATTAACCTTATTCAACGAAGGAAAATCTGTAAAGGAGATTGCCGCAGAACGTAATTTAACTCCGACAACAATAGAAGGACATTTAGCTAGCTTTATTCTTACAGGGGAATTGGATGTAATAAAACTTGTACCGGATAATAAAATCCAATACTTGTTACCTGTACTTAAAAATATAGATCCGAAAACATCCCTCTCTATAATAAAAGAAAAACTACCGAAAGAATGTACCTATATGGATATAAAAGCTGTTTTAAATTACATAAAATATATGGAAGATACTAAATAAAAAAACGAATAGATATCAAATGATATCTATTCGTTTTTGGTTAGTTCCATATTACAATAAATTTCCGATCTTAAATCCGAGAAACACTGTACGTGGTAAGCTTGGCCCGTAAATATAAGACGGATCACGGTCAATGCCTTTATCAAAATCGTCTTGGTACGAATTGAAAATATTTTTCATTCCGGCAAACCATTCTATAGTCACATTTCCTGTTAACCTCATATCATAATGCAATTTCAATCCTGCATCAAAAAAACTTTTCGATTTATATAATTTTCCTTCTTCAGGATTCGCTATCTCAGGTCCAAAATATGGTACAAGCATTTTTCCTGTATAGTTCCCTGTTACTGATACACCCAGATTGCGGACAAACTCCCAATCCATAGCAAAGAATCCATAGTTGTCAGGTGTTCTGAAGAATTTCTTTTCTCCAAATGTTTCTTCAGCCACATTGTATTTACTTGATTGTACTGTAAATCCGGCACTGAAATTTAGCTTATCAGATGGTATCAATTTCAATTCGAGATTTACACCTTGTACTACAGCTCCGTCTTTGGAGTTTATACGAGTATATATTACAGTCCCGTTTTCGTCCGGTTCTCCTATCTCGTTCCGGAAGGGATTGTGTAACTTATTATAAAAACCTTCAACTAAGATATTCGTGTTTACTCCTCCTATCTTTTTATTAAAATCGAAAGATAACGTGAAGCTTGTGCTATTCTCTTGTTTCAGATCCGGATCATTCTTATTAATAACCTGACGTGAACCGGATGTTTCGATATGTAAATCCTCATCGAAGATCTGAGGGGCGCGATAACCTCTCGAGAATCCTAAACGCGTTTGCAAATATGGCATAACATCATACATAACGCTTGCACGCGGAACAAAAACAGTTCCCGATTTATCACTATCTGTTTGTTTATCGTTTATTGAATAATGCTCTACCCGTGCTCCTGCCAGAAACTTAGCTTTACCAACTTTTATCTCATACTGGGCAAAGCCTCCGGTGGTTGATAAAGATTGATCAGAGACAATGCGGTTTGGAACGTGATTAACAATTATCTCTGTTCCCGTTTCATCTATTTCATATTCCGGATAACCAAGCTTCTTATCTATCAGGTGCGAACCTGTATGTTCGATTCCTCCAATCAATGAAGAATTATCATTGATTGAGATTTTATACTGAGCCCCTACATTATAGGTTTTATCTTTTGTATTTCCATAATCGCTCAACGATTGGTTTGCTCCATAATAAGAATCACGATCAAGATACTGTCCCGAGCCGAATACTGTCAGCAGATCGCTTTCGCGAAGATATTGCTCATAGGTTAAAGCTCCTGTTATCATGTCATGTTTTACAGATTCGGATATATCCCTTTCATGATCAGGATAGTCTTGTTTGTTTCCACCTTTACGTTGTTCGCGTATATTGAAGAAATCGAGACTTAGTTTGCTCCTGTATGCCGGACGATAGAATATGCGTGTGCCAATAACAGTATTCTTCATTGGTGCTATCTCTGAAAAACTGTCGTCATTTGCATCAAACATTTTTCGGTCACGCATATTACCAAAAACAGAAATACCTGCTTTATGGTCATCTGTAACCAGTGTTGCATTAAAAGTGGCGTTGTAATCAGCTGCAGGACCATTAGATCCGTTTACTCCGGTACCAATGAGTGAAGTGTTGAATCCAGCCTCGAAACTATTTGTCTTAGGGTCTTTAAGTATGAGGTTGATAGTTCCGGCAATAGCATTGGAACCATAAAGAACAGATCCACCTCCTCTGACAACCTCAATGCGTTCGAGCATATTTGCCGGGATCAATTCCAGACCATACACTCCGGCTAATCCGCTGAATATAGGACGGCTATTAATCAATATCTGAGAGTAAGGCCCTTCCATACCATTCATCCTGATTTGAGAAAAGCCACAATTCTGACAATCATTTTCGTAACGTAGTCCGGTGCAATAATTTAATCCTTCGCCTAAAACTACAGATTGCGTGGTCTCAAGCATTTTTGCACTGATTGTATTTACTATAACCGGAGCCTCATTGCGCTTTTGGGATGTACGGCCGGCAGTAACAACTACTTCGTTCAGCTTCAAAGCATCTTCTTCTATTTCGAAGTTGACTTCTACCGATTTTCCTCTTTTAAGCTCTATCTCTTTTTCTTGAGGTTTAAACCCAATACCTTCAGCAACTACAATAAACTTGCCTTCAGGAAGGTTTTTAAGGGCATAATGTCCTGTTGCATCGGTTGATATTCCTATTGTCGTATTTTTTAATACTACATTGATAAAAGGAACATGTTCTCCAGTTTGACGATTTATTACATGTCCGAATATATTCGCATCGGTACGGACAAGGCTTGCCTGTACATCAATTAATGTAAAGATGAATAGTGATAATATTAGTATATGTTTTTTCATTGTTTTATAATGATATGATGATCAATGTCAAAATTTCGCAATTCTGACGTTAATTAGTTCAATATTTCATTATAAAACAGGAGGAGGGCGTAAGAAGAAACTGTCCTTCAGAATATTCTTCTTCTCGAATGAGTAGAATTTCAGAACAAGAATAGTGACTTCATTCCGGAATTTTGTAAAAGAAAAGGTAGGTGGAGCGAATTCTGATACTTCAACGGTCATAAGATGTTGTATCATCTTCAGTTCGGCACTGGAATGTGAGTGTGCTGATTTTTTCTCTCCTGAATAAAGATGAGAGTGTAATATAACTTCACCATCTACAATATGAACATGGTGAAACAGATTAACAGAGGTGAGATATAATATTAAAACAAGTAATAGGCCAGCTTTGAGGGTGGCTATTGTAATCTTGTTATATTTAGTATCTCTATACAAGGTATGATATAATTAAATAAGCTGCAAAAGTATACAATTTGTATTCTTTTAACAATCCCTATTGTTAGGTATTTTTTATAAGTTTAATACCTAATTCTTTCGAGTTACAAAATAAAAAAAATCCGTGGTTTCCACGGATTATCATTTATTACATCATTGGACCACCAGGACCACCCGGAGGAGGTCCACCATGACCTCTGCCTCCCCAACCTCTGTTACCTGTGTCCAGGTCACTGCTTTTGGTTCCTTTACCAAATATCTGGAATTTATATATGAGGTGAACCATAAAGTAGCTGTTGATCGTATTGGAAATACTTTCTTGTATATATTGTGCTGTCTGTTGATTGCTGATATTGCTTCTCTCTTGTAAAATATCATATATCTTAAAGATACCCTTCATCAAACGATCCATGTCATAGGTCAATGAAGCATTCCATAACCATTCGTCCAGTTTATAGCCTGTAGAATACCCGGAGTTTGTCGAATACTGAATGTCAGACTGTAAGGTCAAACCATAAGGTAGATAAAAAGAGAAATCTCCTTTGCCTCCATAAGTAAACACTTCCTGGTCTGATTGTGTGGATATCGTATTTTTTATATTATTATAAGAAAAATTCCCACTGACATTGAATAATACACGCGTATCCCTTAATGTTTTTATTTCATCACCTAATGCTCCTGTACGGAATTGTAAACCTATATTTTCACGAACGCTATATATATCTGCTTTGTTTTTGGATGTAATGTCATTTGTATTTACATAGGTATTTTCTCGCTGATATCCTCCCATTGTCATCGTATTAAACGTGAACTTTTTATTCCGAAGTGGTGTATTGAATATGAAACGTAAGTTTCCATTCATATTTCCGTTCACATTTTTATATGTAGTCTCTCTGGATTGCCCCTGATACCTTGTAGTATTAACTATTGCATTATTGGTATAATTGAAATTACCAAAAAGCATCATATTTGAAGCTGTCTCAGTATTAAATTTCTGATAACGTAGTCGTAGTCTATGAACAAAACTAGGCTTCAGATTGGGATTACCATAAGTGATATTAAAACCGTTCTGAGAAATAATACCATCGTATAATTGGGTCGTAGTCGGCTGAGTAGTTCTTCCACTATAGTCCAATCTTATACTATGTCTTTTATCCCATCTATAATTGAATTGCCCGTTAGGAGCAAAACTAAGAAAATTTCGAGGCTTAATATCTTTTTCGGCCTCTCCCGGCTGAACGATACTGGTCTTTGAGCGGGATGGTTCTAAGCCAACACCTAATGTATAATCGAATTTTTCTCTTATGGATTTAAAATTTAATGATATATTCTGATTCAGGAAATCATTCTTTACGTTCCGGGTATATTCCTGAGCTACAGCATCATAATTACCTCCTGCATCTTTGTCATATGTGCGTCTGTCTGTCTCAGAATGGTTATTGCGTATATTATATGTCAATTGCAGGAAATTATCCCTGCCTAATGGTTCAACATATGAAATAAAGGCACGCCAGTTATAGCTTTTATCATCCTGCAAAGATTTTTGGTCACGGATGGAATCCTTTTTCAAAGGATCGGCATATGTAGAATGTGAGAAATCATAACCTTCACTATCCGAATTATCCAATCCGCCAGAAAAGCTAAAGCTTAGTACACGGCCCTCATTGTTTAGTTTTCGACTAATGTCGAGATCTCCATTTAGCGATAAACCTTTTCCTTCGGTATTATTACGCGATGATTCAGAATAGTTTTCTGTATTATTTTCCGAAAATGTAGTTTCACTCTCAGCGACCTGCTCATTTCTGTTTTTATTATATTGTATATTCGGTCTGAAAATTATTTTAGTCATTTCGTCTGGCGTCCACTCAAAGCGGAAATTTGCTCCGAAATTATTACTCCTGTTATTTCCAAAAGAATTTGTTTCCTCAGTTTGGTCTGTACCTGTATATCGCCTGGTAGAAGTCGTGGAGACATCATTATCAACCGATCCGTAACGGATATTACCTCCATATTTTAGCTTATCGGAATACTCTGTTGCGAAGTTAAATCCACCATTGATTGTCTTTGCGACACCATTATTCGATCCAAATCTCATTCGACCGCCACCTCGACCGCCAAATGTATTAGATGCGAAATCTGTAAATCCGGCATTATTTGTATTGTTTACACCTCCCAGTAATGTATATTGGCTATTATTCCGCATATAATTAACCATACCGTTTACCTCGTATCTGTCTTTGTTTCCCAATCCTGCGAAGGCATTGCCGAATACACCTTGTTTCATGCCTTTTTTTATTGTAAGGTTTATGACTGTTTCGTCATCTCCATCATCAAATCCGGTCATCTGGGACATATCCGATTTCCGGTCGAGGACCTGCAGTTTATCTACCATGCTAGCCGGAAGATTTTTAGAAGCGACTTTAGGGTCGTCACTGAAAAATTCCTTACCATCAACAAGGAATTTCTTCACCTCTTTCCCATTGATTGTAATCTTCCCGTTTTCATCGATTTCGGCTCCAGGCATCCGCTTTATCATATCTTCTATCACATCGCTTTCTTGTGCTTTGTATGAATCTGCATTATATTCCAGTGTATCGCCTTTTACCTGTATTTCTATAGCCTTGGCTTCTACAACAGCTTCTCCTAACATAATGGCATCTTCTTTCATATACACATCTCCTACAGATGTTTTTTGTGGACTTACATTGACAAAGTGATCAGAATATCCAATAAAAGAAATTTGAGTAATATACCTTCCGGATTTTACGCTCACATTGAATTTACCATCTAGGTTGGTTACAGTTCCGGTTACATAAGAGCTGTCCTTTGCATTCAGAATCCTGATACTGGCCATTTCTATGGGTTCTTTCAGATCATCAAAAACAGTTCCGGTTATTTTTATATTTTGTGACTGTGCATTCACTCCCAAAAACATGCACAACAATAGAATTAGCGGAGTATTCCTTTTCATCGTTTCCTTATAATGAGATTATATAACAGTTATGTTCTGACTAATAAAATTGAAAAAGGTTTAATTAGACATCTTTTTTTATCAAAAATTTAATATTTATTTGCCTTTCTGTCAAACCATGTGTAATAATATCTGATACAGAGCAATAATGTAAGTTTATATATGTGTTATGATAAAAGATAACTTCTTATTACGATAATATAGTTACAGCTTTTATAAACTTTTTTATAATATTAAAGTCAAATATCCTCAAAAATATGGATATCAATTATATCCGGCAATTATAATCGACAAAGGGTACTATTCTCTCGACAAAATGTCGAATGCATTCTGATTTAATGAAATATGTAATCTTATTTCCTGTCGCGTTGTTCATAAAAGATAAAAAAGACAAAGATATTCTTGATGAAAAAGCGTTATATTTGTGCTTAATTATTTTGTAAAATCGGGATAGGATATCCTTACTTCACTATATGGCAAAAAAAACAGTTCAAAAAAAGAAAACTCAAAATAAAGGTTCTTCATTTATAGAATTTATAAAAAGAGAACGTACCCGGTTTTTACTGGGTGTGTGCCTTGCATTTGTTGGGGCATATATTTTACTTGGTGAAATATCGTTTTTCTTTACAGGCGCGGCAGATCAAAGTAAAGTGACAAACAAATTCTTCTTTGACCTTATTTCTCACAAACAGGAAATAAGTAACTGGACGGGCGTATTAGGCGCTTTTGTAGCAGAGAAGTTAATCAATAGTTGGTTTGGTATTTTCTCTTTACTCATCCCTGTATATTTTATTTTAATGGGATTGAAGTTGATGCGTGTATTGAAAGTTTCGGCTATACGTTCCTTCCTTCTCTCGGCATATGCTATTGTATGGGGCTCTCTCACTTGTGCATTTATTTCCAGATTGATAAATGATGGCAGTAACATTTCCTGGGGAGGGGATCATGGTACAGAAGTAGAGAGAATACTGGAAGCTGCTTTAGGTATTCCGGGAGTTATAATGGTTATTATACTATTACTAATTATTTTCCTGATCATAACTAAAAAGGCATCTATGGAATTTTTCAGAGGATTATTTAAGAATCCGCTGAGAAGTAATTCTGCAAATACGGAAGAAGAATATGAAGAAGAAGTGATAATCGAACCTGAAAAGGAAAAGAAAAGTTGGTTTAGTTTTCTAAAACGAAAGAAGGATGCTGTTGAACCAGAGATCATTTCCGATGATGTATTAATTCCAGATCCTTTACCTGTTGAGAAATTCGTTAAGCCTAAGAATACTTCAACATTAAAAGTAGATAACGATTTTGAGATAGTTATTCCCAAAGATGAAGAATTTGTAGAGCCTATAAGAAGAACTATAGAACCTAAATCCAATACAATATCAGATCCCGAGATACTTGATCCGGAAATCCTCACGGATATTATGCCGGAAGGTGAAGAGATGGAAGAATATGATCCTACAAAAGACCTCTCTAATTTTCATTTTCCATCCACAGAGCTTTTGAAAATATATGATACTACCGGAAAGGGGGTGGACATGGAGGAACAGAATGCCAATAAGAGTAAGATTATTACTACTCTTCAGAATTATGGAATTGAAATCACCTCTATAAAAGCAACTGTTGGGCCTACCATCACATTGTATGAGATAGTGCCGAAAGCTGGAGTACGTATTTCAAAGATCCGGAATCTGGAAGATGATATTGCCCTCAGTTTATCAGCTTTAGGTATCCGTATTATTGCACCAATGCCAGGTAAAGGTACTATTGGTATAGAAGTGCCGAATAAAGATCCCCAAATTGTATCTATGCAGTCGGTGATTGCATCCCGTAAGTTTCAGGAATGCGCATTTGACCTGCCTGTTGCATTAGGAAAGACAATCACCAATGAGATTTTTATGTTTGACCTGTGTAAAATGCCCCATCTATTGGTTGCAGGAGCAACAGGACAAGGTAAATCGGTAGGTTTAAATGCTATTATTACGTCATTGCTTTATAAAAAGCATCCTGCAGAAATGAAGATGGTGCTTGTGGACCCTAAGATGGTGGAGTTCAATATCTATTCGCGTATAGAAAAGCATTATCTGGCGAAATTACCTGATGCTGAAAAAGCTATTATAACGGATGTGTCTAAAGTAACTCAAACGCTGAATTCCTTGACAAAAGAGATGGATGACCGTTATGAACTATTGATGAATGCCGGGGTGCGTAATATAAAAGAATATAACGAAAAATTCCGAAAACGCCGCCTGAATCCACTTAAGGGACATCGATTCCTTCCTTATCTGGTTATTATCATCGATGAGTTTGGCGACCTGATTATGACAGCCGGAAAGGAAATTGAAATGCCGATTGCCCGTATTGCCCAAAAGGCGCGTGCTGTGGGTATGCATATGGTGATAGCAACACAACGTCCAACAACAAATATTATAACAGGAACAATCAAGGCAAATTTCCCTGCCCGCATGGCTTTCCGCGTAACTTCACAGATAGACTCGCGTACTATTCTGGATATGTCGGGAGCAAATCAGCTAATAGGACGTGGAGATATGCTTTTCTCTCAGGGAAGTGATCTGGTACGTATCCAATGCGCATTTGTAGATACGCCTGAGGTCGAAGGAATTGCACAATATATCGGTAGCCAACAGGGGTATGCGAATGCATTTGAGCTGCCTGAATATGTGGGAGAAGGTAGTGATGATAAGATTGGAAATATTGATCTCAATGATCGTGACCCTCTCTTTGATGAGGCTGCAAGGTTAATTGTAGTTCATCAGCAAGGTTCGACATCCCTTATACAACGGAAGTTTTCAATCGGATATAATCGCGCAGGCCGCTTGATGGATCAGTTGGAGGCAGCAGGCATTGTTGGTCCTACGCAAGGTAGCAAAGCTCGTGACGTACTCATTGCAGATGAATACAGTCTGGAGCAAAAATTAAATTCATTTGGCTGACAAACTTAGTAATTTTGTTGGAAACCATTCCTTTTTGTAAAAAAAATACAAAGCTATGCAACATCTGTTAATTGATTGCATCTACTTATAAGTAACATAAACTATAAATACACAAATTATTAATTTAGAAATTACTATGTTTAAAACAAGATCTTATTTGTTAGTGGCCATCATGGCCTTATCTCTGGGCTTCATTAGTTGTAGTGATGATGACGATGATGATGTGAAATACCCTAAAAAACTTAGCTACAAAAGGACAGAAATTGTAGGATTCAGATTGTATGTCGGCTCCGAAAATGGAGGAAAAGAAGTATCTACCGTAGGGTTAAATCCTACAGAATACTGGTCGTTAGAATGGCTTTCCGAAGATCAGGACTGGGCAAAAGGCTTTTCGGTAGAATTTGTCGACGGTGATAATTTAACAGTAAATAATGAATTCGATTCTGAAAAATTTTCTACAAAATATAAATTTGAAGGAGATAAATTATTCTTGTTTGATAAGGAAGAAAATGAGTGGACTTCTTTTATTGATGGAAATAGAAATACACTTGCCCTTAAATCCGGATTTGCAAAATATAATCAGGTAAGAGCCGATGGTGCAAGTAGCGGAAGTAATTCCGATGAAACTCATTTTAGTCTGGAAGACATGATTGGTGAGAATAAGATATTTAATTCTTTAAGTGAAATGAAGCATATTGAAGACACAGTAATGTGGTATAATATAAACTATATATACGAATAATAGTATATTGTATAAGAAAGGAGGGCTATTATTATAATAATAGCCCTCCTTTTTGTTTTTATTCCGCTTTGCCAATAATCATTGGAAGGGTAATTTATCTATATATAAGTTCGCTGTTGAAAAGAAAGTAACAGATAAATCAATCAAATACCTGTTACTTTTGTCACTTTTGTCACTTTTTTAATTAAACTCTGCTATGCATACAAAACGATCATTTTCTTATTAGGTTAATTAAATAAATATCATATTTTTGTATATTACATGATAAAACTGGATATTTAATTACATTAACCTATCTAATGAAAACAAATAAAAGAATTGGCGAGCGAATTAAAGAAATTCGCGAATCGAAATCCATTAGTGTTTCAGAAATGGTAGAACGTTCTGGATTAGAAGAGACACAAGTATTAGCTATTGAGAAAACCGGTGGTATACCATCCTTGGCTCCACTGATCAAAATAGCACGTGTGCTAGGTGTACGTCTGGGCACTTTTCTTGACGATTATGATGAATCAGGACCTGTAATATCCAGAAAAGGACAACATGAAAAAGGAGTCAGCTTTTCTACAAAAAATACTACATCTCATAAACATATGGATTACTACTCGTTATCCTCTACTAAATCGGGTAGGCATATGGAACCTTTTATCATACAAATAGAACCTGTTGTGAGAGGAGTAGATTTTGTATTGTCAACTCATGAAGGTGAGGAATTTATTTATTGCCTGGAAGGTTTTGTTGAGATTAAATATGGTAATGAAACCTATTGGCTTGAAGAAGGGGATAGCATTTATTATGACTCTATTGTTGCCCATCATGTACATGCAGGAGGAGAACAAGGCGCTAAAATTCTGGCTGTAGTTTATACTCCTATGTAATTATAATATCTTTTACCATGCAACTTTCTGATAAAACACTTGGACAATGGCTTGAATATTGGGCCGAGAAAACTCCGGATAAAGAATATATAGTATATTCGGACAGGGATCTTCGGTTTACCTGGAAGCAATTTAACGAACGTGTAGACAATATGGCGAAAGGCTTATTGGCTATTGGAGTGAAACCCGGCTCACATTTGGGCATCTGGGCTACAAACGTTCCCGACTGGCTTACGTTTCTGTATGCCGGGGCTAAAATCGGGGCTGTCCTTGTAACCATAAATACAAATTACAAGCAGCATGAGTTGGAATACATCGTTGATAATGCTGATATTGATACAATCTGTATTACAGAGGGGGTTTTTGATGGCAGTTATATAGATATGGTTTATGAAATGGCTCCCGAGCTAAAGACGATGCAACGGGGCTATCTGAATGTTTCGCGTTTTCCAAAACTTAAAAATGTAGTTTTTATAGGACAGGAGAAGTATAGGGGCATGTATAATACTGCTGAAATACTGTTGCTTGGTAAAAACGTTCCGTGTAATGTTTTAGATAAGGCGAAAGCAACTGTGAAGTGTCATGATGTAGTAAATATGCAATATACTTCCGGAACAACAGGTTTCCCAAAAGGAGTAATGCTTACTCATCATAATATTACGAATAATGGCTTTTTTACCGGTGAGGCTATGGCTTTCACCCCTGATGATAAACTTTGCATATGTGTGCCTTTATTCCATTGTTTTGGCATCACCCTCGCCACTATGAATTGTTTAACACATGGCTCGACACAAGTCATGGTCGAACGGTTTGATCCTCTTATTGTATTGGCCTCTGTACATAAAGAAAGATGTACAGCCCTTTATGGAGTTCCTACTATGTTTATAGCAGAGCTAAATCATCCTATGTTCAATTTGTTTGATGTAAGTTCACTACGGACTGGCATTATGGCCGGTGCGCTATGCCCTATAGAACTGATGAGGCAGGTTACAGAAAAACTGCATATAACACATATTACCAGTGTATATGGACTTACTGAGTCTTCTCCGGGGATGACCCACTCTACGATAGAAGACTCGTTTGAGGCGCGTTGCACCACAGTAGGAAAAGAATATCCTTTGACCGAGGTGAAGATTTTGAACCCTGAAACAGGAGAGGAGTGTCCTTCCGGGGAACAGGGCGAAGTTTGCTGTCGCGGATATTTAGTAATGAAAGGCTATTATAAAAATCCGGAGGCAACAGCTGAGGTTATTGATAAAGATGGATGGTTACATTCTGGAGATCTGGGTGTAAAAGATGAGAATGGTTATTATCGTATTACGGGGCGCATAAAGGATATGATAATACGTGGTGGTGAAAATATTTATCCACGCGAAATAGAAGAATATTTATACCATCTCAAAGGTATAAAGGACATTCAGGTCGTTGGCATTCCTTCTGCAAAATACGGAGAAGTTGTCGGGGCTTTTATTATCTTACAAGACGGAGCCACTCTTCTCTCCGAAGATGTAAAAGACTTTTGCCGAGGACAAATAGCACGTCATAAAATACCAAAATATATTTTCTTTGTGGACTCTTTTCCTCTAACGGGAAGCGGAAAGATACAGAAATTCAAACTAAAGGATATTGGTTTGGAAACATTGAAAAAACAAGGAGTGGAAGTAATTTAATAAAACTTAAATTACGACAATAGCATTTATTAGGAAACATAAAAGGTTTATAATAAATTTGCCCCTCAAATAAAATTATGTTAACACTTTAGATTTCTAATAAACATGCACTCATCAACTACACTAACTAATAACAATCGCATAGAGATTGCAGATGTATTACGTGGTTTTGCTGTAATGGGAATTACCCTTATCCATTTTATCGAACGGTTCAGTCTCAATAGCCACCCGGAAGAAACCTGCAACTTTCTGATGTTTACAGATAAGATAATCTGGGACAGCGTATTCTTTGCTTTTTCCGGTAAAGCGTATTGCATTTTTGCCTTACTTTTTGGTTTCAGTTTTTTTATTCAGGATAATAATCAACTTAAGAAAGAAAAAGATTTTCGAGGACGATTTGCCTGGCGGTTAGTATTACTTTTTTTTATCGCCTGCATCAATTCCACTTTATTTCCCGGTGAAATATTGGTTCTCTATGCATTGGTTGGTTATGTACTTATTGTAGTTTGCCGTCTTTCCACCCGCACAGTTGCGGTCATTGCGATTGTTCTTTTGTTACAACCTTTGGAATGGGGACAAATAATTTATGCACTCTTTAATCCTGAGTATGTAGCAAATGCAGCGTTTGATGCTCCATACTGGGAAATAGTCAATACAGCCCAGAAAGAAGGCTCCTTCCTCGAAATGAGTAAAACTGCTATATGGACAGGCAACATTGCTAATATGGGATGGATGTTATTGCATGGAAGGGTTACCCAAACGGCAGCGTTGTTTATGACAGGTATGCTAATAGGACGTGGTAATCTGTTTCCTTATTCAGAAGATAATATAAAATTATGGGTTAAAGTATTTATAATAACCACCATTGCCTTTTTCCCGATTTATGGTCTGATAGCTATACTCCCCGATTTTATAAGCCGGGAGGCCTTACTTGTGCCTTCTGTCCTTATACTTAAATCTCTTTCTAATATTGCATTTACAGGAATCCTGTTTGCCGGGGTAATACTTGTTTATTATCTGACAAGGTTTAAACGTGTTCTCCATCAATTAGCTCCTTATGGACGCATGAGTTTGACAAATTATTTATCTCAGTCTTTGATAGGAGCATTCCTTTTTTATCATTGGGGACTGGAGCTCTATAAATACACTGGTATTACAGCCTGTTTCTTAATGGGTATCGGAATGTTTCTTATGCAGTTCTTCTTCTGTCGTTGGTGGCTTCGTTCACATCGTCAGGGTCCATTAGAATGGTTGTGGAAAAAGGCAACATGGATTAAAATAGGAAAAGGATAATTATTGTTTGATTAGATATGTAATAGAAGCTGTGTCAAAAGTAATTTTCACTTTCTTTTTGTCGTGTTGAACGGAGTGAAACATCTCGTGTATGGAGAGTCGAGATCCTTCGTTACACTCAGGATGACAAAGAGGCTAACACTTTGATAGTGCTGTTTTACTTTTGACACACCTTCTATATTGTTATTCCGGATGTATTAGCAAATTCGGCTGATCCGAATATACTATATAATCCCATGATCGTAAGAAGTAATCATTATGAGCATCAACTTCAACTTTTATTTTATGCTTACCCTTAGGTAACTGATATTTCCAAAATAAATCATGCCTCCTGTATTTGAAATCCGTTGGAAAAACGGATGTTTCGACTTTTTCCCCATCAATATACAATGAAGCTGTCAATTCTCCCTGTTCAGCACCGTTTCTTTTAATACCGGCATCGCCTCTCAAAGCAAAACCTGTACCATCTATCTCGAACTCGATAGTCCTGATATCATAATTGTGATAATTTATCCTACTTATAGGGAACATACCTTCAAAACTTTGCTCATATTTTACAGTCTGAGGTTTTTGTACCTGAATGATAACGTTATCCCCATCAATCCTACCATTATTTCTTTCTATCATTTTCAGGGCATGTTCAAAACTAATGTCATATACCTTGTTTAATGACATATTGGTATATTTGAAGTTAATATCTTCTGCTCCGGTCAGTCCTTTTTTCCAATATTCAGGAATGTTATCATAACCATACATCACTCCAAGAATACCACCGGCTGATGCCGGATTGCAATCTGAGTCCTGTCCGGCACGGGTTGATATTTCCAATGTGCGGGTATAGTTTCCTTTTCCGTAGAGTAGGCCTAGCACTACATAGGCCGCATTTATCCGGGCATCGATATTAAGGGCAGTAAAAACTCCCTCCGGGCATCCTATATCATCACTATGGCCTTTTTGTAATAAGAGCCATGCCTGATGCCAATCGTCAGGATATTCTTTGTGCCATTTAATCACATCGGCAATACATTTATAAAATTTACTTTCTGTCGGAATAGTTTTTAAAGCCTCATTAACAATGAATTCAATATCATCCGATATAAAAGCCAGTGTATACATAGCTCCTATGTAAACTCCACCATACCAACCATCACCATAATTCATGATATGTCCTACTCTGTCACTTATCTCGGAGGCTGAATTTGTCATCCCGGGATTCATAAGTCCTGCAAAATCTGCTTCGATCTGATAATCAATGTCATCAGCATGCGGATTGTTTAGCCAATGTCCAGGATCTTTAACACCATGCATTATATTATATCTTGCTGCCTGATTAGCATGCCATAAATTGTAATCGGCATATGCAAAAGAATGTGCAAAAGAATCTACCGGAGCATCCATCCCTACTCTATCCAAGACCTCGACAAAGGTCAGGTCCATATAAATATCATCAAAAAGATCGGGCCAACTATCCATAAGTTCTTTTACGTAACCTTCATGATAAGGTATAGGTTGAAAATCCTGAATAAATGTCCCATTATATTTAAACTCGGTATGACTGCCAAATGACACACCTATGGCTTGTCCTGCCCATCCACCTTTTATTTTATCATATAGCTGATTTTTTGAAAACGTTATTTTTTCAGGTAACAGTATCTCTTTTTTATCTGAATTACACGAATACTGGATAATACAAAACAAGACAATAAATATATTGAGATAATATTTCATTTTATATTCTTTAATAAATGGTATACAAAGCATTATGTATTGGCCTGCCCCATATACAGACCAATACATAAAAAATTACAATAAATCAATTTTTAGCACCAGACCATCCCGGGTTTTGAACAAAGGTGTCTGGGTTTTTATTTACTTCTTCTTGATGGAAAGGCCACAAATAGTGCTTAGGAGCATCAAAAACACGGTTTTCTACCCAAGTCCGTTTAAAGAAATTATCATCACGTGCATTAATATCCATACCATGAACTGCCTTTACCTGATCGCTTATCTTCCAGCGGTTGCAGTCGAAATAGCGATGTGTTTCAAGAGCTAATTCTACCTGGCGTTCGTGTCTTATTCTCTCTCTCATTTGATCCTTCGTCAGTCCTGTTTTCAAATTAGGCAAGCCGGCCCGTGTACGGATCATATTCATATATTTGTATACATCACTAACCGGCCCCGAAGCCTCGTTCAGTGCTTCCGCATAGTTTAGATATATTTCAGCCATACGGAAATAATTCCATGTTTTTTTAACAAATATACCCTTTGGCAGATCTACACCATTCTCATCTAAAAACTTACGCATCAGATAACCGGTGGTTGAGTAGTCCGGGCCGCCCCCACGTCCGTCAGGTGCTCCCATGCGGAAGTCGATTTGACGACCACGCCAATGAGAGCCTGTATATGTAACCGTTGCATAAAAGCGCGGCTCGCGTTCAACAAACATATTAAATGTATTTTCAGGATAATATCCCTTCGGGTGTGCCTCAGCTTTAAAGCCTTCTTCCAAATATCCTGATTCAGGATTAATGATTGGGCTACCATCGGCATTATATCCCAAAATCGGAGTTTTCCCATTAGCCATTTCATATGCATCCACGAGCTCCTGAGTAGGACATAAGCCTGACCAACCGCCTAGGCTGAGAGGTCCTGCTGCGCGCTCCATTTGATCGTAGAATTCCATATTCTTAGCAAAAATTATTTCCTTATTCCAGTGTTCTGTAAATAAGTAGCGATAGTTATCCAATGGGTCGCCCGATTCGGCATAGTATAATCCATAACCGCCAGCCTCCATTTCTTCAATACATTTTTTTGTATAGTCGGCAGCTATTTTCCAACGTTCGGCATCATAAGCTGTTGGGAACAGGTGATTGCCCTCCTTATCGGTAAAATTTGCATAGTCTGGGTTACCATTCCACAAAGGGCTTGCCCTGTATAGCAATAGTCTTGACTTCAGCGCCATAGCGGCAGCCTTAGTTGCACGTCCGTACCTGTCGGATCCCTCTTTCATATTTAGGTAAGTTGTAGCTCTGTCGCACTCATTGGCTATAAAATCCACACATTGATCCAGCGGCATACGGATAGTTGTTTCCGCAAAATTGTCGTTGGTCTCGAATACCCTTTCATAGATATGCGTCGGTCCATAGATGCGTATCAGTTGGAAGTGAAAAAAAGCGCGTAAAAAAATGGCTTCACCAATCCAACCCTGACGTTTTTGTTCGTCCATTGGTACTTTATCTACATTGGCGAGAAATATATTGGTCTTTCTGATTCCCTGATAGGCCATATTAGAAACATCTCTTAATACATTATCCGGAGTCCACGAGCCATTATTCATGAAATAGGCAAAACAGTTGGTGTAGGGATAATCCAGTTCATCGGCCGCGCCTACAAATGGGTTTTGACCCCAGTCGTTTGTAAAATTAAGTTCCCACGGAGTGTTCCAGTAGGTGGATGATAAAAATTGCTCCGCATAATATTCATTTGAAAATACGGCATCAAGATCCAGATCCTCATCGGGTGCTTTCTCCAGATAATCCTCACAGGAAGTGCCCATTCCCAGTAATATCATCAGCAAAATGCTGTATAGTATACTATTACGTTTCATATCTATTATAAGTTTAGTTATTTTTGTTTTTCTTAAAAATCTACTGAAAGCCCGAAGTTGATTGCCCGTTGGATAGGATACCAGTTATCTGATTCCGGATCAATTGTGTTATTTATCTTATCCCAGGTAATAAGGTTAGTACCATTGGCAAATACCCTGATATTCTTCATTTTCAGTTTGCTCATCACTTTCTTTGGCAGGGTATAGCCTATCTCCATATTTTTCAGGCGAATAAAGCTGGCATCTTTTTGCCATACAGTCGAACGTCTCATGCTCTGTGGGTTATTTCCGTCTGTAACCACCGGGTACTTAGCCGAAGCAGCCGTTTCAGGTGTCCATCGGTTGTCGTAAACTTCATTAAATACGTTGAAGAATCCCATCCCCATTTCGAATGGATAAAAAGTGCGGCCTTCAAACCACAAACTTGTACGGGCAGATCCTGTAAAGAAAACACTGAAGTCGAATCCTTTATACTCAATAGTACCACCAAATCCAAAAACTAATTCCGGGTCACGGGTGTAACCGATCGCTGTCTGGTCATTACTATCGATAATACCATCACCATTCACATCCTTGTATTTCACATCACCCGGTATAGGACGTCCACCAAGCAAGGTCTGGTCGTACCAGTTGTCAATATCTTCTTCGGACTGGAAAAATCCTTCAGCTACAAGCCCGAACGGTTGGCCGATAGAATGGCCTATTTCGGATAAATTATCCCAAAGTGGTTTTGCCTTATCATTCTCTATTACCTCGTTGTGTGCATAGGTTATATTACCTCGGAAAGAATAGAAAAATCCGGAAGACGTACGATCTTTAAATTCCAACTGAGCATCAAAACCACTGTTTTTGGCCTCACCCAAGTTACCCCATAAGGAACTTGCAGAAATGAAACCCGCACCAGTTGGCACTGACGAACGCTGCATTAGAATACCTTTTCTTCTTTCGTGGAAGAAATCGGTCTGCAAAGAGATACGATCTTTCCAAAGCCCGAGATCAAACCCAGCATTTGTTTTGACTGCTGTTTCCCAAGTCACATCATTATATCCAATCTTAGTCTCTATTATGCCGGGCCACAAGACTTGCGACTCACCAAAATAAGCTCTCTGATCCGATCCACCATCCAGTTTTGTCAGATACAAGAAGCGGTCTCCACCAATCTGATCGTTACCAACTTCACCATGTGAAAATCTGAGTTTCAGATTGCTTACCACTTTATCGTTCCAAAACGATTCGCCGGAAACTAACCAGCCGACAGATATAGCAGGGAAAAAGCCCATCTGTTTTCCTTTCGGAAAGTTTTCAGAACCATTATAGCCAGCATTAAACTCGACGAAATATTTCAGTCCATAATCATAGGTAGCACGCATCGCAAGTCCCTGGCTACGATATGGCAAATTCAAAAGAGAGGTTCCGGCCGATAAGTCATCATACTGCCTGCGATTGAAGAGCAACATACCCGAAACGGTATGCATCTTGTTGAACGTGCGTTGGTAATTAGCCGATACATCCCAATAGACAGACTGATTTGTATTTCGTGTTGCATTGTTGAATCCCATGGCCTGAGCTTCGCGAACAATATTGTACTGGTCTTCACCAGATTCATCTTTTCCCAGATATTGTTTTATTCCGAACGTTTTATATCGTAATGCTTTATTTGCATGATAATAATCGAACGAAAAATGTCCTTTTACCGACAAGCCTTTTGTTATCAGGCGCGACAAATCCCATGTAAGTCCGGCTGTAGACTGTATAGTCGTCAAACGTTCGTCGGAATACCCGGTCTCGGTAGACTGCCCCCATGGATTGGAACCGATATAGGTAGGTATGCCTGCTATACTGCCGTCGGGATTGGTTTTAGGGAAAATGATAGGGCCTGTATCGCGCAAACCGTCGAAGATACCGGCAGCACCAGCACCAGGATAAGTACGGTCGTCAATAATACCGCCAACACCTAATTCTACGATTAAATCTCTGCTCAGGTTTATATCCACATTGGAACGATAATTGTATCGCGCTACCCCTGCATTCGTATTATGTTCATTAGCGGGATTAGTCCTATATATACCTGTTTGATTAGAATATCCAAGGTTTACATAGTAACGTACGATTTCACTACCGCCGGTTACACTCAGGTTATTTATCGTTTGAAATGAATTCGGTTTCAGAACTTCGTCTATCCAATCCACATTGGGATAGAGGTAAGGGTCGGATCCTGTGCGGAATTTCTCCAGCTCTTCGGATGTCCAGCGGGCAGGTTTGCCCACATTTGCCAATCCCTCGTTCATTAATGAGGCATATTGGTAACCGTCTATATAATTCCTTTGAGACAAGCTAGTAAGAATAGCCATCTCTGTACGGAACGAAACCTGAGGTTTTCCTTGTTTACCTCTCTTGGTGGTAATCAAGATAACCCCATTGGCCCCTTTTACCCCATACACAGCTGTCGCTGAGGCATCTTTAAGCACTGATAAGCTTTCTACCTCGTCCGGGTTGACAGTACCTATAGAACGTTCTATACCATCTACCAATACCAACGGATTTTTTGCACCCCATGTTGCCATACCGCGGATATATATATTTGCAGCATCAAATCCCGGTTCACCGGATGTTTGTCGGGTAATAATCCCCGGCATACGCCCCGACAGGGCATTGGGTAATGAAGTAGTTGCAGTTCGTTTAATTTCGGCGGGCGCAATATTCGAAATCGAGCCAACAACACTCACTTTCTTTTGGGTACCATAACCCACTACAACCACCTCATCCATCAGATTCTGGTCGCTGCTCATTGTTATGTTTATTTCTGTTCTTCCTCTTAATGGTTCTTCCGTCGTTACCAATCCGACATAGCTGTAAACTATTATTGCATCGGTAGGCACATCAAACGAATATCGTCCTTCAGCATCGGTAAAAGTACCTACAACGGTACCTTTCACCGTTACGGTCACTCCAGGTAGAATGTCTCCTAAGTCATCCTTTACAATCCCGGATACTTTTATTTTACCTCCATCATTATTCTGAGCATTTACCATTACAGGCAATAATGCCAACGAAAATATGATGCAGAATATCACTTTATGCAGATCGTGCATCTTCCATCTTCCAATAAGTACATTGGTTCCGGACTTTCTGTGAGTAGTTCGTTTTTTCATAGATTTTGGTTTTTATACAATGTATTTTTTAATAGATTATAGTTTATTAATTTCTAAACGCAGAGTTGAGTATATCGGATAACTTATCTGGGCTTCATTGTATTACTTTAAATCAGGGGTAGGATTTGGGTAAAACAATTGTGAATTCCATGTATAATAGATTATGTAAATCAAAAATAAAAACTATCTGATAGTCCTATTTCTCAATTTTATATGGTTTTTATATTTTCAAATAATTATATATAAAGTTCGTTCGTGTTTAAAAATTTGAATAACAGACATTTATTCAAATATTATTATCATGCTTTTATATAAATCAGATAGGAAAACACAAGCTTGGAAATATGCCTAATGAGTAGATCTTTAAAAAAATTAGAATAATTTTTTGATTCAAAAAATATATGAAGGGAATCAACTTGTTAAAAAAGGGCTTTAATTTGCAACAATATTAAAAACACAAAAAATAGTATCACAGATTTTTTTAATTAAGAATATTATTCCTTATATTTAGATGTAATCCCAGATAATCTATTAGAGTTTAATAGATATTCTTATAATGAAGACACGTATATCTAACAGTACTATGAAAGCACCAAAAATTGTCGTAATCGGTAGTTCCAACACCGATATGATTGTAAAAGCAAAGCAGCTGCCTGTTCCCGGAGAAACTATTTTAGGGGAGAATTTCATTATAAACCCCGGAGGTAAAGGTGCCAATCAGGCTATAGCTGCCAAAAGATTGGGGGGAGATATTACCTTTATAACTAAAGTGGGCAATGATCTTTTTGGGATGCAGGCGTTTGAAATTTATCGTTCAGAATATATAAATACCGGTTATGTATTTAAGGACCCGGATAATCCATCAGGTGTTGCACTTATCTCTGTAGATTCGATGGGCGAAAATTGTATAATCGTTGCCGGGGGATCAAACATGCGACTTTCACCGGAAGATATAGATAAAGCTGAAGAAGCTATTAAAGAATGTGACTTGGTTCTGATACAACTGGAGATTCCATTGGAAACTGTGGAATACGCTGTAGATCTGGCTCATCGCCATGGTAAAAAGGTTATATTGAACCCTGCACCTGCAACATCTTTAAGTAATGACCTATTAAAAAAGTTGTATGCCATTCTTCCTAATAGAATAGAGGCACAGATGCTTTCGGGAATCCAGGTTACAGATGAAAAATCAGCTTATGAAGCCTCTCATGCTATAAGCAAAAAAGGAATTGATAATGTAGTGATTACACTCGGTAAAGCAGGTGCGTTTGTGAAAGAGGATGATAACTATCGGATGATACCTGCAAAAGAAGTTGAAACAATTGATACAACCGGGGCAGGAGATGTTTTCTGTGGCGCTATCAGCGTATATTTATCTGAAGGATATTCATTAATGGATTCTGTAGCATTTGCAAATATGGCTGCATCAATATCTGTAACCAGAATAGGTGCGCAAAGTGCGATTCCTTTCAGACGGGAAGTATTTTTATAAAAGTCTATGCTGTGGGCTTTTTTATCATAAATCCGCAAAAACATAGATATAAAGCACAAATAGCAATTATAATTACCGAACCTGTTTGGCTACCTATCAGTCCGGTACATTTAGCCATCAAAGGAGAGGTAACTGCTCCTCCTGCAACACCAGTAAGTAATAATCCTGAAATCTCATTGTTTTTTTGCGGTTCGGTTTGTAATGCAATTGAAAAAAGAATGGAAAAGACACAAGAACATGTAAAGGCAATAATGACTACCAAGGCTATTATAGAAAAATAAGAATCAGCAAATAGTAAACCGGTAACAGCCAATATAGCGATGATTATATTGATACGGTAATATTTTATTTCGGATACCCGGACTAACAAAAACATACCTAAAAACGATCCGAGACTTCTTGCTCCAAAATACCAACTGGTACCATACCCTGCCACCTCTTTATTTAGCCCAACTCTTTCCATCAAAATTTTAGGCGTTGCAATGTTCATTCCTACATCCAGCCCTACGATGCATAATATTCCCAGAAAGAGAAGTATGATTTTTTTATTCTTTAATAATTGCAATGATGGACCGATAGAGGTAACTTGTTCTTGAACAACTTCTTTATCAATCTGTGTGAAATAGAGCCAGACAAAAGAGATTAAAGAAATAACAGCATATACAGGGAATAATATTTCCCAAGTGCCGAACTTTAAAGAAAAAAATCCGGCTAGCAAAGGTCCCATAAATGCTGAAAGTGCTTTTATCAACTGACCCGCTGTTAGTGTACTTGTAAGCATCTTACCCTGAACAATATTCGATAGCAAAGGATTTAATGATACCTGCATAAAAGTATTTCCGATACCCAGCATAGCAAAGGCTATATAACATGTAACTGGTGTAAAACGGACAAAGGGAATCACCATACCAATAAAAGTAACTACCATACTGATAAGTACAATGTTCTTACGTCCTATTTTATTCATAAATATGGCTGTTGGAATAGAAAAAATCAGGAACCAGAAGAAAACCATGGTTGGTAAAAATCCGGCCTGTGTCTCTGTCCAATCAAACTGTACTTTTGCATACGTAACCGATATTCCAATGATGTCGGCAAAGCCCATTACAAAAAAGCCAAAAAGCAACGGTATAAGTTTTACAGTAGTCTTGCTATCCATTATAATTAAAGGTATTATTTCCGTTTTTTTCTATATATGCACATCTCCAATTCGCAAAGCTGACATCCATATGCAGTATATTTTACATTTTTTCCACAACCAATGACTCCACTGATCGACTTCGATGGAATCATTAACGATGATGGTGTTAATTTTACACCGCAAGGATTGTCTGGAAGCATAGAAAATACCTTAGCTTGTTCGTTTGTATTCCAATTACAATAACCCGGGCTATAGCGATTTGTTATGTTCATTCCTCTTGTTTTCATTTCTTCAGAAATATGTTCCTGTATGATATCCATTGCTTTTTCTACAATAATATTTCCGAGTATATCTACGAAGTAAGCTTTAACAAGTTCATTGGTGTTGATATATTCCTTATACTGTTGGGTAATGCCATGGCCCGATGTACAGACGAAAACAATAAGTTGTTCCGCATTTCTTAATTGACGGGCAATTTTACTTCCACAATTAAATTCTAAGCTATCCGCAGAAAATTCTTTTTTTCCGATGGATACTGTATCTAAGATTCTGTACAGAGCACTGGCTTTTGAAATGTTTTTCCCGATAGAAATTACTTCTTCCATTTCGGAAAGGAATGGTTCATAAGAAGGCACGGAAGCGTCTGACGTCTCAAAAAAATCTTCGGGATTTATTTGAAGGCGTTCATATGAAATCTCACTTTCATAAATTTCTATGCTACTAATGTTTCCAGCCATTTTACAGATTCTTGCGGATCACGGCCAAAGCCATCTGCCCCGATCGAGGATGCATATTCGGCGCTTACGGGAGCTCCTCCTACTATGACTTTTGTTTGAGGTGATATTTCTTTGATTTTCTGAATAGCAGGGCCCATATTACTCATAGTGGTTGTTAACAGAGCAGAGATTCCAATAACGGCATCAGGATATTTTTGCAGTGTATCAATAAACTTCTCACTGGAAACATCTACACCAAGGTCGATAACTTCCCATCCTGCACCCTCAATCATCATTCCGCATAAGTTTTTACCAATGTCGTGAAGGTCTCCCAGGATTGTCCCTAGAATGAAAGTTCCTTTACGCTTCACCTCTCCTGATACGAAATAAGGTTTAAGATGTGCCATAGAGGCATTCATCGCTCTTGCAGATATTAGCATCTGAGGAACGAAAATTTTATTCTCAGTGAAACGTTGTCCTACAATATCCATTCCCGGCACTAAGGCCTCATTCATAATATCAGACGGACTGATTCCTGTATCTAAAGCCTCTTTTGTCAGTTCGTCGGCACCAGGCATCCCTTTCATTTCGGGAGGAAAAGGAGTTGCTGCATTGATCTTTCCGGCTACAATGCAACTTTTCAATTGGTTTAATATTTCATTATTCATATCATTCTGTTTTTGTTAGTTCTTATTGTCTTTCTCTTCTTCTTATTTCTTTTACAGCATCGGTCATTGCTTTAAAACCTTCAATACTCATATAGTCAGGAATCGAATTGCCGGATCCCAACCCATATCCATTTGCGTTTTTCCTGAAGCGTACACCGTCCTCTAATACTTTCTCGAAAACAACATCATAAGGATTAAGAATCAGGTAATTCATATCGAATCCACCAAAGAGGCCTATTTGATCAGAATATTTTTCAATCCATGTATCAAAAGGACAAATCTGATCTTCATTAGAATGTTTGGCATCGATACCAAGTGCAAGGATATCGGGCATAATTTCGAAAATATTACCACAACAATGCAGGAGAAACTTTTTATTCACACTGTGGGCAACATCAACTACCCGTTTGTGTTGGGGCAGAACGAACTTCCTGAATGTATCAGGTTCGAGCATAGTAGCAGTTTTATGCCCCATATCGTCACCCATTCTGTAAAAGACAAAAATGTCATCATACTCTTTTACCATCTTAGACCATAGTTCAACAAACAAATCTCCGATCCGAATAAAAAGATCGGCAAATAAGTCCGGATCGATATATTGCATTACACATAAATTCTCGTACCCTACCAGATCCTGTGATGTTTCAAATATACCATAACCACAACCACCGTACGCTTTCATCCCTTTTGGCATAACTTTTCGTATAGCCTCTAAACGGGGAGTGTATGTCTCCCAGAATATGCGGGGGATATCTCCGAATGGATACTTATTGAAATCGTCGCGCGTTTGAATAGGTCCAAGCATTCCACCCAGAATAGCTCCATGCCCCGGTAAAATCTCGCATATAGCTGCTTCATAGCTGAAAGCATCATATCCGTGATCTTTCCAAAAACCGATATATTTCCTGAAATAATCTTCAAGTTCAGAAGAGTTATTTGAACTGATTTCTATTTTTTCACCTAAGTATTTTGAAACAAAGGGAGCATCAATGTTGTGTTCGTACAATGGCAGATAATCTGGTCTTTGGTTGTACATCACTTTCAGTATATTTGTATAGTCCGGCTGGAATTTTTGCTGACTCATTATGATAAAATATTAGTGTATTAATTAAGGTCACAGACCTATTTATTACTTTTACCTACTATGTGATTGGTTGTACTTCTTCACTGCATCAAAAAAAGCCAAAATATTTTCTTCAGGAATAAAAGGTGGAATGTCACACCCCGATGAAATAACAAAGTTTTTGTATAAGGATGTTTTCTCCAGTAATTCACTTGTGATACTTTGTACCTGCTCTCTGGAACCTTGTTTGAAAGTTACTACCGGGTCGATATTACCCATAACCAAAATATCGGAAGGACATTCTTTCAGCACCTGTAATATGTCTATTTTATTACCAAAATGAAGTGCCTTCGCTCCACTTTTTATCATAGCATCCGTACATTGGCCTGTATTTCCGCAATTATGCAGAATAACCATGAAGTCTTCGTCTTGTACCGCTTCTACGATTTTTTTTACAAATTCGGTGGAATAAGCCTGACAATCGTCATTTTGTAAAAGACCGGCTGCCGGTTCGGCTATTATTACCCCTGCTGTACCTGTATCTTTCAGTGTCTGGCAATATTGAATAAGGAAAGATGTGCATTTTTCCAAAAGTAACAGTATTGTTTCAGGTTCGAGATAAATTGCCATCATTATTTCCGACATATCGAATAACCTTCCTGCAAGCGAGTATGGCCCTATACAGCCCGACAAAACAGGTTTGTCCTTTATGTTTTCGGCGGCTAGCTTATTTGCCGAGAGATATGCAGGGATCCTGGCTGCTGAAAGTCCGGGTACCTGAAGATTCTCTACATCATTCATATTTGCCACTAAGCGGCCTATGACAGATGGAACGTCGTCCTCAGGAAAAATAATTTCGGCACCGAATGCCTCTGCTTCAACAGTCAGATCCATTATAACTGTACATGCCGATGAATCATATTTCTCCGAAAGTGCTTTTATGGCTTTGTAATGTACGGTTCCATCCGTTACTGCATTCTTTACACTTTCTCCGATTATTTCCATCCCGGGATTTGTCATTATGGGTATAGCTAACCGTGCCGTACTTTCTATTATATCATTTACGGATAATTTCATATATAATCTATTTTATTATGGTTTCAGGTTGTTTAAAGAAGTTTTGCAATTTATTGCGGTTCATTGCAAAACTTCTTATGGTCAATTAATAACTACCTGTTAACCTCTGAGGAGTATTCAAATATTTATTTACAATAGCATCTTCCCTTGCTTTAGGATTATTCATAATTGGCATAGGGATGTAATATGAATCGGTAATATCCCTTACTTTTTCTACCGATGGTTTTCCTTTGTCGAAGGTCAGGTCAAATTCAAAAGTCATTTCACCTGGTGAGTCTACACAGAAGTTAACCACCCATAAATTATTATATAACATGCCGAATAATTCATTCACATTTTCAGGTGCATTTTGCAATTTTTTACCCATGCTATGTCCGCCAAAGTTGACTATTGGAATATCACCCGACGACCAGATACGTGTACCGTCCTGTGAGTCATATTTTACCCAGCTATCTATTACAAAGAAGTCTTTACATGAGTTCGGAATCTGGTCTTTATATAATTCGTAAGGCATACCACCATTTGTTGCAACAGGTTGCTTGCATCCTTTTGGGAAAGGGAACCTGGCATAAAATACTTCCGGTGCGATAGAAGAAATCCTGTCAAAGAAAACATTTACTTTTGCCCGTGGTATTTCCTTAAATATTTCAACTTCCCTGCGCATGCTTTTCAGTCGTGGATGTTCCATATCCTGAGAAATAATCCATGAATACGGTGTTTCCCTTACCTTGGCTTTATTTTGGGGTTTAGCCCAATTGATTTCTGTTATATCTTCCCATTTTTTGAGCCGCTTCTCGTCTTCCCAATGCATATAAACATCACCTTGCGAGTAGCGATCCATATCATTTACATTGACTACCATAAAGTCTGCCAGTCCTTCTGTAAAGAGAGGTTCGTCCATACCTTTCCATTTCGCAGAAGTTATCCAGTTGTTCTTATCGAATGTAAGTTCAGGCAAATCAGTTTTTACTTCTGTTGCTTTTACTTCAGATGTTTCCAGCATAAAGTGGGTATATGAATTAGCAGGCATATTATTTATCCAGAACCATGCCTGAGTGCCGCCCGGAACGGCTTCGCGGCTTGTATTTAAGTTCTCATCCACTACCCAACGCCAAACATAATCGCCTTCTTTGAATAAAGGATATGTTTCATTGGTTTTTACATCTCGTACCGATTTGTAGTCCACTTCCCTGAAACCAACTACATCCAGTTTTACCCAGCCTGTATAAGAAGCATTGGATACATTTGAAACATACAGGCCTTCGTCCATATCGGTAAATTTATTACGAACTAACTGGCCCAGTAAGTATTTACTCCTTTCCCATGGACGATAGGCAAAACTGCCTTTTTCGTTCAATTGTCCCAGGGTATATAAACTGTAAGGGTAATCAGATGTTTCGTTAGAACCATATGTATGTTCAAAATAACGGCATAATAAACGGTTGATATCTTTCAATTCTGTTTTAGCTCCATCATTCAATGTGCCCCATAACGGCGATTTTATGGCTTTGGTATTATATACTCCACGACGGGCCACTTGCATTTCGCGTGGCATGGATGCACCTCCAAACGCCCACCAGTCCTGCCATTCACCTTCATAGGTTTCCAATTTGTCTCCAACTTCTTTTTCGATATTCTTCATGGCTTCGCCTGCTGTTTTCATTCTAAGCACCGGCTTAAGTCCCATTTCATTCCATTTGTTGATAAATGTAAGTAGCTGAGGCATAGGGCCATCATTATCGCATCGCCATTCGTTAGTAAATGTCAGCGTAAGGAATGGATAGTCATAACCTTTATCACGCAAATCCTTCAGCCTTTTGATACATACTTCGTGCGATTCACGCATCGATGCTTCGTCGGTAAGAAGTATATTTCCGTTTCGTGGCCATGTTGTTTGTGTATTGGCATATTCACGTTGCTGTAAACGCCACTCACGTTCGGCAAAAAAGAGGTAACCTTGCCAGTATGGATATCCAGACCAAACCAATAGTTTACGGCTATCAGGCATTTTCCACCAGAATGCGCCTGGCTGCTCTACCGGAGAACCTCCCCAATGCTGATTGATTCCCATCCACACATAGTTTATATCCCTGTCCAGCAGTTTTGTTGCTGCTATGCGGGGAAAACCATTTACATCATGTTGCATTCCCACTTTTATATCCAGCTGGGTACGTATTTCTTCAGGTATCCAGTTCAGCATCTCATCCCATTGCTCCGAACTGGCATAAGGATGTATATGGAAAGGCATGGCATTGATACCGATCTGCTTATTTTTTATCATTTTCAGCATATCATTTCTACGCTTTTCAGTAGTCTCTACCCACCAAGAATAAAATGGGTCGAGTGCTTCAACTGTCCATACAAAACGACTTTCAGGTTTTTCGTTTTGTGACTGTAAGGCTAAATCCAAAGCTACATCTATAAACCTTTTATGCAAGTCGATATCAACAAGCGCATGATCGGTATAACCATAGTCGGTATGTGTTACATGCACAATATCTATGTATTTAAAATCCAGAGTATCTTTTCCTTCAATGCTGCTATCGCTTTCGGCTATATTCTCAGTTTTAGTGTTACAACTGAAGAATAGAAATAGAAATAATAAGCCGCTCAGCAGTTTACTAATAGTAGATTTCATCGTATTTTAATTTAAGTTATTATTAAGCTAAAATTTTCAAAATTCAGTACACGCCATATTGCTTGACAGTTTCAATAAGGCAAAGCACATTTTCAGTCGGAATATTATCGTGGATACTGTGATCGGTGGAAATGATATATCCGCCACCGGATGCAGCCTCATTCAGACATTCCAAAACTTCATTCTTCACATCATCGCTGTTAGCCGATTCCATTGTCACCTTGTTGTTCACATTCCCTATCGGGGTGATTCTTCCTTTGTATGTATCTTTCACTTTCTTCAAATCCATACCTGCAGCCCTTTCTACAGGGTGTAAGGCATTAATGCCGCAATCAGCCAGATCGTCGATCACGTCCCATATCTGTCCGTCGTTATGCATAATAAAAGGTAATCCATATGCTTTTACAGCTTGTACCAGACGTTTGAAATAAGGTATGAAAAATTCCCTGAATTGTTCGGGTGCTATCAATAATCCATTTGTCCCACCCCAATCGTCAGATATCTGTACACAATCTACACCGCCTTCTTTGACAGCCAGTTCTAAAGCCTCCAGTGCCCATTTCAGGTATGCTTCATTGATTTCGTGAATAAGGTCAGGATCGGTAAACATGTTTATTGAAAAAGTTTCCATATCCATAATATACCATGAAAGCATTGTAAAAGGTCCTAATAAACCAAGAACAACAGCTAAATCTGATTCGTTAGCAGCCAGTACATCTTTCAAGATACGTGTCCGGTATGGTGTATCTACTTCAGGTAATTTGTAATTTTCCCAATCTTCGCGGCATTTTACCGGGGCACCGATCTGAGCAATAATAGGCCAGCCGTTTTTCCGGTATGTTACTTCCCATTCATCCTTATAGATCTCATCCTTTTCGTGCGGAGTTTCTTCTATTCCACAAAAACCGTTTATAGGAGTCCATATAGTATCGATACCCAATTTTGCAGCCAGTTCTACCTGAGCTTTTCCATCATACAATATGGTATTATATCCCAATAATTCTTTTTGTAGTTTCAGGCTAAATAAATGTTCGTGAATAGGAACCCTGTCTGGTGTTCCCCCGGTGAGGGCAGTTAAAAATCTTTCACGTGATGTCATGGTGTTCCGATTAATTTGGTTACAATTTATAGGTATCAAATCTTAAGTTCAGCTAGCATTTTTATAAGATTTTCCGGTAGTGTATTTCATTAGCTAGCCAGCAAAAAAACTCTAAGCAAATATAAATTCTTTACTACCCTTAAATTCACCAAATATTACCTAAAACAATAATCTCAAACTATTAAAAAATCATATATAATGTTTTTAATACCTAATTATCAATTAGTTATATTTTGTTTTTTTATTCATTATTATAATTATTAAGAAAATGGCCAGTAGATAAGTAATTATTTTATTTTCTACTTTTACAAAAAGCAAAGAACGCTCCCCATCATTTTTTCCAACAATAAATTTTTATAAAATGAAAAAGATAGATTCTGTTATTTCATTGTTGCATTCGTTATCCAAATCGGAGAAGAAGCATATTACTTTACATGTCTTGAGTGGAAATGAAAACAAAGATTATTTGATTATTTACGATCTTATAATCAATCAGAAAATATATGATACACAGAGTATCAAAATGGAATTTACGAAATCAAAACCAACCGGTTCTTTTGAGATTGCAGTTCATTATTTATATGATAAAATACTCAATTCTCTATTGATGCTTCGTAAAAAGAAGGACATAGTGTATGATTTGTTTCAAATAATAAGTAAAGTGAGGATGTTGTACGAGCGTTCCTTATTTCATGAATGCTTCGAGCTGCTTTCCGAAGCGATTGAAATGGCCCGGAAATACCAATATTACGAAATATTGATAATTGCCTTAAGGCTTGAGTTGGAATATTTGTTCCGCCTCAATTTTCCGGACATATCGGAACAGGAACTATATCATAGGCATTATGAGCTGGGTGATGCTATAAAAAACATTCGAAATATCACGGAACAATCTTCTCTTCATGATACATTGAAATACCGGTTGATATATAAAGGAAGCATTCGTACAGATAAACAAAAGCGAGAAATGAATGACCTGATGGTTAGCGAATTTTATATTGCCGCATCTACAGAAAGTAAAAACAATTTTGAAATAAAAAAGAACCACCAGTTGTTTCAATCAAGCTATTTGATGGGTGTCGGTGATTTCAATTCAGCTTTAGAAACTCTGAAAGAACTAAATAGGGTCTTCGAAAATAATCCGGAGCACTGGGCAAATCCTCCAATCTACTATATGTCGGTATTGGAAGGTATATTGAGTAGCTTACGCTTCTATGGCAACTATGAAGAAATGGGATATTATGTCGAAAAACTGAAAATTTTAGCTGAATCGTCATCGGTAGAATTTAAAGTAAATACCTTATGTCTGGTTTTCCAATATGAATTGTTTCCTTGGCTAGATAAAGGTGATTATGAGAAATGTAAGGAGATTATAGAAGAGTATGATGAACGTTTGTTCAGTAAAGAAAGCTGGTTAAATCCTATCCGGCTCAGTGAATTAATATTGTATACCTCGATAGTACATATTGGAATGAAAGAATTTTCTAAGGCAAAGAAACGTTTGAATAGTCTTTTATTTGATCGGTTTATGGATTATTTACCTATTAAAAAGATAATCCGCCTCATGCGTCTGATTGTTTATTATGAATTGGGTGATTTTGATTTGATCAGATTTGAAACACGTTCTATCAAAAGAGGGATGACCAATAAAAAAGAGCCACATTACAGAACAGAGCATATGTTGCTTTGGTTTCTTAATAATGAAAATCTGCCTGTCTTTAACAAAGACAAAGATGATTTGTGGAAAAAAATTTCTAATCAACTTACCGAATGGCAGGATAACCGTTATGAGCGCCAGATATTATATTTATTTGATTTTACTGCATGGATAGAAGCTAAAATCTTTAAGAAGCCACTTTCTACAATAATGGAAAAAAATTTTGAAGAAAAAATGAAAAATAATACACAGCATTAATTCTCATCTTTTTAGTTGAATTTACAAAATGTAGATTTATATAAAAATGCAGATCAACGTATATATATAAAATTAATATTCAATTAATTACAAATAATTTTTATAATAAAACCAAATTTGAATTATATAAATAGCAATTTTTTAGTCATTATCTAGTAAATACTCACTATATATTTGATATTAATTAAATCAATATATGAAAATGCGATGAAAAATCCACATAAAAATCGCAATACTCATCATTAAGAAACATAATTATTTACTAATACATGAAAAAAATAGTTGTTATAGGAAGTAGTAATACAGATATGGTAATAAAGTCTGATAAATTGCCAAACCCGGGCGAAACAATCCTGGGTGGAGAATTTTTGCTAAATCCCGGAGGTAAAGGGGCTAATCAGGCAGTAACTGCTGCAAGACTTGGTGGAAAAGTCACATTTATTGCAAAAATAGGCAGTGATGCATTTGGCAAAAATTCAATAAATCTATATTCGTCCGAAGGTATAAATACCGAATTTATTTTTTCTGATCCGGAAAAGCCGTCAGGTGTAGCATTAATAAATGTAAATGAAAGTGGTGAGAATTGTATTGTAGTAGCTCCGGGTGCTAATGGCTTATTATCGGTAGAAGATATAGAAAAAGCGAAATATGAGATTGAATCTGCCGATATCTTATTAATGCAACTGGAAATCCCTCTATCTGTGGTTGAGTATTCCGCTAAGCTGGCATACGAAAAAGGTATAAAGGTTATTCTGAATCCGGCTCCGGCCAATGAACTTTCTAACTCCTTACTAAAATGTCTGTATATTATAACACCAAATAAGAATGAAGCGGAGGCACTCTCGGGAATAAAAATAACTGATATCGAAAGTGCAAAAAGTGCAGCTGCAGTAATAAGAGAAAAAGGAGTTGACACAGTAATAATTACGATGGGCGAATTAGGCGCTATCATTTGTGATGACCAACTTCATCAAATCCCTGCCGTAAACGTAAAAACAGTGGATACAACAGCTGCGGGTGATGTATTTAATGGAGCTTTATCAGTGGCGCTGGCTGAAGATAAAAGCATAGTGGATGCAGTAATATTTGCCTGTAAATGTGCTGCGCTGTCGGTGACCAAACTAGGTGCCCAGTCATCTATTCCCTACCGGAACAATATTGTTTGAAATAATATAAACCTATAAATCAAATACAAAATTATATGCGTAGTTTTTTATTTTTTATTTTAGTCATACTGGTTTCAATGAAGCCATTTGCTGTATTCCCAGGAGAGCAAAACCAAAATCTGTCTCTGTCCGGAATGGTAACGGCATCATCTAATGCCGGAAAGCAATATCATGAGAAGAATGTTGCCGATAATAACATGGAAACTTTATGGAAGGCAAAAAAGTCAAATGCAGAACAATGGTTGCTTATCGATCTGAAGAGTAATTATGCATTAAATAAGATAAGCCAGACTTTTGGAAATACGGCTGTCTGGAAATTCAAGATTGAAGGTTCTGTAGATAAACAGAATTGGACAATGCTGGTTGATAAAACAAAGGGCGCCTCAGGAATATCATTTGCCGAAAGTGTGTCCGGGGTTTACCGTTATGTACGGTTAACAATATCCGGATCCGGTAACAATGATATTGCTTCATCAGCCGAATTTGCAATCTATGGAACCGATAAGGGTACTAATATTGCCTTGGGTAAATATTTTAACACTCATGTGCGACAAGAAGGCTTCGAACCGGAAAAAGCACTTGATGGCGATATTGCGACATATTGGAGAGCATCGAATACCTATCCGCAGACGTTGACTTTAGATTTGAGAAGAATGTGCATGATTACCGGGGTAAGACAGGTGTTTAAGCAGCATGACATATGGAAATTTAAAATAGAAGGATCAAAGGACAACCAGCAATGGGATAGCCTGTTAGATAACTCACAAGGCGATAGGGGATTCGATTTCTCTACTTCTGTTTCGGGTGACTACCATTTTATCCGGTTAACCATTCTGGAATCTTCATCAGGGTATATTGCCAATAGTTGCGAATTTTGTGTCTACGGATTCGAATCGGACAATAATGAAGTAAAGCCGCTCCGTAAGAATCTGGCTTATAATACAGCAGCATCTACTTCTTCATTCGACCGGAACGACTATTCGCAATATAAAGCTTTGGATGGTAATGAGCATACATTCTGGCGCGCCGACGATACATCAATGCCGCAATGGCTATTGGTTGATTTAGGAAACTCATGCCAAATCGATGAAATAAGCCAGGTATTTACAAATGAGGATACATGGAAGTTTAAAATTGAGGCTTCGAACGATAAAGATAACTGGACAGAAATAGCTGATGAAACGGCCGGTTATACAGGTTCCCGTTACTCAAAGGCTATGAATGGCTATTATCGTTACGTAAAGATTACTATAACAGATGCTGAAAATAAAAACCGGGCCGGAAGTAAGGAATTAGCTATATATGGTACGGGATCTCCCAAGACAGCAAAATGGTGGGAAGATAAGTCCGGAATGTCACGCTATTATCCAAAATTCTATAAGCAGACTTTTCCATCCATTATCGACAGTTTAGATATTATTCAGGCACAGGGATATAATATTCTCGAATTCTCAGCTCCTTACGAGGGCGATCCTGAAGTATGGGGAGGTTTGGGAGCTACCAACAATTATGCTATCGATCCTTCGATAGGCACAATGGAAGATTTTGAACGCTTACTCAGGGAAGCTCACGCCCGTGACATGAAGGTTATCTTCTTCGGAAATGTAGGTTATTGCTGGCATGAAGCTCCTTTTTTCCAAAAAGCATGTGACGATGAGAGGAATAAAGTAAACAGCAAAGAACGCAAATGGTTCCATTTTAGCCAGACAAAACATAGCGACAGTTGGTTCTGGAGCGAGAGAGCCCAGGCATATTACTATTCATTCTGGGGTAATTCTGATGGTGCAGAAGGGCGTATACCTAATTATAATTTCAACAATCAGGAATGGCGCGATGAATGTGTGAACTATCTTAATTTTTGGTCGAATAAAGGTGTTGACGGACTATTGCTTGATGCTCCCGGAGCCTATGATGGTATCAATGATGCCATTATAGAAGAAAATATAGTGAAGGTTCTTAACCGTCATGGTATAGTTACTAATGCTGAAGGTTCAGGGGATGTATATCATTGGATGCACCGTTTCGGATTCAACAGTATACAGGGATTTGATGTATATGGCTGGGGTGGAGGTAAGCGAAGTGATATACTTGCCGGGCGAAAGACAAATACCCCTCAGGGACTGGATAAAAAACTAAAGGAGTACAGAGACATGGCAAATGCTTTTAATGGTGTTACCATAACTCCTCCGATGTGGGAAATACCTGCTACTGAAGATGAACGGATATTTGAAGTTGCTTATCTGACAACTTTAGGAACCATCTTTGTAAATCATTACGGGGATCATCACCGTGACTATATCGCACAATTTATTATGAGCAAATGGCCTCTTGAAAAGCAAAAAGAATTCTATGATCTTGTTCGCACCCAGAATAGCTATATTGGACTGGCTCCTTACGGACAACGCATGTGTTTGCCTACAAATGACGATGAAAAATATACGGCATTCAAGAGAACCAATAAGGATGGAAAAGTTTCGGCACTCGTTATCTTCAACTTTCAGGATGCAGAAAGTACTATATCTGTCGATCTTAGAAACTCTGGGATAGACCATTCACACACACCTATCGATTTGTTGACAGGGAAAGCGGCCAAACCGATCACTTCCGATAAATATGCAGTTTCTGTACCTGCCTATGGATATCTGATTTTGGGTGTGGAAAACGAAATGTAAAGACTTTAATAATGAAGTCGTCTCGACTTTTTAAACACAGAGTAAAAGGAGTAACACGGAGTTTTTAGACTTTATAGCAGGAAACAGATGTATTTTAAAGATAAATATTCACTTTTTTGTCATGTAGTGTACATTTTTTACTCCGTGGAACTCTGTGAGACTCCGTGTTAAAAGTCAAGATGAATTCAATAGAATATCTAATTGAAGTAAAACACTATCTATATTGTTAACAATTAAATAGAATAGAATATGTTTATTGTAGAAAGCTACCCTTTAGCAATATTATTTTGTGTAATAACAATGCTGTGTTGGGGTTCATGGGGAAATACACAAAAGTTAGCCGCTAAAACATGGCGATACGAGCTGTTTTATTGGGACTACGTGATTGGCATTGTAATTTTATCCGTAATACTTGGCTTCACACTTGGAAGTTTTGGTGAAGAGGGTAGAAGCTTTATCGAAGACCTGAAGCAAGTAAGCGGATCTATGGTTTTAAGTGCCATTATCGGAGGTATTGTGTTCAATGCTGCTAATATATTATTGTCTGCGTCTATTTCGCTGGCAGGTATGTCTGTCGCATTCCCATTAGGAGTAGGGCTGGCTTTGGTTTTGGGCGTATTCATTAATTATTTAAATACACCAAAAGGAGATCCGGTTATTTTATTTCTGGGTGTAGCTCTGATTGTAATTGCCATAATATTTAACGGCATTGCTTCCGGGAAAATGACTAAAAGCAGCGAAGAGATGAAAACTAGGAAAAAAGGAATAATCATCGCTGTTTGTGCAGGTATCCTTATGTCATTCTTCTACAGATTTGTGGCACGTGCTATGGATTTGGATAATTTCGAAAATCCTACTCCGGGCATGATGACTCCTTATTCTGCATTTTTTGTATTCTCGCTTGGAATATTAGCAAGTAACTTCCTGTTTAATACATTGGTTATGAAGAAACCATTTGTTGGTGGCCCTGTCACTTATTCCGAATATTTCAAAGGTAATGCTAAAACACACATGGTAGGAATATTGGGCGGTTTGATATGGGGGTTGGGTACCGCTTTCAGTTATATAGCAGCAGGCAAGGCCGGAGCTCCCATATCATATGCATTAGGTCAGGGAGCACCTATGATCGCCGCACTGTGGGGAGTCTTTGTCTGGAACGAATTTAAAGGAGCTAATAAGACAGTTAATATATTACTTACATGCATGTTTATTCTGTTTATATCGGGACTGGGACTTATTGTGGTTTCAGGAGGAAATTAGTTAATCTATAGGATTAGGATTTGAATTAGGTGTTTAAAGTAAAAGGTGACAAAGTGAAAATGCAAAGAGGGGTTAAAGCTGTAACTTTTGTCACCTTTTCGATTATCGATCGAAGTCTAATATTTTAAAAATATTAATTATGAAAAGAAAAATTCTTACGCATCTCTTTCTTATCATATTTTTATTGGTAGGCAACTCTGTTTTTTCTCAAGATTTTGCTGGGGATCTCAGTAGCCTGATCACTATAAAAAAAGATATGAAAAGCCGCCGTATCAGCACGGCAGACCCAACAGGTAACAATCATGACAATACAGGGTTAATCAAGATTGGAGATAAGAAGGTAATCGAGATTGAAGGATCTGGAATCATCAATCATATCTGGATGACGATTGCTCCCTGGGATATGAGGCGAAATGATATTATTTTACGCATATATTGGGATGGAAATGACTATCCTTCAGTTGAATCACCGCTGGCTGCATTCTTTGGAAACGGCTGGGACGAAAAATATAATTATGCATCTTTGCCGCTGGCAGTAGGACCTGCCGACGGAACAGGTATGGTATCTTATTTTCAGATGCCATTTAAAAACGGAGCTAAAATAGAAATTGAAAATCAGGCAGATCGAAATATCGACTGTATATATTTCTATATAGATTATGTGGAAATGAATGAGCTACCTGATTATATAGGTCGTTTCCATGCATGGTACAATCATAAATTAACAGAAGCATTGCCAGAAGGCGAGACCGAATGGGGGGTTGTCGGCACAATGGAAAACAATGTAGATGGTGCCAGAAATTATGTTTTCATCGATACTAAGGGAAAAGGACATTTTGTAGGTATCAACTATTATGTACATTGCCCTTCTCCGATGTGGTATGGCGAAGGAGACGATATGTTTTTTATAGATGGTGAAAAACGGGCATCGATTTTAGGTACGGGAACCGAAGACTTTTTCAATACCTCGTGGTGTCCCAAAACACTTTTCGCTCATCCTTATTACGGGTATGCCAGAGTAAATAATGAGATTGGCTGGCTGGGAAGGACACATGTATACAGGTTTTTTGTTTCAGATCCAATATATTTTGACAAATCGCTAAAAGGTACTATCGAGCATGGTCATAACAATAATCTGACACTCGATATCGGTACTGTAGCATACTGGTACCAAAGTGAAGCGGGCATATTACCTCCGGCACCAACGAAAGAACAACGTGCTCCTAAAGCATTCATTATCGATCGTGATATACATAAGTGGCGTCATGAATGGAGAAAGAGTAAAGGAAATAGTTCTACATTGTGGGGTAATGAATAATTAAAGCTAATCATTAGTATAACTTAGATATTGGTTACTTCTTGTCATTCTGAACATAGTGAAGAATCTCTTCTCTTCTATCTATGAAAAATGGGTTGGGATGTTTCACTCCGTTCAACATGACAAAGAGAATTGAACGTAAAATAACTATATCAAATTTTAAAGATGAAATATCGGTTTGCAGTCAGTCTGTCTATTGTCTTAATCACTTTATTTTCATTATCCTGTGATAATGAAAATAAAGAAATAACCTTTCTTTCCTTATTGCATGAGATGACTGATAGAGAGTCTACCAGCAAATATCCCGATCCGTACTATACAGCTAAGCAGTTTAGCAGCTATGATCGTGCTTCGGATACTGCCAGAATAGGATCTTTCTACTGGTTTGCAAACTGGGATTTTAGCCAGTTTTTACGTACGGAAGAAAATAATGGACGAAGGGAATTTGTATTGTTCGATGCGGAGGGTCCGGGAGCTGTTGTAAGATTCTGGATAACTGTAGCCCATTATAATGACAATGGTATACTACGGTTCTATCTGGATAAGTCGGAAAAACCTGTGATAGAAGGTGAAGTACTATCTCTTATTAGTGGTGGAAAACTGGTAGGTGATCCTTTGTCGGTATCTGTTTCCGAAACAACACCCTACAAACAGAGAGGGCATAATTTGTACCTGCCCATTCCTTATTCACGACATTGTAAGATAACATATGAAACGCCCGGAATTATTGAAGCAGGAAGAAAACCTCCAGGTGAAAATTTTTTCTATAGTGTTGCATATAGGACTTATGAAGAAGGTACTGACGTAAAAAGCTTTACAATGGAAGATCTGTTGCTCTATTCCGAAGATATAAAACTAACGCAGCAAAAACTTAAATCGGAACCTGATTTTTCCAATTTTACCAAAACAGAATCTGAAACTAAAAATATAAAAAGCAAGGATTCTGAAAATATGGTTTCTTTAGCAGGTACAAAAGCAATCAAAGGTATCTCTGTTAAACTCACTGCCGAAGATTACGAACAAGCTTTGCGTTCGACAATACTTAAGATATCGTTTGATGGAAACCAGTCGGTATGGGCACCGGTAGGTGACTTTTTTGCAACAGGAAACCGTCTTTCTCCTTACCGTTCTTTTTATACTACTGTAACAGGAGATTCGATATTAGACTGTTATTGGGTGATGCCATTTAAAGACAAATGTGAAATTTCTCTGGAAAACTTAAACGGTAAACCTGTACAGGCATCACTTACAGTCTATTCATCGAATACCAAATGGGATAAAAACAGTATGTATTTCGGTGCCGGATGGACAGAATATAACCGTAAGCACACGGGCGAAAAAAGGAGTATAGATGGATCGTATGGAGCCAGTGATATTAATTTTGTTACACTTAATGGCAAAGGTATTTATGTGGGAGATGCTGTAACCATCTTCAACCCGATAGGTGACTGGTGGGGCGAAGGTGATGAGAAAGTATATGTGGATGGTGAAAGTTTTCCCTCGTTTTTCGGAACAGGGACAGAAGACTATTATGGTTATGCATGGTGTCTGCCAAACTTTTTTGAGCATCCGTTTATTGGCCAACCTGATGGGCAGGGTGCATACCAACCCGGCCATGTCTCGAACCTGCGCTATAGGGGATTGGATGGGATCACTTTTGATAAATCCATTATATTTGATATGGAATTCTGGCATCAGGGTGGTACATATATAAACTATGCTGTGACGACTTATTGGTACATGTTGCCCGGAGGTAAAACCAACCGAAAGGAAGAGACTGCATTAGCTTCCTTGCCTATTGTAAAACATAAAAATGAACTGGTTAGCAATGTTCCTGACGAAAATGGGATCATTGAAGGCGAATACCTGAATATTAAAGTTCAGGGCGGTATGGAAAGAACCCAAAGCCTTATTGACTTTGAATGGCGCAACGGTACTCAATTCATCTGGCGCGAAGCTAATACGGGCGATATTGCATGGCTCGGGTTTGTAGCAAAAGATGAAGGTGTATATCAAATTAACTTTGAAATGACAACTGCTACAGACTATGGAAGGTTTGCACTTTACATTAACGATAAATTGGTAGAACAGTCATTTAATGCATATAGCTCTGTATTGCAGATGAAAACCCTTATTTTGAAAAATATACAGCTTAGAAAAGGAGAGAATATATTAAAGGTGGTACAATTACAGAGAGATCCGAAGGCTGTAAATACATTATTCGGACTGGATTATATGACTCTTATTAAAAAATAATATCTGTCGAACTGGATGTCTTGCCAAGTAATTATACAGGTTTAGCCTCTGCAACGGAGCAATGAAATAGCAGGTTTTTTATTGTTTTTATCTGTTACTTTCAATGATGAACTTGTATATAGACAATTTTATCCTGCCAACATTCATTATTGGCAGGATAAATATCATTTTGGGATATTGACGAAATCTTACAGTTTCAGATCAAAGTGGCTTAATATTATAAAAGCGGCAGCTATAATAACAAGCATTAGTATCAATGCCAAAAACAGACCTAATATTACCTTACTAATGGCGGTTAACCATGAAGAAGTCTTAAAAAATTGCACTAATCCCCATATAACATATATTTCAGACAAAACAAATACAAGCTTATATATTAAGATTGACTTTGTAAAATAGATTATGGGATAAAAGATCAGCAAAATAAGAATTCTGGCACCACTTATATAAGAAAAAAGAACAAGGTGTTCTATATAATTATAACGTTGTTTATGAAATAACAAATAGGTAAAAAAAGCGTAAAACGGTATAAGTACCAATAAGACTAAAGAGTAGTGTTCGAAATACCAATTATAGACAGGAATATACTCTAAGACAATATTCCCGTCATGTTTATTCATTTCCTCTAATGGGAAGAAGTGAAAAAAATGAAATATGAGGCTATAAATAACTCCCCAGACAATAAGGAATAAGAATGGCTTGGTGTATTTCACCCTTTTTCCTGCCAGATAGTTTTTTATGGTCATACCCGGTCTTAGCAACAGTTCTTTTGTAGTATATAGCAAGCCCTTATTGATATGTAATAATCCATATTGTAACTCTTCCGCCAAATGTTTAGCATTTACGCGAGAAGTACGGGCAGATTGTCCGCATTTACTACAGAAATTATCATTTAGTACATTATTACAATTCAAACAATGGCGAACATTCTTATGCATCCGTTATGAAAATTATTTAATATATAAAACAGTATTCCATTAAATTGGTTTAACACGATTTCTAATTCTCATATGAATGATATAATTTAGTACTCTGTGATTGTCTCATACATGTTTTTTTAATACATTTGCACCTCAAAATATTTTGAATAACTAAATTATAATCTTATGATTACTGCAGACCAACTCAAAGAAGTGTTGGAGCGCGAGGACGCGCTGAGGAGGCATCTTTGACGTCGATGCGAAAAAAATACAACTTGAAGAAGAAGAATTAAGGACCCAGGCTCCGGGATTTTGGGATGATGCAAAAACAGCTGAAGCCCAAATGAAAATTATCCGCGGATTGAAAGGCTGGATACAAGGATATACCGAAGTAAAAGGAGCTACCGAAGAGCTACAACTCGCTTTTGACTTTCTTAAAGAAGGAATAACTTCTGAGGAAGAGGTTGATGAAGCATATAAAAAAGCATTGGAACTGGTTGAAAATCTTGAGTTAAAGAACATGCTTCGCCGCGAAGAGGATAAACTCGGAGCCGTACTAAAGGTGAATAGTGGCGCAGGAGGAACCGAAGGGCAGGATTGGGCATCCATGCTATTCCGCATGTATCAGCGCTGGTGCGAAGCTAAAGGTTATAAAATCACTATAACAAACTGGCAGGATGGAGATGAAGCCGGTATAAAAACAGCCACTTTGCAAGTAGAAGGTGAATATGCCTATGGATATTTAAAATCCGAAAACGGAGTTCATCGCCTTGTACGGGTATCGCCCTACAACGCACAGGGGAAACGCATGACATCTTTTGCATCGGTATATGTGGTTCCATTAGTAGATGACACTATCGAAATTGAAGTTAATCAGTCCGATATTACCTGGGATACATTCCGCTCAAGCGGTGCAGGAGGACAAAATGTAAATAAAGTAGAAACAGGAGTCCGTCTACACTACAAATACAAAGATCCTGATACCGGGGAAGATAAAGAGATTGTAATAGAAAATACCGAAAGCCGTTCCCAATTTGGAAATAAGGATAATGCAATACGACTATTGAAGTCGCAGCTTTACGAAATGGAGCTGGAAAGACGTAGCCGTGAGCAATCGAAAATAGAAGCCGGGAAGAAAAAAATAGAGTGGGGATCACAAATCCGCAGCTATGTTTTTGATGACAGGCGGGTTAAAGATCACCGCACAAATTACCAAACATCTAATGTAAACGCTGTGATGGACGGGGACTTAGATGATTTTATAAAAGCATACTTAATGGAGTACGGCGAAGAAGCCTGATCCACTCACTAAAAAACCTTAATTATGACCAGGAAGACATATCTGAAATGTGTCTTTCTTGGTATTGCATTTTTATTATTGGCAATACCGGGAAATGCACAAAAAAAAGTATTGGACCATACGGTTTACGACTCATGGAAGAGTATCTCTAACACAGGAATAACAAATGATGGTAGTTTCTCAGTTTGTGTGGTGAAAGAGCAGGAAGGAGACGAATATTTGTTAATTAACAACCTGAAAACGAATAAAAGTTTTATTGTTCCACGTGCATACACTTTCTCCATATCTCCCGACCAGAAATCTGTTATAGCTAAGATAAAAGCGCCTTTCGCAGACATACGTCAGGCTAAAATAAAAAAAACAGCTGATGAGAAAATGCCTAAAGATTCACTGGCTATCATTATACTTAAAGATTTCTCAGTGACTAAAATACCTAATGTAAAAGATTATCGGACGGGGAAAGATTTTTCTGAATATATTGCCTATACTATCGATGATTCGGCCAAAGTAAAAGATAAAAAAGAGATCAAAGCGCGAACTTTGGTTCTTCGTAATCTACACACTGCAAAAGAAGATACAATAAAACATACTACAGAATACCTGTTTAGCCGCAATGGAAAAAGCTTTTCTACAATACTAAAGCCAAGTGAAAAAGACTCGATTAACAAACCTGCGGTTTTGTTTGTAAATTTATCTAACCTTTCAAAGGATACTGTATCTCTGGGGAAAACAATCTATAAAAGTATTTCTTTATCCGAGTCGGGAAGTAAGCTAATATTCCTTGCAACGACTGACAGCCTGAAAAAAGAAATAAAAGAGTACAATCTCTTCTATTTCGATTCAAGTATGGATTCGGCAAAATTAATAGCTGATAAGAATAAAAATGGGATACCCGATAAATGGTCCATTAGTGATAACTACAGACCAACATTTAGTAAAAACGAGAAGCGTTTACTAATGGGTATTGCTCCTATAGTATTACCTAAAGACACGACTATCCCTGACTTTGAAAAAGCACAGCTGGACCTATGGCATTGGCAAGAACCGCAAATCCAGCCGATGCAACTGGTACAAAAAGAAAAAAAGCTAAAGCAAACATATCTTTCCTATATAGACTTAAACAATGAGCAGTTCTATCAACTGGGCACTGAAGAGATTCCTGAAATAACCATTTCTGATGAGAATAATGGTAGATATGCATGGGGAACTTCGAATTTAAGATATCAGTTGGAATCACAATGGGATGTTTGGGCCAATTCAACAAATGATATATGGTTATTTGACTTAGAGAATAACACAAAGAAGCAAATAAAGACAGGGCTGAGATCAGTATTATATTTTTCACCTCAAGGAAATTATCTGGCTTGGTATAATCCTGAGGATAGAAAATATTATGCTTATTCTTCAGAAACAGGAAAAGAAACCTGCCTGACAGATAAGTTAAATATAAACTTCTGGAATGAAAAAACTGATACTCCTATGTTACCATATCCTTATGGCATTGCAGCATGGATGGATGGTGATAAATACATACTTGCTTATGACAAATATGATATATGGAAACTTGATCCTAGAGGTATACAGAAACCCGAAAACTTGACGAAAAATATTGGGCGTGAAAAGAAGGTCAGGCTTCGTTATATCAAAACCGATCCGGAAAGCCGATTTATAAAACCAGATGAGAAGCTATTGTTGAGAGCTTTTGATGAAACAACTAAGGAGACAGGCCTCTATGAACTCTACAAATCGAAGCTGATCTCTCTGAAAATGGACAAATACACCTATTCCATACCGGTAAAAGCAAAAGACAAAGAAGTATATTGTTTCACAAAAGGCAACTTCAATACATCGCCCGACTTGTACATAACCTATGATTTATGGAAAACAGAAACAAAATTGTCTGACATTAATCCTCAAATGAAAGAATATAACTGGGGGACAGCTGAATTAATGTCATGGACTATGTTTGATGGTAAGCCGACTCAAGGTATCATATATAAGCCTGAAAATTTTGATCCTACAAAAAAATATCCGGTAATGGTTTATTTTTATGAACAACATACCGATAATCTTTATCAACACTTTCCTCCTGCGCCAAGTCGTTCTATCATCAACATTCCATTCTATTGCAGCAGAGGATATATTGTATTCACCCCTGATATTGTATACACAACAGGACATCCTGGAGAGAATGCCTACAATGCGATTGTTTCAGGAGCACAGGAGCTTGCCAAGAATCCGTGGGTAGATAAAGACAACATGGCCCTCCAAGGCCAGAGCTGGGGTGGATACCAGACTGCATATCTGATAACACGTACAAATATGTTTAAAGCAGCTGGAGCAGGAGCTCCTGTTTCCAATATGTTCAGTGCCTATGGTGGAATCAGGTGGGATACGGGAATGAGCCGCCAATTCCAGTATGAGCAAACACAATCCCGCATCGGTGCTACCATGTGGGAAGCACCCGAGTTATATAAGGAAAACTCTCCTATATTTTTTGCAGACAAAGTACAAACACCATTATTGATCATGCACAATGACAAAGATGGAGCCGTGCCATGGTATCAGGGAATAGAATATTTTATGGCTCTTCGCCGTTTGGGAAAACCGGTCTGGATGCTGCAATACAACAATGAGGCCCATAACCTGAAAGAAAGAAGAAATTGCAAAGACTTATCAATACGCCTGCAACAATTCTTTGATCACTACCTGAAAGGTGATCCCATGCCCGTTTGGATGAAAACCGGAGTTCCGGCCATAGAAAAAGGCAAAACATATGGATTTGAATTGGAATAAAATGGTATTAAATTAGTTATATTTGTAATTAATATACAGGACCTTATTTTCGTCAATGAGTGACTTTATCAAGTATATGAACAATCTGATATAGAAGGTAGTTATAAGAGACTATTAAACTTTTAATTAATTTACATGTCTAAGTATTTAAAACATACAAAACAAATATGAAAACAAGACTATTTACACTGATAACTCTTTTTACCTTTATACTTTCTGCGTCTGCTCAGGATGCCCGTTCAATTCTGGATAAGGCTTCAGAAGCATATAGTAAAGCCGGTGCGGTAACTGTTACATTTACACTAGACTCTAAAGACACCAAAGCGAAAACAACTTATAGCTATGATGGTAAAGCATTTATGAAGGGTGATAAATTTAAACTGGAGATACCTGATGCCGTTACCTGGTTTGATGGAACAACACAATGGGTATATGTAAAAGATACTGAAGAGGTAAACATAAGCAATCCTACCGGAGAGGAGCTTCAGGGTATCAGTCCATCTGTACTTTTCAGTATATATAAGAAAGGATATAATCTGACATATAAAGGAGAAAAAAAATTAGGAGGGAAAACTGTACAGGAGGTTGAGCTTACCCCTCAGAAGAAAAATGCTGATATAGCAAAGATCGTAGTACAAATAGATAAAGCCAACAATACCTTTCATAAAATAAGCCTGACAGATAAAGTTGGTATGCTGAATTCATTGACTATAAATAGCTATCAAACAGGTGGTAATATACCTGATTCTACATTCTCATTTAATAAAAAAGAATATCCTAGAGCGGAAATTGTAGACCTCAGGTAAAATAGATTGTATTTATCTATCCATAAAAAAATAGAAATGGATAAATTTTGATCACATAAATTTATTCTATATCTTTACATAAAATATAAACAAAACATATAAAACAGCATGAACGAAAAAGTACGTTGCCTTATTATCGGCTCAGGTCCTGCAGGTTATACTGCTGCGATCTATGCATCGAGAGCAAACTTATCACCCGTGTTATATGAAGGGATACAACCCGGAGGGCAGTTAACGACCACTACAGAAGTGGAAAACTTTCCCGGATATCCTGAAGGTATTACTGGTCCCGAATTGATGGAGGACTTGAAAAAACAAGCTAGCCGTTTTGGGGCAGATATTCGTTTTGGAATTGCTACTGCTGTAGACTTCACAAGTTATCCCAGAAAAGTAACAATTGATGGGGAGAAAGTAATCGAAACAGATACTGTTATAATTGCCACGGGAGCCAGTGCTAAATACTTAGGTCTTCCTGATGAATCAAAATATGCAGGAATGGGAGTCTCTGCCTGTGCAACCTGTGATGGCTTTTTCTATCGTAAGAAAACTGTAGCCGTTGTTGGAGGTGGCGATACCGCTTGTGAAGAAGCGATCTATCTGGCAGGTCTTGCAGAAAAGGTATATCTAATTGTTCGTAAGCCATTTCTTCGTGCATCGAAGGTAATGCAAGACAGAGCTATGCAAAATCCAAAGATTGAGATTCTATTTGAATGTAATGCAGTAGGCTTATTCGGTGATAACGGGGTTGAAGGAGCCCACATCGTAAAACATCAGGGAGAAGCTAACGAAGAAAAATTCGATATTAAAATTGATGGATTCTTCCTTGCAATAGGACATAAACCAAATACAGATATATTTAAAGATCAGATTAATCTGGATTCGGTAGGATATATTATTACAACTCCAGGAACGCCTAAGACATGCGTTGAAGGTATTTTTGCTGCAGGAGATGTGGCAGACCCTACTTATCGACAGGCTATAACTGCAGCAGGTAGTGGTTGTCAGGCAGCTATAGAAGCAGAAAGATATTTAAGCGAAAGAGGATTATAACTCTATATTGTGTGATAGAAAAGAGCCGGATTATAGTATAATCCGGCTCTTTTAATTTAATATATTTATCCTTATTATCGTCTCATTTTTGGCATATTGCCACCTTTCATCTGAGTCATCATTTTCATCATTTTACGGGTCTGATCAAATTGCTTGATCAATTTATTTACCTCTTGTATAGATGTTCCGCTACCACTGGCAATGCGTTGACGGCGGCTACCATTCAATATCTCAGGGTTTGAACGTTCTTTTGGCGTCATCGAATAGATAATAGCTTCAATGCTTTTGAATGCATCATCGTCAATGTCAAGATCTTTAATAGCTTTACCAACCCCCGGTATCATAGATGCCAGATCTTTCAGGTTACCCATTTTCTTGATCTGCTGTATTTGTCCGATGAAATCGTTAAAGTCAAACTGATTTTTTGCTATCTTCTTTTGCAGACGGCGTGCTTCTTCCTCATCATATTGTTCCTGTGCTCTTTCTACAAGTGAAACAATATCACCCATACCGAGGATACGGTCAGCCATACGTTCAGGATGGAAAACATCAAGTGCATCCATTTTTTCACCTGTACCTACAAATTTAATAGGCTTATCAACAACTGAGCGTATAGAAAGTGCAGCACCACCACGGGTATCACCATCAAGCTTTGTTAATACAACACCATTAAAATTTAATCTGTCATTGAATTCTTTAGCTGTATTCACAGCATCCTGGCCTGTCATTGAGTCTACAACAAAGAGAATTTCGTCGGGTTTTACAGCATCTTTGATAGCTGTAATTTCTTTCATCATCTCTTCGTCGATAGCTAAACGACCTGCAGTATCTATAATAACAAGATCGTTACCATTCTGTTTAGCTTGCTTGATACCATTCTGGGCAATCTGCACAGGATTTTTATTACCTTCTTCGAAGTATACAGGAACACCTATTTGTTCTCCGAGTATCTTTAACTGCTCAATAGCTGCAGGACGATAAACGTCACCGGCAACTAGTAATGGATTTTTACCTTTTTTCGATTTGAGCATTTTGGCCAGCTTTCCCGAGAAAGTTGTCTTTCCCGAGCCTTGTAAACCGGACATTAAAATAATGGCAGGGTTTCCTTTCAGATTTACGTCTGCGGCTGTACCTCCCATTAATGCAGCTAGTTCATCATGAACTATTTTTACCATCAACTGCTCCGGTTTAACGGCTGTAAGTACATTTTGTCCTAAAGCCTTTTCTTTTACAGTTTCAGTAAATTGTTTTGCTGTTTTATAGTTGACGTCGGCATCCAATAGCGCACGACGTACATCTTTTAGCGTTTCTGCTACATTTATCTCGGTGATTTTACCTTCACCTTTCAGAATTTTAAACGAACGTTCTAATCTACTACTTAGACTTTCAAACATATTGTATGGTTGTTATTTATATTCAAAATTAAGGACTCGTACCTATTTGTTATCCATCCAAGTATAACTATGGATGACAGTGATAACTATGAATGTGAGTTTTAATAATTAACGCCTACTTATAGGTGCACAAAGATATAAACTTTTGGTATAAAGTAAAAAACTCATTATAGTTTTCTTATATATGAAGTTACAAACTATATAATAACTTTGATGTGGACTAGAATTATATCATCGCAAAATAGAAAAGCTGCCTAAATATGTTAGGCAGCTTTTCATTATTATAAGATTATTGTTTAATCAATAAAATCTACTGTTTCTTCTCCAATCATTTTGCGAAGTGTATTTTTTAGCTTCACGTATTGGATAAACAGGTCATGTTCTGCTATCTTGCTTGGTTCATGCATTGGGCTCTTGAAGTAGAATGACAGCCAATCCTGGATTCCACTCATACCTGCACGCTTAGCTAAGTCTGAGAATAACACAAGGTCAAGGCAAAGAGGTGCAGCAAGAATTGAGTCTTTACAAAGGAAGTCTACTTTCATTTGCATTTTATAGCCTAACCAGCCGAAAAGGTCGATATTATCCCATCCTTCTTTATCGTCATTGCGAGGAGGGTAATAATTGATACGAACCTTGTGGTAAACATTACCGTAAAGTTCCGGATATAATTCTGGCTGAAGAATATTATCAATAACCGAAAGTTTTGATTCTTCTTTAGTTTTGAATGAACCCGGATCGTCAAGTACTTCTCCGTCACGATTACCAAGAATATTGGTAGAGAACCATCCGTTAAGACCAAGCATACGAGTCTTGAACATAGGAGACAGTACTGTCTTCAACATTGTCTGGCCTGTTTTGAAGTCTTTTCCGCAAATCGGAGTCTGAGTTTTAGCAGCAAGTTCCCACATAGCAGGAATATCAACTGTCAGGTTAGGTGCGCCATTGATATATGGGATACCCATAGATACCACTGCATATGCATAAACGTTTGAAGGAGCGATATCTTTATGATTTTCCTTCATACCCTTTTCTAAGGCAGCAAGCGACTTGTGAACTTCTCCAAGTGGTGTAAATACTTCTGTACTACCGCACCAGATAACCACGATACGGTCGCAATTATTTTCTTTCTTGAAATTTTCGATGTCTTGTTTTACCTGTTCCATCAAATCCCATTTTGTAGGAGCCGATTTCACCCATGTGCCATGAAGACGCTTAACAAAGTCCTGATCGAAAACAGCTTTCATTGGCTTGATAGCTTCCATTTCGTCTTTTACTTTGTCCAAATCATCTCTTGTTAAAACATCAGCATGTTTTGCAGCTTCGTAAGCATTTTCTTCAAAGATATCCCATCCTCCGAAAACAACATCCTTTAGATCTGCTAAAGGCACTGCATCCTTAATTTTAGGGAAGCGGTTTTCTTCTCTTTTCCCTAAACGCATTGTAGCCAATTGAGTAATTGACCCTACAGGAACCCCTTGTCCTTTACGTGTTAATAACGTTCCTGCCATGAATGTTGTAGCAACCGCTCCAACACCAATTGTTAGAATACCAAGTTTACCCTTGGCTTCTTTCACTTGTACTTTTTCCATTTTGTTAATTTAATTTTAAAATACACTGCAACCCGCAGCAATCCTTTAAACTGGAGATCTTACTTCATCGGGATATTATCTCCTTCATCCATAAAACCCTATATAATAGTATAGCTTCAGTGAAAATCTGTTTTATTTTATTCTCCCAACCCGGGCTTTTCTACCATACAAACGGCATCCATTATTAAAACAAATAGTCATTCTGACTCTACAATATTATCAAAGTATCCAAGTAAGGTCGTTAGACCTTTTCATTACTTTTCTTTCAATCTAATTGAAAGGCAGCCTTCAACTCCATGAAGTCTGTTATGATCAGATCCGCAGTCGCATCTTCATCGTCGTCGCCCCATCCGAGCCCTTTAAGCCAGATAGTCTGACAACCATTCTTCGATGCAGGAACAATGTCCTTTGTATAAGAATCTCCAATAACCACTATTGAAGAACCTGGTAAGCCCAGCTTATCCACTCCTAATCCAAATATAGCAGGATCAGGCTTTCTTACACCCACAACGGCTGACTCTATAATATCATCAAAGTATTCAAGTAATCCAAAATCGCTAATCACAGCTTGTACATTTCCGTAGAAATTTGAAACCAATACCATTGGATAACGATTTTTAAGTGCAGTAAGCAAACTTTTCTCCTTACTTATCAAATTCCTGACAAAGTTATAACATTGATCGGAAATAGCAATACTAAAATTAATTGATATGTCGTTTTTAGTTAAAAAGCCTTTCTCTATCAAGTAATTGATTTGTAAATCGACTTTCTTTTTGAGTAGAATATGAAAATTGTCTTCCGGAAGTATGACAAGATTTGTTGCCAGATAACGCTCTGCATATACATAAGCTTCGCGAAACTGCTCTTTGGTCACTGGCACTTTCTGATCTTGGTATGATTCCCACAATACTTCAGCCCAGTGTTTACCATTACTGTCAATGGTTCCTCCGTAGTCGAAGATTATACCCTTTACTTTTGCTAAGTCAAACATAATAATTATTTAGTTTCAGTTGGCAAAACTATTACTTTTTATTGAAATGCCATATTGGATTTGAAATTATATATACTTTTCCATCATACAAACCTGAAAGGGCAGATGTTCAAAAGTTTTTATAGCGGATGTCTTATAACCTTGTTTGCTATACCATTCTTTGAGTCTGGTATTAGATTCGATCAATCCTATAGATATACGTTTCCCATCGAGTTCTTTTATTCTATTTGATGCAAAATCCATTAATTCCAGGCCAATACCTAAATGCCTCTGAGTAGGAATTACAGCCAGTTTTTCGATATAGAATGTACCCAGTGTGCTTAATGATCTTTCTATTGCAATGAATCCCAGACTTTCATTATTATCTTCATAAACATAAAACTCTCTGTTCTCAGTTAATTGGGATTTGAGTTCATCGCAGGTAATAAAAGCATTATTGGTTGGACTGTTTTCTTTTGTTAACCCAAACTCTTGTGCTATTGTAGCGAAAGCATTATTCAATAGATGTGTTAACGCTGCAAAATCATCAGATATATCAATTTTCCTAATCATTATCGTATTTACCACCTTTGATATCAATAATGAACTGTTTACAGATCTTCTCATGTCTGGTTACCATGTAGACAAGTAAAATATTCAGAACAGTCAACTCGAATACAAAGTATAACCATGGCCAGCCGATCAGTATTGATATAAAGAGTGCAATAGCTCTGGTATTAAACGAAAGAATATTGGTATATTTCATCAAAGGAAGGCTTTTCACTCTAAAGTCTTTTCTAAATGACTCTGGCGCTACCTCTCCAAATTTCTCTTTGAGTATCTTGAATAATATCTGAAGCTTTGGTGATCTGTTTTCCTGATCAGTAGTGTAATTCCGGTAAAAGAATACAACTAATTTCCCCCAGAAATTCTTTTTCCATGACAGCTCTTTGAATTTAACAGTCAATTCTACAGAATTGTCTAGTTCACTGCCTGATTTTCCTTTCAGAAACAATAAATGTACATTCCGGTAATAATCGGCCATTTCAGCCTGCTTAGAGTGAAAATAACCTGTTACGCAAGCCAGAACCCAAATCCAACCTCCCCATTCAGGATAGAGACGAAGACAAATAGCTATATAAATAGCACCAAACCATAAATTCCCAGCAAAGCCGTCTAATACACGCCCCAATGCCGAAAATTGCTTGGTCATACGAGCAAGCTGTCCGTCAGCACTGTCATAGGAATTAGCCCAAACTAATAGGAATATACCTAAGATAGAGATCCAGATATTATCAAAATAAAAACAAACTCCGGCACCGATTCCTAAGAATATGCTGGCTATTGTCACAGTATTAGGTGTAACACCCAGTTTCTGGAATAAGAGTGCCCAACGATATCCAATCGGCCGGTAGAAATGTATGTCTATAAATTCCTCTGTATCTGTAGATTTAAGTGTAGACTCAAGTGAGGGTTGCTTATTCTCCATTTATTACCTGATTACAAATCTTATTTATCCTTTATAATTTGTTTATGAATGCATTCTGCAATTTTCGGGGCTGCTTCGTCTCTGCACGGAGCAAAGCTGGGCCAGTCATTGAAGTCGATAATCTTAAAAGAACCATCTTCTGCAACAACACAGTCTCCACCATAGACTTTCACATCCAGTATTTCCCCTGCTTTATCACAAGCTTTCTTCAAGCTTTCCACATCGAAGGGAAACTGGTGTGCCTCACCATTGATCTTTTCAAGACCAAATTTACTATGGCTTAAATCAAAAGGGTAGAACCAATAAAAAAAGTCGGTATCAGCTACACCATAGAATTTTACTAAATCGCCAACCAGGTGTTCGTTGATAACTGCATTTGGAATATCACGCAGTGAGAATTCTTTCAATATCGATTTTACTTCAGGAATATTACGTGCATAGGTTACATCTTCGCGATGAATTGCATGAGAGTCTCCCCTCTTAATCCAGAATGCTTCTGCACCCATCTCTATTAAGCCTTGTGTAGGATCATCAGCTACATCGATAATGATACTAGCCGGATATGGTATATTGTTTTCAAGCAACATACGTGTCATTGCTTCGCGTGTGCAGTTTTCGATACCTGTTCCCGGATTAATTATTATAGCCCCTTCTTTTTCGCGTTGTTTCAATCGCTTAATGGTCGTTTTATCACGAGCCATATTGAAAATATACTTTTCTTTCTCTTCACTTAAAACAAATTCCGCTTCGGTATATTCTCTTACTTCATAATCCATATTTCTAAGGCATTCAGCTGTAAGGCTGAATATCATGCCATCATTACCAATATGGTTGGGAGAATACTTTGTTTTTCTCTTTATTCCTGCAACTTTTATTTTCGACATATTGTTTAGAGATCCCCTTCTCCTATTTAGTTATTTATAAAATATTCTGCCTTCTTTATATCTTCTGCATGGTCCACATCTACTATTTTTGCAAATGGATATGCCTTTAATTGCAGTTTATCTGCAACTAGTTGACGTTGGAAATTCCGCATTCGAGATTGTCCTGATTCCAAACAGGATTCTAAAGTATCAATTGCTTTAGGTGTTAATCCATAAATTCCGCCCGAAATATATTTACTGTTTTCCGACTGATCTAGAAAACCTGTTATCGTCATCGTTTCATCAACGTCAACATATAATGGTTTCTCATCATCTATAAAGTCTGTGACAGCCATCATACCGTCACTTTCCGAATCATTTATGAATGATTGGATATATCTTGAAAATTCCTCTTCTTTAAAAATTGTGTCTACCGTTGTCAAGCAAAATTTACCATCTCTGAGAAAATTGCGAAGTTCAAAAAAGCTATGCATAGAACTGGGGGTGGACTTTACCACAACATTAAATGGCACATCCAGTTTCAGATTAGATATGTAGTCTTGTACCTGTACCATTTCTTCATTTACAATAATACTGATCGAAGTAGCATCATTTTTCAGAAAAATATCTATCAACCGGCGAATCATTTCTGTACCGTTAAGCTTCACCAAAGGCTTTGGCAAAGTAACACCTTCTTGAGCAAGTCTGGACCCTTCTCCGGCTGCTATAATAGCATAATTCATATATTTTAACTATTTTTTAACTAAATAAAGCGACTACTCATCTTCTTTAGTTAGATCTATATTTTCATCCCCACCTCTTTCCACATATAACTTCTTCAATGGATTGGCAAACGCTTTATCATATTCTTTCCTGTTCTCGAAAGTATCGATAGCCATATATATAGCTTGGCGAAACGATTCTTCAGAAGCTTTATTTTGTCCTGCTATATCGTATGCGGTACCGTGTGCAGGAGATGTGCGTATAATAGGCAATCCGGCTGTAAAGTTTACCCCGTCTTCCATTGCCAGTGTTTTGAATGGAGCCAGCCCCTGATCGTGATACATTGCCAAAATACCATCAAACCGGGAGAATTCACCTGAACCAAAGAATCCATCGGCAGAATAAGGTCCGAAACAAAGGATTTTTTTATCCTGTAATTCCCTAAGGGCCGGAGTAATAATCTCGTTCTCCTCATTTCCCAACAATCCGTTTTCACCGGCATGAGGATTTAAGGATAAAACGGCAATACGTGGTTTCCCTATCCGGAAATCACGTTTGAGGCTTTTTTCAAAACGTATTGCTGTCTCTATAATTTTTTCTTTTGTTAAAGACTTTGGCACTTCGGATAAAGGAATATGTCCCGTGACCAGTGCAATGCGTAACGAATCTTTCACAAGAATCATCAGGCTTTTGTCACCATCTTTGCCAAAACGTTCCTCCAAATATTCGGTATGTCCCGGAAAGTGAAAATCTTCGCGTTGGATATTATGTTTATTTATAGGAGCTGTAACAAGTACATCTATAATTTCATTTTTGAGGTCTGCAACAGCTTTTTCTAAAGACTGATAAGCAGCCTCACCCGCAACAGGTGTAGACTGTCCAAGTTCAACCTTAGTTTCCTCATTAATGCAATTTACAATGTTTACTTTATTTATTGTCGCATCTTTTGCATTACTTATCTGGTTGAAAACTACGGTTTGTAGTTCCATTGCTTTACGATGGTAGGCAGCAACTTTTGCTGAACCATATATAACAGGAATACATATTTCAGCCATGCGGATATCCGCAAAGGTTTTAAGGATAACTTCGTATCCTATACCGTTTATATCACCTTGTGTAATTCCTACTTTTATCATAGTCTTTTGTTTCTTATATCAATCCTTTACTTCCTTACTTTTCATTGTCGACAACATGCCACATGCTGCAAAAATATCTTCTCCCCGTGAAGCACGTATCGTACTGGTAACACCTTTACTAGTCAGATAATCACGGAAAGCTTCCATTTTTTCCTTCGTTGATGTTTTCAGATCAACATTAGGGATTGCATGAAAACGGATAAGGTTTACCCTACACTCGATTCCCCGAAGCATCTGTGCTAATTCTTTAGCATGCACCAAAGAATCATTAAAATTATCAAACATTATATATTCGAAAGACAACCGCCGTTGCTTTGTCCAGTCATATTGTCTTAGTAAATCCATCACCCCGAGTATTGGGAATGCCTTTTCGGCAGGCATAATAGATAGACGCTGTTCTTTTTCGGGGCTGTGGATACTGATTGCCAGATGTGCATTACTCTCATCCAAAAAACGTTTCAATTTAGGGGTAACCCCTGTTGTCGAAACTGTTATCCGTTTTGGACTCCATGCCATGCCATAGTCGGCAGTCATTATATCGAGTGTCTTTTTTAGTTCTTCGTAATTATCCAGAGGCTCACCCATTCCCATGAAAACTACATTGGTCAACTTCTCGGCCTCACGAACCGAATAGAGCTGATTTAAAATTTCATTGGCTGTCAGATTTCCATTAAATCCTTGCTTTCCTGTCATACAGAACAAACAATTCATTTTACAGCCCACTTGTGAAGACACACAAAGCGTTGCCCTGTCATCTTCAGGTATCATAACGGCTTCGATAAGTTTATCTTTTTCCGTTTTGAATAAGTATTTTACTGTACCATCTACCGATTGTTGAAACTCAAGTGGATTATATCTGCCCACATCATATTTCTCGGCTAACAGTGCTCTGTTAGCTACAGAAATATTTGTCATTTCATCAATTGATGATACACCCTTTTTATATACCCAATCAGCAATCTGCTTTGCAGCAAATCTGGGTAAACCACACTCACCTGTAACACCATAGAACTCATCTATAGTCATTCCGAGTAAGTGCTTTTTCTCTGTCATATGTTGTAATAGCTATTAGCTGATAGCCGCTAGAAACTAACGGCTAAAAGCTAATGGTTTATTATATTCTTTTCTTAATCTCTGCACTCTCTTTTTCAAAACCCGGTTTATCAAGAAGAGCAAACATATTTTTCTTATAAGCTTCTACTCCCGGTTGATCGAATGGATTTACATTCAATATATATCCACTGATACCACACGCTTTTTCGAAGAAATAAAGCAACTGACCAATGCTATACTCATCCAGTTTAGGAAGCTCTACTTTAATATTAGGAACACCACCATCTACGTGAGCAATCTGAGTACCAAGTTCCGCCATTTTGTTTACGAAATCGATACGCTTTCCTGCCAGGAAGTTCAATCCGTCAAGATTTTCCTCATCTGTTGGAACTGTCAATGTCTCATTCGGTTGAGCCACAGAAACTACTGTTTCGAAAATTGAACGCTCACCTTCCTGTATCCATTGCCCCATAGAATGCAGGTCGGCAGTAAAATCTACAGCAGCATTAAAGATGCCTTTGTTTTCTTTACCTTCGCTTTCACCATAAAGCTGTTTCCACCATTCTGCTATATAGTGCAATTTAGGGTTGAAGTTAGCTAGGATTTCTATTTTCTTTCCTTTTTTGTATAATTCGTTACGTGTAACAGCATATATTTCTGCAATGTTTTTTTCGAAAGGAACAGACGGAGCAGTTTCTTTCTCCATATATGCAGCTCCTGCCACCAACTGTTTGATATCAATGCCTGCCAAAGCGATAGGAAGTAATCCTACCGGAGTGAGAACTGAATAACGACCACCAACATTATCAGGAATTACATATTTCTTATATCCCTCTTTTGTAGCTAAAGTAAACAAAGCTCCACGCGCTGCATCTGTAATAGCTACAATACGATGTTTTGCTTCATCCTTCCCAACCGTTTTTTCAAGTTCTGCTTTAAGGATACGGAAAGCCAAAGCCGGTTCAGTAGTTGTTCCTGATTTGGATATATTGATAATACCGAAAGATTTGCCTTTTAGGTAAGCTAATAATTCTACAATATAATCTTCACCTATATTATTTCCTGCATATAAAATCACAGGATTTTTGCGGTCTTTTTGTAACCAGTCAAATGCATTTGATAATGAATCTATCACTGCTCTTGAACCAAGATAGCTACCTCCGATACCGACAAGAACGATTACTTCGCATTTTGCCTTCAGTGCAGCAGCTGTATCTTCAATATCTTTAAGTTGTGCATCAGTAATTGAAGAAGGAAGATTTAACCACCCTAAGAAATCGTTTCCTTTTCCTGAACCATTGTGCAATGCTTCGTTGCTTTTTTTTGCAAGTGCAGCATGATTATTAATATCAGTCTGGCTTATAAAGCCTAGTGTTTTGCTAATGTCTAATTTGATAACCTTATCCATAACCTTTATTTATTTTAATATTTACTCAATTCTAATCCCATTCTATATCATCCCCTTCTTCTCTTACGATACGATATAATTCATCCTCGTTTTCGATAAGAGATTTGATAATTTCAATAAATTTATCAGCACGAACTTCATTTTCGGGAGTCAGCTCATAATGTGCAACATACGAACCCGATTCAGGATCACTATCCAGACCTGTTAGTACATCCGGATGATGTTTTGTGAGATAATAGTTAAAAAAAGCATCCCAATTATAACCATTCATATAAGCCTCGTCATTAATCTCTTCCATTTTTTGACCTATGGCAAATACTTTATCTGTTTCATTCTCAAACCAGACACTTATAGAATTGTATTCTTTACTTATGTTTTTTCTAACGTATTCCTTCATGCTTATTTAAGTATTTGTTCTCTTAATATCTTTATTTCTTCACGTGCAGGAGAATTTTCATACAGAACGCGATAAACCATATCGGCAATAGGGATATTGATGTTATACTTTTCATTAATTTCCATAATGCATTTGATACCGAAATAGCCTTCTGCTATCATTTGCATTTCAATCTGCGCTGCCTTTACTGAATATCCTTTTCCGATCATGGATCCGAATGTACGGTTACGGCTGAAGCTTGAATAGCTTGTTACAAGGAGGTCCCCAAGATAGGCAGAATCCTGTATACGCCTTTCTATCGGAGAAACAATATCCACGAAACGCTCCATTTCTGATATTGCATTACAAACCAAAACAGCCTGAAAGTTATCGCCATACTTTAATCCATGACAAATACCGGAAGCTATGGCATATACATTTTTCAATACTGCTGCGAGCTCTATACCTGCAACATCTTCGGATACCGATGCACGTACAAACCTGTTGTTGAAAACCTGTGCAATTGCCTGTGCTTTTTCAATATCTGTGCATGCAATAGTGGGGTATGTCAGTCGTTCCAAAGCTATTTCTTCTGCGTGGCAAGGGCCACCTACAATAGCCATATTCTCAGCCGGAACATTATAATATTGACTTAAATAATCGGTAACTAATAAATTTTCAGGAGGGATAATTCCTTTTATTGCAGAAATTATAAATTTATCACTGATTCCTGTTTTGAGTTTTTCGAGATGTCCTTTGAGGAAAGGGGAAGGAACTGCCAGAACCAATGTATCGGATTCTTCTACGACCTGAGTAATATCTGAGTAAAATGTAATTCTGTCCAAATTAAATTCGACATTTGATAAATAAGACGGATTATGTCCCGTTTTCTTAAAATCAACTATCTGTTCGGGGCGACGTATGTACCAGTTGATATGCTTTTCGTGATTAAGCATAATTTTGGCTAGCGCAGTAGCCCATGTACCACCTCCTAAAATTGCAATTTTCCCTGGAAAACTCATGTATTTACAATTTAGTGAAACAATTCCGGGTGATTAATTAATCTTTTTCACCCAGCCTTCAACAACATCTACTGATGGTAAAGCCAAATCCAATTTGAATTTTTTATTAACATCCCCGATATCCTGCCTTACTTTCTGAGGATTTACATCCTTCATACTTTCAACAGTGAAATAACCTGCTTTCTGGATAACAGGAACTAATTCTTCAGGGATTCCTAACTCTATATATTTAGATGGAACATCTTTTTTAGGTGCTTTTTCAGGACGCATCTGAGGGAAGAACATTACCTCCTGTATACTTTCCTGCCCTGTCATAAACATTACCAGACGATCCATACCGATACCGATACCGCTTGTAGGAGGCATACCATATTCCAAAGCGCGCAGGAAGTCCTGATCGATAAACATGGCTTCGTCATCTCCCTTTTCAGACAATTTCAGCTGATCTTCAAACCGTGCACGTTGGTCGATAGGGTCATTCAGCTCCGAATAAGCATTTGCAAGCTCTTTACCATTCACCATCAATTCGAAGCGCTCTGTCAGGTCCGGATTGTTGCGGTGTTTTTTGGTAAGAGGAGACATTTCTACCGGATAATCTATGATAAAGGTTGGCTGAATATAATTGCCTTCGCATTTTTCGCCGAAAATGGCATCTATCAGTTTCCCCTTACCCATAGTTTCATCCTGCTCTATATCTAGCTGCTTACAAACATCACGCAGCTGGTCTTCATTCATAGCGCTTATATCGATGCCTGTAAAATGTTTGATAGAATCAATCATTGTCACACGTGGATAAGGCGCTTTGTAATCAATTTCATTATTGCCCATTTTCACTTTAGTAGTGCCATGGACATCTACACAGATTTTCTCCAACATGCGCTCGGTAAAATCCATCATCCAGTTGTAGTCTTTATATGCAGCATAAAATTCCATAACGGTAAATTCAGGATTATGAGTCCTGTCCATACCTTCGTTACGGAAGTTACGTGAAAATTCATATACGCCATCGAATCCACCAACAATAAGACGTTTCAGATAAAGTTCGTTTGCAATACGCAGATACAAAGGAATATCCAAAGCATTATGGTGTGTGATAAACGGACGCGCTGTAGCACCGCCGGGGATACTTTGCAGTACCGGAGTATCAACTTCTATGTATCCGTGCCCGTTAAGGAACTCACGCATAGAGTTAAATACCTTTGTTCTTTTAATGAATACATCTTTTACATCATCGTTGACGATAAGATCGACATAGCGTTGACGGTAGCGTTGCTCCGGATCGGAGAATCCATCATAAGTAACACCATCTTTTACTTTAACAACAGGAAGCGGACGAAGCGATTTACCCAGTACAGTCATTTCTTCTGCATGTACAGATATTTCTCCCATCTGTGTACGGAAAACAAAACCTTTGATTCCCACAAAATCGCCTATATCAAGTAGTTTCTTAAAGACAGTATTGTAAAGATCCTTGTTCTCAGTCGGACAAAGGTCGTCACGGGAAATATATACTTGTATACGTCCTTCTGAATCTTGTAATTCCATAAAAGACGCCTTACCCATGATGCGGCGACTCATAATTCTACCGGCTATTGATACATAACGTTTTTCCGCTTCATCCTTAAAACTATTCAGAATTTCAGTAGAATATGCGTTGACTTCATACAATGCTGCCGGATATGGTTCAATACCTAATGCCCTTAATTCATCTAAACTTTGTCTGCGAATAATTTCCTGTTCGCTTAATTCTAATATATTCATTATTAATCTATCTTCAGATTTTGTATTTCGATATAAAAACTCTTTACGTATGAGAATAACCCCGCAAAGTTAAAAAATTTAATTACAAATCATCATTTTATATTTTACTTAAATTGATGATACTGTATTATAATTTATTTTTAACAAGAAATAAGAGAAAGAATATATTAGAAAGAATTTATCCTTTAAGAACTCTTCAGCCGTAAATCTATATTAAGATATTCCGGAAATTCATGATCCATCCTGAAATATGAAGATAAAAACTAGTTGCGTGCCTTAACACACCTTACGGTTTGCAATTGCCATATTGCTTGCGCTCCTCTGGCTATCTTATTTCCATTGGGCGTATCAGCCGAAGAGAATCCGCGTCCCCAAACAGATCTATCACTTACCGTCCCCCTCAACTTCACGTTTGAGCTAGTCCAAAAAGACGCAAATGATCCGTAATAAGACTGGGGTTGGGGTATGGTTCCGGTAGGAGATCCCATATAACCGACTTCAAGGACATTAAACCCTGTAAACTTTGAGAATCCTTTGTAAGTTGTTCCCGATGGCAATGTATAACCCACCGGTGTGCATTGTGACTCAAACAAGTGTCCGGCAGTTCCTCTGAAATAATCATCCAGTTCTCCAGAATTTGTTTCATAACTATTATCCCACACACCAGGTGTTGTCTGTGTAGTATATAATTCAGGATGTTCCAGTATTTGCTTTTCCAGATCAAGCCAGTCGCGATCGCTTGGCAAACGCCAGCCATTGGGACAAATCCCCTGAACTGTACTATATTGATCAGGGCCTGGAGCCACGCCTGACTCCACTATATCAGAGTATACCCCGGCACTTGCTGCTGCCCATGAATAATAGAGACCTATGCCATAATCTTTGTATTTATCGTAAAATATCCGGTCGTGAGCAATAACTCCTGTATGTGCTCCATAATCTACAGGGTTTGTTGGGAAATAATATACTTTTTCCAAAGTAATGGTAGTGCTAGTGATATTTGAGGCGCCAACTCTTCCTGTCGGTATTGTCCCCTGAACTTCAGCCTGGGTATCATATGTCGTTTCTTCCAGATTCTCTATCATCCATTCTCCGGCAGTGCCAAAAGTAGCTGTTTTATACACTCTGCCACTTATCCCTTTTACAGTACTCCCTGTCCATTTATTTAGTTTAATCCATTTATTTCCATTCCATGTATGCACACCTTTACTATCTCCTGTATACCCCAGACATTGATTCATATTATACACAACCAATCCAGTATGCAAAGCATCCTGCTCACTCTTTTTTTCGGGAGTATCATATTTGTTATCTGGATCCGGAGAGAACATTGGATACAGATTATTAATATCAGTTAGCTGTACCCGGGGCAAAACGAGCCCTTTAGCTGAATTTTCTCCACTTAAATTCTCCTCTTTCAATTGCAAAAGAGCACCTGTTTCCGGGGCCTCTTCCAAACCAATAGTAACTTGTGAATAAAGTATAGCTGTATTTAAAAATATAAGTAACGATAATATGAATAATGATTTCATTCCTGTAGTTTGTTGATATTATTTTTCAAACAATCGACTCAGGTTAATGTTCACTAAAAATGATAATTTATTTTATAGAAAAAGATTTAATAGCAGCGGGTGTTTTTGTACCTTTGCACCCTCAAAGATGGGAGTGCGCTCCTTAATTTAAAAGTATTTTTTAGATGTTGAAAACAGCAAATATTGAGGAACTACAGAATAAAAAAATAAGCAAACTACTTTGGCAATATGCTTTGCCCGCTATCGTGGGAACGATGGTAAATGCATTGTACAATATTATCGACCGTATCTATATCGGGCATGGCCCTAACCTGGGAGACCATGCAATCGGTGGTTTGGGGATCGTTTTGCCAATAATGAATCTGACTGCTGCAGTAGGTATGCTGGTCGGTGCAGGTTCAGCCAGCCGTATATCCATTTGTCTGGGGCGTGGTGATAAAGAAACGGCAGAAAAGATTATCGGAAACTCATTTCTACTGACTATATTATTAACAGGAACATTAGTAACCGGGCTTTTTATGTTTCTTGACCCCATACTGATGCGGATCGGAGCTACAGAAGAGACATTTCCTTATGCAAAGGAATTTTTGCTTTATTATCTGCCTGGTAACATCTTTTTAACGATGTGCTTTAACTTTAATAGTATGATGCGTGCATCGGGCTATCCTACCAAAGCTATGTATACAATGCTGATTGGGGTGATCGCTAATATTATTATAGCTCCAATTTTTATTTTCTGGCTCGAGTGGGGTATAAAGGGCGCTGCCATAGCTACTATTATTTCCATGTTTATAGGGTTGTGCTTTGTGATGTACCACTTTATGAACAAAAACAGCATGTTGCGACTACGGAAAAAGAATATAGGACTGAATCCAAAGATTGTATGGGCTATTGCCAGTATAGGTATGTCTCCTTTTTTTATACAGATTGCTGCGTCTATTGTGGTATTCTTCATCAATCACAATCTGAAAACTTATGGCGGAAATATAGCTATAGAAGCTTATGCCATCGCTAATACCCTGGTGATGATAATCATAATGATTATGGTAGGACTTACTCAGGGAATGCAGCCTATTGTCGGTTACAATTATGGTGCTAAGCGAATCGAAAGGGTAAAAGAAACATTATTTTATACCATCAAGGTGGGTGTTGTAGTCGGATGTGTAGGACTGGTAATAGGCATGTTATTGCCCGATCTGGTAGTTAAACCATTTAATCCGTCTGCACCTCTGGCTGCAGAGACAGCAAAGGCTTTACGCATTGTGACTATTATGTTACCTTTAGTCGGATACCAGATAGTGGTTACAAATTTTTTCCAGTGTATCGGTATGGCCGGGAAATCTATATTCCTAAGTCTTACCCGTCAATTCCTGTTGCTACTACCGGCATTATTTATTTTACCCAAAATTTTTGGAATAGATGGAGTATGGTATTCTCTACCCACAGCGGATTTTCTCGCAACCGTACTGACTGCAATATTGTTTATATGGCAGGTAAAATCATTTAAGAAGATGGAAGCATCCGATAGATTATAATATGATAGATCTAAATAGACAAAATATACTTCAACATTTTTCAGTAAATGAAAATGATTTGATAAGAGTGATAAATGAAGCCCTTGATAAGGGAGGTGATTATGCCGATTTGTTTTTTGAGCATACATTCAGCAACAACATTTCATTACGCGACGGTGAGGTTAACAGAGCCTCTTCCAATATCGACTTTGGAGTGGGAGTAAGGGTCATATCAGGTGATCAGACCGGATATGCCTATGTAGAAAATACTGAAATTAAAGATTTGCTTAAAGCGGCACAAACAGCAGCCAGCATAGCTTCTGCACCACTTAAGGTTAATCCGATAGAAATAAAAGAAACTCATTTCAAGAATTATTATAAAATCCAGCGTTCATGGCTCGATGTATCCGTTGCTGATAAAAAATCTTTTGTGCAAAAGCTGAATGACCGCATATTTGAATTGGACGCACGGGTGATTAAAGCATCGGTAAGCCTGAATGATTCTACATCATATATTCTTTTCTTTAATTCCGAAGGTATCCTCACATGGGATTACCGCCCGATGAGTATTATGTACGGATCGTGTACTATGGATCAAGAGGGAAGAATAGAGAATGGCTATGCATCCCGGGCGTATCGTAAAGGATTTGAATTTCTGAATAATGATCTGATCGAAACACTGGCAAAAGAGGCAGTAGAGCAAACATCTCTTATGTTTGAAGCAATAAAGCCCAAAGGCGGTGAAATGCCGGTAGTTATGGGTGCGGGTAGTTCAGGTATTCTCTTGCATGAGGCTATCGGGCATACTTTTGAGGCTGATTTTAACCGGAAAAATGTTTCTATTTTTTCAGACCAATTGGGAAAACAGATATGTTCAGCTAATATCAATGTCGTTGATGACGGCACAATAGATAATACACGTGGTGCTATCAACTTTGACGACGAGGGAGTTGAAAGCCAGAAAACGTACATAGTAAAGAATGGTATTCTGGAAAGCTATCTGCATGACAGGATCAGCGCCAAACACTATAATGTATCACCTACAGGAAACGGACGTCGTCAGTCATTCCGTTATGCTCCGTTACCACGTATGAGGGTAACATATATGGAAGAGGGAAATACTTCCGAGGCAGATATTATTGCATCTGTAAAACAAGGCGTATATGTAGATAATTTTACTAACGGGCAGGTGCAGATAGGAGCAGGTGATTTTACGTTCTTTGTAAAGACCGGCTACCTGATTGAAAACGGAAAACTTACACAACCAATAAAGGATATCAATATAATCGGCAATGGCCCCAAAGCCCTTGCGGATATTACAATGGTGGGCAATAACCTGAAGATAGATGAAGGTGCATGGACCTGCGGAAAAGATGGGCAGGGAGTTCCTGTAGGGCAGGGTTTGCCCTCGGTTTTAGTCAGTAGGTTAACAGTTGGGGGAGAATAATCCTTAATACACTTCATTTATGATCTATATTGAGACTTCTCATTTATTATTACGGGATTGGAAAGAGGAAGATATAGAACCTTTTGCTAAAATGAATTGCGACCCGCATGTGATGAAATATTTCCTTAAACCACTGACAGAACGTGAATCTTTCGATTTTTATAAGAGGATACAGGACGAGTTCAATCAGTACAAATATGGGTTATATGCAATAGAAAAAAAGGAAAATGGTGCTTTTATAGGATATACCGGCTTTCATAGATTTGATTTTGATACAGATTTTGCACCGGGCGTTGAAATAGGCTGGCGTATAAGATATGAGGACTGGAATAAAGGTTATGCTACTGAAGCTGCAAAAGGCTGCCTGTCATACGCGAAAGATAATCTGCCGTTTGATACAATATATTCCTTCACCTCTCTTCATAACAAAAGTTCGGAAAAGGTGATGCAAAAAATCGGCATGGAGAAAATAAGAACATTCCTCCATCCGGCAGTACCGGATAATCATCCATTGAAAGAACATATTCTTTATAAAATAAAATTACCTCTCCGGATATCACATCCAAAGAGGTAACAAATCTGTGAACACAATTACTAAGTTTCTATAAGAAAAAATCTATAGTATTCCTTTATCTGAATCAGCATTATCGAGGCTCTTCTTTCCAGCCTCATGTTTCCTCCCGAAAGACATATTCCAAGAAAAGCGAAGATAGAACATATGCCCGTTTTCTTTAATATAGCTCCATGACTTGGAAGGTTTTATGTCTGAGATATTTTTACTTCCTGCACTCCAGTAGTCACCGAATGGTAAACTCATCCCCAGCGAAAGCTTTGCTTCCTTATATTTATATCCGGTTTCTATATAACTCCACTCTTCCCCATACCAAATAGTCTCGCCCCACAGCTCCTTATACCTGGTATTCATTCCTGCTACTAAGTGGTAGTTTTTATATTGTAAGTTAGAACGTATACCGCCATATATCATATTGTAAGTATGAGCCTTACCTTTATAGGACTTAAAAATGGAACGTTGAGGTTGAACCCATCCACTTAATGTCCATATGTCTTTTATCAGTCTTACTGTAAGATTTGTACTCCATGATAAATATTCCTGACTTTTTTGATTATCTGAAAATGAGATTATCTTGTCATCTTCTATACTAAAGGTACTGATTATAGGTTTATGATATCTAATGTAATTCAGACTGGTATTCAAGTCAAAGATACCTTTACTGTAATTCAGGGTTAGCCTGTTCCGGTAGCTGTTGTAAGGCTTCAATCCAGGATTTCCTCTATTTATCTGATAAGTGTCTGTCTGTTGTTCTACATCACTTAATTGACCTAGTGACGGGGTACGGGTGTCTACAATAAATGAATATTTAAGAGATAAATTATCATTCATAGAATAGCTTAGTTGTACAGAAGGCCTGAACGTATGATAAGTAGCACTCTCGTCACCTTCTTTATACCAGATACGCGAACCTCCAATACCTAAAGTATATCCCAGTTTTTTGGCAATTTTCCCCTGTATTTGCGCAAATAGGTAAGATTCCGCATTTTTCATTTTAGTTTGAGTATCCGTATCACCTTCATAGGTATTGTCTGCAACCCCTTGTGTATGTTTTACTCCTGAAACAAAAGACAGGTTTTCAAACTGTTTTTCATAAACGGCCTCACCTATAACCGAATACTTATTTCCATTTATTTTATTGAAAATATCAGATAGCGCTTCAGTTCCTTCAGTCTCTTTGTACTTACGCTCACTATCTGAATTGATATACGTCCCCACAAGATTCACGGCCAGTGATTGTTTGTTTTTCAATTCGTGACGGTAGTATATATCAAGAACAGGAGTATAGTCGTTCCCTTTATTCCTTCCCGTAGCAAATGTCTGACCTATATCATTCGAATACATTATATTATATGAATTGGCATTCTTATAATTATAAAACTGATTCTTAAACAATACATTAAAGACATACTTATCCGGTTTGGTCAGATTATATGAAAAATTCAGATACTGATATTCATAGTTCATCGGCGCATATACTCCCTTCTGATCCCTTATTATTTGGTTATCAGTAAAATTAAGAGTTTCAGTCTGGTCAGACCATCTCTTATCATACGACCTGTAACTAATGTAATAATTAAGACCAAACTCAGATGCTTTATAGTTTGTCTTAAATGCAAGATTATCATCTCCAAAACCTATATAAGGTGAGTTTCTTCCATCTACTGACACGTAGCCTCCATAGTTTTTTTGCCTGTCTACAATCAGATTCAAAACTGCACCTACGTTTTCATTCCCGAAACGGACTCCCGGTTCTTCAAAAAATTCGATACGCAAGATATCCTGTGGTCTCAGGGCAACTACCTCCTGTACTGAAGCCCTGACTCCATTGATACGCAATTGTACTTCTTCGTTTCCAATTTTTATTGTCCGGTTGACAGGATCGATATTTAGCCTGGGTATCGACATATTACTCATCAGATCAAATGCATTTACAGATGTTTTTATTTGCATCGAATCCGGCATAATAATCTGGCGGTCTACTCTATTTATAATACGGTTACCTGTAACTGTAACTTCTCCCAATGCCTTCGATTCTTCCTGTAGCTCTATATCTCCCAGATCAATATTTGAGATCAGATTACTAATCTTTATGAAAGCAGTTTTATATCCTATAAATGAAGCTTTTATCATATAGTCTTGTTTGGGGAATTGTCCTGCAATGAGAAATACTCCAGTTGTATCTGTCTGGCAGCCACTTACATAAGAAGAATCTGCTTTGAGTAATACGGCTGTAACGAACTCTACAGGCTTTTTTGTGTTTATATCTATAATACGCCCTTTTATATCAATTGCCTGGGCAGATATGCAAATGATAGTAAATAAAAATAAGGATAACGTGACTTTCATTTTTTTTAATTGATTGTATTTAACTATTATAACGAAGAAGAAAATGAAGTGTTACAATGGATCTCTTTTCCGGTTAAAAATTGTCTAATAGAAAGATTATATAATGTTGGATGAGTTACATTTATAAGAGAGTAAAAAAGATGTCACTTTTGTCACTTTTTATAATTGAGGTTACCTCTCCGGATATCACATCCAAAGAGGTAACAAGTAAACACAATTACTAAGCTCTACTAAACTTAGTATTACCATTTCTTTGACATAGATAAAATATCATGCCCTTACAAAGCTAAGGGATGTTTTTCCAGCCGGACAATAAGTTAAATCTTATGTCGTATATGTGTCATAGATAGGGATATATTTGTCATAATAAGATATTGGGTATATCAACAGAGGGTTAGAAATTGTTTAATAGAAAGATTATAACACCTAAGAAAGTTACATTGAAAAAATAATGCAAAAAGTGTCACTTTTGTCACTTTTTTATCATAATGCGTTATTTACAAACCATTTAACCCGTTGGAGTCAGATCCATATGTGTTACTTTTTTTGAAGTGCAAGATTTAGAGCTTTTTAGCTGCATTTAGAGTAAATCTGTGTACTTTTGCAGACATAATAAAAAAAGATGATTGATAAACAATATAAAGATACAGCACAATGGGCTATGGAACTGGCTTTAAAAAATGGATGCCATGCCGCCCGGGTATCAATTATAACAGCAAACAACAACTCGTTTGAGTATAGGAATACACAGCTTGACAGGCTGCATCAGAGTTCAGAAAACAAGCTATATATAGAGCTATTCATAGATGGACGATATGCATCGTTTTCAACAAACAGAATAGAAAAAGGGGAGCTGGAATCATTTATCAAAGAGGGAATTATTTCTACAAAATATCTGGCTGAAGACACTTGCCGTCAACTACCTGATACTGGTAGATATTATATAAATAATGGCAATGACCTCGATTTGTATGATGCTTCTTTCGATAAGATAACTACTGACTGTAAACTGGATATAGCCAAGCAGGCTGTAGAAGAAATTTATCAGTCGGATGGCCGTATAATATCTGTTTCCTCATCTTATGATGATGGTGTAGGAGCAGAATATATGATAGCCAGCAATGGTTTTGAAGGAGAGAGTATTGATTCTGCTTTTAATCTGTCAGTTGAAGTATCTTTAAAAACAGAAGGTGACGCCAGGGCTGAATCTTTCTGGTACGATAATGCTGTATATTGGGATGACCTGAAAAAAACGGGCATAGGTAAAACAGCTCTCGAACGTGCTCTCCGGAAAATAGGACAACGAAAAATCCAATCCGGAAAATATGATATGCTTCTGGATAATACGACAGCCTCACGTCTGTTGTCACCTCTGATCAATGCTATGTTTGGCGCTGCATTACAACAGAAAAACTCATTCCTGATAGATAAGCTTGGAGAACAGATCACGTCTGATAAGTTAACACTTAAAGACACTCCCCATCTTCAGCGTTCATTCGGGTCAAGGTGGTTTGATGGAGAAGGAGTAGCTACAAAAGATATGCTGATCTTAGATAAAGGAGTTTTGCAAACCTATTTTATAGATACTTATAATTCTCTCAAAATGAACGTCTCCCCTACTATCGCTTCACCCTCTATAATTCAAACTAAATTAGGGGCTAAAGGTTTTGATGATATTCTCAGGACTGTACAAAAAGGAATTTGGGTAACGGGATTTAATGGTGGTAACAGTAATCCTACTACGGGTGATTTTTCATTCGGGGTCGAAGGATTTTTCGTTGAAAACGGTATTCCATCTACACCTGTCAGTGAAATGAATATTACAGGCAACATTCTTTCTCTTTGGAAGAATCTTGCTGAGGTAGGAAATGATCCTCGTCCTACTTCTTCATGGCGTATGCCTTCATTATTGTTTAATGATGTAAATTTTAGCGGTCTGTAACATGAAACTATTGCGGTTAATACTTATTTTCATCATATTCCCCTCATTATTATTTGCTCAAATTCCGGCAACGGAAGTCAGGGCAGTATGGTTGACAACCAACTGGGGGCTCGACTGGCCTGCACAGGGCACCAGTGTACAATCCCAGAAAGAACAGTTATGCAGGATACTGGATCAGTTACAGGAGGCAAACTTCAATACAGTACTTTTTCAGACAAGAGCTCAGGGACGTGTATTTTATAAATCGAAAATAGAGCCGCTGAGCCCGTTTTTTAATCATGGCAACAATTTTGACCCTTTGGCTTTTGCCGTAGAAGAGTGTCACAAAAGAGGAATAGAGTGTCATGCATGGGTTATAGCCTTTCCCATGGAGAAAGCAACAGTAAAATATACAGGAAAGGGTAAGCGAAAAAAGAGTACAGTAGTACAGGACAAGCCTTCATATTATAAAAGTGTAGGGAACACGTGGTATCTTGATCCCGGAAGGCCTGAAACAAGAAATCTTATTGTCTCCTTAGTTAAGGAGATTGTCTCCAATTATGATGTGGATGGCATTCATTTCGACTATATCCGATACCCTAGTAATACACGAAAATTTCCTGATGAAGATACATACCAGAAATATGGTAATGGACAAAATATCTATGACTGGCGACGCGACAATATAAATACATTGATATCAGAAACGTATGATGCTATAAAATCCATAAAGAAATGGGTGCAGGTAAGTAGTTCTCCTTTAGGACGATACAAAGTGCTGCCTGATGTCTCCCCAAATGATGGATGGACTGCCTATGAGACTGTCTTTCAGGATGCAGGCTATTGGATGAAAAACGATAAACATGATCTTGTTTTTCCCATGATGTATTATCGCGAACATAATTTTTATCCTTTTCTCGATGATTGGGTTTCAAATTCGAACGGACGGATTGTAGTACCCGGACTAGGAGTTTACCAGATGGATGAGCAAAGCTGGCCATTGCAGGACATTACAGACCAGATGAAGTACATCCGCGACAAGAATGTGAAAGGGGCAGCCTATTTCAGGACAGGTAATATATTGAGCAACCTTAAAGGAGTAATGGATTCTATACGGGCATATTATGCTACTCCGGCTAAATTACCTCCATTAACATGGCTGAATAATGTAGCTCCAAATTCTCCTGTTAATCTGCAAGTATATAAGGATAACCACCATCTTAATATCAAATGGGATGCACCTGATGAGGAGGAGGATTTTACCTATACCATATACGCCTCACCGATAGAATCTGTAGATACGGATAAGGGTGGCAATATTCTGGTAACAGGCTTACGTACCAATAGCTATTCTTTTCCTGTGAGGGATGGAGAGTTCGGTTATTACTATACTGTTACTGCATCAGATAGGTATCACAACGAAAGTGTTATTGCTTTCCCAGCATTTTTCTCACATTCGTTGAATGAACAATAATTATTTCAACTCAGATTTTAACTGATCGATTGTCTTATGCAGAACCGGATGTACATAATCCCCAGCTATCTCAGCCAGAGGTAACAGTACGAAGGCTCTTTCGTGAAGATGCGGGTGAGGTAAAATAAGCTGAGGATATTCAACTATCTCATAGTCAAACAGGAGCAAGTCAATATCAATAATCCTGTCTGCATAGATTTTATCATGGGATTTTACGTTTCGTCCCATCTCTTTTTCTATAGTTTGCGTTGCCTGCAATAGCTCTAGTGGGAGTAGTTTTGTTTCTACTTTGCATGCGGCATTTAGAAACTGATTTTCAGAGTCGAATCCTACAGGGTCAGTTATATAAAAAGCGGAAGTGGCAATCACTTTGCCAATCCGCTCCTCTATCTTATTTATTGCATGATCGAGATTCTCTCCTCTGTCTCCCAAGTTGGAACCGAGTCCTAAAAATACATCATGCATATTCTCTTTGTTATGCATTAAACTATAAGCATTGCATCACCATATGTACCGAACTTGTATTTCTCCTTTACAGCCAGTTCGTATATATCCATGATGCGGTCATAACCACCAAAGGCAGCTGTCATCATTAATAGTGTCGATTGAGGCAAATGGAAGTTGGTTACCATGGAATCAGCTATACCAAAATCATATGGAGGGAATATAAACTTATTTGTCCATCCTTCATTTGTTTTCAGATGCCCGTCTGTACTTACGATTGTCTCTATAGCTCGCATTACAGATGTGCCCACTGCACATACACGATGATTGTTATCCTTCGCATTGTTAACAATGTCGGCCGCATCCTGAGTGATCTGTAATTGCTCAGAATCCATCTTATGTTTAGTTAGATCTTCAACATCGATATCACGGTAGTTACCCAATCCTGAATGTAAAGTTATATAAGCGAAGTCCACACCCTTTATCTCCAGACGTTTCAGTAATTCACGACTGAAATGAAGGCCGGCAGCAGGAGCTACAACAGCACCCTCATTTTTGGCGAAGATTGTCTGATAGCGATCTTTATCTTCCGGTTCTTCTCCTCTGTTCAGGTATTTTGGAATCGGAGTTTCGCCCAATGCATAAAGAGCTTTTCTAAACTCTTCGGATGGCCCGTCATATAAGAAACGTAGAGTGCGTCCGCGGGATGTTGTGTTGTCTATAACTTCGGCAACCATAGAATCGTCATCGCCAAAATATAGCTTGTTTCCGATACGTATCTTGCGGGCTGGATCTACTAATACATCCCATAAGTGGAATTCTTCATTCAGTTCACGAAGAAGAAACACCTCTATAGTGGCTCCGGTTTTTTCTTTGTTACCATACAGACGCGCAGGAAAAACCTTTGTGTCATTAAAAACAAATACATCTTTATCATTAAAATATCCTATAATATCTTTAAAGACTTTATGTTCTATTTCACCAGTCTTTCGGTCAAGAACCAATAAACGTGATTCATCCCTGTTTTTTGCCGGATGAGTGGCAATCAATTCCTCTGGAAGGTCAAATCTGAATTGAGATAGTTTCATATCTGTATCTAATATTTATTATTTACTCTATAATTAACGCATTCACAAATTCTTCAATCTGTTCACCATTGATACATTGGTCAAGGGTGACTTCTCCTATTCGTGTGCGTTCCAGCGCTGTCAGATGGGCTCCTGAATCAAGAGCTGTTCCTATATCGCGAGCCAATGCTCTAATGTAAGTTCCCTTACTGCATACAACCCTTACTTTTATTTCAGGAAAAGAATAGTCTAACAGTTCTATTTCATCTATAACCAGTAATTTGGGCTTTAGTTCTATTTCCTGCCCTTCTCTTGCAAACTCGTAAGCTCTCTTACCATCTACTTTGCAGGCAGAATATGTTGGCGGTACCTGCTGTATTTCCCCTATAAACTCTTTTAGTTTTTGTTCTACCAGATCTTTGGTGATATGCTCAGTCGGGTAAGTTGCATCTATATCAGTTTCCAAGTCAAAAGATGGAGTGGTGGCACCCAGTTTTACTGTTGCAATATATTCTTTAGTCTGATACTGGAAGGTTTCTATCAGTTTGGTTTTCTTTCCGGTACAGATAATCATAACTCCTGTAGCCAATGGATCGAGAGTACCAGCATGACCGACTTTCAGTTTACTAACACCCAACTTGCGACAAAGTTTATTCCTCAATTTACGAACCAGGGTAAACGATGTCCAGTTCAACGGCTTATTTATGTATAAGACCTCTCCGGAGATAAAATCCATTATATAATTGTTAATTCGTGTCCTGTAAGCAATAGTGCTAACAAGATACCTCCTAAAATAATACGATACCAGCCAAATAGTTTAAAGCCATATTTGGTTACAAATCCTATAAAGAATTTGATAGCTAATAATGCTACAATAAATGCCACAACGTTACCAAGAAGCAATACTCCTATATTCTCTTGTAAAAGGGGTAAACCTGTATCGGATAATATCAATTTTAGCAGTTTATATCCGGTTGCCGCTGCCATAGTGGGAACAGCCAGAAAGAATGAGAACTCTGCTGCATTTTTACGGCTCAATCCACGGCTCATACCCCCAACGATAGTTGCCATAGAACGGGATACTCCCGGTATCATTGCTATACATTGATAAAAGCCTATAATAATAGCGTTCTTGTATGTGATCTCCTGTTCACCCTCCTCAGGTCTGTTGAACCATCTGTCAACAAATAACATCAGGATACCTCCTAATACTAACATAATAGCTACAACAGTTACATTCTCAAGAAGCTCATCTATTTTATCACTAAATATAAGACCTAAGAATGCTGCGGGAAGAAATCCGGCTATAAGTTTCCAATAAAATTCATATTTGTATGCAATGAAATTCACAAAGCTGCTATGCTCCGATCTGGGTTTGTCAGTTCTAAACCGGAAGAAACGCTTCCAATACAGAACAATTACCGATAGGATTGCTCCAAACTGTATGATAACAGTAAATGCTTTAACAAACTCATTGCTCTCAATCCCTAAAAGGTTTTGAGCAATAATCATATGTCCGGTTGAGGACACCGGTAGAAATTCAGTTAGTCCCTCTACTATGGCAATGATGATTGCCTCAATAATACTCATTATAATTTATCTGTTTTGTGATTAGTCGCGTTCTTTCTTCTCATCAGGCAGTTCTTTGCTGCGGGGATACAGTACTCCTACTATCATCAGAAGAAATCCTGCCAGACAAACCATAGGAGCTACAACAATCCTTTTTGTGCTGAATATATCCGGTTCAAATCCACTTTCTATACTTGACGATGGTCCGGTCATAAGGATGAACCCCAAGATGATAACAACTATTGATACTGCACAGATAATGTAGTTTAGCTTGCCAAATGCAAAATCTTTTTTGTCCATATCTTATTATATGTGATAAAGTTTATTTGTAGTCATTCTTAAATATCTGTTGACAGCAAATGCCGTAGCAAATGCTGCAATAAGTATTCCAAAGACAACAACAAGTCCATATACGATCAACAATTCGTACATTTTTACTATCGATATTGTTTCAGGAATCACATTAGTTACGTAGTATACCACTCCTGTTATAGCCAGATTGGCTAGAATGGCAGCGATGATACCACTTAATATCATTCTCCACATAAACGGCCATCGTATAAATGAATTGGTAGCACCTACCAGTTGCATTGTGTTGATGAGAAAACGTTTGGAGTATATATTCAATTGGATAATACTTCTTATCAGGGTAAACGATATAAGTATAAGGATGACTACAAGTATAATAAGGATAGTACCTATCAGCGAGAGTTTAGAATTTGCATTCATGATATCACTCTCATTATATACTATATTATTTACAATAGTTCCACCCTTTATGCTTCCACTTTTCAGGCTGGCTTCTACTTTTTTTATGCTATCTGTATTTACATATTCGGATTTTATGAAGACATCAAAATATGCATGAGCCGGATTGTAACCTAAGACCTCTTCCGGATCGCGTCCCAGATCTTCCACCAGCTGTTTTTTAGCTTCATCTTTACTTATGTATACAACCGATTTTACATAGGGGTTAGCATTCAGCTCTTTTTGGATCTTATTAATAGACGCCTCTTCTATATTCTCTGATAACTCAATCGAAATACCCATACTCTCTTTCAGATAGGAGCTGATACCATTTGCTGTGAATCCGACTAAAAAGGTCAGTCCCAGTAGAAAAAGGACAAGAGTTATACTAATGGTAGTAATGACCCCTGCAGTGAAAAAAGATATCGTTTTATACTGATGTTTGTCAGACATATTGTACAGAGACAATTAAGAAGTATTTAGTATATGGGTATACAACACCCAAATTCGCTGCAAAGAAACAAAATAAATACATCTTACAGTACTATTTTTGTTTTTTTTAATAAATAAGTCTTTGTAGTCAATAGTTTTAGGTACATTATCGATAAAAATAATGTCGTATATTTGCAATTAACATATTTGAAAAAGGAATCATAAAATCTAAAAAGATCATGCAAATAACAAAATCGGGATTACACCCAGCAGGTTTTTCGGGCAAGGTTGATGGTAAAGATGTACAGATGTACGTTCTTACCAATAGTAACGGATCAGAAGCTACAGTCATTAACTATGGTGCAAAAATAGTTTCATTATCTATTCCAGATAAAAATGGGAAGTTGGTCGATGTAGTTCTTGGACATAACAATCTGAATGAATATCTTAATTCGGAAGAGCCATATTTTGGAGCAGTGTGTGGCCGTACCGGAAACCGCATAGCTAAAGGACAATTTGCACTGGAAGGTGTTACATATAAATTAGCTATAAATAATGGACCTAATAACTTACATGGAGGCTTGAAAGGGTTTAATGCCGTAGTTTGGGATGCAAAGCAGATAGACAACCAAACTTTAGAGTTAACTTATCTTGCAAAAGATGGAGAAGAAGGTTTTCCTGGAAATCTGAATGTAAAGATGATTTACAAGCTAACTGATGAGAATGAATTCTCAATAGAATACCAAGCGACCACGGATAAAACAACAATATTAAACCTAACAAACCACTCATATTTCAATTTATCGGGTGAGGGCGATGCGAGTGTAAACGATCATATACTTGTAATGCATGCATCTACTTATTTACCAACAGATGACACAGCTATTCCTTATGGAGATCCTGAACCTGTGAAAGATACTCCATTTGACTTTACTACTCCTCATACCATTGGAGAAAGAATAGAAGATGACTTTGAGCAGTTACATTTTGGTAAAGGATATGACCATACAATGGTGCTTGACAAAAAAGAAGGAGAACTGGCTTTGGCTGTAGAATGTTATTCCCCAAAGACAGGTATCCAAATGAATATATCGACTACCGAGCCTGGAGTACAAATATACACAGGAAACTGGATGTCTGGTAATTTTGAAGGTAAGCACGGGCACCGTTACCCTATGCGTGCTGCAGTTTGCTTCGAAACACAACATTTTCCTGATAGTATAAATAAGCCAGCTTATCCAAGTGTAATATTAAAACCCGGTGAAACTTTTAGTAGTAAAACCGTTCATCATTTTTCAGTGAAAAAATAATATAATAATCCCCTGCAGTTATCCTACAGGGGATTATTTCTATATTCAAATATCTATTTTCTCAATGTGACGTAATCTACTGCATGTCCTTCCCCTTTGTGCAAAACCAGACTTGCTCGTCCTCTTGTAGGGAGTATATTTTTACGCAGATTTTTACGGTTAATCTCGCGCCAGATTGTTTTCGATGTCTTCAAGGCGTCCTCTTCAGATAGTTCTGCATAGTGCCGGAAATATGATCTTGGATTAGTAAACGCTCCTTCCCTTAATTTCATAAAGCGGGAAACATACCAATCTTCGAGTTGCTGCTCATCAGCATCTACATATATAGAGAAATCCACATAATCCGAAACGAAAACTCTTGGTTTCTCATTTGGATAATCCATTCCGCTTTGTAAAACATTCAGTCCTTCCAGGATCAGAATATCCGGTTGATTTATTTCTTCATACACATCCGGAATAACATCATAAATCAGATGGGAATATCTGGGCACTTTTAGTTCTTTTTTGCCTGATTTGATGTCTGTGACAAATTTCAGCAAACATTTTATATCATACGACTGAGGGAATCCTTTTTTTAACATCATACCTTTTTCCTCCAATACTGCATTTGGATACAAGAATCCGTCTGTTGTAACCAGGGATACACGTGTATTTTCCTTCCATCGGCTCAGCAGTGCCTGTAATACACGGGCAGTGGTACTTTTTCCTACAGATACACTACCTGCAATACCTATAATGAAAGGGATTTTCTGCGCCTCCTGTTTCAAGAATTTCATTAAAACGGATTGCCTGCTAGTTCGTGCATTTACATAGTAGCTCAGCAGGCGAGAGAGCGGTAGATATATATCTTCAACTTCATCAATTGATAACTTATCATCAATACCTTGCAGAGTAAGTAATTCTTCGTAGGTGAGGGTCATAGGTTCAGAATCACGTAGTGCCGCCCATTGCTCACGAGAGAACTGCATATAAGGACTGGTCGGGATTGCTTTCATTTATTTGCATTTAATGGAGCAAAGGTATAGAAAAGTAATAAGTTATTAATATAAATTATCATACTATTATATACCAGTAAGTCCCAAGATTCACACCTCAGAACTTACTAAAATCTAATCTTAAAAACAATTATCATAATAGTGTTATATGATATTATTATCAATACGAATACTATGCCATTATTATTATCTATTTTATATTTAATACATTAAGGGGTTATTACTCTTGTTAAGTGTAAAAAAATATTACACTTATTATAATTCTCTTTACAGTTGTATTCTGTAATTTCCATTTTGAATTCCAATTGGTTATTATAGAATCTTTTCTTGAAGATTTAGACTATTTCGAGTCCATAGATTTAAATGATGATTATCTTTATGCCTTTACGTTAAATATATTATGAAGAAAAGTAAAGAATTGACTATTGTAAAAGAGTTGACGAATATAGGCGATGAAAGCAACATTGTTTTGAACGAAGTTGGTTGGACAAGCCGTGTCTATATTGTAAACAATGGTAAGACTGTTTTTAAATTTTTAAAGAATAAACAATATCAAGAAGAATTTAAACATGAAATAAATATTTTGATGTTAATTAAAGAACACAAGTTCAATGTGAAGATTCCCTTGATTAGTAAGTTAGGAGTAGATAATGCTTATATAGCATTTGATGGATTGATAGGCAAATCAATGACAAAAGAACTTGTAGATAAATTAACTGAAGAGCAAAGGAGAAACATAGGTACACAAATAGGGCTATTCTTAAAAACGCTCCATAAAATCAACTATAAAGGCAAAAGTCCAAACAGCGAAGGCGATATAATTGAATGGCTTCAAAATTCATTTAATAAAAGAAAACATACACTAAAAAGATATTTTAGTGATAATGAACTTGTTACTATTGAAAGTTTGGTGGCAGCTTTCCCGCAAAAGTCGCAAGAATTTGGTATAGAACAAGTCTTTTGCCATGGCGACTTAGGATACAATAATATTTTACTAAACGATAATTTTGATGTAGGTGTGATAGACTTTGGTGATGCAGGTTACAATGATATATCATATGATTTCGTTGGATTAGAGGATGATGATATGTTGGATGCAGCAATTTTAGCATATGATGGAGATGAGATTTTGAGAAAGAAAATAGAAATACGCCGAAAGTTGTTACCACTTATGGAAATGTTGTTTTTGATTGATAAAAAGGATAAAGAGGGGGTTCGACAATGTGTAGAAAGAATGCGTGTACGTTTGAAAATGTAAGGATCTACATAGAATAACTATCTTTGAGTAGAAATATTTATTATGATAACCTATAAAAATGAAATCCCTTCTATTGAATCTTTCTTTATACTCTACAAATCAACAGGGTGGGATAAAAAAGGGAGGAAACAGAAAAATCAATTGTATGATTGTTTGAAAAATAGTTGGTATATGGTTGTAGCTTATTACAATAATGAATTAGTTGGGTGTGGAAGAATAATTTCAGATGGATATTTACATGCATTTATAACAGAATTAATTTTATCCTAAAGATAAAAGTATCAAAACTGTATAATCAAAAGACAACAGATTAGTACTAACTAGGTACTAATTTGTTGTCTAAATGAGACTAACTACGATTAATCTTATTCCTTTGCAGCCTTTTCATTTACAGAATCTTCTGCAATCTTTGTCAAAGAGACATCGGTGTCCTTCTCATTCTGAAGTATCTCTTCAAGTAATCTTTCCACTTCTTTATGCTTCATGTGGCGTGCGAATATTCTCAATGTACCGTAAGTTGCTATTTCATAATGTTCTGCTTTTTGTGCAGCCAATATCAAACCGGCATCACGGGTAAAGGTATCTTTATCAGTATCATCAATAATACTGTCTGCTTCCTTCAGTAAACCCTCCATAGCATCACACTTCTTAGCCTCTGCCTTTTCTCCGAGTATTTCAAATACTTTTTCTACTTTCTTTATTTGTTCCTGAGTCTCTCTTGCATGCTTCTCGAAAGCCATTGCCAGCTCTTTACTGGTAGATGCTTTTTGCAGTTTTGGCAAAGCTTTTGCTAAATGTTGCTCAGCCCAATAAATATCCTTTAACTCATCTACAAAGAACTCATGGAATTCTGAATCTTCCATTCCTTTATTTTTATTATCCATCGTTTATAAATTTAAATTAGTTATCAATACGAAAAAACATAACTGCCTTCTTTAAAATTTCCTCCGAAGGCGATTGCTTAACAGTAAATCTTGCTAAGTTATTTTTTAGAAGATTTATTGTTTTTAGTGCTACTACTTTTTGAAGCAGTTGGAGTAGTTGTTTTCTTTGCTGTACTTTTTGTCTGGCTTGAACTTGTCTGAGCCTTTGTTGTACTTTTTAAATCTTTTTTTGAGTCCATAATTTCGAGTTTTTAAATTAATTACCTTTTGAATTACTATTATACTCACTCCATTGAATATCCTTCTCCGAAGTAGAATTTTTGATTTCCTGACTTTTTTGCTTACTGATTTTCTTATCCATTTCCCGAACTGTTTTTTCGGTACGGTCTGTTCCGGTAGACTCTAATTCTGTAAGTCCATTAGATTGCAGTACACAATCCTGAACATTATCGATATATTGCCATTCTTCTTTTAATCTCGAACTCTTACCTTCGTTCCAAGGTCCGCGGGTATCATCTCCTTTCGACATGTTGAAATAAAGATTACTATATTTCGGATTGCCTTGTAATACTCCGGGTGGAAAGTTCGGCTCTATTGTAGCTAACGCTGCTTCAAACTGTTGGAAGTGTACAATCTCCCGTGTCATCAAGAAACTCAATGTTTCTTTTACATACGGATCATCTGTATATTTGAAAAGATATTCGTATACAATTTTTGCCCTCGACTCAGCTGCTATATTGGATCGCAAGTCAACTGTAGGCTCTCCGTTTGCATTTACATAACTACCACACCATGGTATGCCATTACTATCGGTAAGCATAGGCGATCCGCCTGATAAAACTCCGAACTGTGGATTAATAGTAGCTGCATGAATAAAGTCTTCCTTAGCCGATTTTCCTTTCATCGTTTCATTGATCTCCGCTTCATCGGCCATATCCTTCAATTCACCGTTTATTCCGGTAAGTAGCATCTGGATAGTAGCACCAACGATTTCAAGATGGCTTAGCTCTTCTGCTGCAATATCCATCAGCAAATCATAAATTTCAGGATGAGGATTTTTACAGGCAAATGCTTGTACAAAATACTGCATAGCCGCCTTTAATTCTCCATTACCTCCGCCAAATTGTTCCAGCAAGAGTCGTGCAAACCGTGGATCAGGTTTGGATACCCTTGCATTAAACTGTAATTCTTTTACATGATAAATCATATGACCTTCTATTTTAAGTTAATTAAAAACCGGGAATGAAAGTTTACCACCTAAATTATTACCTAGGATAATTTATACTATAGTAGCAAGCTTTTTTGTAACATTTAAACAGTAGAAAAAACGGAATAGTTTTTCAGAAAAAGTTAAATAACAAAATTTAATATACACATTTACAGATTGTTATATGTGTAATTTATTCTTTTTTAAAGAAGTCTGTTGTTTTGATTTTAATTTTTTAACACATAGTTTCTATGTAAAAATAAATTTAACTCACTAAGAAAGAAGAGGTTATTTGTGAGTCTGAAAAAACACTATAATTGTTACTTAAACTAATTATAACGAGTTTGCAATGATAAAAGTTTTTCATTCTTTACATTTCTTTGATTGTAAACATTTTATGCAAGAGTTGTGTTTTTATAGATATCAATATCTCTTGGAAAATCCAGTGAGCATTGCCCCTCGTGCCAGTCTAAATTGACCCCATGTACCAAAATATGTTTGACCCTTTTCGCCAAAATAAAAATGTCCCCTGTCGGAATATAAACCAACAGGG
>JAITVV010000058.1 GCA_031285625.1 Prevotella sp.
GATTTTTTACCATCATACATTAAGTGGTTAACAAACTTTGTAACCTTTACATCACCGAAAACAGGATCCGGGAGGATCTGTCTTTTCTTTGGTTTTGCTTTTCTCATTTTTTACTTAAAAATTTTGTTTTTGTTTTTGGTTGCCAATTTTCTGATGTCTTCAACGGTTCCGCCGAACCATTTACTCAACCCATATATAGCCTATCCAATAAACTTAAACCGTTTTAATACTTAATTAAAAATCTCGGTTAAAGGGATTGCTTACGGGAATTATTTTTTCTTACCCTTAGCTGCAGCAGGTGCTGCTCCCGGTTTAGGACGTTTTGCTCCGTATTTAGAGCGGCGTTGTGTACGACCATTTACTCCGGCAGTATCCAATGTACCACGAACGATGTGATAACGAACACCCGGAAGGTCTTTCACACGACCACCTCTAACTAATACAATCGAGTGCTCCTGCAAGTTATGTCCTTCTCCAGGAATATAAGCATTCACCTCTTTTGTGTTTGTTAAACGTACACGTGCTACCTTACGCATCGCTGAGTTAGGTTTTTTAGGAGTAGTAGTATACACACGGATACAAACACCTCTGCGTTGAGGGCATGCATCCAGTGCACGAGATTTACTCTTTTCAACCAAAACCGCCCGTCCTTTTCTTACTAATTGTTGAATTGTAGGCATGTTGTTTTAATCTTTAGAACTTTAAATTCAATTTTTATTAATACAATTTTACTATTAAACAACACAAGAAATCGAAGTTATCCCAATGACAATCAATAAATTATCACCGAAACAAGCTTCTTTTCATGCGTTATTCGGGTTGCAAATGTAGACATAATCAGATAATTACGCAAATTAATAATTAAAAAAGTATCAAAAAAATCGCCTCTATACCTTTATAGCTCAATATTTTTGGTTCAGGAGAATCATATTCTTCCGATTCTTGAATAATTTCTTATATTTGTTACACACAAAACTACAGATTAATGAAATATTTATTCTTATTTTCCCTTCTACCTTTATATATCTGCCGTCAAACGCAACACAAAAAACCTGTACTTAACGACATTACACTTTACAAACTTTAATATTTTATACTTGTGGAAAGAAATAATTTTTTTGATTCTTTAAAATTCATCTTAATTTTTTTAGTGGTTTTAGGACATGTAATGGAATATGAAATCTATGAGAACCATTTAAGACTGACTGTATTTTCTTTTATTTACACTTTTCATATGCCCCTCTTTATTTTTATTTCAGGATATTTCTCAAAAAACCTGACATGGGAAAAATATAAAAAGAGCTTCGCATCCTTGGCGCTAACCTATGTTGTATTTCAGATATATTATCTGATACTCAGTCATATGTCGGGATCTCCTTTTGACCTGAAAGAAGCTATTCTTGTACCAAAAAATGTTTTATGGTATATTCTCGGCTTGTTGTTCTGGCGTTTCTTTTTCTGCTTTATACCAAAGCTAAAAATACCGTTCCCATTATTGCTAATTATCTCTATATTGATCTCTATTGCTTCATGTTTTTACAATAGCAGCAATGTACTCCTTAAGTTTATACACTTTTTCCCATTTTTTATTGCCGGTTATTATTGTAGCTCCAATATTATCGAAAAAATAAGAAGTTGGAATAAGTTATATATATTAGGTATCTCTGCACTTATTTTTTGTGGATTATTTATCTTTGCAGATAAGTGGCTTTTGTTTACTATTTTCGGGGATTTCCCCTATAGTTACTATCCCGAAGGATATAATGGTATAGCATTAAAATTGCTAACATACGTTTTGGGTGCTGTAATGTCGGTATGTGTAATCAATCTGGCTTCTGAAAGATTCTATAAACAAGGGACAAAAACGATGGCTATTTATTTATTGCATTCCACATATGTATATTTTTACAGAATGGTGGGAGAATTCGAAGTACAGCCATGGTTTATCTTAATGGATTTTGTAGGGGCAGCGGCTATTGTGGCAGTGTGCTTATTGTTATATCGCATTAAGATTATTCAATATTGCACCAATCCTATTGAAATAGTGAGATTAATAAAGAATAAAATATAATGAACTATCAAGAGAAATTATCGAAAGACATCGATTTACGGTGTCAGCGTCTACAAAATACAATGCAGTCAATGAATATAGAAGGTTGCATTCTTACTACTGCCGTGAATGTATTTTATATGACCGGCATGGTATATAACGGCTATTTTTATCTACCGGCAGAGGGCAAACCTTTCCACTTTGTTAAACGCCCTGAAGATGTATCCTTTGACAATACAGTGTATATTCGTAAACCTGAGCAAATTACCGATGAACTAAAAAGCAGAAATATATCCATACCCAAATCACTACTGATGGAAACTGATGTCGTTTCCTATGGTGAATGCAGCCGGTTACTAAACACATTCGCTCTGAAAGAAGCAGCTAATGCTTCTGTTGTAATGCGTAAGATCCGTAGTATAAAAACTTCATTTGAGCTGGAACAGATTAGAATCTGTGCTCATAAACATGAGGCTGTATATAAAATGATCCCATCTGTTTATCAACCGGGAATGACGGATATAGAACTTCAGATAGAGATAGAGCGGCTGATGCGGCAACACGATTCTTTAGGCATATTCCGTAGCTATGGAGAAAATATGGATATCTATATGGGAAGCCTTCTTGTCGGTAAAAATGCAGAGGCTCCGTCACCATTTGATTTTGCATTGGGTGGTGCAGGCACAAGCCCTATCCTGCCTTTGGGCGCATCAGGGGAGAAAATAAAGCAAGGCGATACTATCATGGTGGATATGGCTGGTAATTATACCCCATGGATGACAGATATGACCCGTGTGTTTTCGGTAGGGAAAACGCTCGATCTGGCATATCGTGCTCATCAGGTATCTATTGATATAAATAACCATATTATGGATATAGCTAAGCCAGGTATTAGTTGTGCCGAACTGTATAATATATCGATGGAAATGGTTGTAAAAAGCAATATGGAAGCATACTTTATGGGAACGAAACAACAGGCAAAATTTGTAGGACATGGGGTCGGGCTGGAGATAAATGAACCTCCTGTATTAACTCCACGTTCTAAAGAACTGCTTGAACCGAATATAGTATTTGCTCTCGAACCCAAGTTTGTGATACCGGAAGTAGGCGCTATCGGTATTGAGAATACTTATCTGGTGACAAATGATGGTATTGAAAAGCTAACAATACTGGAAGAGCAGATAATTGAGCTATAATTTAAGATGAAGGAACTTCGGGATTATTGTTTTTATACACCAATAGTCGTGCTGATTCTCAGCATCATACTTTCGGTGGTATTAATGGTGATTGTTGGAGTTACTGGAGACCTGCTTCCTTATTGGTTTCAACCAAAGCCCGGTTTAATATTTTATGCGATGCTATTTGAGAATGCTATGTTTTCAATTTTTTCATGTACAGTAATATTAAACACATTTAAATTTGTACGGGATAGTATCTGGCTTTCATTTATAACTTTTTTCTGGCCGGTTCTTTTCTTTTATATAGCGATATTACTAAATTTAGATCATCCTGACGCAGGATTCAGCCTGCTCATTCCATTAGCCTTTGTTATTCCTCAGGCATATTCTTTTTTTATATTCCATAAGAGGTTGAGATCAGGGTATTTTGATGAAGATTTGTAATATGTTTTATCTAATATAGAAGTATTAGCTTGTTCTAAGTGATAAATAAAAGTATCTAGAAAGTGTTACTTTTGTCACTTTTTGATATTAATTATTAATATGAATATTCTTCCTTTTGTATTAGCTTTAATTTATATTTTTACAGTAAATAGGATGAATAAACTTTAGAGTAATTTTAGATAAAAGGTAACAAATAAAACCTTCCGAAAAGTGTTACTTTTGTTACCTTTGTCACTTTTTGATCTTACAAGAATGAAAACAATTAATATAAAAGGTGAGTTGCTGGACCTGTCACAGCCTCTGGTAATGGGAATATTGAATATTACTCCGGATTCCTTCTTTGCCGGTAGCCGCAAGCAGAGCGAGCAGGAAATCATTACCCGTGTAGGTGAGATCCTGGCACAAGGAGGCAGGATTATCGATATCGGTGCGCAATCTACACGTCCTTCTTCCACCCTATTGTCTTCCTCTGAAGAAATCGAGCGGCTTAAATTTGCACTGGGAATAATCAATAGAGAGTTTCCTGATGTAATTCTTTCAGTGGATACGTTCTATGGAGATGTTGCCCGGTTTTGTGTCGAAGAACAAGGAGTGGCTATAATAAATGATATATCCGGAGGTGAAATGGATAAAACGATGTTTGATGTTGCAGCCCGGCTGAATGTCCCCTATGTACTTATGCATATGCGCGGTACTCCTCAAACAATGAAAGATCTAACAGATTATGACCACCTTATTCAGGATATATTCTATTACTTCTCTCAAAAAGTAGCGGAATTACATTTAAAAGGAGTTAATGATATAATTATCGATCCCGGATTCGGATTTAGTAAAACAATAGAGCAAAATTATGAATTAATGGCTTCACTGCGGGGCTTCTCTATTTTCGAACTTCCACTATTGGTCGGCATATCAAGAAAGCGAATGATATATAACCTTACCGGTTCCATTGCAGACGAAAGCCTGAACGGAACTACTGTACTAAATACATTTGCACTTCAAAACGGAGCTGATATACTAAGGGTTCATGATGTAAAAGAAGCTGTTGAAGCCATCAAAATAGTTAGCAAACTGAAAGAATACAACTTCTGACTATTGCGGGCTGATCCGCTTAAAGCGCTCCATCGTATTTAGTACGGCATCAACATATTGGATTGTTTGCCCGGCTCGGAAGTAGCCGCTTTTGCATACAGGATCGTTATAATATTCGGGGTTTCCTTTCAGTTCGAGATATTTCTTTACATTCCCTTCCCATACATAAGGGTTAGCTCCATATTTTTCAGCCAATGCCTGAGCATCATTAATATGACCATTCCCTGCATTATAGGCGGCAAGTAAAAACTTCTCACGTTCTTTTATATCATTTATTCTTCTGAATATTTTATCCAGACGGTCTAATAATTCTACTGCTGCGCCTATACTCAAGTCCGGATTCATCCGGTCCTCACTGGTTAAACCAAGAGAGGCTGCTGTACGTGGCATCAGCCCCATGATCCCGGCAGCACCGGCCCATGATGTAAGGTTATTCTGGAAACGGGATTCATGATAACATATCGCAGCTAAAAAATGCCACTCATATTTGGTATTTTTTGCATGCTTCCTGAACAGCTCATCATAGACTGAAACCGCTCCTTTAGGCAGATTTTTAGGAACCTCATAGTCGCCTTCAAATGGGAGTTTGCTTAGTTCAAAGTATTTCTTGGTAATGCTTTTATATACGGGGGTGTTATCATTTTCAGCAAACCATTCATCTAATGCTTTTGCCAATAATGGAGTGTCTTTTCTCACAGCCCATGATGCCCGCTGATCAAAGCTGACAGGTAGGGATATGTCAATGTTCCTATAATAGGTACGGTTAAGTTTAGCGATGTATTCGTCACATATAGTATATTTTATCTTACCTAAGGATACCATTTCAATGAGGTCTTCACTTGTAATGGTATCTTCGTTTACCGGATGTATCTTTATTCCTCCGCCTAGTTCTGCATTAAGGTTTAATAGACGTTGGTGATACTTCGTATTTTCTTCAACATATACTTCTTTACCTAAAAGTTCCGGAACGTCTTTAATAATGGTATCTCCCTTGTTTGCAGATTGCACAAGAATTTGATGAGTGATTTGTCCTAACCCTGCATAAGTAATTGAATCTTTCAGCTCATTTTGTATTGGCACTGCAAAAGCAACGAGATCACCCTCTCCCTTTCCCAGCATCTCCAGAAGCTTAGTTGCACTCTCCGCAACTTTTACATTCAGTTTGAGTCCATAATGATCACAGAAGTCCTGTGCCAAATCATAGTCATAGCCCATCGGCTCTTCTTTATAAATGAAGTAGGAGGTGGAGCTATTGAGTGTAATAATGGTTAACTCACCCTTAGCCTTGATCTGTTCAAAGTCATACGCCTCTTTCTCAACCTTCTTCTTGCAGGAAAAGAGAAAGCCGAAACACAGCAAAAGATAGATATAATGATACTTCCTTATGTCTTTCATATAGTTGCAAGTTATGTTTATAATAAGGTCAATTACTTATCTGAGACTAATCAAGTAGCGTTTTCTAAAGAGAATCAGGGTAAAACACAGAATGCTTAACCCTGATTCATATTTGCCAACTTCAGCTGGTCAGAATTTAGAGTCGTTTGACATTTCTTCTTTCCGTCTGTTATATTCTTCAATAACACTATCTATCACGTTTGCAGCAGAAGGCAGGTCATTTATTAATGAACTTATCTGGCCTATTTCAAGCTCTCCTTCAGATAAGTCACCTTCAAAGATTCCTTTTTTAGAACGCCCTCGTCCAAGTATTTCACGTATTTCGTCAGCTGCGGCACCTCTGTCCTCTGCAGCTTGTATTGTATTATAGAAGTCATTCTTAACAAGCCGGGTCGGGCTCAGTTTTTTTAACGAAAGTATTGTATCTCCTTCTTTTAGGTTGATACATAATTCTTTGAACTCTTGAGAAGCAGAACTCTCTTGTGTGAGGGCAAAACGTGAACCCATCTGTATCCCTTCTGCTCCAAGGGCAAAGGCAGCCAACATTCCACTTCCGGTACCAATGCCACCGGCAGCAATGAGAGGGATAGACAGACTTTTTCTTACCTGAGGAATAAGCACCATTGTTGATGTTTCTTCACGGCCATTGTGACCTCCTGCTTCAAAACCTTCTGCAACTACAGCATCAACCCCTGTCTCCTCACACTTTAGTGCGAATTTAGAACTGGAAACAACATGTGCTACTGTGATGCCATTTTCCTGTAGTTTTTTTGTCCATGTTTTAGGATTCCCGGCAGATGTGAAAACTATTTTTACTCCTTCCGAAATGATGATATCCATAATAGTATCTATCTCGGGATACATCAAGGGTACATTTACCCCAAACGGTTTATCAGTTGCAGCTTTACATTTCTGTATATGCTCCCGTAAAACTTCGGGATGCATAGATCCTGCTCCGATAAGTCCCAGCCCCCCTGCATTACTAACCGCTGAGGCCAGTCTCCAGCCACTGCACCAAACCATTCCCCCCGATATAATCGGATATTTAATTCCAAATAAGGACGTTACTCTATTGCTCATTCTTTCAATTAATAATGTTATGTGTTGCAAATTTAGAAAAATATTGAGAATAATCTTACTTTATCATTGAAAGGTGATTTTGTTTTCTTTCCGAATAGTGTATATTTGAATTTTGATAATCATGAAATCTCTGTATTATGATAAATATGAATTCGACTACTAAAATCTGGGTATTTTGTTTTCTTACCATTATAGTATTTGCTTGCTCTAACAAGTCTGAAAAAGACGGTGAATGGGATATTTTACTGGATAACGACCTTTCCAAATGGAATATGTATCTGAGTTATGAAATGAAGAACGGATATAAAGGAAATATTCCTGTTGATATGAATGGAGATACAATACGCCCAATAGGTTATGATAATAACTATAAAAATGTATTTACTGTTATTGAAGATAATGGAGAACCGGTTTTAAGAATAAGCGGAGAGGTGTACGGCTGCATTTTTACAAAAGAGGATTACCGGAACTATCACCTCAGATTGAAAATGAAATGGGGAAATAAGAAATGGGAACCACGGCTGGAAAAGGCTTTTGATTCAGGTATACTCTATCATTCACAGGGGAAGTGTGGTGCCGATTATTGGCGCACATGGATGACAAGTCATGAGTTTCAATTGATAGAAACAAGTGAAGAAGGAAATAGTGGGGACTACTGGTGTATCGGGCAAACCCGCATGGATGTTCGTGCCCGTAAAGATTCAGCTAAAATGATATTCGATAATAATGCATCTGTTGTTTCTATTGGAGCCGGTATGCCGGATGGCTATTACTGCGCTGCTGATGGTACTATCGAAAAGCCTAAAGACGAATGGAATGATATCGAACTTATCTGCTACGAAGGTAAAAGTTTACATATTGTTAACGGAAAAGTAGTAATGGCCTTGTCAAACCTCCGATATGTAGAAAGCGGCATTGAGAAGCCTTTAGATGAAGGGAAAATCCAATTGCAAAGCGAAGCCGGAGAAGCTTTCTATAAAGATATAAAGATTAAAATGATAGAAGAACTTCCAGCTGATTATCAGCAATATTTTGATTAAGGAAAATCATTTCCTATTCATTTTTTCTTATATACCGTTTGTACTCTTTTATTGTTAAGTTCTATATTAAGGACAGATTGTAGATGTTCTTTTTTCTTCTTTCTATCAGTATAGGTTATTTCCTCCTTTACAGGTATTGAGATAAAGCAAATGCCTTTATTATCAAGTATTGCTTCAATGGAATCTGTTAAAGGGCTATAAAGAGTATTTTTTATTTTGTCTTTTTTCTGAGCCGCCTTTAAGGAATCCACTATATTTTTACTAATATACTGACTTGAAGTGTAAAACCTGAGAAGTGTGTCTGTAGATAACTTTTGTATCTCTTTACTGTTGTTAGCTGAAAGTGCCTTAAAAAATTCACTTACAATTTTCTTTACTTCATTCAACTCTTTTCCTTCAAGTGTTTTTAGCTGACTGAGATAATCATACCTTTCTTGTGCCAAGCCCTGATATTCTCCGTTGAATCGTTCAAGCTTAACGTTCTCCAGGTAGGCTAGGTATGCATCTGCCGTATTGTCTTTCTTAGTCTTTAACCAGCCTAACGAATCTATTGCTTTCCTGATCTCCCTTATGTAAGGAGTATCGGGATGATCTGTAAGGTAGGCAAACAATGCATCCAGATCATTCGAACTACGTAATTTCTCCCATGATTTACGCTCATTGTCGCGTAACTCTGTTATTTTACGATAAGCTTCTTCACTGAATTTTCCTTCCGGATATTGAACAAGGTACTTTGAATAGCCTAAAGGAGTATTATCTTCAATGCACCTGTTCCAGTAAGCAATTTCGGTTTCTTCGGTATTCTTATTTAGGACGCGTATATATGATCCTGTTGCACCTATCAGAATCAGGATAAATAATCCTATACCAAGAAAGATAAGCGACTTTTTATTCCTTTTGGAAAAGCTTTCGTACTTTATATCCGTATTTTCTTGCTCATCAGCATTCAACTCTGTTTCGTCTGTAGTCCTTTCCTCCGCAACCTCATCTATTGGAGTAACGGACGATTCTTCATAGGCTAGTAGTTCTTCTGAATATGAATTATGGGCAATCTCCTGACAATCGCGACAGAATATCTCGTCTTCTTGTGTATCCTTTCCGCAGAGCGGACATTTGTTATTATCGTTGTCAGACATATATAATCTGTTTTATATGTTTATTATTTGATAAAACAATCATTTTGATTAATTGTTTCTTATCATTCGAATCCTTTTATTTATATTTAAAAGTTCTTATGCAGATAGGAATTAGGATAAGTTGTACTAATTTACAGAACTTTTTTAATAATTGTCTGTTTTATAGTGAATAATTTGACACTCTACAAACTTACATAATTTTGCACAATAAATTAAAGTTATGGACCCTCTTGTTATTATTGAAAAATATTATAAAAAAGACTCAGACCTGTACAATATATTGATTAGCCATAGTACAGACGTAATGAATAAAGCACTATCGATTGCCCAAAAGCATCCAGAATTAAGTATCGATACGGATTTCATTAAGGAAGCTGCAATGTTGCATGATATCGGTATTTTTCTCACAAATGCACCTTCTATCCATTGTTATGGTATAGCTCCTTATGTATGTCATGGCTATCTCGGGCGCGAAATACTTGATGCTGAAGGTTACCCATTACATGGGCTTGTATGTGAAAGACATACGGGTGTCGGTATTTCATTAGAGGAAATAGAAATAGAAAATCTTCCTCTCCCCCGTCGCGATATGCGTCCTGTCAGTATAGAAGAGAAAGTTATCTGTTTTGCAGATTGTTTTTACTCTAAAACGAATCCCGGTAAGGAAAAATCAATAGAGAAGATCCGCAGAGGAATATCTAAACATGGTATAAATTCTCTGGATATTTTTGATGAATGGTGTATTGATTTTCTTTAAATTATTTCTTAGCCAGATACATTGAACAAATACCAAAAGTATAGGTTTTACAGGATGCCTCTTTAAAACCATTTTTCAGGAGTGTATTTACCATTTCTTTTCCCTGAATAAAAACTTCAATAGATTTAGGTAAGTAGGAGTACGCTGTTTTATCTTTTGATATTAAACGTCCTATAGTCGGGATAAACATTCTGGAATATAGCCAATAAGCCTGCTTCATAGGAAAATGTTGCGGTGTGGATAGCTCCAAAATCATAAGCTGGCCTCCCGGTTTCAAGATACGAAGTATTTCTTTTAGTCCCTTGTCCAGGTCTTCAAAATTCCTGACTCCGAATGCAACCATTGCGGCATCAAAAGAACTGTCAGGCAATTCCAAAGCCATACAATCTTGTCTTTCAAAACTTATCTTATCCGACAGACCTACTTTTGCAACCTTCTGTCTGCCTACATTCATCATCCCTTCCGAGATATCTATACCTAATATTGACTGAGGTTTTAGTATACCGTAAGCTTGTATTGCCAGATCACCGGTTCCCGTAGCAATGTCAAGTATATTTTGCGGATTGATTTTCTTCAATATTGATATACCTTTTTTACGCCAGCCTCTATCAATACCCATTGACATGGTATGATTGAGCGTGTCATAATTTTCGGCGATGGAATCGAACATACGTTCTACTTGCACTCCTTTGTTTTCGTCAGAGGAGTAAGGAAGAATTTTTTCAGCTTCGTAAGTCATTATGATTATACATTTTTCAGGTAGAAGAATGTATCCTCGTCCTGAATATCTATGATTTTGGTTTTTTTACCTTCGGCTATCATCCTGAAAGGATCTGTAGAATTGTCTACTAACAACCAGTAGTCAGCAATAGGAACAAATAAGGAGAAGAGGTTTCTCATACCAGCAAAGTAGCGCCTCACCACTACATCATCAGGCACATGATGTCCGCCAAAACGTACCCGTTGCTCTACTCTCTTAATCGCTAATTCCGGCGATTCCAGCCAGAAATAAATGAGGGTAACAAAGTAGCCTTCGGCTTGAGCCCTTCTTATAAAGTTTACATAAGATTTGGTTGCTAACGTAGTCTCTATAGCAAAATCTTCCTGCATGCGTAGCATTTCGTTCATACGCATCAACATGAGACGACCGGCTTCGATAGCTACCTTTTCGGGTTGAAACGGAGATAATCCTTTTGCTATTTCGTCTGCGTTGATAAACTCCTTACAATCCAGCATTTCGGGAAACATGGCGTATGATGCGGTCGTTTTGCCCGCACCATTACAGCCTGATATGATATAGAGATTTGGCATCTAAACTTATCCTCTCTTCTTTAAGTATTTACTAACATTTTCTTCGATGCGTTCAGCTACATTACTAGCATCTGCTTTTATAAATTTTTCTCCAACTATTTTTTCATATAGTTCGATATAGCGCTCCGATACGCTATTGCAATATTCTTCTGTCATTTCAGGAACCTTTTGTCCGTCTTTTCCCTGAAATCCATTATCCATTAACCATTTGCGGACAAACTCTTTGGACAACTGTCTTTGCTCTTCTCCCTTATTAAATAAATCGAGATAACTATCAGCATAAAAATAGCGGGAAGAATCCGGAGTATGAATTTCATCAATAAGGTATATTTTACCATCTTTTTTACCAAATTCATATTTTGTATCTACAAGGATCAAGCCTTTTTGATCAGCCATTTCGTTTCCGCGTTGGAATAAAGCATATGTATATTTTTCTAATTGCTCATATTCTTCTCTGTTTACCAATCCTTGCGCAATGATTTCTTCTTTCGATATATTTTCATCATGTCCTTCATCAGCCTTTGTAGTAGGGGTAATTATAGGAGTAAGGAATTTTTCGTTTTCTTTCATCCCATCCGGAAGTGCTACTCCACAAAGCGTTCTGGCTCCGGCTTTATATTCGCGCCATGCACTCCCTGTAAGATATCCACGAATTACCATTTCCACTTTATATGGTTCGCAGCGCAGTCCTGCAGTTACCGTAGGGTCAGGTGTTGCAAGCTTCCAGTTTGGAACAATGTCGGCTGTTGCATCCAAGAATTTGGCAGCAATCTGATTTAGTACCTGTCCTTTATATGGTATTCCCTGAGGCAATACAACATCAAAAGCAGATATACGGTCTGTTGCGATCATTACCAGTAAATCTTCACCTATGGAATATACATCCCTTACTTTACCATGATAGACATTTGTTTGTCCTGTGAATTGATAATTTGTATTTACTAAAGTATTCTTCATATCGTTTATAATTTGAATTTCCTTACTTATAACACACAAACAGCAAAGCCGTTCACCTTTTTAATTACTTTATATTTTCTTGCGTATGCTTATACCTGTCTATCAATGTAATTAATTTTTCAGCATATTCTTTTACCTCTTTATTCTCAGCTTTTTTGAATGATTTGATCAGGTCATATGCTTCAACAATAAAATTAGCAGAAAATTTATGCCAAAAATAGATCTTTTCTCCGGTAAAATTTCCCCATAGTTCTTCGTCTGTTTCTTCACTCTCAAATTCGGGCCATAGGTCATCCCAAAGTTTTGCTTTCTTTTTACTGGGAGGTTTTCTAAATTCAAGCTGAAATTCAGCAGCTCTGAAAACTGAATATAGAATAGCTAACAGCCATGATTTATCTGTTCCGGGCTCTTTTAATAATTCTATAAGAATTTTGACCATCGCTGGAGTTGCCTGATAAAGCGTATCCTGATGTTCAATAATATTTAGGATCTCTTTATAGGGATTCTCATCACCTTCATTTTTCAATATCTCATGTACATATTCAGGAAAAACAGTTGCCCGTCCGTAGCAAGTCGTAAGCCTGCTCCACGGTGTATTGCTCAGCATTTTTTCTAATCGTGAAGAGATTGCTTTTTCGCCCATGCTATATAAGTTTTAAAAAGCTAACACCAAAGTTAATTGAACTATGTTAAAAAAACAACGACAAGGAAAGAAATAACTCATTTTTGCAATTAGAATTTGTTCTATCCGATGTTGTCTTTAAGTCAAACAGGATATTTTCTTCTCTTTTTCAAACTTTTAGGCAAAAACACTTCATAATTCAAATTAATCAGTATTTTTACATACCAAATGGTATGTATTATGACAGATTCAAAAAAGCAAATATTACACACAGCCTTAAAGTTATTTCTCAGAAATTCTTATAAGGAAGTATCTCTAAGAGATATAGTAGATGAAGTAGGATTAACAAAGGGAGCATTTTATCATTACTATGCCAGTAAAGAGCAACTATTTGAAGAAGTAGTAAAGTACTTCTATAATAATGCCATAATCACTAACTACAACAATTTTCCCAAAAGTTCCCTAAAAGAATTTTATGAATATTATTTGAATACTTTGCAAGAACCTGATGACTTTGATGATGTAGAAGGGGATATGAATTTCTTTATTTTTTTATCCGAAGCATCTAAAAGGATCCCTACTTTTATGGAAATACACCTCGTACAGCGTAAAAAAGAACTTTGGGCATGGTCTGAAATTATCGAAATAGCCAAAAGAAATAAGGAAATTAAATCTAATATCCCAAATGAAGATCTGGCTATAATGTTCCTGAATATGAGTGATGGTGTATCAATGAACAGGGCTATTAATGGTAAAGAAGGGATTGCAGCACTCAATGATGTAAAGAGAGATTGGGACAATCTGTATAATTTACTGAAAACTAGAAAGAAACCCATCTAAATCAAATAATAATTTTATTTTTCTCATTTTTTATAAAATATTTTTTCTTCTCAGTTGTCTGCATATGTAGAGAGCTTTTAGAGATAATGTAAAATGCAAATTAAAATAATAAAATGAGAAAATTAAGATTTCTGATGCCTGTTGGCTTTTTACTATTGATTGCCGGCTCCGGAGCAATAGTTATGTTATTGTGGAATTGGCTTATGCCTGTTATATTTGGTTTGGTTGCTATTAATTTCTGGCAGGCATTAGGTATATTCATTCTTACGCGTATTTTGTTTGGAGGGTTTGGTTTTGGACGAAGAGGTATGGGAGAAAACCCCATCCATCGGAAATGGAATAAGATGACTCCTGAGCAGCGGAAAGAATTTATTGAAAGTAGAAGGCGATTCGGTTTTGGTGGCCCCTTTGGCAGGGAACGTTTTGACATGAAGGAATTTGAAGAACAAGAAAATGAGTAAGCAAACAGAGGCGAATGGGGTTGAGAAACTTGTAAAAGAATATCAACCACAATTAAAATCATTCATTCGCAAAAGGGTTTCTAATAAAGAGGATGCCGAAGATATTCTACAAGATGTATTTTATCAATTGATTAATGCGGTTGGAAATACAGTCAATCCTATCGAACAAATGGCGGCATGGTTATATCGTGTGACCCGGAATACAATTATTAATAAAACAAGGAAGAAAAAAGAGGAAGAGTTTCCTATTTCGGGGTACGATGAAGAAGGTAGCATATTAAAAGATTTTTCTGAAATATTGTTTAACGATGATAACCCGACACCTGAAACCGAATACCTTCGATCGCTTGTATGGCAGGAACTTGAACTCGCCTTGTCCGAGCTTCCATCTGAGCAAAGAGAAATATTTGAATTGACAGAAATAGAAGGGCTTCCTGTAAAAGAAATATCAGAAGCCACAGGAATACAGGTCAATACATTGCTTTCACGAAAACATTATGCAGTTAAATCTCTTCGTAAGCGCCTTGAAGGATTATACAAAGACATTATTTATTATTGAATCTATTTTTTTTATTTGGAAACATACCTATCGGTAGGTATTTATTATTGAATGATATGAAAACAAAAATAATTTTACTATTGCTTACAGCATTCTTTTTTATTACAAATACTTTATCTGCACAATCGATAATCAAAGGCAGGGTATTGGATGCTGAGGATAAAACTCCTATTGAGTTTGCCAATGTAGTATTAATGAAACAAGACTCAAGTTATGTTTCAGGTATAAATACGAATATAAATGGTTATTTTGAAATAGATAATTCTTTCAATAAAGGGGAGATTTTATCTACTTCTTTTATTGGATACGAAACAGCTTATCAATCCGTAGTTGGTTCAGAAAACGATAGTATAATTGTTTTTCTGAAGCCATCTTCTATAAATCTGGATGAAGTAATTATTCAGGCACGGTCAATAATTGTAAAAGATGATCGCAAAGTAATACTCCCCTCTGAGGAACAGATAAGAATGTCAACAGATGGAACGGATATACTCCGAAAGATGCAATTACCCCGTATTATGGTCGACCCTGTCTCAGGTGAGATCAGTATGTCGGGAAGCGGTACGTTACAATTACGGATCAACGGGGTACAGGTGACTAATGCCGAAATTGCTTCGATTCCTCCCGCTGATATCCTTCGTATCGAGTATTATGACGATCCTGGTGCCCGTTATGGGAAGGCCGATGCTGTTATTGACTATATAACACGCCGGAAAGAAACAGGAGGTAATATAAATGGAGTGTTTTTCAACGGAGGCGGGCATAGGAGGGTATCTCTTGACGATCGACTTTCTTTAAAATATAATTATGGGAAATCAGAGTTTTCTGCAAATGCTATGTTTGTATAGCGTAAACAAGACTGGACACGTGAGTATGATGAAAAATTAATCTTTCCCGACCGTGAACTACATCAAATTGAAGTTGGTGAACCTACCACATTTAATAAAAAGGTCTTTAGCACTAATCTGAACTACAGTCTGGCAGAGAAGGATAAATATTTCTTTAATGCTCAGTTGAGATATATCCGCAATGATTTTCCAAATAGCTACGAGGATAGGAAAAGTAAACGTTATACGACAGATTCAGATAATCCGTTATCTATTTTTGACCATACTGTAGAAAAAAGTAATTCCCCAGCCTTAGACCTCTATTTTCAGTACAACTTAAAGGATGATCAACAATTGATTTTTAATGTTGTAGGAACTTATATCGATACTGATAGTAAACGCACTTATCAGGAAAAAGAAAATGGTAATCTGATTACAGACATTTTTTCACATATCAGTGGAAATAAATATTCTCTTATAGCTGAAGGAATTTATGAAAAGAAGATCAAACAAGGTAAATTGACAGGAGGTATAAAGCACTTACAATCTTACACAAATAACAAGTATGATGGGACTACTATTGCTGATATAGCAATGCAACAAGCAGAAAGTTCTATCTATACTGAATACCAGGGACGCACCGGTAAGTGGGGATACATGGCAAACATTACAGGGAGCCGTTTGTATTATAGTCAGGGAAATAACCATACAGAAAAGTATGCTCTTCAGCCCTCTGTTCGTTTAGCATATGAACTGAACGATAATTTATATTTCAGATATAGGATTAACCTGTGTAATAATGCCCCATCGTTGGCAGCTATGAATGATGTGAAACAGGATATAGATACATGGCAGGTACGTAGGGGAAATCCTAATCTCGACGCTTTTAATACACTCAGTCAAAGCTTCACAACAGGTTATAATAAAGGTATTTTTGGCGTAGATGTAATGATTGGCTATGATTATGAATATAAGCCTATAATGGAATCTGTTATCTACGAAAATGGGGAATTTGTGCACACTTATGAAAATCAAAAGTCATTTCAAAATCTGAGTGCAGAAGCCACATTCAAAATTAAACCATGGAAAAACCATTTAAGCCTATCTGTTACCCCACGCATAAATCGTTTTATAAGTACAGGGAACGGTTATCTACATACTTATACCATGCCGGAAGTAAGAGTTAATCTCGATTTCTCATACAATAACTGGTTGGCAAATTTTACAACAATCACTCCTCCGCGATTCATGTATGGCGAACAATTGATGAAGAGTGACCAGATGTATACAATTATGGCTGGCTATAAGCAATCAAGCTGGGCAATCATGGCAGGCGTTTTAAATCCTTTTACAAGTGAATATAAAACAGACAACAGAAACTGGTCTACCCTAAATCCTGTAACTTCAAAAATACATACATCAAACAACAGGTCTTTCCTGGTTAAGCTAAGTTTCAACCTAAACTACGGGAAACAATTAAAAGGTGGACGCAAGGAAATTAATAATACAGATACAGATTCCGGAATCATGCAGGGTGTGAAAAATTAGAAATCGTATTTATTATGAGCTATGAATAAAAAAACCGGAGACTACTCCGGTTTTTTATCTAATCTTAGTTTCTTCTCTCTTTTGTCCTCTTTTTCATAAGCTTCAACAATACGCTGAACTAACTTGTGCCGGACTATATCCCCTTTATCAAACTCGATATGACCAATACCCTTTACTCCATTCAGGATGCGAAGAGCATGCTTTAAGCCCGATTGCTGGGATGGAGGCAGGTCTATTTGGGTAATATCACCTGTTATGATCATCTTAGCATTCATACCCAGACGGGTTAAGAACATCTTAATCTGATGTGTCGTGGTATTCTGTGCTTCATCCAGTATAATAATTGCATCACTTAATGTGCGCCCACGCATAAAGGCTAAAGGTGCTATCTGAATCGTTTTGTTTTCAATATAGTCTTTCAGCTTGGCAGGAGCTATCATATCCTCCAATGCATCATATAATGGTTGCAGATACGGATCTATTTTCTCTTTCATATCTCCCGGCAAAAAGCCGAGTTTCTCGCCTGCTTCAACAGCCGGGCGACTAAGGATAATCTTTTTAACCTCCTTGTTCTTCAAAGCTCTTACTGCTAAGGCAATAGCTGTGTAGGTTTTACCAGAACCGGCAGGGCCTATGCCAAACACCATATCATTCTTGTTGAAACTATCTACAAATTTCTGTTGATTTGGTGTACGGGCAAAAATTGGCTTACCGCTTATCCCGTAAATAATCAGGTTATCTTGTTTGATTACATTTGGAGAATTACCTTTTACAATATCTATTATGTCTTCCTGAGTCAATTTGTTACGATCGACTGAAAACGTTTCCAATTCTCTTATTTTTTCTTCAAATAAGGGTACGTCTTCTGCATTTCCTGTAACTTTTATCGCGTTCCCACGCGCAACAATACGTAATTTAGGAAAAAGTGTTTTTAGTAATTGTATATTGGCATTGTTTATCCCGAAAAAGACCACAGGGTCTATATGCTCTAAAATAATTATTTGTTCTATCATTCAGTTTAATATCAACAAAGTACCATACGATTTTAATTTGGTTAGTCGGGTTATGTGTAATGATTTTGGTAATGGTTTGCAAAGATAATGATATTCTCAGACAATTTGTTTATTTTTCTATTTTAAACAAAATTGCTGTTTGTGAGAATTAAAGGAATCTTCATTCCTCGAAGAGTAATATACATCTCCCACAGAGTTGTCATCTGATAAATACCAGATCATTGAATCTTTCTTCCAATAGATATAAAGGCCATCGAATGCAACAACTTTTTCCCATTCTGCATCCAGTATGGTAAATAACTGATTGCGTTCTAGTAATACTTCTGCTCCAAAAGGATATCCTATAGCACATTGGTAATATAAAATATCTGACAGGAATTTTTCGAGAGAAATATTCTCAAGCAGGTACCATTCATCATCGGCTTGCTGATATACTTTTGTGTCTTTCATATCGAATGCCCAACGGCATACATCTTGATTTTCTTCGAGAAACTGTATCTTATTATCTACTACCAACAAATCATAGACAGGATAAAAATGGCAAAATGAATCCATAAAAAGAGCATCATTCCCAATTTCTTGATACATATACTTTAGAGGTTCGGGTAACTGTAATTCAAGTAAAAGTTCTACAACCTCAATCTCTTCTTTTTTGATTCCATTGCCTGCAGATTCTCCAAGTAAATTTTGTATTGTTTGTTTTATCATCAGATACTTATCTGTGTGTTTTATTAATATGTTGAATAGATTGATAACAAAGATAAATAATACTTTCATTTATTTTTTTCTATCTTTGTTTTCTTGTAAAATTATTAAGAATTCATCTAAACTATATACAGACTGTGTCAAAAAAGATTGCCGAAACACCCATGATGAAACAGTATTTTGAGATCAAGAGTAAACATCCTGATGCTATATTGTTGTTTCGTGTGGGAGACTTTTATGAGACATTTTCACAAGATGCCATCGATACTGCCGAGATAGTTGGGATTACGTTAACCCGACGTGCAAATGGGTCTGCACAATTTGTTGAATTAGCAGGATTCCCACATCATGCATTGGATACTTATTTGCCTAAACTAGTCCGTGCAGGCAAACGCGTAGCTATCTGCGACCAATTAGAAGATCCTAAACTGACGAAGAATATAGTCAAAAGAGGTATTACCGAGCTAGTTACTCCCGGAGTATCTATTAATGATAATATCCTCAACCATAAAGAGAATAATTTCCTTTGCGCCATCCATTTTGCTAAGAGTAGTTGTGGTATATCACTTCTTGATATATCTACAGGTGAGTTTATGGTAGCTGAGGGAACAAAAGAATATATTGATAAATTGCTCACTAATTTCTCTCCTAAAGAAGTTTTGGTAGAGCGAAGCAGAAAAAAACAATTTGAGGAATTTTTTGGTACCCGCTTTTTTATTTTCGAACTGGAAGACTGGGTCTTTACAGAAAGCACAGCTCGGGATCGTCTGCTCAAACATTTTGAAACTAAGAACTTAAAAGGTTTTGGAGTTGAGCACCTCACAAATGGTGTAATTGCTGCCGGTACAATCTTACATTACCTGGATGTAACCCAACACACGCAAATAGGGCATATAACAGCACTTTCGCGTATTGAGGAAGATAAATATGTCCGTTTGGATAAGTTTACAGTACGGAGTCTGGAACTTATTTCCACCATGAATGAGGGAGGAAAAACACTTCTGGATGTCTTGGATAAAACCGTATCTCCGATGGGCGCCCGTATGTTGCGCCGTTGGTTGGTTTTTCCTTTGAAAGATGCCAAGCCTATCAATAGCCGGTTGGCAGTAGTGGAGTATTTCTTTAAAGATCTGGAGCTTAAAAATTTACTTGAAGAGCAGCTGTCTTTAATAGGAGACCTTGAGCGTATTATATCAAAAGTTGCTGTCAACAGAATAACACCGCGCGAAGTAGTTCAACTAAAAGTAGCACTGAAAGCTATAGAGCCAATCCGCAATGCGTTTTTGGCATCGGATGAACCGAGTTTGAGAGAAATAGGGGAGAAACTTAATCCTTGCCCTGTTATCAGGGATCGTATTGAAAAACAAATACAACCCGATCCCCCTGCACAAATTAATAAAGGAAACGTAATAAATAGAGGAGTTAATTCAGATCTTGATGAATTACGGGATATTGCTTACTCAGGAAAGGATTATTTGTTGAAAATCCAACAGAGAGAAACCGAGACTACAGGGATATCTTCCCTAAAGATAAGCTTCAACAGCGTATTTGGATATTATATTGAAGTGCGTAACGCACATAAGGATAAAGTTCCTGCAGACTGGATACGTAAGCAAACCCTTGTGAATGCCGAACGCTATATTACACAGGAACTGAAAGAATATGAAGAAAAAATATTAGGCGCTGAAGAGAAAATATTGAGTCTGGAAACAAGTATCTACAATGACTTGATATTTAGCCTGATCGAATATATTCCAACAATACAATTGAATGCAAATCTGATAGCTCAGACTGATTGTCTTTTATCATTCGCAAAGGCAGCTAAGGAAAATAAATATATCCGTCCTGAGATAAACGAAACCGATGCTTTAAAAATCAGGAATGGCAGACACCCTGTAATTGAAAAACAGTTACCATTAGGTGAATCATACATTGCCAATGATGTTTTTCTGGATAATGATAAACAACAAATCATTGTTATCACCGGACCTAATATGGCCGGTAAGTCGGCTTTGCTTCGTCAAACAGCTTTGATAACATTGATGGCACAAGCCGGAAGCTTTGTTCCTGCCGAGGCTGCTCAAATAGGATTAGTCGACAAAATCTTCACCCGTGTAGGAGCTTCAGATAATATTTCTTTAGGAGAATCTACATTTATGGTAGAAATGAATGAAGCTTCAGATATCTTAAATAATTTATCGTCGAAAAGCCTTGTTTTATTCGATGAATTGGGACGTGGAACGAGTACTTATGATGGTATCTCCATTGCCTGGGCTATCGTTGAATATATTCATGAACATCCCAAAGCAAGGGCTAAGACCCTGTTTGCAACTCACTATCATGAGCTGAATGAAATGGAAAAATCCTTTAAGCGGATAAAGAATTTTAATGTTTCGGTAAAAGAAATCGACAATAAGATCATTTTTTTACGCAAATTAGTACCGGGAGGAAGTGAACATAGTTTTGGTATCCATGTTGCTAAAATGGCAGGTATGCCACAGAGCATAGTGAAACGGGCTAATTCGATCTTGAAACAACTGGAATCTGATAACCGGAAACAGGGTATATCTAAACCAATAACAGACATTAAAGAAAACAGGGAGGGATATCAATTGAGTTTCTTCCAGTTGGACGATCCTGTCCTCAGCCAAGTGAGAGATGAAATCAAATCTCTTGATGTAAATAATTTAACTCCAATGGAAGCCTTAAATAAACTAAATGATATAAAGAAGATAGTTTCGGGAAAATAATTTTCAATTACTACATCTAAAAAAAGTAGTTCTCGCTTATTCCAAGATAGCTTTATTACTTATTTGATTTAAATCCAATTCTTATTGTATTTTTTACTATATTGTACCTGAGCAAAATGCTTACATCAAAAATATAGTTGCCATGAAAAAGTATATTTTACTAATTTTAATTGGCTTATGCGTTATATCTGCAATATGTGCACAGACTAAGTTGACTGAAAAGAAATCCAGATATGAGTTCGAGTTTCGTCCTGAAGTCAGACTTGACGGACCATATTTTTTTGCTAGTTTTACTGTTATAGCTGAAAAACTTTGGGGATACGATGACATAAGCTTAAAAATAAGCGATGTAAAGATTACCCATTTTGTAGAATACAGGTATAAAGAAAAAGTATACCATGCTTCACAGTTTGGAAAAGAGTCATTTTCTACTGATTGTATAAGTTTATATTTAGCCAAAGTAGATCTTTGTCTTTGTCTACAGCAGGTTGAAGTGAAATGTAAGGAAGCAAACTTATACAGTGGATATCTTTTAACAGAGAAAAAAGATTTGAATCTTCGAGAAAATACAACAGTGAAGGATATATGGCGATTAGTCAATATAAAAACTTCCAAACCTGTATATAAGGGAAAATGTAAAGAATTAGAATCATCTATCCAAAAATTTGTAGATGGAGGAGGAAAAGGGCGACCAGACACAACTCCCCCTGTGCTGGTATTTCCCAATGAGGAAAATAATAATTCATCATCAGATGATCCTGGGACAGTAATCCCCCCTAAAAAGAAACCCAAAGAAATTGACTGCTATCCTCCTTCTCCAAAGATACCTCTGGAAAAAACCGGACAAATAAAATCTGATGGTACTACTGTTCCTGCGAAACAGAACTAAATATTATGCGAGATTTGTTAATATCTTTTAAGTAAATGAAAACAAATTGTTTTTTAAGGGTGGAAATTATTGAATAGCAGAACTCTATACCAGAGTGTTTTTATGTTAATAAAGTTATATTACATGAATATTTTTTTGTTCCTTTGCAGCCTAAAGCAAACATACAAACATCCATATATAGCAGTCAAAAAAAATGAATCGAAAAAAGATATTGGTTACCGGAGGTGCAGGATTTATAGGTTCACATCTTTGCCAAAGATTGCTTCAGGACGGAAATGAAGTTTTATGCCTGGATAACTATTTTACCGGGTCCAAAGATAATATCATACACTTATTAGATAATCCCTATTTTGAGATAATCCGTCATGATGTCGTTCATCCGTTTCATGTAGACGTAGATGAAATTTATAATCTGGCATGCCCCGCGTCACCGGTTCATTATCAGTATAATGCAATCAAGACCATCAAAACCTCAGTGATGGGTGCTATAAATATGCTTGGGCTCGCTAAGCGATTAAAGGCTAAAGTATTGCAAGCATCCACAAGTGAAGTTTATGGAGATCCGAATGTACATCCGCAACCGGAATCATATTGGGGAAACGTAAATCCGATAGGCATACGGTCTTGTTATGATGAAGGAAAACGTTGTGCCGAAACCTTATTTATGGACTATCATCGTCAGAATGGAGTTAAAATAAAAATCGTACGTATTTTTAATACATACGGACCAAATATGAACCCAAATGATGGCCGGGTTGTTTCTAACTTTATAGTACAAGCATTAAAGGGAGAAGATATAACAATATATGGTGATGGACAACAGACTCGTAGTTTTCAATATGTAGACGATCTGGTAGAAGCAATGATACGAATGATGGCTACCGATGATTCCTTTACAGGCCCTGTAAATACGGGAAATCCGGGAGAGTTTACAATGATTGAATTAGCAAATCTGGTTCTTGAACTGACTGCATCTAAGTCTAAGTTGATTTTTAAACCATTACCTAGCGATGATCCTAAGCAAAGAAAGCCAGATATTTCCCTTGCTAAGGAAAAGTTAGGATGGGAACCAAAAATACAATTAAAGGATGGGTTAATTAAAACAATAGATTATTTTGATAAAATATTAAAATGAATTATATTATGAAAGCACTGCTGAAAGTTGGATTATTATCTGTATTGTTTTTGTTTGTAACAATGGCATCCGCACAGAATAAAATAGTTACCGTTGGAGTAAGGGCTGGAGTTAACTTTTCAGGAGTTTCTAATGGTGCTCCCGGAGATAAAACGAAAGTAGGATTCAATTTTGGGATGACTGCAGACTTCAGGCTGTCTGATGAAATGTATTTACTTACAGGATTAGAGTATACAGTGAAAGGAACTAAAGGTAATGATTATATCGAGAGCGAGAAAGTTCATTTTATTACAAAGGAAAAGCCTGCTTACTTACAACTACCACTTCATGTCGGTTATTTATGGGCGATAAACAGAGATTTTCGACTAATGTTTCATGCTGGTCTTTATGCCGCATATGGAGTAGGCGGTAAGGTTAATAGAAAGTGGGTTTATGAAGATCGTACAGAGACGGGTAAGATAGACTACTTTGGTGTAGGTGTTAGTAAGTTTGATTGGGGACTAGGAGGTGGAATAAATGTTGAATATGACAGATATGTTCTAGGATTGGGTTATGACCATGGTCTCAGAAATATTTCTCCTGAATATGGTAATGGACACATCCGAAATTTTTATATAACTCTTGGATATTTATTTTAAAAATAAAAGATGAAACTTTCAATTATTATTCCTGCTTATAATGAGGCCAGAACTATTCACTTTATATTGGATAAGGTAGTAGCTGTGCAATTGATAGGTGGCATTGAAAAGGAAATAATCATTGTAAATGATTGCTCTAAAGATGATACTGTAGAGGTAGTACAGGCGTATATTGCTAATCATTCCGGTTGTGATATGAAGCTTTTCGAACAACCAATAAATATGGGTAAAGGAGCAGCTCTGCATAGGGGAATAAAAGAGGCTACAGGAGACTATCTCATTATTCAGGATGCCGATCTGGAATATGACCCGGAAGAATATAATATACTTTTAAAACCGGTCATAGATGGCTTTGCTGATGTTGTTTACGGATCACGTTTTATGGGAGGTAAGCCACATCGCATTCTTTTCTTCTGGCATTCGATAGGCAACCGTATGCTTACATTTGTATCCAATATGTTTACCAATCTGAACCTTACCGACATGGAAACATGTTATAAACTTTTCCGCTCGGACATAATTAAATCTATTCCGTTGCAGGAGAGACGTTTTGGCTTTGAACCTGAGGTTACGGCCAAAGTATCCAGATTTCCTAATGTGAGAATATATGAGGTGGGTATCTCTTATTATGGACGTACTTATGAAGAAGGGAAGAAGATTGGTTGGAGAGATGGTATGAGAGCCTTTGTCTGTATGCTTAAATATGGTTTGTTCAGAATGAAATAATATCTATTTCAGTTATTGGGAAGTACTACTGCTATGATCTTTTAAGGTAGTGGTAATTTTCTCTACGCATTCCTCTTTTACTCGAAATCCATTTTGGATGGATGTTCCTCTAGCTTCGATTATTTCAGTGTTTTTGAGCTTATCCGTGTAAATAAACTTATTCATGCAAGGTAGTTTATCAAAACTCCTGCCAGCTACATCTTCAGATATATAGATAGAAATATTGTTAGATTTATATTCTGAAAATTCTGTGGAAATATCTTTTACTTTTATTTGATATTTAGATGAGTAAGGTTCATATAAGATAATGTAAAGTGGAGGCCTTTCGTCTGAAGCTGGTATCAATGTCAAAAATTTAGCGAAGTTAATAGTCCTATTGATACTTAGACATAATACTAGAACACTTATAACTAAAAATATTTTTGACCCGGCTTTAGGAGCGCATATTGATTCTTTATTTTTAATTAATAATATTACATGAGAAATAAGAAATATCATTCCAAAGATAGATCCCAAGGCAAATCTGAAATCAGGAGCTGATATAAACCAGTAATATAATGCTAAGAGAGTTGCGAAATATATTATATAGATATTCTTATTAATGTTTCTCTTTTTTATTATGCTGAAAACAATTGCAATAGGGGAAAGCAGTATGACTAAATAAAACAGGTCAAGAATTATGGCATGTATAAATAATATCTTGAAGCTATATATATTATTATTGTAGGAGAATAAAGTAAATGTATATAATTCATTAAATCTTTCTCTTGCATAGCTGAAAATATAATTATACTGCCATTCGGCTACTGCTTCTGGTACTTTCCAATCAACGTCAAACAAGTCAATTTGATAAATGGGGTATACAAGATATCCGGATACAATGATATTACGGGTTACCCATAATGCCACAATAAGAATAGGAACTGCTGTATAAAAAATAGTTAAAGAAAATTTTCTTTTTTTGATCAAATAAAAAAATAGATATAGGCTGATAAAACAAAGTGGAAAAACAGATAACTTGAAAGTAACAAGCGTTATAGGGAGCAGTATCGATAATAATAAGTTTTTTGTCAAGTGTTTTGGATATAGTACAAATCTAGATATGTAATAAAAAACACAAATATTTGGTATAATATCTGTAGATGAATCGGTTAGGCCATCACTATTCATAGAGAAAAAAATGAATAATAAAATTAAAAGAATTATTCTGTCTAATCTGAATTTAGAATTTATGGCCTCTAGACAGACCCAACCTATAACAAATGTAAACAATATATCCTGAAACAAATACAAAGGTTCATGAAACAGGAATCTGAATGTAAATATTGCAGATATTAAGAAATAATTAGAATTAAAGGCTAAGTGATCTTTGAGATTTCCAATTCCTGGCGTAACAGGATACTCTTCATTCCATCTGATATTTTGATAATGGTAAAATATTGAGTCGAATATTTTTTCGCTCCATAGAATATAAGTCAGAAACGATAAGATGAATAACATCAATACTATTTTCTGATTTCGGCTAAGCTGCGAAAAAGTATTTTTTGTCTTTTTTAACCAGATAAACAGTTTTTCACGATTTAAAAACCAATATGCAATGCTAATGACAGAATAAATGGCTAGTATATAGTGGTTTGAAGGAAGGAAAAAAGAGGTTGCGGATAGTAGGATCGTAATGAATATAATTCCTATAATGAATGTGTCAGCTAAGTTATATATTTCTTGTCTCTTAAATAGAGCATTGTACAGTGAGACAAACATATCTCCAAAAGATAGTAAGATGAAAGATATAATTGTCCAGAGAGTTAATATAATTACCATGTTTTTTAAAATATGATATTTAAATAAAATGGAAAAGCAAAAATAATTTTTTATTGTTGAATAGTGGTATGTTCTATAAACTTGATAAAAAAGAATCGATTGATTGTGTGAAATTACTCCACGATAATCGGTTCTTCTCTTTTTTAAGGTTCTCTTTATAGGAGTCAATCAGTCCTCTCCGAGAAAAAAAGTCTTGTATTCCATCCGCTATTGCTTCTTCAGAAGCGACGGGAACTACCAGACCTGTATGAGATTCTTCCACACTGGGTCCTAAAGATCCTACATTTGTTGCAATCATTGGCAATTCCATTTGATAAGCGATAGCAACTACGCCGCTTTGCGTCGCCGAACGGTAAGGTAAGATCAATACATCTGCCGCAGAAAAGAATACCGATACCATATTATCGGGAATGTATTGCTCATAAACTTTTATATTCTCTTTATAAAGCAACTTTTCAATCAGCTCTGTATATTTTTCAAAGCCCCCATAACTTTCTCCGGCTATGATCAGCTGATAGCTATCATCGAGCTTATTCATTGTATTAATTAATATATCCAGGCCTTTATAATCCCTGATAAGTCCGAAAAAGAGCAGGTTCTTTTTATCGCCTCTTATACCTAATTGTTTGCACGCCGAATCTTTATCGATAGGATCTCCGTAATGATTATATATCGGATGAGGATATAATATAATTTTGGCATTCTTTCGCAACGATAATAGGCCTTCCTTAACAGACTCACTTAATACTATGAATGCATCACATCTGTTAAAGAAGAATTTAGCTAAAGGTTTATCTATAATCTTTTTTTCATGTGGAATCGCATTGTGTATAAGGGATACGACTTTTATCTTATTATTTAAGAACAGGCATATGGTAGCAAAGGCGGGAACCATAAATGACATCCAATATGGAATAATCAGTATATCCGGTTTGCACCTATTTATATGCCTTGCTGTCTTTATATAACTAAACGGATTTATGCTATTCAATATGCGGTTGACTTCTATTTCAGAAGATTCTCCATCAGGAACAAATTGAGTTTTACCCGGAAACAAGAAATCCGGATACATTGTTGTAAATGAGAATGCCTTCACCTGATGCTTTTTCGACAATTCAGTGTAGAATTGTTCACTAAATTGGGCAATACCTCCCCGGTAGGGATGAAAAGGTGAAAGAAATGCTATTTTCATGAAAATTTCTTATCCAGAACTTTATGTATACGTGATATAACGAGATCTTCAGAAATTCTTTCCAGGCATGCATAGTCACCTCTTTGGCATGGTAAATCGCCATAAACAGAGCAAGGTCTGCAGTCTAGATCTATTTGTACAGCATTTTCGGGATCCTGTTTGAAACCATAGAATCCTAAAGAAGGATGTGTGGCTCCCCATATTGAAACGACTGGAACTTCTACTAAGGAAGCCAGATGCATATTTGCAGAATCCATTGATAGCATGATGTCCAGGTAATATATCAACAGGAGTTCTCTCTCCAGGTTTAGTTTACCCATTGTGTTTATAACATTGGTGTGTTCCTTTGCCCATTTTGTTAATACCTTATCTTCCTCTTTGCCTGCTCCGAACAAGAATACGGTTGTGTTTGGTTCATTAGATAACCTTTCTACAACCTTTTCCATTTTTTTGAGAGGGTAGATTTTTCCTTTATGTTTAGAAAACGGGGCTATCCCAATCCACTTTCCATTTTTCTCAGTAACAATGGCCCTGAGATTAGAAAAATCTTTAGGCATAAACTCCAGGATATTTGTAAATATCATCGGAGCTGGAAATCCAAGCCTGTCAAAAACATCCTGATACCGCTTTATTGTAGTCTCTAGCGGTGCCAATGTCTTATTTGTTATTAATTCTTTTTTGTCTTTTTTCCCTTTATCTATATAGGCAACTTTCCTCCCTGTCATAGCCATAAAGAAGCGAATTACCTTTGATCGGAGGACATTGTGTTCATCTGCTACATGAGAAAAGCCGAGGGTTGCGATTCTTCTCATCACCCTGAACATCCCCATAGTACCCTTATGTCTGCCTCTAACATCAAGGGGGATAACGTTAATGTTAAACCCTAAGTTCTCAAAAAGTGGAGCAAAAGCTTTGCGTGTCATGACGGAAAAACGATCTTGCGGATACTTTGCTGCAACAGAAAAGATGACAGGCACAAGCATTGCAACGTCTCCAAAGGAAGAGATACGGATTACTAATACTTTAGCCATAGTTATGTAATTTGTTTTATGTTATTTTGAATCTTTCCCATATAATACTGGATTAAGAGCCGGATCATTATACATTTTCATTTGTTTATACACTTTCATGTATTTTTTTCCAGCTTCAATATCCTCTAATAATTCTTCTATAGCTGTAGATAAATCCTCACGTTGGGCGAGCAATATATCTAACTTTTTAGATACCTGTTCATGATGATCTTTATCAGTATCTTTTCTGTCGACCTCTTGCTGCATGTGGTATATTTTCAGTGCAAGAATAGATAAACGGTCTATTGCCCATGCCGGACTTTCTGTATTTATCTGTGCTTCTGACAACACATTTATATCTTTATATTTATCGAGAAAATAGCTATCTATTAGCTCTACCAGGTCTGTCCTGTCCTGATTTGATTTGTCTATCCTTCTTTTAATTTTTAAGGCTTCCTCCGGATTTATTTCCGGATCGCGGATAATATCCTCTAAATGCCATTGCACGGTATCAATCCAATTTTTCAGATATAGGAAATATTCAATTGACTTTTCCGGATATGGATTATGCATAGGAGCATCAACATTATCCGTTTTATGGTAATCGGATATAACTTGCTCAAAAATTGAGTTACTCAATTTAGTAAATGCCATGACTTTGGTGTTTTTAATGTTATTTATCTCTATTTTTTGCTAGCCCACGTTTCTCTATCCAAATTTCGGTAATTTATTGCTTCTGCCAAATGTTTTGATAGAATTTTTTCTGAATTATCTAAATCTGCAATGGTTCGGGATACTTTTAGTATACGGTCATATGCTCTTGCAGATAAATTGAACCTATCCATTGCCGTTTTTAACAATTGAAGCCCATTGTCATCGGGGGCTGCATATTTGGTCAACATTTTAGGAGTCATCTGTGCATTACAGTGGATATTATCCACATCCCTGAATCGCTCATTTTGTATTTCCCTAGCTCTTATCACTCTTTCGCGTATCAGTTTGCTTGCTTCTGCAGGAGCTTTATCCGATATTTTATCAAATGGTACGGGAACTATCTCAATATGGATATCGATACGATCCAATAAAGGGCCGGATATCTTATTCAAGTATTTTTGTACAGCTCCTCCCGGGCAGACACATTCTTTTTCAGGATGGTTGTAATATCCGCATGGGCATGGATTCATCGATGAAATCAGCATAAAACTGGCAGGATATTCCACTGTGAATCTTGATCTCGAGATAGCTATCTTCCGGTCTTCGAGAGGTTGTCTCATAACCTCAAGTACGCTACGGCTAAATTCGGGTAGTTCATCAAGGAATAGAACTCCATTGTGTGCCAGGCTTATTTCTCCCGGCTGAGGGTAAGTGCCTCCTCCAACCAGTGCAACATCGGAGATTGTGTGATGTGGACTGCGAAAGGGCCTTTGTGCCATAAGTGAAGTTTCAGTACCTATTTTTCCTGCTACACTGTGTATCTTAGTTGTTTCCAGTGCTTCATAAAGTGTAAATGGAGGAAGAATAGAAGGCATACGCTTTGCCATCATTGATTTCCCTGCACCGGGAGGCCCTATCATTATCAGATTGTGGCCGCCGGCAGCAGCTACTTCCAAAGCACGTTTCACATTTTCCTGACCTTTAACATCAGAAAAATCAAATTCGAAGAGATGTTGTGCACTATGAAATTCTGCGCGTGTATCAACTATCGTTTTCTCCAATTCGGTTCTATCATTCAGGAATTCAATAACATCACGGATATTGTCGACCCCATATACATCCAGGCTATCAACTACAGCTGCTTCCCTGGCATTCTTTTGGGGTAAGATTATGCCCTTGAATCCTGCTTCCCGTGCCTTTATAGCAATGGGAAGTACTCCTTTGATAGGCAGGATACTACCATCAAGAGATAATTCGCCCATAATCAGGTATTCATCCAGCTTGTCCGGCATTATCGATTCTGATGCAGCAAGAATGCCAATGGCTAATGGGAGATCATAAGCAGTCCCTTCCTTACGTATATCTGCAGGAGACATGTTTATAATAATCTGCTGGCGTGGAAATTTATAGCCGTTTATTTGTAAAGCCGATACAATTCGCTCATGGCTCTCTTTTACAGATGCATCCGGTAAACCAACAAGCATAAATTTTATGCCTTTTGTACAATTTACCTCCATAGTAATGAGTGTAGCCTCTATACCCTGTACAGCGGCTCCAAATATTTTTATCAACATTGTTATGCGAATTGTGTTCGAGCAACGCAAAGATAAATAAAAAAGTGTTATGCCCAATCTTTTACTTATCTTTTGTAGTTCCAGCTAATTCGTCCATTTTTTTAGATAGGGCGAAAATAGGAAAATCTCTTTCAAGAATGACTCCGGTAGGAGAGATTAATACATGATATGGAATTTCACGAATATAGTATGTATCAAATGTCTTTGCAGACCATCCCCCATTGACTGGTATCACTGTCCACTTTACAGAATCTGTAATGTTTTTTGAAATAGGAACATCTTCAATATCCTTTACTATAGTTATAAATTCTATATTTTTCTTCTGTTTTTTTAATTCGTTGTAGACAACAACAGCATCTTTTTTCTCATATCTACACACTTCACATGTTGTGGAAGCAAAAGATAACAAGACATACTTACCTCTAAGGTCTGTTAATTGCACATCCTTTCCTTTCAGATCTTTTAGTTTGAAGTTAGGAGCTACGGCACCTACTGATGATAATTTCACTTTGTCTCTGAAACGCTTCAAATTATCTGTAAGGGGAAAATCAGCAGCTTTTCCTCTCAGTAAAGCCAGATTTTCATCCAGCCGGGGTATTGATGTTTCGTCTTTAAAGAATGTATTTATCAGCATTACACTGGCTATTTTGTCCGGATTCGACTTGACATAATTCGCCGCTATATTTGATAATTCAAAATTGATGTTTTTTAGTTCTACTACATAGTCTTTCACTTTCAGGGTATCATTGTCCGGACTCTTTTTTTCAGCGGCATTTAATATATCGGCACGCGTCTTTAATAAGTCTTTATTTTTGGTTTTGAATGCTGTTATATCATCATTTACGCTCCCACCCTTTATGTTGATCAGATCGGGATATAAAGCATCTCCTTCGAGTTCTACATTCCATCCTTTATCCATCAGCAGGTAAGTACTTTTTGTGTTCTGATTGAAATACAACGAGACTTCGGTAAGTGTGTCAACCGCTCCTTTAAAAGAGAATTCTCCCTTTGCGCTTATCGGTATTGTATCAATAAGGACAGAATCACCCGATTCATGTGACATGAGAAAATAGTTCCCTGTTACATTTTCAAGTTTACCTGAAATTTCATACATAGTGGACTTCTTATTACAAGATACCAATATTATTACAAAAAGGATTATCAGTCCTGTGAAGCGCGATATGTTAGATTTAGACATTTTACCTGAATTTGAATATTTTTATACTGTTTCTCTTTTATACTCCAACGTACAAATATAGGCATTTATTGCTTAAACGTTTAAAAAAATAAAATTGTTCTAAAAAAATATAATTTATTTAAGTTTTCATCCTTATTCCCTGCCTCCAATATGATTCATTAAATGCTGGTAAGAATAAAACTTGGAAATTCACTATCTTTGCTCTCCAAAATGAAGATTTATATGAAATTAATTAATTTTTTCTTTTTAGCTGTAAGCATATTACTTCCTATGAAATCATACAGTCAAGACATTCCTCTTACATTAGAAGACCTGATTCCGGGAGGTAAAACATACAACAAGTATCGTGCCGAAATGCCCCGCCAGATGCAATGGTACGGAGATAAACTTACTTATGTTAAAGGTGATTCTATATTAATTGCTCCTAATACAGACAAAGAGAAAGTACAAACGCTGCTTACTTTACAGGATTTTAACACCGAGGTTGGGTTAAATGATATGCAACAACCCAGAAGTTTGAATTATGTACAATTTCTTTCGCCTTCATCAAATGAGATAATGATTTTTTCTCCCGAGAAAATTTATTTATACAATTTTGTCACAAAAAAGATGACAGGTTCATTCAATTCATATGAAAAAATGGCAAGTCACGACTTTTCAGACAAAAGTAATAACCTCGCTTATACAATAGATAATAACCTGTATATACAAACCCCTGGAGGAAAAGAGTATGCTGTTACAAATGACAGTGATAAGGGGATAGTAAACGGTCAATCGGTGCATCACAATGAATTCGGCATCAACAAAGGTACATTCTGGTCGCCACAGGGAAATCTGCTGGCATTCTATCGTATGGATGAAACAATGGTCACTGACTATCCTTTGGTCGATATATCGGCACGTATCGCCAAGCTGAAAGATATAAAATATCCGATGGCCGGGATGAAGAGCCATCATGTCACTGTGGGAGTTTTTAATCCTGCAACAGAACAAACCGTTTTCCTGAAAACAGGTACGCCAAAAGAAAAGTATCTGACAAATATAGCATGGAGCCCGGATGAAAAAAGTATATATATCGCAGAAGTGAACAGAGGGCAGGATACTTGCATTATGAAAAGCTACGATGTGGCAACAGGCAGATTGCTTAATACTTTATTTACCGAAGTAAACTCTAAATACGTAGAGCCAGAAAACCCTGTTTTATTTTTGAAGAACGATCCGGGTAAATTCTTATGGCAAAGTGAAAGGGATGGTTATAATCATTTATATCTGTATGACACGACCGGAAAATTACTGAAACAAATAACCAGTGGGTATTGGGATGTGACTTCCGTTATTGGCTTTGATGAAAAAGGAGAAAATTTATTCTATATCTCTACGGAAGGAAGTCCGATAGAAAGACATATCTATAGAATAAACCTGAAAAACGGAAAAAAAGAAAAGTTGTCGAAAGAATCAGGAGTTCATTATGCGACGTTAAGTGCCTCGGGTAAATATATCTGCGATAGGTATACTTCTCAGAATAATGCCGGAGAAGTAGCTGTTACGGATATAAAGTCAAATAACACCCATGTTTTCTATACTGCAAAGAACCCATATAGGAACGTTCAGTTACCGGAAATCATATTGGGAACTTTAAAGGCAAATGATGGTATTACTGACCTGTACTATCGCATAGTGAAACCGTTGAACTTCGATCCTAATAAGAAGTATCCGGTCGTGGTGTATGTATATGGCGGCCCGCATTCCCAGATGGTAGATAACTCGTGGATGGGACAGGCCAGAGGCTGGGATATATACATGGCTGAAAAAGGGTATATCGTGTTTACGCTTGACAACCGAGGAACCAGTAACCGAGGGATTGAATTTGAGAATATTACACACCGCAGACTTGGAGTTATCGAAACTCAAGACCAAATGACGGGGGTAGACTACCTAAAATCCCTTCCTTATGTTGATTCAGAAAGAATTGGTGTTCATGGGTGGAGTTATGGCGGATTTATGACATTAAACCTAATGCTTCGCCATCCAGAGACATTCAAGGTGGGTGTAGCTGGAGGTCCCGTTACAGACTGGAAATATTATGAGGTGATGTATGGCGAACGCTATATGGACAAACCTCAAGAAAATCCCGATGGATATAAAGAATCGAGTATGGTAGACCGTGCGGGTGACCTTAAAGGCCGACTGTTGCTGATTCATGGAGATGAAGACCCTACAGTGGTAATGCAGCAAAGTTTACAATTCATAAATTCTGCAATTAAAAAAGGAACACATCCTGACTTCTTTGTATATCCGGGACATGGTCATAATATGATAGGCCGTGACAGAATCCATCTGCATGAGCATATCACACGTTATTTCGATGATTTCTTGAAATAAACAATAAAGAGAATGTTATGAAAAGAAATAGACCAACATGGGATGAAGTTGTTTTAATGTTTGAAAATGATAAAACAGCCCAAGAAGTGTTTATTGAAAAACACCAATCGGAACTAAAAGAACTTCTGACCGATTTGAAAGAAGATGGTGAGGATATTTATTCTTACTTTGATACTGCTTTCTCTTGGGTCTATGGAATAATTGTAGACTGGAGGGAATACGAAGAAGATCTCGTTAGTTATTTCAATGAAGCATTGGGTGATAATGATTCTCTTTCTGCTACATATGACGAAGAAAGTAACAGTGAGATTATTATTTATAACGAAGAGAAACATATTGTCCCATTAACGGAATCACAGGCTGACAGGTATATTGTGATACGTGCCTTACGTGATATACTGAAAGTAAAGTATGTTTTTAAACTGTTTACTTTCTCTTATATGTCGGATACACACGGTTTTTTACTATTACCATCTTCATGGTGGGAAGAAGCTGAAGGTCAATATCCGGAAAAAGTTAAGGAGCTATTTATGGATATTACCGAAACATTGGATTTTCCATGATTTTTTAGCGGAATTATCTAATATTATATAGCGTATTCATTGATACTATACAAAAAGGTAACAAACAAAAACAACGCAAAATGTGTTACCTTTGTTACTTTTTAGATTAGATTATAAATATATATGTACAAAATAAGTAAACAATTCGCTTTCTCGGCATCACATATACTTGGGGGCTTACCTCAGGAGCATCCTTGCTCCCGGCTGCATGGGCACAATTATGTAGTTACTGTACATCTGCGTGCGTCCCAATTGAATGAGACAGGATTTGTAAAAGATTACAGAGAGCTTGATAATGTGAAGAAGTATATAGACGAAACACTTGATCACAGACACTTGAATGATGTTTTGCCCTTTAATCCTACAGCTGAGAATATGGCTAAATATCTGTACGATACATTTAAGGCTGATATTCCTGAGCTATATGCCGTAGAAGTTTCCGAGACGCCTAAAACAACTGCAATATATGAAGCTGATAGTAAATGAGATCTTCTACTCCCTACAGGGAGAAGGGGGGCGCAGTGGAGAAGCTTCTGTTTTTATCCGGTTGACAAAGTGTAATCTTGCCTGCAGTTTCTGTGATACTGATTTTGCAAACGGGGAAGAAATGACTATAGATGAAATCCTCAACGAAATAAGCAAATACCCTTCAAAATGGATTATCTGGACAGGCGGAGAGCCAACAATCCAGCTAAAAGACGAGTATCTAGCTGTCTTTCGTGAGCATGGGTACAAGCAGGCAATAGAAACAAATGGAACACGAAGAGTACCTTCCCTAATTGACTATATAACATGTAGTCCAAAGCAAGATTTTGAAACAATAAAGGGACGAATTCCGGAAGTGAATGAGATAAGGATGCCAATAAAGGCAGGTGACCCCATTCCTGATATTTCCGTTTTCCCCCAAGCAGATAACTATTTCTTAAGCCCTATTTTTGATGGGGACAAAATTAATTTGCAGAATGTAGATTATTGTGTTGAACTGATAAAGCAACATCCTCAGTGGAAACTGAGCCTGCAAATTCACAAACTGATACACATTGAATAATGGAACGATTTGAACTCGATATATTAGGGTGTGGCTCAGCTACACCTACCACTTTGCACAATCCATCATCACAGGTGCTAAATGTACGTGATAAACTTTTTATGATAGACTGCGGTGAGGGAACCCAACTGCAATTCAGACGCAGTAAACTGCGTTTTGGCAGGCTCAACCATATTTTTATTTCACATCTGCATGGAGATCACTGTTTTGGATTGATCGGTCTCATCTCTACATTGGGATTACTGGGGAGAACAGGAGATCTGTCCATATACTCTGTAGCAGGATTGGAAGATGTGTTACGTCCCGAGATCGATTTCTTCTGTAAAGATGCTCCGTTTAAGGTAAAGATTGAGACTTTTGATCCGGCCAAAAATGACATAATTTACGATGACCGTTCGGTCAGTGTTTCCACAATACCTCTCAAGCACCGTGTACCTTGTGCAGGTTTCCTTTTTAAGGAGAAACAGAAAGAAGCTCACCTGATCCCTGACATGATAAAGTTTTATAATATTCCGGTAAAAGAATTATCCAGAATAAAACAGGGTGCCGATTTTATTACCGAAGACGGAACTGTTGTTCCTCATGAAAGGTTAACCAAACCTGCCGAAGCTGCAAGATCGTATGCATATTGTTCAGATACAGCATATAGTGAAAAGATCATTCCTATTATTGAGGGGGTAGATTTGCTATATCATGAAGCTACATTTGCAGATTCAGACTCATATAGGGCTAGAGAAACAGGACATTCCACAGCGCGTCAGGCGGCACAGATTGCAAAGCTCTCCAATGCTAAGAAGTTAATGCTGGGACATTTTTCTGCCAGATACCCGGATAATAATGAATTGTTGAGAGAAGCCCTGGAAGTTTTTCCGTCTACAATTCTTGCTAACGAAGGACTTCGTGAAAAATTGTAAAATACCATATTTTTTTTCAAATTTTATTATTTTATAATCTTTTAATGCCTATATTTGTGACGATTAGGAATGTGGATAATGGTAAAAAATAAGAAGATATTATTCATTTTATTGTTTATGGGACTCTCTTTATCAGCTAGTTCTGGTAATTTGGACTTTCCATCAAACAGTTTTCCTATTGCCGACCAGCAGCAAGACAAATCAATGACATTGGAAGTAATGATAAATAATACAACTAAGATCATTATGGAGAATGTTCCATTAACAGGTTATCTGGAGGTATACAGTATCTTGGGCGTGAGGGTTACAAATGTTAACTTGAAAACATGTATGGGCGGATGTTCCATCGATTTACCCAAAGGTATATATATACTTAAGGCAGGTAAGGTTGCTCAGAAAATAATTGTACGATAAAAACATAATTTATATAATATTAAAGCAATAAGATTCTCTCTTATTGCTTTTTTTATTCGAAAGAAATATAGGGTGTCAGCCTCCTTATGTCATTATCAGTAAATTCATCCAGAAGTGACAACCTGTTCATAGACTCTATATTTCCTTTTCTATCTCTGATATCTTCAATTATCTTCGCTTGCTTATAACTGATATAAGGATGCTTATTGAGCTCTTCGAAGGTTGCTGAATTCACTCTGATCTTCTTCGTTTTAGGTACTATTGTCAGATAAGGGAGAATCTTATCATACAAATAGTCATCCATCCCCCACACTTCTTTTATCTGATCGAGATTGGAATAGCCGCCAAGCAAATTATTGTATTTGACAATCCGGTTAGCAAAACCGCTTCCTATTCCCGGTATTTTCTTTAGTTCGGTAGTGTCAGAACTGTTTAGCTCTATTGTTTCTCCTTCCTTTAGTTTTTCCTGAGGTGTGTATCTCGGATAGTTATAGTTATTTGTTTCGTCTTTATATATTCTACCCTCGTATGGGGTAGTTTCCAGCGTGTCTTTTTCTTTTAGATTTATTAGGAATGTTTCGAACTCCTTATCTACAGGTATGTCTTGTCGCTGATTTTTATCAGGTGAAGTAAGAATATATACTCCTCCGGCAATGACTATAAGTATAAGCAATAAGATGATAGCAATCCTATCACCCCTTTGTATATACAGATAGTCTTTCCAGTTCATGTATTCTTAATTGCTAAGACTGGCGATCAGTGCATTGATGTTTGAGGTAAACAGCTTTACGGATATAGCCATTACGATAACCCCAAAGAACTTACGCAGAACATATACGCCTCCGATACCCAATAGTTTCTCTACTACATTCAGGTATTTGAGTACAAGGAATACAATTATCATATTGAGGAATAAGGCTATGATGATATTAGACACATCATATTCGGCACGCATGGATAACAACACGGTGAAAGTCCCTGGACCTGCAATCAGCGGAAATACAATAGGAACAAGAGTTTTCGATCCTCCGGGAGCATCGTTCTTAAATATTTCGACACCGAATATCATTTCTATGGATATAATGAAGATAACCAATGCTCCTGCTACAGCAAATGATGATACATCCACATTAAACATGTTCAGCACCCATTTACCAACAAAGAGGAAAGCTGTCATTATGATAAACGAATAGATTGCAGCCTGCATAGGATTCACATCTCTACCCTCTCCTTTGAAACCAAGAAAAATAGGGATTGATCCGGAAACGTCTATCAAAACAAAAAGGACAACAAATGCACTGAGTATTTGTGTCAAACTGATGTCTAATCCCATAATATTTACTTTTTTTAAGAATTACAAAGGTAAGTAATTTTACTTATGAAAAAAGTTGATTTATAACATAAAAAAGGGTTTTAACATCATCTTAGCAGATTGATATTTTCAAATTTTGTTTTAAGATTACCGGGTGTGAGTTTCAAAAGCTTTTCGTCCACAATAAACAGATAATTACATAGGAAGACAATATTATCGAATGTAATTTCCATATCCATGTCGTTAGCTATTATATGTGTTATTATGCTATTGCGATCTATCTCATACAGCTGTTTGCTTACATCATTATTTTCATCCAATATCTTTATTATATCAGGGGATAGTCCACCAATCTCAAATCTTAAGCGGAACTTGTTGCGAAGCATGCCTGTCCAGTTTTTATTCTTATAATGTTGCTGCGCTATATCTTCAAATAGCATAAACAAAGTTCGGTCGCTCGTTTCCAGTGTAGCGTGTATACCATTTAATAGCCGCGATTCCTCATCGAGTGTACTCCATTCATTTTTACATTTGTACCGTAGTGTATGATCTATCTCATGCCATCCCTCCGATAATGTGGTCCTTATTTGTATTTCAAATGTGGAATCTATATATTGGAAACTACTGCTATACTCATCTTTCCATGCATTGAATTCTGCCAGATAATCACCTTGCATACGACATACCAGATTAATTCGCACAGGATTAAACTGGTTTTGCTCAGGGTAATCGTGTTCCATACTTATTACATCAAAAATAGTGGTGAAATAATCGATCAGTACATCGATATCCTCACTAAAATAGGTCATTACACGTACTCCAATAATATCCTGAATCAGCTTTCCGTTTGTTTTATAACCTTTTCGTTCTATCTTTTCTTCTATAGATTCTTTCTCTTTGATTCTTGAATAAATACGGTATAGAAGCCCTGTGCGACCTAATTTATTTTCAATATACTCTTTTATATTATGCTCTATCAGAATCAATCCATTGTATATCATACCAGTTTTAATATTAGTTTTCTTGAATTTTTAGATTATAAAACATCAAATTAACGGAGAGGGAGTCGTCGGTATTTTGAATCAGAATCATATTTTATGATTTGATAATGAATTGCATCATCGGCTAACAAAAATTATTAGAAATCACACATAATTGCTAACGACAATTAAAATACGGCAATCCAGTTTCATATAAAAGTTGATTTATAACATAAAAATCTTTCGTATGTTTGTAAAAATAATAATCAGATGAATAATTATGGATTTGTGAGGGTGGCTGCCGCCTCACCTGCACTGAAGGTCGCAGATTGCGATTATAATACTACCGAAATAATAAAGATTATAAATAAAGCAGAGGATGATGGAATTTCAGCAATTGTATTTCCTGAACTATCTATAACTGCTTATACTTGCGGAGATCTATTTTTGCAGGATATTCTTTTGGAAGAGGCGCAAAAATCATTGAAGAAAATATGTGAAGCGACAAGAGGTTTGTCTGTAATTGTTATAGTCGGTCTCCCCGTAAGAGTATCAAGCCGACTTTATAATATGGCAGTAGTGCTAAGCAACGGAAATATTGAGGGAGCCGTTCCAAAAACCTTTTTGCCTAATTATAATGAGTTTTATGAAAAGCGCTGGTTCTCCTCCTCCGACGAATTAAAGGAAAAAACTATTCCGTTATGCAATAATAGCCGTGTACCTGTAGGTGTAAACCTTATCTTCAATACACGAAAATTCAATTTTTCGATTGATGTGTGTGAAGATTTGTGGACTCCTATCCCTCCATCCAGTATTGCATGCCTGAATGGAGCTGAAATCATCTTTAATCTTTCAGCCAGTAACGAAACAACAGGGAAGCATATTTACAGAAAAACGCTGGTTAGCCAGCAATCTGCACGTTGTATTTCCGGATATGTATATGCTGCTGCCGCAGGTGGAGAGTCTACAACAGATATTATTTTCTCAGGGAGTAGCATGATTGCCGAAAATGGATCGATACTTGCAGAAGGAGAGCGTTTTTCGTTTGATAGTAAAGTAACCATTGCCGATATAGATGTAGAGCGTTTGAGGAATGACAGGATGAAAAATAAGTCATTCTCGCTGTCTGCCTATCCTACAATCAAGGATATTGAGTTTCAGCAAGTACCTGTTTATATTTATACTAATTCTTTAAAAAAATCATCTTCCGGAGTGTTTGGGAAGAAGAGTGGTAAGGAAGAGGAAGAAGAATTCATCCTAGACCGCTACGTCTCTCCCACTCCGTTTGTACCTGCCAATGATAATACATTGAATGACCGTTGTGGTGAAATATTCTCTATACAGGTAAGTGGCTTAGCCAAAAGAATGTTGCATACAAATATTCAAAAAGCCGTGATCGGTGTTTCAGGTGGATTGGATTCTACGCTGGCGCTGCTTGTATTGATAAAGACTTTCGATAAACTGAATCTACCACACGAAAATATTATTGGTATTACAATGCCGGGATTCGGAACAACAGACCGGACATATACAAATGCCATAAAATTGATGGAATCATTGGGCGTGACAATAAAAGAAATATCTATTAAGGATGCTGTTATTCAGCATTTCAAAGATATAGAACATGATGTGAATATACATGATGTAACCTATGAGAATTCGCAGGCCCGTGAACGTACCCAGATATTGATGGATTATGCTAATAAAGTAAACGGCCTTGTTATAGGTACAGGCGATCTGTCAGAATTGGCTCTGGGTTGGTGCACATACAATGGAGACCATATGTCGATGTATGCTGTAAATACAGGTGTGCCCAAAACACTGGTTCGTACACTCGTTAGCTGGATTGCCAATACGCATATGGATGATAATGCGAAAGCCGTTCTGATGGATGTTGTAGATACTCCTGTCAGTCCGGAGTTATTACCTGCCGATAAAGACGGAAAGATAGCCCAGAAAACAGAAGATGTGGTAGGTCCATATATTTTACATGATTTCTTCCTGTATTATGTTTTACGTTTTGGTTTCTCCCCTGCTAAAATATATTTTCTAGCTAAACATGCCTTTAATGGAGAATATACGAATGAAGAAATATTGAAATGGTTGAGAACTTTCATCTGGCGATTCTTCTCACAACAATTCAAACGTTCATGTCTGCCGGATGGCCCTAAGGTGGGTTCTGTAAATTTATCCCCTCGTGGAGACTGGCGTATGCCAAGTGATGCTTCGGTGAGTTTATGGATAAAAGAGTTGAAAACATTAGAAGCTTAATATAAAGGGTGCTAAGAAGCACCCTTTTCTTTTATACCTTTAGTCGTATATCCTAACCTTGTTATAGCCGGTACAAAAAATGCAATTAATCCTACTGCAAAAGTCGCAACCCCTGCAACTATAAAAGCATTTAATAAACCTATTCTCTCTGCAATAAAACCAGTAGCGAGCAGTCCCGGAATAGTAGGCATCAGGCTGATACTATCATAAATAGAAAATACCCTTCCCAAGGCAGCCGGATCTATTTTAGTTTGTAGTATTACAATAAATGAACTCCAGTAAATAGAACCGGAAACACCTCCGATTGTGGTCAATATTACAAACATAATAAATGCGTTAGAAGATAATATGCCGGACAACCAGAATGTCAACCCCAGTATAATAGTCATTAGGTTAATAACTAATACTTTATTTACTGTCTTCATAAATTTAATACTGACGATAGCTCCTCCTAACAACATACCGATACCCCATGCTACCTCAACGAGTCCCATATCAAAGGTCGTTCCGTTAAAGTGATTTAGTGTCATTAGAGGAAACAGTGCAGCTACAGGCACCATAAAGAATGTTACAACAATTACACATACCAGAAGGTAAGAAAGTCCTTTATCAATAAATAGGTGTCTGATACCTTCTTTTATTTCAAGCCATACATTAGGTTTCTGACCTTCCTCTTTCTTCGGGTTAGGAATTGATACAAACAACAATGAAGTACAAGCTATTGCAGCTCCTGCTACATCCATCAGCATTACATACGTCATGTCGAATAATGATATAAATACAGCACCTAAGGCGGGACCTGCAATATTACTTACCGATTGTATGATCTGGTTTATTCCGGCTATGCGCATCAGTTCGCTTTCGGGTGCCAATAACGGGACGGACGCCTGCATGGCAGGAGTGTGAAAAGCAGTCCCTGCTGAGCGTAGAGCTAAAAGGGTATATATTTCCCATATTTCAATTCTGTCTAACCAGAATAAAATAGCCAAGCCCGCCGAACATAATGCGACGAAACTATCAGCAAGGATCATTGTGCGCCGCCGGTCCCATCTGTCTACAAATACTCCGGTAAATAAACCTAATACAATAAAAGGCATGAGGGTAGCCAACATAGCTGTTGCCAGAACTTCTGCCGAACCGGTTTTCATACTAAGCCAGAATACTACGGCAAAACCGACAAGGGAACTGCTGAGCATTGAGAAAAACTGCCCAGACCATATAATAGCGAATGTTCTTTTCCAATTAGTCATAATTATCTCTGCGAAGGGATAAATTAACAAATCAATAATGAATTAATGATTCGTGTTGATAAAACAAATATGTATACAAATAGATTTACCTTAAATGGAATTTTAAGGATTTTAAGGGACTTTGATACTGGTGTCGCCCCTCAGTGAAACAGAATGGTATAGCTTCTAAATCTCATAGTGAGTGCAAAGATATTCAAATTAAAGGAAATATTGAGATTTAATGTTTGTTTTCTTTTTATATTAAGTATTTATTGGCACATTTTTACTCCATTCTTGTCATCCTGAGGGACGAAGGATCTCTTCTCTTTTATCCTTGATAAATGAGGCGGGATGCTTCCTGTCGTCAGCATGACAAAAATGTGTCAACGAATAATTGTATAACTTATTTTCAATCTGTGCTTAATACACTAATATTAAGTCGTTATATTTATCTTATTAAAAGAGTTCTTTGAGAATAAAAAGTAACAAATAAAAAAAGGCTGAAAACTGTTACTTTTGTCACCTTTTCACGCAAACACGCTGTAAACAAATGATTTGCATTTTCATTATTTGTAACCTTTTATCAAGAGAGGTGATAGAACCCAGATATTATAGCAAATATCCAATTAATAATTAAAATATCTTATCCCTTTTCTTAGTTAACAAATAATAGGCTAAATTTGTTATCTAAAATAGTTCTTCCATAAAGGGCTTTAAAATGAAATAATTACAATGACAGACCAGATAAAAGAAATCGTTTATTCGAAAGATGTAATAGAATTTGTTACAGTAGCAGTGCAATACTGTGCCTACCTTGAAAACTTTGGAGAAACAGAAGAAACAGAGCTGACGGATAAGCTTACAAAGCTATTGCCATTGCTATACTTAAAGGCATCACTGGTACCGGAAACAGATACAGTAAACGAAGATGATCCTGAGATAAGCGTGACAGAAGAAGACTATAATTATATAACTTCAAAGCTATATAATGTATATTTAAATAATGATACATACCTTGAGGTATTTCTTCAGGACATGAAATATAGTGAAACACCCATAGCTGCCAGTATAAGTGAAGATTTGGGAGATATTTATCAGGACTTGAAGAACTTTATAACTATATTTGAACGGGGTATGACAGAAAATATGAATGATGCATTGTATATATGCATGGAAAATTTTAAAATGTACTGGGGGCAAAAGCTTGTAAATGTTCTACGGGCGTTGCACTCATTGAAATATGCGGTTGTAAGTGATGAATTTGAAGAAAATTCGGAGCTGGAAGATTCAAATGAATTATGGTAAATACTATAACAAAGGCAGAATTATCTACTTTTAAACAGGAAACTTTTCCGGGTAGGATAATTGTAATACAAGATGATGCTGAAGCTGAGAAAGCTTGTGCATATCTTAATAAGTTCGATGCTATTGGTTTTGATACTGAAACGCGTCCGGCTTTTCGCAAGGGTGTATCACATCAGATTGCACTGATGCAATTATCTACTGATGACACTTGTTTCCTATTCAGGCTAAACCTGATTGGGTTGCCCGATTGCCTTGCCAATATTCTAATCAATCCTGCTATAAAAAAGATAGGACTTTCTCTCAAAGATGATTTTTCAGCTATACACAAACGGAAAGCCATTGTTCCCACTAATTTTGTTGAACTCCAGTCCTTTGTCAAAGATTACGGCATAGAAGATAATGGATTGCAACGGATATATGGCATACTTTTTGGAAAAAGAATATCGAAAGGACAACGCCTGTCAAATTGGGAGCTGGAGGTACTATCCGATGCACAGAAAATGTATGCGGCACTCGATGCATGGGCCTGTCTCAGAATATTTAACGAATTAAAAAACAAAGAGAAAGTAAAACAAGTTATAAATGATAAGTAGCTTTCAAAGCTTATAACTTATCACTCACAACTTATAACAGAAAAAATATGGCATTTATAGATTATTACAGCATATTGGGTGTATCTAAAACTGCCAGTGGCGATGATATTAAAAAGGCTTACCGAAAACTTGCCCGTAAATATCACCCTGACATTAACCCGAATGATGAAGCAGCAAAACAAAAGTTTCAGCAGATAAATGAAGCGAATGAAGTTTTGTCTGATCCTGAAAAGCGGAAAAAGTATGATGAGTATGGTGAAAACTGGAAACATGCTGAAGAATACGAAAAAGCGAAGCAACAACAATCTCAGAATGGAGGATTTGCCGACTTTTCCGGTTTTGGCGGCGGGTTTAGTGGAGGATCATACAGTTTTGACAGTGATGGTGAAGGAGGATTTTCTGACTTTTTCGAATCACTCTTTGGTGGAAGGAAGTCTTCTTCCGGTTCAGGCAGAGGAAGAACAAGTAGCTTCAGAGGGCAGGATTATACCTCGGAGCTGCGCCTTAGTCTTCGCGATGCATACGAGACTCATAAACGTATGCTCACACTTGATGGTAAAAATCTGCGCATAACCATTCCGGCCGGAGTAGCCGATGGTCAGGTAATTAAGCTCGGAGGGCAAGGTGCACCAGGAAAAAACGGAGGTCCCAACGGAGACTTATATATTACTTTTGTGATCGAAACCGATCCTAAATTTAAGAGGGTAGGCGATGATTTGTATACTACTGCTGATCTGAATTTGTATACTGCTGTACTTGGAGGAGAGGAGACCGTTGACACCTTTACGGGAAAAGTAAAATTGAAGGTCGCTACCGGAACACAGAACGGAACAAAAGTAAGACTAAAAGGGAAAGGTTTCCCAGTCTATAAACAAGATGGTAAATTTGGAGACCTGATCATTACTTATGCAATAGAGATTCCAACAAAACTGACTGCTGAGCAGAAGGAATTGTTCGAAAAACTGGCGAAGTCTTAATTGAGGTATAATAAGCATTAATGTGACAATATTCTATTAGTTATGAATTCAGAATTAATAATTATACGCGAATACTGTATTCAAAATCAGGTAGAACCGGATTTCATTATACAACTTGAAAATGAAGGCCTGATTCAGATAAGTATTATAGAGGAAGAGCGCTATATACATATATCCCAGTTGAAGCATTTGGATCAATATGTACGTTGGTACTATGATCTGTCTATTAATGTTGCAGGAATTGATGTTATCCAAAACTTGCTGGATAAAATAGATGATATGCAGGAAGAGATATTAAAATTGAAAGAACAATTAAAATTGATGGAATAATGAAGAGACTTTATCTTTTTATTTGCATATTCTCTATCAGTGTTATGTCTTTTTCTCAGGTGGAGAGCCTGCGTGACAGTATTTCTAAGATACTTAAGGGCAAAAATGCTACAGTTGGGGTTGCCCTTATTGTCGATGGTGAAGATATATTGAAGGTAAATAATGAATTTCATTATCCTACACAGAGTGTATATAAATTTCATCTGGCATTGGCAGTTCTCGACTATCTGGATAAGAATAATCTCTCTTTAGATCATCAACTATATATAAAGAAGAGTGAATTACTACCAAACACACATAGTCCTATGAGGGATGATTATCCTGATGGTAATATATCTCTGTCTGTTGCAGATATACTTAAGTACACCGTGTCAAAAAGCGATAATAATGGCTGCGATATTTTATTTCGTTTTGTAGGAGGGCCTGCTAAGGTAGATAAGTATATAAGGAGCCTGGGTATAACAGACTTTGCTATTGCAGCCACTGAAGAAGAAATGCATGGCCCCTGGGAAGTACAATATACTAACTGGTCTACACCATACACGGCTGCACTGGTTCTGGAGAAATTCAGAACGGGTAATATATTACCTGATGTGTACCACGATTTTTTGTGGAAAGTAATAGTTGAAACCACTACCGGAACAAATAAGATAAAAGCGCTTTTGCCTGATGATATACTTGTAGCCCACAAGACTGGTAGTTCATTCAGAAATGCTGCAGGCTTGAACGCTGCCGAGAATGACATTGCTATTATTCAATTACCAGATGGCAGATACTACTCCCTGGTTGTATTTGTTGCAGACTCGATGGAAAGCTCCGGTGATAACTGCAAGATTATAGCTGATATATCAAAAGCGGTGTACGATTATCTTACAAGATAACAAACGGCTCTCCTTTCATCATAACTAAACCACCACTTGTCAAACAGATTTTGGAGAAATGTTAAAAGCTTTCATCTTTACATTTGTATTAGGTATTTAACTATTAACTAACAATGAATTATGAAAAAGATGCAAGTAGTTTGGCTATTAATCATGGCACTGTCTTTATTTGGTACAAGTCTTATGACTGCACAGATTTTACCTGTGAAATTTGGTATAAGAGGAGGGGTGAACTTATCTGATTATGGTGGAGATATGAAAGATGTAAAGTCTGCACTCAGATATCAGGTCGGGTTTACTGCAGACCTTGGACTCACAGAAAATATTTACTTACAAACAGGACTTGATTTTTTAACGAAGGGTGGCAAATATAAGCCGGAAACAGGAAAGGAAGTGAAGTATAATCCTATCTATCTGCAGTTGCCGGTACATGTAGCCTACAAAATGAAGGTTGCCCCCGGCACCAAAGTTGTCGTAAATGCAGGACCTTATGCTGCTTATGGACTAGGAGGCAAAGCTAAAGGAGAAGAGAAGGAAGACATATTTGGAAAAGATGGTTTTAAACGATTCGATTTTGGAGTGGGTGCCGGTCTGGGTGTCGAGTTTGGTATATTAGCCTTAAACGTAGGGTATGACTGGGGCTTAGCGAACATCAGTGAAATAAAAGATGTAAAAGTAAAAAATAAGAGTGCATATATTACTCTGGGGCTTAAGTTTTAATAAGGCTATAATCATTATAAAGACCTGACAATGTTCGGGTCTTTTTATTTACTTATAAGGTGTTTATATACAACTGCATTTAATAATTCATCCTTTCGTTGTCTCGAAATCGGCAATTCTTTGTCTTTAATAAATATGCGTCCGCCATTGATCAGATTAATATGGTTAACGTTTACCAGAAAAGATTTATGTATCCTAAAGAATGATTCTTTAGGAAGTATATCTTCGAGTGAAACCATTGTTTGATGAATCGTTAATACTTTGTCTTTAAAGTGTAGTTTAAGGTAGTTCTGCATACTTTCTACATATAAGATATCTGTACATATGATTTTAACGAAGGAATCACCCTGTCTTACATACATACCTGTGTTTAGATCTTCATTATTATTCCGTAGATTAAATTGCTCCCGCGCTTTTAATGCAGCTTGAAAAAAACGTTGGAATGTGATAGGCTTTAATAGATAATCAACCACTTGCAGCCTGAAAGCTTCTAAAGCATATTCCGAATATGCTGTAGTCAGGACTGTGAGAGGTTTATTCTTCATTGACTCCAGAAATTCCAAACCAGTAAGGTGAGGCATCTGTATATCCAGAAATATCAGGTCTATAGCATTACGCTTTAAGAAATCAGCTGCCTCTATAGCTGAGGAGCATTCTCCTGCTACTTCCAGAAAGTCAAGCTTATGGATATGATCGATGATTCCCTCACGAGCAATAGGCTCATCATCAACTACTAAACACTTCATAGGATGGGTAGATTTAGATATTTGTTCAGCCATATTTCTTATAACGTAATATTTAGCTGAATAATATAAATCTGTTCAGTTTCTTTTATTTGTAGCTTGTGTTTATTAGGGTAAAGTATTTTGAGGCGTTCTTTTGCATTCTTCAGGCCTAGTCCCGAACTATCTTTCTTTTTTACCTGTTGTGTCGATTTTGAGTTTTCAACTTCCATGTATAGCGAATCCCCCTGCTGTTCGAATACAATATTTATATACCCTGTTTCTGATATAGAACGGGAAACATGTTTAAATGCATTTTCAATAAGGGTGAAAAGTATCAACGGCTGTATTTCCTTTTCGCTATTTTCTATACTCCATTTACAATCAATATTCAGCTCTTTTCCCCACCTCATTTTCTCGACGTCAATAACGTCTTTCAGAAATTGGATTTCTTCACCTAGTGTAGAAAATTCTCTTTTCCCATTATATAACTGATAACGGAGAATCTCAGAATATTTGACCAATAAGTGAGATGATAATTCAACATCCTTTTGCATTAAAATATAGATGTGATTTAACACATTAAACATGAAGTGCGGGTTTATTTGGTTTTGAAGAATCTGTAATTGTGTCTTTAAATGTTCTTCCTGTAATTTCGAATGTTCAAAATAAAATCTTATTCCACAAAATCCAAGATTGATAACAACAATAGCAGGCAGAGTCAACATATACTCTACTATGAGAGGATATCTTGTACGCATCAATTCAGTTGTTTCAAAAACTTTAATTTCCTCCAACTTTTCGAATGTAGTAAAAGTGATCAGGTGTATAACTCCGGTTAATAATGTAATTATTATGAACTGGATTATAAAACGATTCATATTTTTATTCCTAATGGCTTTTGGCAACAAATTGTTGCTTAGATAGAAAGTCAGCAGGGAAGTGGGTAGAAATACGCTAATTGAAAATAGTATAGCTTCTGGAAAAGAAACCTGAGTTATATACTGAAAAAGGAAGAGACATACCAGCATTATCCAAATCAGGAAAACGAAACCATTATAACTTTTTATAAAGAAACCTTTCATATTTCAAAATTAGCAATTAATACGATACTCTAATTGTCATTCATCATAAGTAAACTACCGTTTGTCAAATAGATTGCCAATAAAGAGTTTAAGACTATAATATTTGTAACGGAAAACCGTCTTAAGCATAAACTTAAATACTATTATAATTATGAAATTCTTATTCATTATTTTATTATTCTTATCACTTAGCTTTAATGCGAATGCTCAGGCATATCTGAAGGCTGAATATATTGGTTCATCCAGTTATAAAGATATTGATAACAATAAAACAGGGGGTAAAGGGGATGCAAAAATTATTTCGGGAGGAGTTCAAATACCCCTTTCGATGAAGATAAATGCAGACAACCGTCCGACAGTGTGGGGAATTGGGATCGGAGGTTCGTACACTTCATTTAATAATCGTAATATTCCCACAGACTTATGTCCGGAGGAAATATTGAATGCCCAATTATCTCTGATGCATATGCGTCCTATCAGCGAGAAGTGGTCTATAATAGCATCTTTAGGAGCGGGAGTTTATACAGCACATGCCGATTTATCGAAGATAAGGATGAAAAGTGTACTGGCTCATGGTGGTGTTATATTTATATGGCATTTGAGGGATAATCTCGATGTAGGTATGGGGCTTGCGATAAATAATTCATTTGGCTATCCAATGGCATTTCCTGCATTCTATCTGAATTGGGAATTACATGGACGTTATGAAGTAAAAGTTTCTATGGTAGATGCAGTTAGTGTATCCGCCGGAATTAAATTGAAAGATTATTTTAAGTTAAATCTTATAGCCGAAATGAATGGTTCTTTAGCTTTAGAGAAGATTAACGGTGAGGAGAAGATGTTCTCACACCAGTATATAGTGACAGGTATTCAGCCTGAGTTTACTATCGGTAAATCCTTGTCTATACCTATTACAGCCGGTATTGTAGCAGACCGTCCGGCTTTCTATGAGAAGAGAAGTCTGAAATCGTTTTTTAAAGCAATGAATAGGGAGCATGATCCGCATTTTACAGTTGCTCCTTATGTATCGGTAGGGCTTAAGTATCGTTTCTAGATTGTTGTAATGATGGAAAAAGAAGAAGGTTTCAAGCTTTCTTCTTTTTTAGTTTTATTGTTTCGGTAAGCAATTCTTGTAATTTTTCAGGAGTAACATTTGCCTGAATTTTCCCATCACTTACAAAAGATATTTTACCTCTTTCTTCTGAGATTACAATTGCTTTGGCGTCTGTTTCCTGTGATATTCCTAAGGCAGCTCTATGTCTTAAACCAAATGCTTTGGGTATATCCTGAGCCTGTGAAATAGGTAGAATACAGCCAGCAGCTTTAATTTTGTTGCCTGAAATAATCATTGCTCCATCATGTAGAGGTGTATTTTTAAAGAATATATTCTCTATTAGGCGGGTACTTATATCAGCATCCAGAGTCTCCCCTGTTTCTACATATTGCCCAAGTTTTATTTCCTGTTCAATAACGATTAGTGCACCTGTATACGTCTTAGCCATATTCATACATGCCAAAACCAGAGAGGTAACCACTGTCTCAGACAATCCTGTTTGTTCTTTGGAGCTGAATATTCGGGCAAAGAACCGGAATGTCCGATTGGAGCCCAAGGTCATGAGGAAACGGCGGATCTCGTCCTGAAAGATAATGATAAGTACGATCAAACCGATATCTACAAATTTATCCAGGATAACACCCATCAATCGCATTTGCAATACTTGCGATACAAGTATCCACAAAATCATGAAGGCCAGTACCCCTTTGAATATGGCGCCCGTACCCGATTTGGAAACAATCCTGTATAATTGGTACATAACTGCTGCAACCAGCAGAATGTCAATTATATCTTTTATTCCAAAATCTTCGAACATAGAGATGAATTTGTATAAATGAGGATCAAAGATAAGAGAATTCTTCGATAGTTAGGTAACAAAAGAAAAGATGACTTCTTAAAAAATCTTTTATTCTAACATTAAGTTCATCATTGGCTGATGCTCATCAAAGAAGGATTGGTATCTAGTTTCCAGCTCTTTTGTTTTGTACCCGAATAAGAGACGACATAGTAGCCGACGATCAACTTCTATATCGAATCGGGGGGCAGGGCCCAAAATAAGTTCAACTGAGCCTTTGTCTATCAAATAGACGATTGGCTTCTTATTAGTCGCGCCATCTGAGATCTTAATTCTGAACCTCTTTGAAAGATTGTCCTTTGCATACAGATCCAGCAGCGTCCATATATCTATAACCCTTGCCATCCCTGACAGATTTGTTTTTTCAGGGTATCCGTCCAGCTTGTACTCTTCTGAAATTGCTTTGAAATCATTCTCGTTTTTTTGAACACAAAAATCACGAAAGCGAAACAGCTTATCAAAGATTTGATATGCTTCGTCAAATTCTGTATTCATATCCAATATTTCCTTTAGAGGTATGAGTTCTTCATCTTTTTCAAAGACCTGCTCATAGTCATACTTTTCATAAAAGCCATAGAGCGAATCTTCGGCAGGAATGAGTATTGCTAACGGGATATTACGGTTTGCAATGATCTCATGAGCTTTATAAATCAGTTGAGTCATATATCCTTTCTGCCGGTGTTCGGGTAAGGTACATAATTCAGCCATGTATGAAAATGGAATTTGCTGCCTGTAAAAATTGATTGTCTGAGGAAACATTTGCAATGAGGCAACTGCTCTACCTTTCTCAAAATATATCAATGTATTTTCATTCCTATACTTATAAGTAAAGATAATATCCAGAAACTCATCCGTGTCTTCGAAACATGTTTTCCACATCTGACGGACAAGAGGTTTTGTCTGGTCGTTTGCAAATTGTATCATTTCTTCTTATTTTATCCAATCGTTAACGGCAATAAACCTCAATCGGGAATTAGATCATCTTTATCAAAGATAACCTTTCCATTTTATTTTATGATATATTAACAGGCTTTTTTCCAGAATAATTGCTGTTACACAAATGGTATTAATATTCCTTCCTCAAGCAGCAGATCGGGATAATAGGACATTTTTGCTTTACGTAGATTTTCTTTACCCATATCTTCTTCTCTGTTGATATACGTAAATTCAGAAGCCTCATGTTCTATAAATTGCTGGTTAATAATAGTATATGCGCCATTCATTTCACCAAAAGCTTTTTCAACATGTACTACAAATGAATCTGCTGTAAGAGGTTCTCCAATAGTAAATGCTACAATTTTACCATTTACCCGTACTGCGCCACCACGTAATTGGAGATAATCGAAATTCTCAAGCATTATTTTAGTAGCTATATAGTCGTAACGTTGAGTAAAGTCTATCTTTGATACATTCACCTCCTCCCACTCGTCAAGCATCAGAGCACATTCTACTAATTCTTCTTTTGTTGTCAGTGGAAAATATTCCCAGTCAGGATTATCCGCCTTAAACCGGTTGATATGATTACGCTTACTTTGTAGTTTTTTGCCTGACAGCTTTATTAACTTCTCAGAAAAGTAAATGTATTCATCATTGTTGCGATCCGGAAGATACCGGAACTTTCCCGGAATTTCTTTTTGTATTTTTTCCCACATTCTGGAGGTAATACCTTTCATCTGAAAAGGTATCCTATTTTCTTTTGCATCTTCCATTATGAGGTTGAAAGCATCCCTCAGAGGCATTTTCCCTATAGGCATCATATAGTAAAGTTGCCCGTCAGAATCCTGAAATCGTAGAAATATAGTCCGGTGTTCAATGGCAAATACTGTTTTGAATTTAGTATTCCACGAATATAGGTTTGCGAAACAGAAATCACAGGCACGGTATTCATTTCCTGCAAAAGCTGCATCTATATCTTTTTTATCAGAAAGTGTAATTTGTTTAAAGTTGATCATATAGTGATTTATAATATCGTGTATGCTTAACAAAGCTAATACAAAAAATGTTCTGACAGGTATAGAATAAATATATATTATAGTCTATAACATTTGTTTATAAAGCAAATTATAACGTAATTTGCACCTTATAAAGAATCATTCTATATAAGAATCAACTAGATGCTAAAAACAAACAAAGTGTTGGCTGTAGCAGAGACTTCATATATTATTCGTAAAGGATTAGTTTATGTCTTGTCTCAATTATCCAGTGTAGGAAAGGTCGTAGAACTCAAAGAAATGGAAGATATGAATTATCAGATCGACATACTACGTCCCGACGCTGTTCTTATTAATCCCATGTTACTGGGACATGCATCGCGTCAAGATGTGAGGCAACAGTTGAATTTGGATAAACGGACGGCTATTATAGCACTGGTTTATAACCTTATCGACGAGCAGTTCTACAGATCTTATGATGCTGTGATACGAATAAATGATTCTGAGTCTAAGATAGAGGAGACTTTATTTAAATGCTTGAATAAAGAGCAAAATAATCAGACTGATGCAGAGGAATTGAGTGACAGGGAAAAAGAAATACTTATTAGTGTCGTAAAAGGGATGAGTAATAAGGAGATTGCGGATCATCACAATATTTCTATCCATACTGCCATTACTCACCGTAGAAATATCACCCGGAAACTGAAGGTTCATAGTATTTCAGGTTTGACTATATATGCGATTATAAATAAACTGATAGATATTTCAGAGATCAAATATCAGGACGAATAAAAATATTAAGCTATGCAAAATATAACAATTGTATTTAATAAAGCAATGAAAATGTCAGATCTGATAGATTCTGATTATCGTCTGTTGTTATTGCTCAATCGTTTGAATATATCTTTAGGTTTTGGAGAAAAAAATGTAGATACTGTATGTCGGGAAAACGGATTCGACACAGATTGCTTTATTTTTTTAGCAAACTATCAATCAAACAAAAGTATTACAAAGATACAGGAAAGCTTTCGCTCACTGCCGTTAGCTCCATTTCTTCAATACCTGAAAAGTTCACATAGCTATTTTCTGGAAAGAAGATTACCTAACATCCGCCGCAAGCTTGAACTTGTTTTTGAAGGTGATAATGACCTGCTTAATATGGTACTCGATTTCTTCGATAATTATACCAATGAAGTTCTTGAGCATATGCAGTATGAGGATGATACCGTTTTTCCTTATGTTTACTCCTTAATCGATAAAAATTCAGATAAGCACTATTCTATCAATATATTTGAGGAACGTCATAATGATATTGAAGGTAAAATGAATGACCTCAAACAGATATTAATGAAGTATGTTCCAGGTACAACCGACCAAATGCTTATGGTGAATATACTTACCGAACTTTATATGTCGGAGGAGGAACTTGAAGCCCATACATTTATTGAAGATAGCCTTGTTATCCCGAGGGTAAAAGAAATAGAAGAAGAAAGAAAAAAGAATAAGTGATCTACTTTCTATTAAACCATTTTTTTAAATCCTCCAGACTGAATACTCTTCTTAAATTGAGATAAGCATATAATAAAGATGCCAAAAGAACTATTACTCCGGGTAATAGCTTATACTCTTCCATGTATTGTGCAATATAAAATGCTGCACATATCAGAATTATATTCGTCAGAGTCATAAATACTACACTCTTTTTCCAGTTGAACTCTGATATACGATATCCAATTATAAAAACAAGGGGGAGATAAACTATGTATGCTATCAGGTAACCAATACCCGCTGCTTCTAATCCATAATGAGGATACAACAAATAACCGGATAATAAATATACAATATAGTAGACAGCCTCGGTCATAAAGAAAAGCAATCCTTTATTTTTGGCTAACATTATAAATGCAATCGGCCAACTTAACACTTTGAAGAAAGTTCCAGCTATTTGCCAGCATAATACACTGTTTGCAGCTGTAAATTCACTGGAATAGAGTACTGCCAGGGCGAAATCAGAGAATAGTAGCATTCCGATAATGATAGGCGAGGCTATAACTAATACTATATAACTTTGCTCATTTACCAATCCCTTTACCTTGTTATTGTCACTAGCTATTGCCGACAGGTGTGGAAAAAAATCAGAGCCCATCGACCTGAGTATCAACCCCAGATATACATTTGTTATGGCCCATGCAGCCTGAAATAGTCCTGCTGCCTCAATATCTATATTCCGGGTAATGAATCCACGCATCAGAAACATGCTGATAGTACTTATTAGTCCGGCAACAACAATATATAATCCTAATTTTAATGTATTTAATCCTGATTCGAAAGCTTCCCTATTAGATGCTTTAATGTTTTCAATACTTTGCTTCCTATAATAAAACTCTACTACAAAAAAGGAGATTAAGCCTGATATGATAAATGCAGGAATAATACCATCAAGACCAAAAATAAAATAGATAGGAACTGAGGACACGAGCCCGAAAAGACTTCCCAGCATGGCTGATTTTGCCATTTCGGGTATTTTCCGCATACCTTGCAGAATTACTGATTTTCCTGTACTCAATATTGCCAGAAATATACAAATAGAGAGTAATGCTATTGGCAGGGTGTATCCCTTATCTTCAAATACCCATATGCTTATAGGGTAAGAAAGGATAGCACAGGAAACCAGTCCCAGCAGTGCAGCGCCCTTAAACCATTTGTTGAGGCGTGTGATTGTTTTATATAAGGTAATACGATCATCTTTACTATCTGCTTCTGCTATTTCCTTTACGCCTGCGGTATCCATTCCCAGACTGTATACAGAGCGCATCATATCTATAACAGATTGATAAATCCCTATAATACCAATTCCGGCAGCGCCCAATAAAATAGCTACAATTTTGGTGCGTATTATTCCGATGAGGATAATAAATATTTGTGAACCACCAAAAATAGTAGTCGATTTAATGATTTGATTGTATGATGAATTCTTGCTCAATTGATAGAGTCCTTATTAGTTTCAACACTAAAGCTTTCTTCTATTACTTTAAAATTTCTCTGAACACGGCCTTCTGTATCACTTTGCTTTACAATTAGTATATATTTACCTCCTGCCTCAAAAGTTTGGACGGAACCATAAATACGTGCTGTGAGATATGTTATCAGAAATTTTGAAGATAGAGCATCATATTTTCCAAATTTTGAGTCTGTAATTGGTTCTGTTGATAGTTGAACCTTGGTATTATCTATTTTCCTGTAATATGTTTTGATATACTCTTTAAGGTCTGTTTTATTATCTGTAAATGTTATAAACATAACATCATCTCTGTTCTTTGCTTTTATAAAAAAGGATTCCTCGGATAATTCCTCAGTCTCGATATGCCAGCTTCTTGGGTAATTAAAAGATATCCCCTCGTATGCCAGCATTTTCTCTGTTTTATCGGTAGAGCATGACAGAAGAACAAATAGAAATAAACAGGGATAAATTTTATATTTCAGAATGAATGTCATACGGGCGGTTTAAAGTTTATACAAATCTATTACTTTTTGTTGATTCAGAAGCATTCGTGATAAAAATAGTCGTTCATCACTGGTCAAAAGGTGACAAAGGTGACATCTTTCAGTCGTATTTATCGTGTCACCTCCGGTAGAGATAACCCGACGGTAAGGAATAATCCCTTACCCTGACAGGCTTTTCTTCTTTCTTCGGTTCGGGTCGTACAACTTGTTTGTCCGTAGAGGGTGCAATCTCTTGTGATTGTCCGGGTGCAGAACCTGTTTTCCGCTCTTCTTTTCTTTCTTTCAGGTTTCCACTCATCAGATCTTCATGCAACTGGTTTAACTGGCTTGCAGCTTTCGGGTCCTGAACTATTATAGTTAAAGCAGACGACCGGTTCTTCTCTTTACTGTCATCTGCCCTGTCACCTTGTGAAAGAATAAGTTTTATAGCATGCGTATCGGGTGCATATTCCTTTTGTTTTATTACCTGTGACTTTAAAACCAATTTTTCAGGATTATTCTTATCGGGTACATAAGTTGTGCGAGTTTCGGTCAGGGTATAGCCTTCGAGTTTTTTCTTCAGCGACCGGCGCGCAGTCATCAACAGTTTTTCATCTCTGCGCTCCACCGCTCTGTCTATTGCCTTTTTAAACTCCGGTTTGGCTTCTTTCCATTCATAGAAAGATTTTCTGCTGATTTTTAGGTTGCTGCATATTTCTTTAATGGAATAAGTATCCTCTTCTATCAGGGATACGATTTCTTCTGTTAGCTTTTTTGTATACTTTGCCATGATCCGTTATAAGTTTGTTATTACTTATAATAGATAAAATTGTCGGAAAATAATAGTTCTATTTCTTTCAACTTTTTCTTGATAAAAAGTTACAAAAATCAAGGCTTCGTTTTCTCGGCGACCCAAAACCGCAGCTATGGCTGAGCAAAATAAATACGGATTAATCCTTTGCTTTATCATCATGCCTGTATAACAACGTCCGTATTTTGCTCTACGCCTTAAGCTTACGGATTGGGTACCCCGCCTGCGAAACAGAGGCCAGGAGGG
>JAITVV010000089.1 GCA_031285625.1 Prevotella sp.
TACATTCCAAATATTTTATCGAAATAATTTAACCGACTTTTTTATAAAACAACAACAAATACAACTAAACTCCTTATTTAAAACACATTGGAAAATATCAGAAATTTAATATAAACTGATAAAACTTGGCTTTATCACTATGCCAAGGCGTAAACGTTGGCGATACTGTTTATAATCTAACATGGATTCTCCATAGCCATTATAGTACTCAAGGAAGAGATATTGATTATCATCATTGAACAGACGAATGGAAAAGTTTGCTATAATGTTTGCATTAAGATTGACTCCTCCCCTTTTTGTAATCAGAAGTCCTGCATTATATTTCTTCTTCGGGCTGGAATAATCCATTCCGATAAGCCCCCAGCCGGAATATCTTACTATATCTTTATTATTACCACCATCAACTAAAGGGATCCAAGCTTTGGTATGAAAAGTCCAACGGTCGTTAAATGCAAGATAAGCTCCAAATGATATTTTATTCCAACTTCTGGAATCTTCCCCATCCTTACCATTCGATTCATGTTCGAACTGGAAAGAAATTGTTCCCAGAAATCTGTTATCTCTGACAAGCGCACGCCCCAAACCTAACGTAGGATTAAAGTTAAGATCGCGGAAAGGAAATGATTCCTGAAAAACATTCCAAAATGCTTTTTGAGTATAAGTCAGAAAGAAATATGTCTTGAAAGGCAATGTACTGTTTGTGAGCCGATGACGAATACTTACCTGAAATTTAGCATCGGAATTCATATCTGTAGGTTTTTCAAACAAATTAGTACCTACAATAAAATAATTATCCTTGTAGATGCCAAAAGAAGGCAAAGCATCGAATTTGTTAATTATGCTGTCAGCATTGCTAAGCTGCCTGGATGAACCAAACAAAGAACCCACAATAACATCGGTCTGATGTGATATAAATTGCCCTATATTTTTTGTAGATGTAGAATCAACCTTATTTTCTGCCGGAATTGTGTCTTGTATAGGCTCGTTTTGTGAATATGAACTTTGTATAACAACCAGACATAATATAAGGGAGGTCAATAGCTTCCTCATATATAAATTATAAATTCATTTACTTATCAGCCCTGAAAGCACTTCATATGCAATAGGGCAAGTAGATGCATTTTTAACAGTTAATTTATATATTTGTTCAAAGTTCTTACGGTCGGTATGTGGATATTCGCGGCAAGCCTTAGGGCGCGAGTCATATATAGAACAATAATTATCGTCCATAAGAAAAGGGCAGGGCATAGATTTGAAAACATAATCGCCGTCTTCATCGATCCGCAAATATGTAGAAACAACCTCAGAAGGTTTTATTCTCAAAGCCTTTGCCATGCGTTCGATATCCCTATCATAAATGGCAGGCCCTAATGATCTGCAACACTTAGCACAAGACAGACAATCAATCTTTTCAGAAACCTCTTCATGCAACAAATGAACAACAGTATCCATCTTGGACAAACGTCTCTTATTCTTTTTGTAGTATTGTAAGAATTCCGGTTTTGCCTTTTCTGCTATCAGATGCAAATTTTCATACTGTTTCATTTATTCTATCTTCTAAGCGGGATATTTCTCCTATCAACGGCACTCTCATTCTTATTTTTATATCTTCTTTGTCGTATTTATGTCCAATGAGAAACATCAACTTTGCTAAAGCAGCTTCGAAAGTAGAATCAAAACCACTAACTACACCGGCCCTTAATAACTCACGACCTGTCTCGTAAAGTTGCATGTTCACAAAACCTATTTCACACTGGGAAATATTAACGATAACAACCCCTCTTTTTACGGTTTCGCGAACTAACTCAAGAAACCAGGGAGATAAAGGAGCATTTCCCGAACCATACGTTTCCAGAATAATAGCACGAATATTCTTCAAAGTAAAAATCGCTTCTACAGTCTGTTTATCAATACCGGGAAAAAGCTTAAGCGAAGCTATCCTATTATCAAGTCGATAATGAAATATTGTCTTCTTCTCATAATCAGGCTTAAATATAAGTTTACGATCATACCTTATCTGTATTCCTGATTTTCCCAAATTAGGATAATTATATGATTTAAAGGCATTAAAATTATCTGCATTTACCTTGGTTGCCCTATTACCCCGGATTAGATCATTCTGAAAAAAGATGCAGACTTCAGGTACTATCGGGTTTCCCAGATTATCTTTATCCGCCGCAATTTCTAATGCAGTAATAAGATTCTCTTTGGCATCTGTCCTCAACTTACCAATTGGTAGCTGCGCACCTGTAAGAACTACCGGCTTCTGAAGGTTCTCGAGCATAAAACTAAGAGCCGAGGCTGTGTAAGCCATTGTATCTGTTCCATGCAGAATAACAAAACCATCATATTTATTATAATTATCTTCTATAATATGAACTATCTTCTTCCAATGTTCCGGAGTAATCTCAGAGGAGTCAATCACCGGATCAAACACCAGATGGTCTACATGAAATTTGAAACGTTGCAACTCAGGTAAATGATTATTTAAATGTGCAAAATCGAAGGGCTCAAGAGATCCGGTAACCGGATTTTCGACCATTCCGATTGTACCTCCCGTATAAAGCAACAAGATATGTGCATTAACATCAATCATAATTCACCTAATAACTTTTACAACCTTAAAATATATTTTTGTCACTTATCTAAATGTAATCTCAACATTTCGAGCCACTAATGTAGCAAAATGATTTTTATCAACCCCTATATCACGAGAAATATTTTCATATACTTTACAAATAGTCAAATCAGACATATCAGTTTCACAGAAAATATTTTCCATCGGGATATGCTTTAATGAATCAACATTGAACTTCTCTCCCAAAGAAAATTTGAATCCGATTTTACCCAACTGTTGAGTCTGTTCGGGATTTCCTCTATACCCATGAATAATCCATGGAATACTATATTTGTTATATTCTTTATATAAAGCGATTAACTCTCCCCATGCTCTCACACAATGTATGATAAGAGGCTTCCCCTTCTGTGTAGCCAACTCTATTTGCTGCCTGAATACTTTAATTTGAACACTTAACTCCGGGCCTTTAAGTTTATCTAATCCTACCTCCCCAACGGCAACAACATTTGGCTCGGAAAGTATCTTTATCATCTGCTCCATATTAGCATCTATCGCATTCCATGGATGGATACCACACGAAAACCAACTATCGGGAAACAAACTTTTCCGGGCATAGAAATCTTCCGGATATGTATTGAGAATACATTTCACCTGATAGTCCGCTGCCTGGGCAGCATCGAATTTATGTGTATGGATATTATACAGATACATAATCCAAAATAAAAAACGAGATAATCTTCTGTTCAGAAAAAAATCTCGTAGCTGTTTAATGCTATATCATCTTATCTGATAAGATTAATAAATTCTTCGCGCGTTTTAGCCTGATTGAACACCCCTGTAAAATCAGAAGTGGTAGTGGTTGAATTCTGCTTTTGCACCCCCCGCATTTGCATACACATATGCTGAGCCTCGATCACAACCATCACACCTAAAGGGTTCAGCGTGGTCTGGATACACTCCTTTATTTGTAATGTCATTCGCTCCTGAACTTGCAGCCTGCGCGAGAATACATCGACAACACGGGCGATTTTACTCAACCCTGTTATATGTCCGTTAGGAATATATGCAACATGGGCTTTCCCCCAAAATGGGAGCATATGGTGCTCACACAAAGAGTAAAAGTCAATATCTTTGACTATTACCATTTGCCTGTAATCCTCTTTAAATAACGCTTTTTTTAAAATTTCTTCAGGATTTTCATCATATCCTTTAGTCAGAAACTTCATAGCTTTAGCAACTCTCTGTGGAGTAGACAGTAGTCCTTCGCGTCCGGCATCTTCTCCAAGGAGCGATATGATACCTTTGTAATGCTCGGCCAGTAAGTCCACTTTGTTTTCCTCTTGCATTGTGAAGATAATTTAGTTCCCTATCGTTTTACCACTTCGGAAACGACTGTCATCTCACGTCCGAATGAAGGGAATGATTTTCTCATATCCTGAAGCATATCTTCTGCTTCTTCCTTCGTGCGGAAACTCCCGACACGTAATCTCCAAAACGGAGACTGGAAAGATACAGATGTTCTCATTTCAGGATATACTTTTTTTATCTGGGCTTGTTTCGACTCAGCCTCTCTTTTAGATTGTTGCTGATTGTTGCCCATGAAAACCTGAATTTTATATTCTCTTACCCTAGTTCCGGGAGGCACATTACCAAATGCATGAGAATCCGAGTCGCCTGCAGAATCCGTTGCATCTTCATTGTAAACAGCAATCTTTCCCTGCAGAATATCATCTTGCATCACTTTCACATCCCCTTGTCCCCATTTAGATGAATTAATTTCGTCTATTATTGTTTTGTGATCACTCTGTGCTGATACACAAATGGAGATCAGGGTGAGTATAAAGAAAATATAAATACTTTTTTTCATATTGTATATTAAATATGTTGCGAGTATTCAGGTTGACTACCCGCAACATTACTTATAATAGATTAAAATCCTTCGATAACCGGAATGAATTTTTCAACATCCAGTGAAGCACCACCAATAAGACCTCCATCAATATCAGGGCATCCGAATAATTCTTTAGCATTACCACCATTAGCGCTACCGCCATAAAGAATAGAAGTATTGTCTGCTACTTCTTTTCCATACTTATCTGCAATTGTCTTACGAATAAATGCATGCATTTCCTGAGCTTGAGCAGATGTTGCTGTAAGGCCTGTACCAATAGCCCACACCGGTTCGTAAGCGATAACTATTTTAGAGAAATCTTCAGCAGAAAGACCAAATAGAGCATCCACTGTTTGTTTTTTCACAACATCAAAATGTACATTTTTTTCTCTTTCCTCTTTTGTTTCGCCAATACAGAAGATAGGGCTCAATCCGTTAGCTAAAGCTAAAAGAGTTTTCTCTTTCAGGATCGCATCTGTTTCTCCATAATAAGTACGACGTTCTGAGTGACCAAGAATTACATATTTTGCACCAGTAGAAGCAACCATAGCAGCTGAAACTTCACCTGTATATGCCCCTGAAGCTTTGTCAGCACAGTTTTGAGCGGCAACACCTAATTTAGTTGATGAAGCTACACTTGCCAAATGAATAAAAGGAGTGCCGATAATTACATCACATTTCAATGTTTTACCAGCCAAAGCTGCTTCCAGTTCTTTAGCAAAAGTTACACCTTCTTGTAGGTTTTTGTTCATTTTCCAGTTTCCTGCAACAATATTCTTTCTCATGATTAAGTATTTATTATATAATTAATATTATTCCTCTATTTGTTCGTTATCCCTAGCTGCTGCTTCCTTTCTCATCTTTCTGAAAAATAGAAAATCGAATCCTTTCAGAAGTAATAACGGAAAGAAAAATACGACACAAACACCAATTAAATTCTTTTGATCCTCTTCCTTTGTATTTATCATTTGTCCATAAGGAAGATCTTCCAGAGGCTTGGTTAGGCTCTCTTCTCCGGGAACATCAATATCTGCCCATTTGTTGACTACAACACCGTTTTTTAACAGAATAAGTCCCGGATTAGAACGTATTACTGTTTTCAGCATACGCCCATCAGCTGCACAAAAATCAAAATTGATCGTATTATCTTTCGACCATTGCATTATTTCATCTGTAGCTGAAGCCGTCACACATAAAGACTCGTACCCATGGTCTTTCGCATAATTCTCTACATCTTCGAAACCACTAAGATATGACATATCCATAGTTGTCAAAGAAGGAGTTATCATCAGAAAAACATAATTGGAATCCGATAATATCTCCTGGGTAATATCCAGTTGCGTTTCAACCTCTGTTTTTTCCGCATTGAATATAAGCTTATTAATCAAAAAATCATTTATAACAGGCTTCTCTCCCTCCTTGATTACTTTTGTATCCATACGGACAAATACCCAGGTACTATCTTCCCATGGATAATTATCTTCTGTAAATTCCTTTTCCACCCCATCTTTGGCATAAACCAGAAAAGACTTTTCTTCCCTGCCTTTTCCATCTTCTACGTTCATCAGTTCTGGGATATCCGAACCTATTTTATAAGGACGAAAATCGAAAAGCGGATCATAAAGATAGTTACGAAACGCAAACAAGCCAATAAAAATAAAAATATAAAGGAAAGCTAACCAATAGGTTTTCCCTGTAAACAGGTTACTGATATGCTCACAATACCTGAATACAATAATAGAACATATCAATAAAACTATATTTTTATAAAATGTCTGCCAATTGGTAATAATCAGCGCATCGCCAAAGCATCCACAGTCATCCACAGGATCAGCAATAGCAAGATACAGTGTCAGTATTGTCATGAAAATCATAACAACTAAAGTGAGTCGTGAATTCCATTTCCGATAGAGCCCAAACAGCATACATGCCCCCATCGCAAATTCGACAATACTCTGGAGGACTGATCCGGGCAACGATAAGAAGGATAAAGAAGACAGATTGAAGGCTGCAAAATAATCTTCGATCTTATACGCTGTACCAAAAGGATCGACAGCCTTTACAAAACCTGAAAATATAAAAGTAACCCCCAGAATAATCCTGGAGATCTCTACCAATATCTTTATACCTATATCCTTTTTACTCATCCGGTATTTAATCCTCTTTCTCAGGATATTCCAACTTGATCAAACCAAAGAGAGAGTAATTTATCATATCCATATAGTTGGCATCGATACCCTCTGATACGATTGTTTTCCCTTTGTTTTCCTCTATTTGTTTTGTGCGATATATTTTCGTCAAAATGAGATCTGTATACGAGCTTATCCGCATTGCACGCCATGCCTCATCATAATCATGATTCTTGGCATACATCAGCTCTTTGGTTTCAGTTATATGCTTATCATACAATGACAAAGCTTCTTCTTCCGAGATATCAATGCTATCAACAAAGCCTAATTCCAACTGAATCAGCCCAATAACGCCATAATTTACAATACCTATAAATTCAGGGGTAATACCTTCATCAATAAGGCTCACTCCTTTTTCTTCAATGCTTCTTATACGTTTTGCCTTGATTAATATCTGGTCAGTAACTGACTGTGGACGAAGAATACGCCACGATGCGCCATAGTCTTTTAACTTCTTAGCAAAAAGGGTACGGCATATTGCTATTACATGTTCAAATTGCTGTTTCGTATCGGCCATGTGAATATCTCTATTTTTCAGCCAACAAAGGTATGAAAAATAGTTTAATGTCGGGATTTATAACAAGTCAATAATAAGGGCTTTCACTTTTTATAAGTTTTGGCTACGAATTTCTCCTTTTCATTCCTCTGGGTATTTATTATATATAAGGTTCAAAAAAAGTAACAACTACCAAAAATTACAAATAGCTAATAGAAAGGAACTTACATCAAAAAGGTGACAAAAGTAACACTTTTTATACTGTTTCTTTAGCTGTTACTTTTCCTTCTATTCTGAAAAATCAAAGATCTCTTTATATAAGACAATTTTGAGCATTAAACACCTGCCTTATTTACAAATAATGCAATTCAAATTAGCACTTTATGGAGGGAAATTACCTATAAGTTAATTTTTATTCTTAAAATTGTCATCTCAATATACAAAACCTTAACATTCAGATTTATTTAAAGCAATGGCTCATGAAGCGCACCTCATAATAGAGAATAAGGAAAGGCAGTTATTGACTTTCAAAATGGATTATTTTAAAGTACAAAACTCAATTTTAGATAAGTGGGCTTATACTACTATAAATGATACACTCGATTCATTATCTGATGCATCCAGGTCATCATTGAGTTCTTTCTACTCCAAAGATGCGATCCCGTTTGGCGGTTTTTTCAACCTAACGATGGAAACTACAAGCGACGACTCTTGGTTATATGAATGGTTTCTGCCCGACGAGAGCAGTTCCACGATGGTAAAACATGGTAGAATTGATTTTTATGGAGATGATGAATTTTATCCTTTTAAACGGATAGAGTTTTGGGACGCATGGATTCCGAATATTTCAGAAGCTATGTGTAGCACTGGCACAAATTCGATGATAATGTCTTTGCAGCTAATGCCTGCAACTATAAGATACAATAACGAAGAAGTACACCGAAAAGTCTGGTATATAACAGATATCGATAAAAAGGCAAAGAATGTAGTCAGTGAGGAAAGGGAATTATTTGTAACCGATATCAAGTGGAGAGGACGAAAAAAAGACTATATTTCTTCTGTTTATCGTAAGGATATGATGCTGAATCACAATCTGACATTAGAAGTTGAAGTTAAAAACCATTTGCCAGGTGATTCCTTCGAACTGCAAGTAAAGCAAAGCAACGGAAGAAGGATAAAAGGCCAAGGCTCTGAATTTACTGTAACAGGTCATGTAAACGATGAGGGTAACATTATATTAATAGAGAATTTCAAAGTAGAATGTGATTTTGCTGAAGACAATCAGAATTTTGGTAATATTGAGTTTTATCATAAAGGGAGAAAGGTTGCCGAGTTTAAAGAGAATTTCGGGTGGACTTGGATAAAAGAAGGAGGAAAATTGAAAATATTTGTGAATACTGAAGTAACTGTTGCCAAATTAGCCACTGGTTGTACTCTTGATGATTATAAACCGGCCATTAATGAGCAATTTAAGAGAACATTAGAACTTTCGTCGAATGGATTAGTAACAGGAAAGATATTTTTTTCGGGTACATTTATGAGAGAATTACCTCAATTAGTACCCCAATTACATTTCGATGAAAAACGAAAATATCAGGGGACTAATTTATTTTTTATGGGTAATCATGATAAAGGCAGAGTTGAGGTTCTTACTGAGGCAGTAGATAATGATTATAATTTAATGGATATTGGTGAAACTGCTATACATGAATTATTTCATTCTTTACGTTTAGATCATCCTTTTGAAAGAACTGTTGGTAAAGACACCAAATTAGTAATGGATTTGTCTAAAACAGACGCTTATCTTACTACTCCTGAAACAAACCCATTAATTTATTGGAATATTATGAATTACGATGATATTACAATCAATGGTAAATTATTAAAAAATTTACACAAAACGAGGCGACCTGAGCTTATCACAAATGGTCAACTTAGGGTATTATTCTCTGAAATAGAAAAACAGAGAAATGGCTCAGGGGTAATTGATGGCACTGATATAACTGCAAAGGATGGGGTTGTATGGAGTAACTTTGAATACTATTGGGAAGAAGATTATATTGGCGCTTGGGTTCATCCAAAACGATTTAAGTATAACGAACCAGAAATATTATGATAAAGAGATTACTATTACTATCACTCATTACATTTCTTGCAAATAGCTGCTTAGCTCAAAAAAATAATATGCAAGAAGATTGTTCTCATTATTACGATAAAACAACAGGGAGAAATGTCTATATCAGTTTTACTTCTGCACCTATTTCACCAGATAGCATACCAGAAGGATATTTGAACTATATTTATAGGAATATAAAGATTTCTGTTGATGATCTTATTTACCACTCAGCAATAAGACCGAAGTATAAGATTATAATGGATGAAAAAGGAAAAATAATTAAGTGTACACCTTTATTTAATGGAAAAGAAAAAAATATTTTAGACTTTACAGTATTGGATAAAGAGATAATACGAATATTTGAAGAATCGGAAAATTGGACTCCTGCAAAATGTAAAGATAGGAATATAGCTACCCAAGCAATTGTAGTAGTAAAAAGACCTCATTTAAAGTAATTTAAAGCTACCCTAAGCACTAACAACAAAAGAGGCTATATAATCAGATCATACAGCCTCTCAATATATTATTACAATGATTATTTCTTAGACATACGTTTACGATCGTTTTCGTCCAGATAGATTTTACGCAGACGTATAGCATGTGGCGTAACTTCTACATATTCATCATCCTTGATATACTCCAACGCATCTTCGAGACTGAAGATAATAGGAGGTGCAAGCTTTACCTTATCATCTGTTCCTGAAGCACGAACATTCGTCAATTTTTTAGATTTTGTAAGATTCACAACCAAGTCACCTTCCTTACTATGTTCTCCTACAATCTGTCCCATATAGATGTCAGTTTGTGGTTCAAGGAAGAATTTACCTCTGTCTTGTAACTTATCTATAGCATATGCGAAAGCGTTACCGGATTCGCTGGCAATAATAGAGCCGTTCGATCTCTTTTCTATATCCCCTTTCCACGGCTGGAATTCTAAAAAACGGTGTGCTATAACAGCTTCACCTGCCGACAGGGTCAGAGCAGCATTGTTGATACCGATAATACCGCGCGATGGAATTGTAAATTCAAGGTAAATACGATCTTTCTTATTACCCATCATTGTCAGTTCTCCACGACGGCGTGTTACCAGATCAATAATCTTGCTCGAATATTCTTCAGGCAAGTTTATAGTCAGTTGCTCCACCGGTTCGTATTTTTGCCCATCTATCTCTTTGATAATTACCTTAGGTTGACCAACCTGTAGCTCATAACCTTCCCTACGCATGGTTTCTATCAGGATAGATAAGTGTAGTATCCCCCTGCCATATACGATCCATGAGTCTGCACTATCGGTAGGTTCTACACGTAAAGCCAGGTTGCGGTCAAGCTCCCTCATCAAACGATCATGTATATGTCGTGATGTGACAAATTTGCCATCTTTACCAAAAAACGGAGAGTCGTTGATAGTAAACAACATAGACATTGTAGGCTCATCGATATCGATAGTTGGGAGCGGTTCAGGGTTTTCAATATCAGCAATTGAGTCACCAATTTCAAAACCTTCGATGCCCAGAAGAGCACATATATCACCACACTGAACTGTTGGAACTTTTACTCGTCCAAGTCCTTCGAATGTATTAATTTCTTTTATTTTGGTTTTTACAACACTACCGTCACGCTTGCATAGAGAGACATCCATATTTTCTCTTAACTCGCCACGATGTACACGGCCGACAGCAATACGTCCTACATATTTGGAATAATCAAGAGATGTTATAAGCATTTGAGGTGTGCCTTCCAGATATTCAGGTGCAGGTATATATTTAACGATTGCATCCAGTAACGGGGTAATGTCTTCTGTCGGCTTCTTCCAGTCGTCAGACATCCATCCTTGCTTGGCAGAACCATAAATAGTAGGAAAATCAAGCTGCTCCTCGGAAGCATCGAGACTAAACATTAAGTCGAAAACCATCTCATGAACTTCATCAGGACGACAGTTAGGCTTATCCACTTTATTGATAACCACAATAGGCTTAAGCCCCATCTGAATAGCTTTCTGAAGGACAAAACGGGTTTGCGGCATCGGGCCTTCAAAGGCGTCGACCAACAATAAACAGCCATCAGCCATATTGAGCACACGTTCTACTTCTCCTCCAAAGTCGGCATGCCCGGGAGTATCTATAATATTTATCTTTGTTCCCTTGTAATTAATCGAAACGTTCTTGGAAAGAATCGTAATTCCACGCTCACGCTCTAAATCATTATTGTCAAGAATCAATTCACCAGCAGACTGGTTTTCTCTGAAAAGTTGTCCGGCAAGAAGCATCTTGTCTACAATGGTAGTTTTACCATGATCGACATGTGCTATAATTGCAATGTTTCTAATATTTTGCATATATATAATTTGAGGGTGCAAAGGTACGACATTTTTACAAAAAAAATCCATTTAGAAGTTCTAAATGGATTACAATTTATTCTTTTATAGGAATTTTACCCCATATACCCTCTGACAATTCCCCGGGGAGATCCTTTAACAAAGTCTACAATCAGCCTCATCTCAGGAGTTTCTTCAAATTCTTTATCAATTTTATTAATTGCATCCGAAAAATTGAACCCTGCCTGATAAATTACGCGGTATATTTCCTGTATTTCATTTATTTTTTCGTTAGAATAACCGTTACGGCGCAGGCCGATGAGATTTACTCCGGAGTAGCACACAGGTTCACGCCCTGCTATGATATATGGCGGAATATCCTTACCCAGACGTGTACCACCTTGTATCATAACATGTGCCCCGATACGGGTAAACTGATGTACAAGAGTTCCACCGCTCAGGATAGCATGGTGTTCCACCTCGACCTCGCCTGCCAGTTGGGTTGCATTACCGAGTATAACATAATCATTCAAAACGCAATCATGTGCTACATGGCTATATGCCATCAACAGGCAATTGTTGCCTACTATAGTATGTCCTTTAGAAGCTGTACCTCTGTTTACAGTAACACATTCTCTGATAGTAGTATTATTACCAACAATTGCCAGGCTGTCCTCTCCTTTAAACTTCAAATCCTGAGGAACCCCGCCAACTACAGCACCAGGAAAGATTCTACAGTTACTTCCAACACGAGAGCCGTATCTGACATTGGCTCCAGACATAACATGCGTTCCATCACCTATTTCCACATTCTTATCAACGAATGCAAAAGGTTCTATTGTTACATCCTTTCCCAGCTTTGCATCAGGATGTACATAAGCCTGATTTGATATGTTTGACATAATACTAATATATTTTATTATTTATTCTTCACGATCTGTGCAGTAAACTCAGCTTCTGACACTAATCTATCACCGATAAAAGTATAACCTTTCATATTGGCTATTCCCCGCCTGATTTCAGACATCATATTCAATCTGAATATAAGTGTGTCGCCAGGAACAACTTTATTCCTAAATTTCACATTGTCAATCTTCAGGAAATATGTAGAATATCTCTCTGGCTCATCTACCTGAGATAATACCAGGAGCCCTCCTACCTGAGCCATGGCCTCTACCTGCAATACACCCGGCATAACCGGCTCCTGAGGGAAATGGCCTTGAAAATAAGGCTCGTTGGTTGTGATATTTTTTATACCCACTATATGTTTCTGCCCTACCTCTATAATCTTATCCACCATCAAAAAGGGATATCTGTGAGGCAATAACTCCTTAATTCTGTTAATATCAAAAACCGCTGCTTTGTTCGGGTCATAAACAGGTGGTTGAACTTCGTTTAACTTAATCTGCTTACGAATAAGGCGGGCAAGTTTATTATTTATCTTATGTCCGGGGCGGGTAGCAATAATTCGTCCTCTCAAAGGTTTTCCGATTAAAGCCATATCCCCTATTATATCCAATAATTTATGGCGGGCAGGCTCGTTAGGATACATGATTTGCTTATTATTCAGGTAGCCTAATTCAGTAGCATCCTTATGAGGAACACCAAGCAAATCTGCCAGGCTATCCAGGTCTTCTTGCGAGATCTGGCGTTCATATATAACGATTGCATTATCAAGGTCACCTCCTTTTATCAGTCCGGCATCGCGTAGTTTCTGTATTTCGCGAACGAAAACAAAGGTACGTGCATTTGCTATTTCTTTAGGGAAGTCGGATAGATCTTCAAGTGTAGCCGATTGGTTTGGAATATATTTAGATTCAAACTCTATAAATGAATTGATACAGAAACGGTCATCAGGCAAAAGTGTCAATTTAGATCCGGTCTCTTCATCTACAACTTCCATTTTATGGCGAACAACAAAATAATCTCTATCTTCTGATTGCTCAACAATACCTACACCATATATAGCCTGTACATATTGCACAGAACTTCCATCCAGTATAGGAAATTCAGGAGCATCAACTTCAATCAGGCAGTTATCGATCCTTAATGCATACAGAGCCGCCATAGCATGTTCGACTGTACTTACCTGAACATTATCTTTAATTAATACAGTACCTCGTTGAGTGTTGCCAACATTTTCAGCTAAGGCATCTATTACAGGCTGGTTCTCCAGATCTACTCTCTTGATTTTGTATCCATGGTTTTCCGGCGCAGGATTGAATGTTATCGTTATCGGTAATCCTGTATGCAACCCTTTTCCCTGCAATGTAAAACTGCCTTTCAGAGTGTGCTGTTTGCTCATTTTCTTATTTATATGTTAGTTTTTATTCGATTTCAGTGCTTCAATCTCTTTCTGCAACTGGGCTATTTGTTTATATATTTCAGGTAATTTAGGGAACACAACACTCGACTTAAAAAAGTCTCTGACAGGAATAGCAGGTGAACCTAGAATTTTTGCACCGGGCTCAATATTGCTTATTATTCCTGACTGGGCACCGATATTAGCATTATCTCCAATGGTAATATGGCCCCCTAAGCCAACCTGTCCGCCAAACATACACTGTTTCCCTATCTTTGTAGAACCGGATACTCCTACCTGAGCCGCCATAACCGTATTGTCTCCAACCTCTACGTTATGTGCAATCTGAATAAGGTTATCCAATTTTACACCTTTATGTATAATCGTCGCATCCATCACGGCGCGATCAATAGTGGTATTAGCTCCTATTTCGACATCATCCTCAATGAGAACAATACCCATTTGTGGAATCTTCTTAAATTCACCATTATCTTCAGGAGCAAATCCAAAGCCATCGCTTCCGATCACAACTCCACTGTGTATAATACAATTGTTACCAATAATACATCCCTGATATATTTTTACGCCGGGATATATAATCGTATTATCTCCTATCTGCACATTGTCTCCGATGTATGACTGAGGATATACTTTAGTATTATTTCCTATTTTGGCACTATCTGCAATATAGGTAAACGCACCAATATATACATTCTCACCCAAAGTAGCACTTTCCGAGATATAAGACATTGGCTCAACACCCGTTTTCTGTGGCCGGGATTTTTCAACCATATCAAGTAATACAGCTAAAGCTGCATATGCATTAGAACAACGGATTAATGTTGCTTTTATTGGATGTTCTGCTACAAAATCATCATTTACTAACACAATGCTGGCATTTGTAGTATATATGTAATGGGTATATTTGGGGTTAGATAAAAAAGTCAGTGTTCCAGGCCTTCCGTCTTCTATCTTAGAAAAATTATTCACTTCAATAGAAGAATCCCCTTCAATTGTCCCATTTAATACTGTAGCAATCTGCTCTGCAGTGAAGGATATTTGCATAAAAATAGACTAAAAAGTATTTGGCGTCCCTATATAAGGATGCGAAATAAATAATAATTTTCCAAATATATTACTTTTATGCTTAAAAAACAGTTGAAGAAAGCGAAATATTATTAATTATTCTATCTTTCCGTAGAAAGATATAGGCTGCCTGTTGTTTTCATTTACGGTTAAAGTGGCATATCCGGTATCTCCTACCCGCAATATAAGATTAAATTTTCGCTGAGTATCTTTTGTCATCATATTAACATCCCACATTCCTTTCCTTTTATCGGAAACTGAGTACTCAAAGTCTGTGCTTGTGAATTTTATACCGTTGTCATCCGGAGAAATCGGTGCTGAATAAGCTCTTCCGAAATAAGGAAGATAGGCACTAATTGTATCTTTTGATACCTTTAGCGAATATGAATAATTAAGATTGACTGATCGTCCACTTGTAGGCAAAGCAGTCTGAGGGATGAATGTATAACTTGAAGATTCTATTTTCTCAGTCATGGAAGTGATAGTTTCCTCCTTAGACAGAGAACTCCCGGATTTACAACTAAATCCTAAAGTGGCAATCAATATTATTATAGTAAACTTTTTCATATCAAATCTCCTTAATATTAGTATAACATTTAATGATAAATTAAGTTTTTAACCACTAGTTGAAGTTATCTACTACCCAGATCTAAATACATTGTTTGGAAAAATGCTTTCGCTTTCTTCTCCATTTCAGGATTGCCGGACTGCTGAAGGATACTTTGCTTATCATTATCATATGTAACGGTTCCCGTAGAATCAGTCATACAAAACCCGTTCACATAAGAGTAGAAAGCAAACTTATTCCCATCAGGGTTCAGCATATCTTTACTAAACTTAAAGTCGGTATGCTTTATATTCATCTGAGAGAATAGAGTGGCAGCCAGATCGTTCTGTGAACCATAATCAGATACTACCAACGAGTCCTTTACCGCTCCACCTATCCACACCATTGGTATACGAAACCGTTCGGGGTCACTATTATTTAATCCCTGAGGATATGATTGCATAGCATGATCTGCAATAAATATAATTAACGTATTGTTCCATTGTTCTGTCTTTCTGAACTGCTCTACAAATTTACCCAAACAATCATCTGTATAATTTACAGCATCCAGAAATGGCTCTTCAAATTTACCCACAGGCACATCAAAAGGTTCGTGACTACTAAGGGTTAGTACTGTTTTAAAATAAGGAGTCTTCTGTGGTTTAGTACTCAGGTCATAGGACACCCTGTCAATCAGGAATTTATCCGGAACACCCCATTTTGTCATACGCTCACTTAAAGGGAATTCCTCATCGGAAAATATATCCTTTATACCACAAGCCCCAACAAAATAGGAACGCATATTAGCAAAATCAGCATCACCCCCATAATAAAACGATAGGTTGTCATATCCTGCTTTCTTTAGATATTGCGGTATTGTAGGTAAAGAGCCAGTTTTCTGAGGGTACTTCATAATAGCCACAGTAGGATGTGCCGGATAGCCGCTAAGTACGGATACGAGCCCCCTGTCAGTACGGAAACTATTAGCATAAAAATGATCAAACAATACACCTTCTTTTGCAAAGCGCGACATATTAGGAGCAATCAGCGAATCTAAAGCTACATCTGCCGAAAAGCTTTCCAGAATGAATAAGATTATATTAGGCCTGTCAGTACTTAGTAATCTGGGGACACTGTCGCTATATGGCTGATTATTTAACTCATCAAAGATAGCCAATGCCTCATCCTTATCATAAAATTGATATTGAGATCCGAAATTATCTGACTTAAAGAAAGATGACATCAGGTTGAATTCAGGATTTATAGCTGCATGATTAAAAAACATATTATCACTGTAGTATACTTGCCCGATATTCATTGTAGATACTGTTATCCCTCCTCTGATAGGAAGGAACAAGGCAGCCGTCAGCAATACCAAAATAAGTGAAGTCTTAATGATAGATTTAGGAACAGTAAGATTTAACACTTGCTTTCTGATCAGAAATACATAAGCCAGATAGGCAATTACAACATAAGCAGCAATACCTAAAAGGCCAAACAGAAAATCTAAAGCCGATGCACTGGCAAAAGTTTCCTTTGGCTTTTGCAAATAAAGAAAAACAGTAGAGTCGAAGTGAAAACCCCAATAAGGATATACGATAATATCCACAACTGTTATTATACTTATAATCAGCAAAATTACCCCGAAGTACCCATTATATATACGTGCTATCAATTTAGGTTTGAACCAGATGGAAGAAATAAGTATGAGTGCAGGTATAGCAGTAAGGTAACCACTCATTGACATATCAAGCGGCAAACCATGATAAAGTACATCAAAAACATCTCTGGATGTAAGTCCACCACCTATAGAAGAATGAGCCAGTAAGAATACGACTTTCCCTAATAAGAAGAAGAGAATAAAATAAAAGGAGATGGTGATAAAGAGTAAGATCCGTTGCTTCATTTTGATACAAAAACGATTGAGTTGAATTACAAAGATAGAATTTATAAAAAAAAAGTTGTCCTTTTTTATGGAATTTCAACATCTGTTACCTCTATTAAGCAAAAGAATAAGTTTAACCCTTAAAGAAATTAATATTATGGCTAATATAGATACAGGAAGTGGCGAAGCCAAAAAAGGAAAACCACAACGAAAAACATTACGGGTAGATTTCACTCCAATGGTAGATATGAATATGTTATTAATTACATTTTTCATGTTCTGTACAACACTTAGTATTCCACAAATAATGGATGTGGCTATGCCAACAGACAAGGGAGAAGAACCTATACCCGGATCCAAATCAGTAACAGTTATTTTAGGAGAGAACAACAAGGTCTATTACTATGAAGGAGTCGCTAATTATGAAGACTACACATCATTGAAAGAAACAAACATGTTAGGCATACGGGAGATGCTACTTTCAAGAAACAATGATAATATGTTTAAGATAAAAGAATTAAGACAAAAACATTATAAAAAAGAGATAACAGACAAGCAACTAAGAGATATGTCGAGTGAGGTAAAGAAATCGAAAGACGGCTTGAATGTAGTAATAAAACCAACAAAAGATTCAAATTATAAAAATCTGGTAGATGTACTTGACGAAATGCAAATATGCGGAGTTGGTAAATATGCCATTGTTGACCCTGCAGAAGGAGATAACTTCCTGATGGAAAACCTGAAAACAAAAGGCCAATTAACAGCTATGGCTACAAGACCTACTGAATAACCTTTCCTTACACATCACTATATTATTAGATTTCTTATTAGTAAAAAAGGTGTCCCACATGGAGACACCTTTTTTTAAAAATATTTCCTAGATCATAAAGTGTAGGCGGTTTTGCAGATTCACTTCGGCAATACCTCCGTCAATGTCCAGATACAGGATATTCATATTCGGATAAATCTCTTTGATGCGTTTCTCTACACCCTTTGCTACAATATGGTTGGCAATACAGCCGAACGGTTGAAGGCAAACCACCTTATTCACACCTTTGCGGGCATAATGGGCAATCTCCCCGGGTATCAGCCAGCCTTCTCCAAACTGATTGGAAAGATTCAGTACTTCTGCCGCAGCCTCAGCTTTAGCATAGATAGATTCCGATGCTTCGTAAAACTTAAATTTACTAAGAATTTTCTCTGATTTTTTTACTTTCCTATTGATATACCACCAAATGAGAGGTTTTAAAGTTTTAGAGAAGATTGTTTCCTCATCCAGTCCATTCGCCACATTTACCTTACTGTTTACAAAGAACTGCATCAAGAAGTCCAAAAGAGGTGGGGTAGAAACCTCTACATTCCGCGAACGCAACCATTCTGAAATATTTGCCTGTGCATAGTTGTTGTACTTCACAAATATTTCACCTATTAGTCCTACCTTAGAGTACTCCTTATTATATATAGGTACATTGTTGAAGTCCTCAACAGCTTCCTTCAACAAACGGAATAATGTTTTTGCATCCTTTGCACGAATGGCGTCAATACCACGTTCGATATAGAAATCGAATACTTCCTGCGAAGCCCCTTCTTTCTTCTCACGAACAGAAATAGTACTATGCATCTGTTGAAGCCCGTCTCCATATAATACGATTGGAATAGCCAGTTTTGCTACCTTCTTCCATTCCAGTGTGAACTCACTTTCATCATTCTGATATGTTTCACCGGAAGTAAGTGCTATCACCGGAATATCGTTAAATCCGGCATTTTGTAATCCGGTCTTAATCTGCGCGATATAGTTTGTAGCACGGCATTGACCACCTGTCTGGGTAATAGCCAGTACAATATCCTTTACATCATAATTTCCTGATTGCAAAGCATTGATAATATCCCCCAAAACAAGGGTTGACGGATAACAAACCTCGTTATTCCCATACATTAGCCCCAAATCGGCAGATATTTTATTCGATTTTGGCAAATTCTGTACTTTAAGCCCTAACAGTTCACCAAGAGCAGGAGCAAAAGGGGAAATAAAGTCACAAAGCCAAGGAAGTAAAATAGTTTTGTTCTTGTCTGTAGCCTTCTTGTATGGCACGGAATAGCCCCTGTAGTGATTATCAGAAACCACATCATATGATTTTACGGCTTTCAGTGATTCTACCAACGAACGCAAACGCAAGCGGATAGAACCCGGACTGGCTATTTCGTCAATACGAAGCACAGTTATATTTTTACCTACAGCTTTCAGTATATCACGGGTTTCGTCCATAAAGAAAGAATCGGGGCCGCAACCGAATGAATTAAGCTGTATCAACTGCACATTTTGCGGTAACTTAGCAACTTCCATTGCAGCCTGTACTACACGGTTAGGATACGACCATTGTGAAACGATATTCAGCTTACCAAAACCATGACTTTCCGGTTTACGGAAAACGTCGTCCGTGAGCACAGTCACTCCTAAATCGGAAAGAATCTGTCCTACTTTCTGATGAATCAACGGGTCGGTATGATAAGGGCGTCCTGCTACTACAAAGGTGAGTTCGCCTGTTTCCAATGCTTTATCCAACAATTCTTTCTGGTATCCATATAGTTCCTGCTTCAGTCCATCTTTAACAGCCACTGCTTTTTGAAAGGCCTTTTGGAAAGTATCTTTTGACACACCCAGAGATGACAAATAATTAAAACAACCTTTAGCCAAAGCCTTATCACTGCTGAATGTAATTACGGGTTCATCAAATGGAATACCATGACGGCCTGACGGGTCAATCGAACTCTGTATCACATCAGGGTAACCACTGACCACAGGACAATTAAATGAGTTGGATGCTTGTCCGAATTCCTTTTCTTCTTTTGGTACTATCGGATAAAATATCCTGTCCACCTTACTTTCTATAAGTGATAGGATATGTCCATGTACCAGCTTGGCAGGGAAACAAATATTATCTGACATCACTCCCCCCACTCCCTTCTGATAAAGCGGGAAAGTAGATTCAGGTGATAACCTAACATTAAATCCGCACTCAGTGAACAATGTATGCCAGAACGGATAGTTATCGAACATATTCAGTACACGCGGTATACCAATAGTTTTACCTTTATTTATATTATCCGCATTTACAGGGCGGCTGAAAAGAATATCGTTTTTCTGATCAAAGGCATTATATCCTTCACGGCGTTCCACATTCTTATTGAAGAATACCTTCTCACATTTGTTTCCGGCATAACTGATGTTCCCGTTATTGAATTTGAAACGGAGTACCGAACACATATTTGTACAACCCTTACACGTCAATTCTTTAGAATCTATTGTAGCCAAATCGAACAAGGCTTCCTTTCCTGAGAATGTCGTCTCATTTTGTTTCTTTTCCCACAGGCGGTGTGCATACAAAGCCGCACCCAAAGCGCCCATCAGTTCGGGGTGATCGGTAGAACTGACAGTTTTACCCGAAAGCATCTCCAATGCACGGTAAACAGCATCGTTGCGGAATGTTCCACCCTGTACCACAATATGGTCGCCCAGCAGGTTCAGATTGGATATTTTAAGCACCTTGAACAGGCAGTTTTTGACAACAGAATATGCCAGACCTGCTGCAATATCGTCATTACCTGCATTTTCCCTCAGCGATTGTTTCACCTTCGAGTTCATAAATACGGTACAACGGGAACCCAAATCGCTCGGATATTTTGCCAGGCACGCAGCACGCGCAAAATCTGACAATTGCATATTCATGGTAGAGGCAAAGTTCTGCAAAAACGAACCACAACCCGCCGAGCAGGCTTCGTTCAATTCTATATTTGATATCAGACCGTTGCTGATAAATATTGATTTAATATCCTGTCCGCCAATATCCAGAACAAACGATACGTTTGGGTCTACATACTGTGCTCCCGAAAGGTGAGCAATGGTTTCCACAATGCCGTAATCAAGCCCAAGTGCAGATTTCATTAAGTCTTCACCGTAACCTGTAGCAGCAGAAGAAAGGAATTTTACAGTCACACACTTTTCCTCAGCTTCTTTATAGAATAAGGATAATCCTTCCATCACTTTTTTCAATGGATTACCTTCATTGTTTCCGTAGAATTTGTAGATAATGTTTGCATCGGTATCCATTACCACAACTTTAGATGTAGTGGAGCCGGAATCTATACCCAGAAAACATTCTACATATTTATCTGTACCCAGTTCTTTAAATTTAAGAGCCTTTACATTGCGGTTTGCATCCCATGAGATATATTCAAGCTCATCCTTGAATAGTGGTTCAAGGGCATCAGTATGATTTGAGGAAGTAGATTCAGAGAGTTTAGCAACGAGTTCTTTCAGGTCAAAAATAGTAGCATCTTCCTCTTCATAAAGGGCAGAACCCCATGCCGGAAAATATTCTCCATTTTCAGGAACGATAATATCCGAATCCTGTATTTTCAAGACTTCGCGGAAAGCATTCCGTAAAGCAGGAATAAATGTTAATGGACCTCCAATGCAAATTACTTTGGGAATAACATCACAACCACGCGCCAGTGTAGTTACAGACTGTAAAGCTACAGCATGAAGAATAGAAGCTGAAATATCCGAAACCGGAATATTACGGCTGATCAGGTTTTGCACATCCGTCTTGGCAAATACACCACAGCGGGATGCTATAGGATATATCTTGTCAAAGTCAAGCGCTTTTACACCCAGTTCTTCAATGGAAATATTCATCAGGCTGGCCATCTGGTCGATAAATGCACCTGTACCTCCTGCACAACTCCCATTCATACGGATATCAGGATGACGCCCTTCGTTAAAGAACACCATCTTGGCATCTTCGCCTCCCAGGTCGATCAGCGTATGTGCAGCCGGATATACATTCTTTACCACTTCTACAGCAGCCACTACTTCCTGTACAAAAGAAATACCAACGCGCTCACCGATACCCATACCGGCAGACCCTGATATATTTATAGTAAATTCCGCATCAGGATATAGTTCTATAACCTTTTGCAGTTCTGCAATCAGTGTTTGCTGTATATTAGCCTGATGCCGGCAATATGATTTGTAAATGATTTGTAAGTCAGTATTTAGAACTACAATCTTCACAGTTGTTGACCCTACATCAACTCCCATTTTGTATTGCTGTCTTGTATTCATTATCGTGTAGATTATTTTTGTTTTATTTCATTTTCGCACGGTTTCAGTGCGTTTATTGTAAACTGTATGACATATTTCTCATGATTGGCTATCAGTTCGTTATATATGCCTGATGGGATCTCCATTAAGGTCATGGCCAGATTACCAAACATAAATGGAAACATGCACATAGAAAGTATATTCAACAGGAAATCGGCAGCAGGAGTTTCCCTGATCGTACCCTTTTTTATTTCCTCCTCTATGCGCTCTTCAATCTTGCTATAAGAACCATATGGATTACGTTTTTTAATCCGCTGGGTCAGTCCTTCCGGATTCAGGCTTACCTCATTCAGGATAAATGCTGCTATCTGGGGATACTCGAAAAGTACCTCATAGTATGTGTGAATCCACATTTCTATCAACTCAAAAAACGGCAGATCTGAATTTATGGTAGCAAATATTCTTTTTGTGAAAATGTCAAGGGCATCTTCAAAGATAATCTCAAATAAATTATATTTCGACTGGAAATAGTAATTTACCATCGCTACATTCGTGCCGGAAGCCTTAGCTATATCCCTGACACTGGTACCTTTGTAGCCGTTTTTGATGAAAAGGATTTGCGCCTCCTTCAATATCCGCTTGCGGACTTCGGAAGATTCTTCATTGTTAAACATGTGTTCTAAACGATTGTTTAGTTGCAAAAATAAACAAGATTATTTGGCTAAACAAGTGTTTAACTCTATTTTTGAAAATATTAGTTCAAATTATAGGGGTTGCTCCTATTATATTATGAGATTAAAGCCTAACAAACATGAAACGGATTTTCTTTACAAACCTACTATTTTTCTTATTCTTTCTAGCCCCCCCTACGGCATTTGCAACAGGCCCCTCCTATGTGTGGTCCGAAATGAACCCTGTTTCGATTAATGACAAAGGAGAAATACTTTGCCGGACTAGATTTCTTACAAACGATACCGGTGGACATTGGTATCAAAGATTCGAATACGGCTTGTGTGTTATCAGTAATGGCAAGATTATCGAGTTTATAACAAAGATACTCGATCCCGAAATTATAGATGAAGATACTGACAGACCCAAAGGGAAGGTTACGGGCGAGGAATATTGGGAGTTAACAAAACATTGGGACTGGATATATAAAACAGGACTTGATTTTCAAAAACTGAGCAAACAGCAACAGCGAATTTGTGAACAGTATGGCTTTAAGGAAAACAATGCCGAAAAATTCAAGACAGACAAGAAAATGAAAGTAAAGGACTTTGAGAAAGAGAAAAATATTAGCCTTACAGAAAATAAGCAATTGGCGCTAAAAACTGTCAAGAGCGTTTCTTACGACAACCGATCCTTGCATATTTTATATGATTTTGGAAACATAATAATATTCAATAATACATATAATGAAGATTCGCAAACTGATACCGGCGCAAGTTTCAGTTATGTAAATCCTTTATTCGGAGGAATCGAATATGAGTATTATAAAATAACTGGAGCATTGTTTTTGAGTAATTAAGGCTATATGCTTTTCCATGTATTGTACAGTTGCTCATATAAAAATAAAATGGTTCCTTTGAAAACTTAATTACAACTACTTAACTATGAATTTTTATAAAAACCTGCTATTCTTTTCATTTTTGTTTATAGCATTTGCTTATAGTTGCAACAAACCAAAAACGGACATAGGCGAGATTCGAAATCGTGTTATAAAAGTAGAGTCATCCATAATAGACTCAATAAAGCATCCATATATAGAGCTCACATATAACGATGCTGGATTTCTAGAGAAGTCCGTTACTACTATTTATAAAACACTAAGTAATGGCAAAACAAAATTACTCAATAGCAGAACCTGCAACTATACGCATTACGGAAATAAAATAACAATCTCAGGTGTAAATGAAAAGATCGATTCTATTTCAGATGAGGTAACCGTCAAAGATATAAAGATTGAACTGGAAATAGGCCAGCATAACAGAATTATTAAAAGAACGGATTATAAGAATGATTTCAATGAGGCACCACTTATTGATACTTTTGAATGGAGTGATGATAAAATAATAAAGAAAAAAAGATATCTGGAAGGCGTAACCCAAGATGGATTGTTTGAAAGTATAACAGAATACAGCTATAAAGATGGAAACCTGGTAGAAGGAATAACCAGTTTTATAGTAGAAATAAATGATGTACACACAAGTAGTATAGATACCATCAAGTGTGAATATGATACTACCTTACCAAACCATTATACAATACAATTCCCTAACGAATATGAATTATCATATAATGATATTTCTTTTTTTCCTATTCGCTGCTCAAAAAACCTTACCTCTTCCATATCTTATACAATAGTACCAATCTCAAAACAAGAGGAGAATACACAGTATTGTCAACATTCACCCTGGATGAAAATGAACGGATATTAACAAGAACAGATACAGGGAACAGCTATCAAGAGATAAACAATATGGTCGATCCACTTCAAAACAAAAAAGTGACTAACGAATACGAAATAAAACTGTACTATACATATAAATAAAGATATATCACAACTGAAGCAGACCAAGCGCCCTCTCCATATCCTCAGGGGTATCGATCCCTATTGTTTCCACGTCAGTATAACCTACACGGATACGGTAACCATTTTCTATCCAACGGAGTTGTTCCAGAGATTCGGCTTTCTCCAAAGATGATTGAGGCAATTGTGTAATCTTTTCCAGTACATCCACACGGTAAGCATACATGCCTATATGTTTATAAAATGTATGTTTATCGAGCCATTCAGTATGATGCACATCTCGTATATACGGAACGATGGAACGGCTGAAATATATAGCCTCATTCTTTTTATTAATAACTACTTTAGGCGAATTTGGATTAAATAATGTATCGAATCCATCTTCTTTTCTAAAAGGTTTTACGAGTGTGGCCAGTTCAACTTCCACACCATCAAAACAATTTTTCAATGACTCAATCTGCTCTGGTTGAATAAAAGGTTCATCCCCCTGAATATTGATCACCACATCAAAATCTTTATTTATCCTTAGATAAGCTTCCTGTATCCTATCTGTTCCACTCTTGTGATTTGCAGAGGTCATTACAGCTTTGCCCCCAAACGCTTCCACCGCATCAGAAATACGGGAGTCGTCAGTAGCTACCCATACTTCATCTACTGCCTTTTTCACTTGTTCATATACACGTTGGATCATCGGTTTACCACCCATATCAGCTAAAGGCTTACCAGGAAAACGGGTAGAGGCATATCGCGCCGGAATAATTGCTATAAATTTCATATTACTAAGTGTTATTATACAAAGGTATGAATATAAAATTGTCTAATTATATGAGATCTTTGAAATATGGAATAACAGCAAATAAGGTTACACTTAAAAACATATAAAAAAGCTGTTACTTTTGTCACCTTTTGAGTATAAACAGATGATTATATACATTTTAATCTTTATTCATTTTGTCACCTTTTTGAGTAATAAGTATACCTGTTAATTTATATCTTTGTAAGTAATACCTAAAAAACTCAAAATATGCCCATCTCACGTCGATCTTTTTTAAAGAGAGCAACTCTTGGTGCTTTAGCTGTATCAGCATTTCCGCAGATTCTATCTGCAAATAACAGCTCAAAAGCTTTTATAGATAAACTACTTCCGGCACCAGTCGGTGGAGGATTCCAGATGGATGATTACTGGATTTGGGGTTCATCGGTGATTAAAGGTGACGACGGAAAATACCATATGTTTGCTGACCGCTGGCTGAAGAACATCGGATTTCAGGGCTGGGTAACCAACTCACAGGTTGTGCATGCAATATCGGACACCCCTGAGGGCCCTTATATTTTTTCGGATGTTGCATTGCCTGTAAGAGGCCCTGAATATTTTGACGGACTGGTAACTCATAACCCAAGGATAATATTCTTTAAAGGAACCTATTATTTATATTATTTTGGTACAACATATGATTTTCCAGTTCCACAAGCAGGTACACAATGGCAGGATGACTGGTTTGAACGGGCATGGATGAACAAACGTATTGGCGTAGCCTGGTCTAAATCCCTATACGGGCCATGGCACAGGCCGGAGCATCCGGCTATAGAACCCCGTCCGGGAAAATGGGATGCTACCATCACAACAAACCCCTCACCTGTAATCAATCCTATTACAGGAAAAATACTCCTGATGTATAAATCGTCGCCGGTAAACTCCGCCCCTCCTTTATTGTTAGGCGTGGCTGAAGCTGACGACCCACTGGGAGAATATAGACGTCTGTCGGATGATCCTATATTCAGGTTTGACACTCCGGATAATCAGGATAATGATGTAGAAGATCCTTTTGTATGGCACAATGGAAAAGAATATGAATTAATAATGAAAGACCGTTTTGGTCATATCTGTGGAGAAGAGGGAGGCGGAGTACATGCCACATCCAAAGATGGAGTTAAGTGGAACTTATCAAATCCTGTTAAAGCTTATTCGCGGACAATAAGATGGAATGATGGATCGGTTAGCCTCCAAGCAAACTTTGAACGCCCGTTCCTGCTTACGGAGAATGGGAAACCAACACATTTATTTGCTGCAACAGGATCAGGCCCTCAACCCTGGAACTTTGAAAAAACATGGAATATGGTTATACCTTTGAAGTAAGTTTTTTGAGGCTATCTTCTCCTACTTTAGAAAATGGAATGTATATTTGCACCCATTATGAATAAAGCCCTGCTTAGCATAGGAACCAATGAAGACAAGGAACTAAATTTAGATCTTTGCCATCAATTACTTGGTAACTCCTTTGAGCAAATATCTTACTCTGATACCTCTATCACCACGCCATACGGTAATAGTTATAAAAATGATTTCCTTAACCAACTGGCAATAATTTACACAGACCAGAAGAGAGAGGATGTTTATAAACTGCTGAAATTAATAGAGACACAAATAGGAAGAAATCCTTCGGATAAAGAAAGGGGCATTGTAAAAATTGATATCGATTTAGTCATCTGGAATGATAAAATATTAAAGCCTGCCGATATTAGCCGCAGCTATATTAAAGACTTACTCGCCAGCCTGCAATAATATCAGAGTTTGCTTATTTTCTTACTCAACAACATATTGCTGAATAAAGAAATAAGTTTCTTCTCTACAAACTTATGATAAGCAATACCCAAAACCGCTGAAGCAACTACCAAAAGGATTATAAGCAGATCAGGATTAACCATCGTAAGTTCTTTTTTTAAGGTGCTGTTTAACACAAAGAATAGTATAGGATGGATCAGATAAATGGAAAATGACGCATCACCTAATAATAGAAGGCTATCCTTTTTAGGAAAATGCAAAGATGTCTTTCTCTCCCAGAATAAGAAACATATTAATAATAAAGTAGTTGGTACACCAAATACAATAAGCCTATGCCATGTAAATATGCCATTATTTATAAGAAATGCTTCTCCTACTTGTCCATGGCCATTAATAAGTAAATAAATTAAAATAGCCATAGCGACCAATCCTAAAGACAAGGGAATAAGAATATTAACTTTATTTATTTTCCTATAAATTACAGCAATCAACATACCTACTCCAAATTCGAGAAACATGGGGTTTGTAATAAAGGTATAATGAATTTCATGTACAGGAAAGAAAAAGCCAATAAGAAAAAGCACAAAGAATAGAGAAAATAAATATATCTCGCGTCCCTTAACAATAGAGAAACCGATAAATACAGCATAGAAAATATAGAAAAGCCATTCATAACTCAATGTCCAACCAACATATAATATGGGATAAACAAATTCATCCCCCGAATCAAATATAGGTACAATAGTTATAGTCTTTAATATACTATCCAACGAAAACAGGGAACCCTGGAATATTAAATAACAAAGAAGCAATATCAGAGAAGAAACATAATAGACAGGATTAATTCTTGTAAACTTCTTTTTGATGAAGTAAATAAAATTTTTCCACCCGGATTCTTCATGAGACATGTAACAAATAATAAAGCCTGATATAATGAAAAATATATCTACTCCACATAGCCCAATTGATTTCAGAAAATAGAAATTTTCCTGCAAAGATACTCCTCCACACGATTGCTGTAAATTGACAGCGTGGACATAAACAACGGCTAATGCTGCAAGTCCTCTAAGATACTGCACAGAATAAAGCTTGTCTTTTGACATTACGATTGCGTTTATGCAAAAGTATGTAAAATATTTAATAAATATATCAAATAAAGACTATTTTATATAGGCTTATTTTATTCATATTAAGCCCATTACAAAATATAGAATATTTTACTTCCACAGTTTAGCCTGTATCTGCTGAATTATCTTTTCACTATCATCATTAAACTTTCTGGCAAAGAAAGGAAATCGTTTTCCATACTCATCATTAAACTCAATGTGAGATTTCAGAAATTCGATATGGCGTTCTTCAATAGTTGCCGGAGGTATAGCTACTTCCCAATCTGTATAAGTAAGATTTGAAGCCGTTTGGTCCAGAAATGGGGAATTACCTATAATTGTCTGAAAAAAAGCCTCATCCGGAACTAAAGTATGACGAAAGAAATCGATATATCTTTTGTCTTCTTCTATTGTTTTAAGTATATACTGAACACATGTGTTCGTAAGTGCAAACCACTGTGACCCTGCATATAGTTTAAATGGTGCTTTTCTTTTTATCTGTAGCTTCTTAAAGAGAACCTCCAATAGAAATTTTGGATTATAGTGTTTTAGATTGCGGCGATCATAATCGAAGTAGTAATATTCATATCTTTCAGCAGGTTTAAAAGGAACAGGCACCGGCACAATATCGATATATTCTTTCTTCTTTTCCAACAGATCATTTAAAAATGCCTTGGAACGAATAGGATAATCCACCCCGCTGATCAATATATAATAATCAGCCTCAGAGGAATTCCCTATTGCGTACTTCAATAAAGCTAATGTGGCCTCAATCATAGCAAAGCCTCCCCAATTGATATCTATATGGGTAGGAATAATAGCTACATTCTCGCGGGAAGGAGTGTATTTATTTTCCGTCTTTTTATCTATATGAATGTAGAATACACTATCCGGATCATCCAGGGCATTGATTAAACGATCCAGATGTTTAAAGTTATTATGTGTCAATATCAGATAGCAAATCTTCATATAGAAAGCGTTTATTATAAACACAAAAGTAAAGAAAAAAGGTTACTTCTTCCGAAATAACCTTTCCATTATTTTATTATGATAATCAGAACACTATCTGCATCTGCCCTAAGACTGTATTTGAATTCCTTTCTCCCCAACTTTTTGAATAATCCGAATATACATAATTCAGTTGGAACCGGCATGGACCATAAAAATGATAGTTGACACCCAATGTATATTCAATCAGCTCATTATTTTTATCCTTATTTTGATTCAGATAATCAACCTTAGCAAAACCATTCAGCTTTTTAGGGATGAAATAGTACAACCCTATACCATGAAGCCCTTCCTTACTGATTCCACCATCATTGGCTTTTATCCATTCGGCCCGGGCATACAGTCTTTCCGATCTATAATCCGAGCTCACAATCCATCTGTTACGAACATGGTTAGACTCTTCTGTGTCATCGGAATTCATATACGCGGGTCTCAAATATTTAGCTTCTCCAAAATAGGCACCTCCTCCTATACGGAAACCTTTTACAGGCTGTAACATAATATTTGCGGCAAAATCTTTTGAGTTATTATTCTCGCTGGTATTGATACCCGTACCCTGATATACCCCTATCCTGTATTCTAAAAGATCGTGAGTCTGGGTTTTGAATAAATTACCATATGCCATTATCCCCACATCACGCCCACTATTATTTTTACCGTTTTGCTCCTGTTGAACATCTCCGGTCATTCCTATTAATGAAGAAACAGAACGTGTATTAAGAACAGCTTCTATATCAGTCAGTGACATTTGATTCTCCAGAGAAAGAGGGGTCTTCATTTGTCCCAGTCTCAAATTGAATTCATTGGCCGGACTCCATTCGCCCCAAAATTCATATGGCATGGGCTTAACAAACTCTGCGAGAATAAAGTATTTAAAGTTTTTAGTGATCTCTCCACGCATTGATAAGAATATTACCCTGGCATCCAGGCTATGCTTTGTTTCGGCTAAGTCATTGTATTTATACATAAAGAGGCCGTACCCCCCAAAACGCATATATGGTGTATTAAAAGCCTCCCTTACTTTATCCACAGCCTGAGAAAAAGAAGGATTACCTTCCTTCTGCACAGGCTTTTGACGGAGAGAATCTGCTTCACTCTGAGTAAGTACGTTCTTCTCTACCAGTTTTTTTAATAGTTCATTGTTAGAATCCTGAGCATAAATTAAACCACATGCTACACATAAAGAGAGCATGAATAAAAATCTTTTCATTATTAAATTTGATTATTATTTGTATTTAACTATTTCTCTGCATTCTTGTTTTCCCAAAGATGCAGTCTATTTTTCATAAGTGTTTATATTTCTATCTTATCTCCGAGGTATTTAGGTCCCTTTCCTGTAGCGATATCGACAAATACCTTTACCCGGGCGAATAATTCACGTACTTTTGTCCGGTATGAAGAACGGTTGAGTGATAAGTCTTTGGCATTATATCCATAAGCCTCTAACCCATAATATTGCGCCAGAAAAACAGCACGCTCATTATGAAACTCTTGTGATACAATTATAAATGATTTTTGACCGAATATTTCACTCATCCTGACTACAGAGTCCAACGTTCGAAGCCCAGCATAGTCCGGATGAATAATACTATCCGGAACCCCGGCCTCTATCAGTGCCTGACGCATATCTTCGGCTTCATTATAGTCTTTGCGACTATTATCTCCGCTAACAACAAAAGCCTGTACCTTTCCGGCCTCATACAATTCTTTCGCAGCTTGTATGCGATATACAAAATACATATTGGGGCGATTCCCTATATTTTTTGCTGTGCCCAATACCAAAGCTGCTTTTTGTACAGGGATACTATCCACACTATTATGTACATAGTCTTTCGAATCGTGTGGGATCTTCCAGTTAGCAAAAGCTATAACAGAAACTATGAAAATAAGTATTATAAATATTATCAAGAGAATACGTTTAAGGATCTTTTTTGTCCGGTTCTTCATCAGATGCGATCTAGTACTTTTTTAATTAAATCTTCTATCGACCCTTTATAATTGGCATTTGACTCTCCGGCTAAACGATTAGCGATAATAGTACATACGGTCATTGCTCGATGTCCCATCAGCCTGCCCAAGCCTGCCAGAGGTGCACTCTCCATTTCGTAATTGGTAATTACATCCTGATCGAATTTGAACGTTTCTATTTTACTATTCAAATCCGGATTAGCCAAAGGCATACGCACATAACGGCCTTGAGGCCCATAAAAACCGATAGCAGAAATAGTCACTCCTTTTATCATATCCTCACCGCCTATACGCTCCACGAGTTCTTCATCTGCCTTAATTACATACGGGGCACAATGTTGAGGATTCCAGTTCACATGCTTTTTGAAAGCCTCTTCAAAATCAAGCAAAGCAACATTGTCACGTCCTTCGTAATAATTGAGCACTCCATCAAAACCTATCGATTTGGCAGCAACAACATAAGAGCCTATCGGACAATGGGGCTGCAAGCCACCCGAAGTACCTACACGAACCATTGTCAACTGTTTAAAATCGGCTTTAACTTCACGCGTTTCGAAGTCTACATTGGCTAAAGCATCCAGTTCTGTGATTACAATATCCATATTGTCGGGGCCTATGCCATGTGAAAGTGCTGTAATACGCTTTCCGTGATATGTACCTGTGATAGTTCTGAATTCACGGCTTTGGACCTCGCACTCTATAGTATCAAAAAAAGAGGCTGTAAGGGCTACCCGGTCGGGATCTCCCATCATTATTATCTTATCCGATAATTGCTCAGGTTTTATATGTAGATGAAATACACTTCCATCATTATTTATAATCAATTCTGAGTCAGGAATTATTCTCATAATTATCTGCTTTTAATTAATGCGACAAAGATATAAATTATTACTTATCTATATCTTATGAGTTCCTTTAAAAAGACAGGCTTACCCGAAACCCAAATGTTCTTTCATTTCCTATTGTACTAAACCAAGGTGTACAAGCTAAAGAATAATCTGTTGAACTGGATTTTCCTCTATTCGGGTTTCCGGCAAATATCCCTATTACCTCATTCACCGGATCGATCAGATAGGCTACCACATTTCCCAAGATGCGGGAACCGAATAAACTATAATCGTTTGCTACAATATGACGTTTGAGTATATAGAATCCTTCTCCGAAGATAGTTCCTGCGATAGGAGTTATGATCAGATCCTGAATAGAGGGAATCTCCATAAAAGCTTCAATCCCGTACTCCCAGAATAAAGTAGATACCCCTGTAGCATAAAGGGCTGAATAAAGAATATTAAAGCCCAGACTTCTGGCACCCATATAATATGCAGCCCCGCCATAAGGGTGGAGTATATAATTGAACATAAAATTATCTTTATCTACTACCGGCCCTCTTTTTACATTCCTCCACCATCTCTTAAAAGGTGGAGTATGTATCGTTTCCGACTTATTCCAGGCAGTAGCATTTTCGGGTAATGCATACAGCGCTCCAAGGGTTACAACTCCCGCGCTCAGTAACACTCCCGAATTTAAGGCTAACCTTTTGTAGTCAGGATAATTAGCCGTCATAGAATAAGGCAGATCATATATATTCACTTTAGAGGGAATTATCCTGAAGTTTTCCTTATAAACGCTATCAGAGAAAGCAATATCCGGTTTGAAAGATTGTACATCTATGGGGAAAATAGTTTGAACAGTATCGGATGCCGTTTTTTCATCTAATATAGACAACTCACCCTGAGCACTTATATTGAGTGTACCTACGAGTAGTAAGATAAGAAAATACCTGTTCCGCTGTTTATGGATAATATTATTCTTCATTCTAACATTTGCTAAAACCTTAATAACATATTATCATAAATTTAGCGAGACTATCCTATATTGCTTTTTATATAGATTTCCTTTTTATAGTTTGAAATGAAGATTTTCCAAATTTTAACTAAATTATAAGATTAATTTCTGACTCATATATTCGAATAATTCATTATTTCATATTTGTAATGCCGGATATTTGGCAAAAGTCTTCGGTAAATTTGGAATGTTATCTTTATTCCAGCTACCACGCATATCTGATAGTACATCATCAAAATCTTTTCCTGCAATCTTCTTTACTATTTTTAGATACATTAAGAGTATATCGTCGTATTTCGAAGGATTGAAAGCAGCGAGCACAGCCACAGCCGATGCACCAATATATCCTCTCCATCCATCATAATCTTCATAAAGTGGATAAACTTCAATAGCCTCCATCAACTTTTTTACATACTGCTCTATTAATGGCTCCAGTTCAGGATGCCTCCCGGCTGCCCTAAAGAGTCCCCGTTCTCCAACTGCGCCATCTGGCTGTGTAAGGTATATACTGACACTACCAAATCGCCATGTGAGAAAATATTCATCTATATTATGTACTATCCTTTCCAGTATCAGCTTTACTTGCGCTACCTTGTCGGGATCCATTTTCTCCTGTATTTTCATGATTCCTCTTTCCCAAGGTTCAAAATCATTATCTCCAAGGTAAAACCTTCTGGGATCGGGAATAATACCCTCGTGCATTACTTGGTGAAGTAAGGCTTTTACCCTCTTTAGCGACAAACTGCGATTCAAATCTTCGAGAATATGATAAAAGTTGGTAAGTAAGGTATCATAACTAACCTTCTTTTCAGGTAAATCTCTAGCACATTTGAGAAGAAGGATAAGTTCATTATCAAGCATTTTTCTATAAGATGGGAACGTTCTGGTTCCCCCATATAATTCTATAAGTGCATTCTTTAACCTATTAGGACGATATCTGTTTGGGTATTTGATTAAATACTTTTCAAATAAGGGTATAAGCTTCTTTCGTCTCTCCGCATCTTTTTCCTGTCTTTCTATGGTAGCCTTTTCCGCCAGCTCTTCATCAATCCACTTATCTTTACCGTATGTTTTTAAAAATTCGGCAAATGCTTCTTTAAACGGTCCTGTTATTTTCTTTTCTATATATACTGAGGTATTATTAGTCAAATAATCGATAATGATTTTCTCATCATTGAGCGAGATACGACAATCCATTATAGCTTTAAGCTTGCTACCTCCGCAGAGTTTAATAGCGATCTCGGTATGTCTCAGTTCTATATACAGTTCTTTTACATGTTCGAGATAAAGATACAACAGTCTCTTTTCCTCATCAGACAAATCCATCGTATTCTGAATCATCCTAAGTATGGCAATAATAGCCTCCAAACTATACCAAGTAGCTTGTTGCGATATATAATCGGTATACTCATTGTATTTGAGCGACTTCTTTATATCATTATAAACTTCTACATAGCCTTCTTTGCGCTTTTCTTTCATTAAGCGAATAGCCTCATTCTGGCAGTCTAACTCATTATCAAATTTTTGTTGAATTGCTTCCGCATCATCATCCTGAATGGTAAATCCCCATTGAAATATATCAATACTCCAGATCTTCTTTTCTATACCGTTATCGTAGTCGAATGAATATTTTCTACACACGAAATTCAATGCCATAGTGATATGTATATGTTTATGTTAAGTAATGCAAAGTTAAAAATATATTATAAATACCCTATTCAATAGATAATTCTTCCATTGGATCCCAGAATATCATTTTCCAATTTTTAATCCGGTCGTTTACAACCATAATACCTTCTGACTCCAATGATTTCTGCATCTCCTTCGAATCTCCAAACGCATCTTTTCCGGACAAAACACCTTGGCTATTAACGACCCGGTGTGCAGGAATTCCGGAGTTTGCAGAATCACATGCTCCCATTACCTTGCCAACCATACGAGACAGATTAGGATATCCGATTGCTTTAGCTATTGCTCCATAACTGGTTGCACGCCCATAAGGAATATTTTTCACAACATCATATACCCCCTGGGTGAAGTCTTCTTTATCTAATTGAGCCATATTATCTATTGTTTGCCATAAAGATATAGAGAAATTTTACATCGGTTAAAAACTATACTAATTATAATTATTATATTTGTATTCTCTATTATCAAAAAATTCACTTGAATTTAAATCTAAAAACCTAAAAATAAAGACCATGAATCGATTTTTTAAATTACTATTTTCAATAATGTGTGCGCACACATTATTTTTTACTGGCAATATTCTTGCCAACGAACCCGAGAAAATGATAAAGGATGACGGCGAATTATTTAAAGTTGCGATAGCTGGTTATACCTTTGTGAACTTCAATTTGGATGAAACATTAAAGATGATGAAAGAAGTGGATGTACATTATTTATGTATAAAAGACTTCCACCTCCCATTAAATAGCACAGATGAAGAAATAGCTGCATTCCATGCAAAACTGGCCAGCTATGATGTAACAGGATATGCTGTAGGCCCCATCTATATGAAAACAAAAGAAGAGGTAGACCGTGCCTTTGATTATGCCAAACGGGTAGGAGTAAAACTGATTGTTGGCGTACCAAATCACGATTTACTGCCATATGTGGATAAGAAAGTAAAAGAATATGACTTCAAATATGCAATCCATCTACATGGTCCGGATATTGAGTTATATCCGCATGCTACAGATATTTATGAAAATGTAAAGGATCTTGACCCTCGCATTGGCATGTGCCTTGATATCGGTCATGATGCACGTGCAGGACATGATCCGATAGCTGATCTGAAAAAATATAGCGACAGGGTTTTTGATATTCACATGAAAAATACAACTGCTGCAACTAAAGCAGGCAAGACAGGTGAAATAGGGCGTGGAATAATTGACATCCCAGCTTTTGTAAAGATGCTTCGTGAAGTAAAATATACCGGTGCATGCAGTCTGGAATATGAACGCAATATGAAAGCTCCTTTGGCCGGGATTGCTGAGTCGATCGGTTATTTTAGAGGAGTGATAGACGCTACAAAATAGAATTACTTTAAATTCTTTCAATAATAGGATAGGTAACAATTTAATTGTTACCTATTTTTGTATCATTAACAGAAAGCAAACATGGACGAAATAGATAAGTTCAAAAAAATAAAAGAACAATCGGAAAAACGCTGGGAACATATAACATTGGATAGTTGCTATGGATTTCAGATACAGGAGGGTTCAAAATGGAAAGAAGGATTAACGGATAGCCAGATTAACAGCTTCGAAGAAGAAATGGGATTTTCTTTTTCCGAGACTCTTCGCAACTACTACAAGGTGATGAATGGGCTGGATAAACCCGGAATAAATGTATATGGGTACAGTGATGTACCATTTGCGTATCAACCAAAATTTTATTCCTATCCAGATGATGTAGGATTAATTAAAGAGTATATTAACTGGATATTTGACGCAAACAATACAAACTATGATAAACTGAAAGAGATAGGGGCTTCACGTATCTTTCCTATTTATGGACACCGGTTTATGTTACTGGATACTCCCGGGAATCCTATTTTATCGATGCATGGGGATGATATTATTTATTGGAGTAGAGACATATTTCAATTATTAGACATTGATATATTCAACAAATCAGGGGATAGGATGAAAGACGCCGATGAGATTATTAACAAAATAGAGTTCTGGTTATGAAAATAATACTCCTGGCTATAGGCAAAACAGATGCAGGCTATTTTATCGATGCCATCAAAGAATATACAAAAAGACTGGAACATTATATTCCTTTCGAAATGCAGATTATTCCAAATATAAAAAACACGAAAAGCCTGACCATAGACCAACACAAAGAAAAAGAAGGAGAACTTATTCTAAAAAACCTACAGGCAGGAGATCATCTGGTATTATTAGATGACAAAGGAAAAGAATATACTTCTGTGCAGTTTGCCAATTATATTGAAAAGAAGACACATACAGTAAGTAAACGATTAATATTTGTTATCGGTGGTCCTTATGGATTTTCCCAATCTGTATACGAAAAAGCGAATGAGAAACTCACCTTGTCCAGAATGACTTTTTCACACCAGATGGTGCGGCTGATATTTGTGGAACAGCTTTACAGGGCTATGACAATCCTTAATAACGAGCCCTATCATCACGAGTAGGTTACTCGAATCGTAATGACTTAGCCGGTGTAATACGTGCTATCAGGTAAGAAGGGCCAATCATAGCCAATACCGACAGGATCAGTGTAGCCACATTGATTAGTACAATATAAAGTATATTGATATCCACAGGCATTTCGGATACATAGTATGTCTCAGGGTCAAGTTTTATCAGCCCAAAATATTTCTGTACAAACAATATTGTCAAAGCAATGATATTCCCCCAAAGCATCCCTTTCAATATAAGAAATGAAGAAACATAAAGAAACGTTTTACGGATACTGAAATTCTTTGCGCCCAATGTTTTCAGCATACCTATCATATTGGTTCTCTCAAGAATAATGATAAGTAGTCCCGATATCATAGTGAATATAGAAATGGCAAACATCAGGATAATAATTACCCATACATTCATATCAAGCAGATCGAGCCAGCTGAATATCATCGGGTTCATTTCCTTTATAGAACGTGTAAGAAATGTATTGCCATCTGCATCACGGTATGTCATCATATCCAGATAGACATCTTGCGTTATACGATCCAGATTATCATAATCATTCACAAGAAGTTCGATACCACTCACCTGATCATCATTCCATTTATTAAGTTTCTGAATAAGATGAATATCCGTAATAACGAACATCTTATCATAATCTTCGAAATTGGTGCTGTATATTCCGGTGATATTAAATTTGCGTGCGCTTCTTTCCTCTACAAAATAGGCTATAAAACTATCACCTGTCTTAAGATTGAGTTTTCCGGCAATATTCTTTGATATTATTACAGGATTCGTTATTGATGTATCAGCAGGGTTGATGATTGAACCGTCAACCATATTACTCTTAAAGAATTGCCAATCGTAATCATCCCCTACCCCTTTCAGTATAATTCCCTGAAAGGCATCATCTGTTTTGATAATCCCCGGCTTTGTGGCATATACCTGAGTATGTGCTACTCCCGGCTCTGATTTCAGTTTATCAATAACCTCAGGAGCAACAATGACCGGCATTGTTTCATATGAGGTAGTATTATTCAGATTTGTGATCTGTATATGCGAACCAAAGCCCACAATCTTATTGCGTACTTCTTTCTTAAAGCCCACAACAATCGATAACGCCAGAATCATAGCAGCCAAGCCTATTGCAACTCCTGCAATAGCAATCTTAATGGCAGGGGAAGAGGCTTTCTTTTCACCTTTCTCTGTACCAAAATGAATACGCTTAGCTATAAATAATTCTAAATTCATTTATCTGATAATTTGCAACTAGAATAAAAATCCTTGTTCACTCGCCCTTTTTCTTCCCAAATGAGTATACGCCAGATCTGTGGCTTCACGTCCGCGAGGAGTACGTTTCATAAATCCTTCTTTAATGAGGAATGGCTCGTAAACTTCTTCGATAGTCCCGCCGTCTTCGCCAAGGGCAGTTGCAATTGTAGAAATACCAACCGGCCCACCTTTAAACTTATCAATAAGTATCAGTAATATCTTATTATCAATTTCGTCCAATCCATATTTATCTATATTCAGGGCTTCGAGTGCATATGTCGCAATATCTTTATCTATTTTACCTGTACCTTTTACCTGAGCAAAGTCACGTACCCGGCGTAACAAGGCATTTGCAATACGGGGAGTACCGCGGCTTCGGGATGCGATTTCTACAGCGGCATCTTTTGAGGTGGGAACATCCAGAATATCCGCAGAACGAAGGATGATATTCGTAAGCGTTTCCATATCGTAATACTCCAAGTGCATATTGATACCAAACCGTGCACGCAAAGGACTTGTCAATAATCCACTCCGGGTAGTAGCCCCAACTAGTGTAAAAGGATTCAGCTCGATCTGTACCGAACGGGCACTCGGTCCCTTATCGATCATTATATCGATGCGATAATCCTCCATTGCACTATACAAATACTCCTCCACTATTGGAGAAAGACGGTGTATTTCATCAATAAAGAGTACATCGTTAGGTTCCAGAGAGGTTAATAATCCCGCAAGGTCACCCGGCTTATCCAATACAGGCCCTGACGTAACCTTAAAGCCTACACCCAACTCATTTGCTATAATATTCGACAATGTAGTCTTCCCTAGTCCTGGAGGACCATGAAGAAGTGTGTGATCAAGGGATTCGCCACGCATTTTAGCTGCTGCAACAAAAACCTGAAGATTTTCTACGACCTTATTCTGACCGCTGAAACTTCGAAACGTGAGAGGACGCAATGCGTTTTCAAATTCCTTCTCATTTTCGTTTACGTTTCCTCTATGTGTATTGAATGTTCCTTCCATAACGTGTAGCTGCAAATTTACATCAATATATTCAATTTACATGCAGATTTACAGTTTCGAAAAATATAAAAGATTAAAATATTCTTCGATTTAACGCTAAAAAGATATTTCTTTGTGTGAACTTAAGATTTTAAAGATGTTACGAAAGATTATAGAGTGGGATAAAGAATTGTTTTTGTACCTCAACAGCAAACATATTAGCTGGCTCGACCCTGCCATGTTATTTTTCAGTTCTTATCTATGCTGGATACTTGTGTGCTTACTGATGGCTACAATAATCTATTTCAGATTGGAGATTTGGAGAAAAACAACTACTCTGTTTTTTCTGCTTTCGATTGGAGTAAGCGCATTATTGACCAATATAATCAAACTCATAGTAGAGCGGCCACGTCCCATTCACAACCAGGACTGGATAGATACAATACATGCCATCGAAAAATATAGTTCCAGTACCAGTTTCTTTTCTTCGCATTCAGCCACGACATTTACTATGGCCGTATTTTTTCTTCTGGTTTTTCGGAAAAGTGCTTTAAAAATCTACGGATATTTAGCCTTAATATGGGCAACCATTGTAGCGTACAGTCGCATCTATCTGGCAAAGCATTATCCTTTTGATGTTCTCTGTGGAATATTGTTCGGAATCACAATTGGTATTCTAGGATATAAGTTATTGGAATATTATACTAGACGGAAAACCGAATTAAAACCTTAGCCACTTCCGCACTTTTCTTTTCTCCATCAACGAATATATTTTTAGCATGAAAGGAAAGGCTCGTCCAATAGGATAAAATAAACGGAATAAGACAGACGGATAAATATTCTTTTTCCCTTTCTCAATTCCCCTTACAATTGTTCGCGCCACAGTCTTAGCATCCTGAATAGGGAAAGGCAAGGGAGTTTCCTTTTCACCAGTAGCCTTATCAAAAAAATCTGTACGGGTAGCCACCGGGTAAACTGCTGTGATTTGCAAATTCCGGGATTGCTCATAACGATAGGTTTGTACGAAGTGATGCAATGCAGCTTTTGTGGAACAATAAAGTGAATACGCAGGTAAAGAAGCTAATCCTGCGCCTGACACCGTACACACAAAAGCTATTTTACCCTTATACTGTGTGACCAATTTCTCAAGGGAATAGATAGGAGAAAAAACATTCAGGCTATATATATCTTCAATATGCTGCCAGTCAGGCTTATCCAATTTTTCTAAATATGCATATCCGGCATTGGCAATGTATACATCAACATGCCCCAATAACTGGCTTGCATATCCAAATACTTTATCTACACCATCTTGTGTGCTTACATCGGCAGCAAACGGATAAATATTCTCTACTTGTGGAATAGTATCTATATGGCGGGCAACTGCCACTATCTTCGCATCCTTAAAAGTGATTAGCAAAGAAAGTATCTCTTTACCAATACCGGATGATGCTCCTGTGAGAATAATATTTTTGCCAGTTAAATCCATAAATCAATCATTCCAAAGTAATGTGAACTCATTTATTTTTTGAGTCTGAAATTCCGTGAGATCAATATTATACTTATCCAGATCAGAAGAATATACGATATATAAGGTTTTTGATATTGGCTGTATCTCTGGCGGTGTATAAAGATAATGTTTACCATAACTTGTTATGCCGCCTCCAACACCGGATTTTGTCCGTTCAAATTCATATGGGCTAACAGGATCATAAAACATCGGTATTACATATATTGTCCCATCCGGATAATATATACGATCAAAATTTTTATTCCCGGAAAACTCTTGTAGCTTATCATAATTTCTAGGAAAGCCGATTAAAGGAGCATTCTCTCCAAAAAGGTGAATATACTTTACAGCAAATACTATTGTCAGAATACAAGCAGCCCCGATAAGAGCGTATCCCGATTTTTTAACTTTTTCGAAACAGAAGGAAAGGCCTCTGCCTACAAAATACATTAAAGGAAACCAAACTAGATTCCAATGATTCACATTGGGGCGTACGATCAATATAATAGGGAGAGTGGACAGTAACCAGAGGCCAAATATGAGATCCCATGTACTGAACTTCCTTGTATATATGAGACGGATTAATGCCCAGATAGCAAAAGGCATACCCAGCAAATTATAAAACTGGCCTATATAGCGTATACTGTTCCATGGCAATCCGTCATCACCTGTAAAAAGCATGGATATACCACGCAGAATGTACCCTAAGTAATATCCTGACCCTAATATAGTAGTATCGTTATGTCTCGATTCTACCAGTGAAGTGATTGTAATTCCGCCCACCGTAAATGCTTCACCCTTTGCGATTAAGAGGTTATAAGCAAAAAGGATCAGCGGAAATAATAAGATCAAAAGCAAAAGCAAGCATGTACCTGTTTGTAATATTGTAATTCTCTTCTTTCTATAAAGGAATATAAACAGGAATATGACAAAGAAAGGAAGCATGAACCAGCTTACGCCATAGCTATATGCCGCCAAGGAGAATAATAGACATCCTCCCAGATAGTAAAGCAAACTTTTTTGTATTTTCTGCGTATAAACATAATACCCTAAAACAAAAAGACAGACCCCAATCAAAACAAAATCAGGAGACAGGTTGCAATCCAGTGCCCATCGGCTCTTCATTATATGCCAGGGACTGATGATAAAAAGTAAGATGATAATAAAAGTAAGGAAAGTATTCTGCTGCGTTCTTCTTAATGTATAATATAGGAAGATCAGTGAAATGCAGCTAACCAAGGCCATGGGTAACCTGTAGACAGGTGCAGAAAGCCCAAATAGTTTAATAAAAGGTATTCCCAGATATGAATAAACAGCACTTTGCCCGGTTCCCCACGATTTCAGATATACAGGATAAGATAACAGATGCTGATCAACTCCATAATAGGCTAAACACCACGAATCATAGCCACTGATAGCTTCATCGACAAATATTCCAGAAGGCACGGACAAATCTATTGTCCGCAAGAGAACCCCTATCAAGATAGCAATCTGAGTCCACAATATATATTTTCTATCCTCAGATGACTCTATCTTGCTTCTTTTTACTTCCTTGTAATTGAAAAACAATACAAACAATACAAAAAGAAATAGTGCAATAAGATATGATTCGATCATCCTGATACCTTATGTCCTTATTTTATCAAAGCCTTCTCCGTATACTCCACGAACAGTACTTTGAGAAATAAATGCTTTTTCATCTATGCTTTTTATCAAACGGAACATCTCCAGAGCTTCGGTACGTTTTGCAAGCACAATCACAACCTTGGTAGGTTTCTTTGTATACCATCCTGTTCCGTCTAATACTGTACATCCACGATGCAACTCTGTATTGATAGCATCAGCTATTACGTCATACTTTTCGGAGAAAATGAGTATCTGTACTGATTGTCTGAAGCCATTGATAACCATATCGATGCTATAGGTCATTACACCCATTACAATAAGGCCATATATAATTGTCTGATAATTATAGAAAATGAAATATGAGCAACAAATAATAGTAAAATCACACAGTAGCATTCCCCGCCCAAAAGCAATATTCTTATATTTATTGATGAGGGCAACAATAATATCAGTCCCCCCGGTACTACCGTTGCAACTAAATACTAAACCGATACCTACACCACACATCATACCACCTATTACTCCTGATAAAAGCGGTTCATTCTTTACTATGGGCTCCGTTATATAAGTTTGGCAGATTGTCAATAAGAAAGTAAGAACAACTACCCCGTAAATAGTCTTTATCATAAATTTAAGACCAAGTACCTTCAGTGCAACAAATAACAAGGCACAGTTAGTAAGGAAATAGGTGTATTGCAAAGGTATACTTCCATTTGTGGCATATTCTACAAGAAGGGCAATACCAGTCAGCCCTCCGGTTACAATACCTCCGGGTTTTATAAATCCTATCAACCCAATGGCATAAATAGTAAGCCCTACAAGTATAAGTGCGTAATCTTTCCAGTAAAAATCTTTTAAGTATCTTTTGGGCATAAAGTATTAATTTTCTTACAATACTATATTTACAATTTTCTTAGGAACAATGATCACTTTCTTAGGAGTCTTTCCTTCAAGCCATTTTGCTGAATTCTGATGTTCCAAAACTGTTTTTTCTATTTCATCATTCGGGGTATCTACTGCAAATTCAATGTTGAAGCGTGCCTTTCCGTTGAATGATACAGTGTAGTTAACAACATCTTCAACCAAATACGCCTCATTGAAAACAGGCCATTCTTCACCAAAGATGGATGCTTTATTACCTAACGCATTCCAAAGCTCTTCCGTAATAAACGGCGCAAACGGTGCAAGAACGATCAGTAATTCTTCTAAAATAGCTTTCTTGTTACATTTAGATGAAGTCAGTTCATTTACACAAATCATAAATGCAGATACCGAAGTATTGAAAGAGAATGCTTCAATATCTCCCGAAACTTTCTTTATCAGCTTATGTAGTGATTTCAACTCATCTTTTGTAGGTTCAGCATCTGTAACCGCAAATTCGTCACCTTTGTAGAAAAGGTTCCATACTTTACGTAAGAAACGGTGAACACCATCGATACCATTCATATCCCATGGTTTGGATTGCTCTAAAGGTCCAAGGAACATCTCATACATGCGAAGTGTATCTGCTCCATATCTCTCAGCCACATCATCAGGATTCACTACATTGTGGTAGCGTTTTCCCATTTTTTCGATAGTCCAGCCACAAATATATTTTCCATCCTCAAGGATGAATTCTGCTGTCTCAAACTCAGGACGCCATAACTTGAATCTCTCTATATCTAATATATCGTTACTTACAATATTCACGTCCACATGAATTTCAGATGTTTCATATTGATCTTTTAGATTATACGATACAAATTTGTTTGTTCCATTGATACGGTACACAAGACTACTGCGTCCCTGTATCATACCCTGGTTAATCAGTTTTTTGAATGGTTCGTCTTCACAAGACACACCTATATCAAATAAGAATTTGTCCCAGAAGCGGCTGTATATCAAGTGTCCTGTTGCATGTTCGGTTCCTCCTATATACAAATCCACATTACGCCAGTACTCATCCTTTTCTTTCGATACCAATTCCTCTTCATTATACGGATCCATATAATGTAAATAGTAAGCTGATGATCCGGCAAAGCCCGGCATTGTATTTAGTTCTAACGGGAAAACAGTTTTATGATCTATCTTAGATGTCTCCACAACCTTTCCGTTTGCCTCATCCCATGCCCATTTTACAGCTCGTCCCAATGGTGGTTCTCCTGTTTCGGTTGGCAGATATTTATCTACCTCAGGCAGTTCTAACGGAAGTTTATCTATAGGAAGCATGTAAGGAAGTTCCCCTTTATAGTAAACAGGGAATGGCTCTCCCCAATAACGCTGACGAGAGAATATAGCATCGCGAAGCCGGTAATTTACCTTTACACGTCCCAACTTATTATCCTTGATATATTGTCTGGCTTTCTCTATAGCTTCTTTTACTTCCAGTCCATTCAAAAAACCGGAATTCATCATAACACCTTCTTTGGCATCAAAGCTTTCTTCTGAGATATCGCAGCCTTCTATTAGTGGAATAATAGGCAGATTAAAATGTTTAGCAAAAGCATAGTCGCGGCTATCATGTCCCGGAACGGCCATAATTGCACCTGTACCGTATCCTGCAAGTACATAATCTGATGTCCAGATAGGTATTTCTTTTCCATTGAACGGATTAATTGCATACGATCCGGTAAATACACCCGATATTTTCTTGTCCATCAGACGGTCACGCTCTGTACGGCGTTTTGTTGCATCCAGGTAAGCATCTACCTCGGCTTTTTGCTCCGGAGTAGTTACCTGATACAGATATTCACTTTCGGGAGCAAGTACCATAAAGGTTACACCAAAGATTGTATCTGCACGTGTAGTGAAGATCTCAAATTCGACATCCGAATCTTTCACCTTAAACTTCATCTCCGCACCTTCGCTACGGCCTATCCAGTTGCGTTGTGTTTCTTTGATCGAGTCGCTCCACTCTATTTTATCAAGACCATCCAACAAGCGCTGTGCATATGCAGAAGTACGCAGACTCCATTGACGCATCAAACGTTGTTCTACAGGGTATCCCCCACGTTCTGATAAACCACCGATAACCTCATCGTTTGCCAATACCGTACCTAATGCTGCACACCAGTTAACGGTAGTATCACTCAAATAGGCAATACGGTAATTAAGTAATATCTCTTGTTGTTTTTCTTCTGAATAAGATTTCCACTCTGCTGCACTAAAATTCAATTCTTCACTACAAGCTATATTCAAGCCTTCTGTTCCTACCTGTCCAAAAGCCTCTATCAGTTCGGCAATAGGACGGGCCTGTTGCTCATCATTGCAATAGTAGCTATTAAACATTTGGATAAATGCCCATTGCGTCCATTTGTAATACCGTGGATCACATGTTTGTATTTCGCGACTCCAGTCAAATGAAAAGCCAATCTTATCCAATTGCTGGCGGTAACGTGCAATATTTTCAGCAGTTGTAATGGCAGGATGCTGCCCTGTCTGAATCGCATATTGTTCTGCCGGAAGGCCATATGCATCATATCCCATTGGATGAAGTACATTAAAGCCTTTCAGTCTTTTATATCTTGCAAATATATCGGATGCAATATATCCGAGTGGATGCCCTACATGAAGCCCTGCTCCTGATGGATAAGGGAACATATCGAGGACATAATATTTTGGTTTATTATTATCTTCAGTTACTTTATAAGTTGTGTTATCAATCCAGTATTGATTCCAGCGTTTTTCGATTTCTTTAAAATTGTATTCCATAACCAAGTTTGTTGCAATTTTTTTATTGGCGCAAAGATAGTTATTTCTTTAGATTAAAACGAATTAATGAACCTCTTTCCATATAGTATTCTTTCCTAATTTTGTCTTATATAGTGAGGCTTTGGGTAATAAAAAGGTAACAAGGTAACATAAAAAAAACAGCTGAAAGTTGTCACTTTTGTTACTTTTTTTGTTGAGAGATTCTTTGGAGATTAAAGCCTCCAAAAATAAAATTCAATATTTTTCAATTTTGCAATGTATACTTTACAAAATAATACATACTTTTGCAAAGTAAAGATTACAAAATAGACATAAAATATATGAAAAATAAAAAATTCGCAGAAGTAAATAAAGGATATTCCACTAAAGAAGCTGTAGAAGAAGCAAAGCGATGCCTCAATTGTAAAACGCCTCTTTGCATGCAAGGTTGTCCTATTGAGCATGACATACCAGGATTTGTAAATCAGCTTTCGATGGGTAATATCGGAGCAGCAATGCAGATTATTAATGAAAAAAGCAACCTGCCTGCTATCTGTGGGAGAGTATGTCCTCACGAAAAGCAATGCGAAGGACATTGTATCCTCAATAAGAGGAATAACCCGGTAAAAGTAGGCAAACTGGAACGTTTCATAGCCGATTTTGACAGCGATATGAACCTTATCAAAGAACGCCTCAAACCAAAAACAAGAGGCAAAGTTGCAATAATAGGTTCGGGACCTGCAGGACTGACTGTCGCCGGAGACCTGGCGCGGGGAGGTTTCAATGTTGTCGTATTTGAAGGACAGAAAGAGCCCGGAGGAGTATTGATGTATGGAATACCTGAATATCGGTTGCCTAAAGATATTGTGCGGCGCGAGATCAAGAAAATTGAGGCACTGGGAGTAACTTTTATCAATGACTATCTGGTAGGTGAAAAAACAACAGTGGATGATATGCTCAATCATGAATTTGACGCAGTATTTATCGGTTCCGGCACTTCTGTTCCTAAAACAGTAGACATACCTGGTATAAATCTCTACAGGGTACTTCAGTCTTCTTACTTCTTGCGTATGGTGAACCTGTACAATAATGGTGATATAAGCCGGGCTGCTGTACCATTACTTGAGAATGAGGATATTGCTATTATTGGAGCCGGTAATGTGGCTATGGATTCTGCCCGTACAGCCTTACGGATGGGAGCAAACTCCGTTACTATTATATACCGTGGCACAGAAGAAGGTATTCCGGCCTTGAAAACCGAATACAACGAAGCAGTAGAAGAAGGAGTAAAATTCTTATGGCAGAGCAGAACTATTGAATGCATCGGAGAAAATAATACACTGAAAGCAATCCGTGTAGAAACACCGGAAGGAGAAAAAATAATTCCGATGAACCGTGTTCTGATTTCTATCGGATCAAAACCGGCTAACAGGATTGTATCTACGTCTCTCGGAATAGAGGTTAACGAAAACGGGTATGTGATTACAAAAGAGCATCCTTATGGCATGACTACCCGTAAAGGCGTGTTTGCCGGGGGTGATGTTGTCCATACTCCCCAGACTGTTGTGTTGGCTATGAGGGAAGCAAAACAAGTTGCAAAAGGGATTGCGCAATATGTGGATGCCGTAAAACTGCTAAGTCAATGATTACCAGTAATCATCGTCATAGTCAACCGTATCGGTATCTCCGTATGCCACACCAACTACGATCAGCCCGGCACCTGCCACAATACCTAGTGTAGTATAAAGCGCTGTATTGTTAGCCGGTTTTTCTACATAAAAGAAATCGCCGCGTTCGGCCATGCCACCAGCTAGCTCTAGCGGTTTAATCGCGTTGGTTTTAAGCAGGGTTTCGAGATAAAAATCCTGTTCGTATACAAGTGGTCTATCCGACTGGAAATATACTGTTAAGTAGCTTTTGAATGCGAGCGGACTATTACCTTGCTCAAAATCCAGACGTTTCACTTTAACAGCAATATTCTGGGTATTGCCTATACGTGAATCCCGGTAAGATTTGTTATTAATATGCTCAAAATTAGGATTTAAACTAAGGGGTGTTTCACTGATCATTGTTTGAGGAGGAACAAAGCTCACACCTTTAGGCAAGACCGCCTGACTGTCAAATCCGCCCCATGAATAAGTCTGATTACTATAAAACGTATCCCAATCGCCGGAATAATCTATCTTCTCACCGGCATAAGTCATTGCTACATTATCAATTATGAGGGCTGATCTTTTCCAGTCTACATACAATGGCTTATCCGATTTATTAAAGACCGTAATCTGTACAGGCCCACCACCTCCCTTAAAACAATAAGCTATCCATAAGCTATCTGTTTCAAGGAGGAAATCACCATTATCTACTTTTTCAACATATTCATTAGGAGTATTCAAAGTAGAATAAAAGAATGTTGAGCTACATGCCGGAAAAAGCATAGCAATAACCAATATACAAAAAATCTGTTTCATCACAAGTTTGCCTAAAGATTCAATAACAAGTAATTACCTGACTTTAAAAATACAAAAGATATTCTTATTTTGCTATATAAAAGAGATAATAAAAACTTAACCAAAGAATCGTTTTATCATCAAAAAAATACTTATCTTTATAAATCAATCATAATCTGATAGATAATTATGACAATATATTATCTATTTATCATACTAGCATGGATTGGAGGTTCTCTCTCGGGTTATTTGATTGCCCAATATCAAAATAACAGATCCAACCGGAAGACTCAATCTAAAAATTCGATAAAAAGCAAGCAAGCATACCTGTTTGCTAAAGACGTTATGAACATGATCAAGGATGGTAAATTCCTGAACATGCCACATAACAAGCTATTTTCTGACTTTAACAATATATTCAGCAAAGTAGAAGTTTACCGGCGTTTATATGAAAGCGGAAAATTAAAAGATATGGATTGTGAAGAAATCGCTGTATTTGGTAATCAGATGTTTAGTACAGATGTCACCTTTAATTCTTACACGCTTCTATTTAAAGCAAGAACATATATCAATACCTATCTCTATCACTATCATGGAAATAAATCTGACAACAAGAGATTCTGGGAGAGAAAAAAACAAGAAGGGAAAATAAATGATTATAAGATCTATGAGAGATCATTTGCTTACCGCATATATAAGGATATACCTTGCTACATATACAAGTTCAGTATATTGAAGGACAATATATCGGGGATATTATTTATGAACATTGTTGACTTACCTATAGATGGATTTAGAGTAACAGCTTTAATCGCAGCATCGGGGGACCGTAAGATATAATCAAAACAACTAATTATTTCGATTCTACTTTATATAGATATATATCTAATATATGTAAACTATCCGTGATTAGATTATGCTTTAGCAATTCGGTTTGGTATGTTCTGAATTCTTCCTGAATAGCTCCTCTTTCCTGATGTACTAAAATATACCTGCTGAATTTTACGGAATCCGTTTTATCAAAAACAAAGGGTTCGAAATTATTATACTTACCCTGATCAAGAACACAATATTCGCCATCAGGCATAATCAATTGAAGACGGGGTATAACATGATAAGAGAAATCATTTACTACAAATATCTGTCTATTGTCGGTTCTTGAAAACTCACGTATTTGATTATATGCTACCTCTACCTGATTGTAATGCTTAACACCTGAATAGACCCTCACACCTCCTGTAATAAACATTAAAGCAAGAAAAACATAGGATAGTTTTTTATACATAGGATATTTATTCACTTTAGCCAAAACAAAAGCAAGGCTCAGCACAAAAAGTCCAAATGAACAGGTCATGTACCGCGTAACAAGTATAGGTACATATATAAACGAAATAAGTCCTCCCATAAATACCGGAAATAAAAAAGCTAGGAAAGATAAAATAATCAGGTGTTTCATCTTATCTTTCTCTTCAATACTGGCCACTATGGCTTTCAATGTTAGCACTAATTGAATACACATTATGATTATCAACCAGACCATCATTTGCATTTTTGTGAAATCAGTGAAAGGCAACCATATATCTTTTGGTGAATAGAAATAATAAATATGGAGAAACAGGTCGTTTATCGTCAATGGATTTATCCAATAATCTCCGGCAACATCACTAAACTGGGATATTAACTGAAAAAACCATGGCAAATAAGCCAATGAGAATAGAATACCACATAGGATGAGATATCTCACCTTCCTTTTTTTCAGAATTGAAATAATGAACAAGCATATATATATTCCGAATACACTTAACAATCCATAATTATGCAAGTATGCAGCACATATACCAGTACAGAAGAACAATAGCCAACTACTCATTTTGCCACTGACAAATATATCAAATGCACTAAGAGCACATGCCAATACAAAAAACATAGTCCATGAATACATACGTATATCCGTTGCCAGATATTGAGTCACAGGAAACAAGATTATCAAAACGATAAAGAATACTGCCACCTTATCACCAAAAAATCTACGTATGGGAAAACATCCCAACAATAATGTGAGAAAAATCCCCAACAGTGAAAAGAGACGCAATACGAAGGTAGAACTACCGAAAAGAAGGCTAAAAGTCTTTAATCCCCAATAATAGAAAGGAGGATGAACATCTTTAGCTGTTATATGCATTATATCTGAATATGAAGCCTCTATCATAAAAGCTGAATAGGCATCATCATAAGGTATTTCAGTATCCTTTAAGTCAAGAAAGGTAAATAAACCCATCCCAAAAGTAAGTAAGGATATATATATAAATACTTTGGAGACTTTCATTTGCTGGTATTATTTATCCATTTGAAGGACTCAATCATATTTACAATATCATCACGGAGATATGTTACAACAGGAGATATAGAATCAGGATTTATCGCATTATCAAAATACAACGATCCTCTCATAAAATTAGAAGTATTATCTGTTATATAGAACTGAACAGGTGAAGCTACCGCACCTTTTATGTCATATATAAGTGCGATCGGATTGCCCAATAAGTCTGAAAACTGAGATTGTGATATACTTTCGGCCTTTACTGTATGAACATATGCTAATCTATAACTGTGGTCAAGCATTTTAGATATGCCTTGTTTTCCCGAGGGGATATAGGTACAATATATTGTTGCATTATAGTTTGGGTAAATGATATTGAACCATATCTCCGATTTATCTTCTGAATCTAAATATTCTATCTTGGCATTAGATGGATATAGAAAAGAAAATTTAGCCCCTTTAAACTCCATCAATTTATATGCTTCCTTATCTATCCGTGAGTATCCTTTTGGTTTGGGGGTATAATCATTACATGAGATAAGAAACAACATAAATATAAAATATAGGACCTTCATTTTCATTCTTTATTAAAACAGAAACAGATTAATCAAACAGCAGTTACCATTTGTATTAATCTGTTATAATATTTAATGTAATCCTCAAATCACATTCTTTTTCTTTAAAATGGCAGATCATCCTCTTCCGAGACAATTGGAGGAGCCTGATATCCACTGTTATTTTCTGCAGGAGCACTGTAATTAACATTATCACCTTCGCGTTTACGGCTACCTAATAATTCCAGGTTATCAGCATATATCTCATTTACATAACGTTTTACTCCATTGGCATCATCATATGTTCGTGAACGGATTTTACCTTCAACATATACTTGTGTGCCTCTTCTTACAAACTGTTCTGCAACTTTAGCCAATCCCCTCCAACAAACTATGTTGTGCCATTCGGTACGATCAGGTATCTGAGTTCCATTAGCGGCTGTATATCCTCTCTCAGTAGTAGCCAGAGTAAAATTAGCAACAACACTACCGTTATCGAAATATTTCACATCAGGATCTTTTCCCACATTTCCTATAAGTATGACTTTATTTACTGACATATTAAAATATATATTAAGCTTAAGTGTTCACAAATATATGAAAAAAATTTACTTTCTATATTTTTGTCAGTCTTCTTTTGATTCTCCTACCGATACTATTTTTTGAAGGAACAAGGAATTGGGTATTATTATCTGCTCTCCGGCTTTTGTTCTCAGGTGTGTATGAAAAGTCAGGATATTTTCTATTGTGGCTTCTATGGGAGTATCTTTGTCAAGAATATGAATTGTATCTCCTATACGGAAAGGTGTAGAAAAAAAGATTATAATACCAGCCGTGATATTACTTAATATAGACCATTGTGCAAAAAGGGCAACCCCTATAACCGCAAAAATAGAGGATAAAGCAACTAGCATATTCTGGGGTTGAACTCCCCATATAATAGCAAGAGTCACAATACAAGTAAAGTTAACAAGCATATTTATAACCCTTATTATATGCAAAGTCCGTAATTCTGACTTAAGGGTCATAGAACTATATTTCCGGATAACCTTCCCCAAAACATATTTGGAAAAAGGTGTTAACAATATAATTGTTACCGAAGCAATTATCTGAGGCAGGTAGTTGTAGAATATGTCAATCATTTATTTAGTAGCAAAATTAATATCAAAGCATATTTCAACAAAGATAAAAAATCACTTGATGTCTTAAATTTATTTATTGAAGACATTTGAACTAATTTAACTTAAAATTGTTAAATATATAAAACATGTATTTTATTTATATTTATTAACCAATAATACCAAATTATGAAAAATAAATCAAATTTAGGAGTAATGTTCTTATTGAGTATTTTCATATTTTCCTGTCAACAAGAGGATTATGAAATTGAAAATAATGATAAGTCAAATTCTCACGTATTAAAAAGTACCTCTATACCTTCTATTGCATCCCAACTATCTAAGAACAAAATACCATTTTACATCCAATCAGCAAATACTGGTGAATACTTAACTATAAATAAAGCTACCCCTATGACTAAAGCAAAAGATACTAGTGCCAGTTTTCAATGGTATTTTGAAACTGGAAGTTTTATGGGATATCTATTAAAAAATGCAGTAGGAAATGGGAATAATAAATATTTAGGTTTTCCAATATCTACTGCTAGTCTAAAATCACAGACTCCAACAATGACTGCAAGTACAGCTAGTGGATACAATTACTGGATGATACAAAGCCTCACAAACAATCCTTATTTCTATAATATTGTAAATGCTAGACAGATGCATATGGATCCAAATGCAGATAAGACAAATGTATATTTAACAAGTTTAACTGACAAAAACCACTCATGTGTATTAAGGGCAAAGGATTATGTAAGTAACCAAGCTTGGTCAATAATCCCAATAGGCGAATATGTTATTAAAAAAGTTAGTTATATTTTATCCACTGATGATGTCACAACTATGCGACCAACATATCTTATGAATCTTCCATTGACAAATAATACACCTTCAAATGTAGTTCAAGTTGTAAAAGTAGCATTTTCATATATTGAGAAATCTGGTTTTTCAGATACACATGGAACAACTATAAATATTAAAAATAGTTCGGAAAAATCATTTTCAGTCCCCAATATTTTGGGAGGAAAAACAAATACAGAAACGACTACGTCTGAAAGTTGGTCATATACAAAAAGTCAAGAAAAAACAAAAACTTTTGCACTAGAGAATACTGTTACTATAACCGTTCCGCCTTACTCTAATTATAAAGCAATGGTTTCAGCTTCTGAATATACAATGAATGCTACTTATGTGATGGAATTAGTCCATGCTATAAATGGAGGTGAACCTATTATTGTTTCTGGCAAATGGAATGGCATACAAGTTCATGACATGACTTTCGTTATTGATGATGGTAAAGGAAATATTGTTAGAAAACAAGCGTTAACAAAATAATTTCAAAAATAAACCTAAAATCACAAAAAGAGGCTAAACAAATGAATAGCCTCTTTTTACTATAGTATTTTAATACTAATACTTCACATTTACTCTATCTCAGTAGAATACAAGAATGCAAATTGAACTTGATCAGTATTCCAAGTACCATCCAGAGTCTCTTTATTCACTGTATTATTACCTTCTGTTACAGATTTCATATAACGGAATTTAATAGGTACTAATCTTGTTTTCTCTCCACTAGCAAAGCTAAATTTATCACTTCGTCTAAAATCTCTTTTTATATCAGATAGGTTTCCTACAGCCATAATTTGCTTATTGCTTTCTACTCCATCTCCGAAAGATTCTTTCTTAAAGCGGACATCTATAATAATCTTATTATCACCAATATCTGTCATTACACCATTAACCTCTTCCTGTTGTTTGCTCTTATCATAATAAAAATACATATATACTTCATCCTTCTCTTTTAATAAGGTTGTAGCGTTAAATACCCACCTATCTCCAAACAAAGGAACATAAGTAGTACTGCTACTTTGAAAATAACTTGGGCTATAATATGCCAAAGAAAAGGATGTAGGTGCAAAATTATTTTCCACAACGGGAGCTGTGGCCGCACCTAATGTTTGATTCAATTTTACTGGCACAGCACCAAAATCCTCTGCAGTATAATAGCCTGATGAATTTGCACTTAAATTTGTTATCCTATAACTAAGCAAATAGCATTGCCCTTCTTGTAATTGATCTATCTGAGGAGATTGTATATACATATTCCCATATCCTTTTCCTGTTACAGCAGCAACTTTACTATAGGAAGAACCCATTGTTGTGATGAAGGCTAGATCAGATCCTATTTCTATCTTATTATCGCTATCTCCTAAGCAAGAAGAGAATAGGAAAGCAATAGAAAATACACCACAAACCAATTTAAGAATTGATGTTTTCATGTTTTTAATTTAGTTTATTATTAAATTTTAAAAATCAAATTTTATACCCAGATTCAGATCCAATTGGGTCTTTCTGTCTGAATATATTGTATGGTACTTATTTCCGGCATCAAAATAATAAGCACCTCCAATTGTTCCGTAAAGATACAACTTTTTGTAAATAGGGTAGGCAACTCCAACGGATGCATTTACAGAAAATTGCGGATTAGACTGTTTTATAGATTCCTTAATATAATAAGGTTCCTTATAATATAAGATATTCGCTATGATATCATCCTTAATATCCGCTTTAGACATAGCCATCTTACTTTCATACCTCCCCTTTATATCTTTTTGTACCATGGCTCCTACCGAAAGGTAAAACTTAGTTTTTCCTAATTCGTAGAACTTATAGTTTAAAGATAATGGTACTCCCAGATAATGGAAATTCTGATTTTCTTCTATTCCGTATGCACTTTCTGATGATACCTTAGAAGATAAATAAGTATAAACCACACCTGTTTCAAGAGACAGATTAGGGGCAATTCCTTTTGAGACTCTCACTCCCAAAGAAACCGGTAATCTATGTTGTAACTTGGATTCCTTATTTTCTTTATCTAATGCAGAATTGAAGGCAGCACTACGTACTTCTCTGGAGAACAATAGTCCGCTTCCATTCTGGCTTTCACTATATGCCAATAAACCTGCGTTACCAGAAGTACTAAGAGAGAAACCATCTACTTCAGCTTTTTCTTCAGGTAGCAGCATCTTACCGTATGTTCTCTTAGTCACTTTTTCTTCTTTTTCTACAAAAGGTTCCTTTTGAGGCCTTGGTTTTGGTTCCGATGTTGGCTCTTTTTTAGGTTCATCCTTATCTGGAACAATCACAGGTTCTTTCTCTCCTTTTCTTACCTGAGCCATAGTAGGTTTATGTTCCTTCGCAGGTATAATAACAGCTGTAGTATCAATTCTCTTCTCAACTACGTCAGGTACAACTTCTTCAACTACAGCAACAGGTCGTTCGTCAGATATATCTTCAGATTCAGGCATAAGCAATAATGCTACAACAATAGCAGCTGCAACACCAATCGCAATCAAGACAGTCTTGATGACTGAACCTGAGGACGATGATGAGGACGATGCAGATGAAGCATCAGCAGGAGCCGGCTGTTGAGACAAAAGCTGATCCAACCCGCCCCATACAGATGCAGGTACCTCCGGTTCAAAGTCTTTCAACTTTGAGGAGAATAGATCCTTTATTTTGTCCTTATCTTCTATCATCTCTCTATAATTGCTCTTTTACATACTGTCTCACCTTCTCTTGTAATATTTGCCTGGCCCTTACATACTGCGAGCGGGAAGTGCCCTCGCTGATACCAAGCATATCTGCAATTTCTTTGTGAGAATAATCTTCTATTGCATATAAATTAAAAACTGTAGAGTAACCTTTTGGTAGCCCTTGCACCATTTTTAATAGTTCAGCTTCAGATATTCTATACATTTGGTCATCCTCTGTTGACTCATCAACAAGATCGGGAAGGTTCTGAATATCTTCAGAAGATTCAAAAATCGATTTTTTCTTTCTTAAGTTTTCTAAAGCCAGGTTTATAAATACACGCTTAAGCCAGCCCTCAAACGAACCCTTTTCCTGATAGGAACTGATATTCGCGAAGACTTTAATGAATCCATCCTGCAACAAATCCTGAGCAGCATCTGAGTCGGAGCTATAGCGTAAGCAAATGCTGTACATCTTACGTGCGTAAGTTTCGTATAGCACTTTTTGAGCTTCCCGCTTTTGTTCCTTGCAGCCTGCTATCATTTGCAGTTCATTCATATTGGCCAAGCTTCATTTTAGAGATGCATTTCTTTGAGAAATGCTGCATGAATCGGTGATAAATTTTTACGATTATCACTTATTTTATTGAAATAGTATAGATTCTTCAATTATTCAGGTTTCTGGGTGAAGAGAATCATCTTCACCTGTAATTTATTCCCTACATCAATAACATCTACGACATCCTGTAAACTCAACGATTTATCTGCCTGTAGCAAAACATTCATTTCAACGTTTGGATTATCGGCCTTCTCTTTTGTCAGAACTGCAGCTAAAGCAGGCTCAAGTTCTTCTTTAGCCAGTTCTTTATCATTAATATAATATCTTAGATCTTTTGTTATAATCAGATTGATATTTTTCTTTGTTACAACTTTTTCGGATGTAGCAGCATTTGGTAAAAGTACCCTTATTGCTGCTGGGGTTACCATTGTAGATATGATAAGGAAAAATAACAGCAGAAAAAACATAATATCATTCAAAGAAGCTGTATAAACCTCTGCCGTCCTTGTTTTTCTACGTTGTATTTTCATAAATTTATAATTTATAGATGATCAAGCTTCCAGTGTACCTTTTTTGTTCATCCGTATTGCCTTAAGAACCTCATTTGATTCTTTATCAATATTCACCACAGCTTTATCAATACGTCCATTTAATAAGTAATAACCCGAATAAGCAATAATACCAACTAACAAACCGGCTCCCGAACAAATCATTTTCTGGTACAATCCTGTAGAAATGGTATCAATAGCGAGGTCATTTGTTCTGGCAATATCGTAGAATATCTTTATAACACCGAATATCGTTCCCAAGAACCCTAACATCGGTGCAATTGAAGCAGTGATACCAAGCCAGTTCATTTGATTTTCGAGAATACTCACTTGTTGACGAGCCTCTACCTCCATTGCTTCTTCTATCTCTTTATCACTGAGTTCAAATTCTTTCAGTCCGGCAGCGATAACTTTTGCAGAAGCATATGGACGTTCGATACAAAATTTTAGTGCTTTATCTATTTTCCCTTCGTGAATAAGTTCAATCACACGGGACAGCCACACAGAGTCTTTCTTTCCCAAACGATTTATTACTAACCATTTATTTATGATAACATAAATAGCTAATAAAGACAAAAGAAATATAGGAAGTAGAATCCAGCCTCCTTTTAGAATAAGACTAAAGTAACTTTCTTCAGGGGCAGTCTGGGCAGTCTGCTCTGCCATCTCAACCACAGGATTGGCAGCTTGTAGTAGTACAAATAAATTCATTAATTTTGATTCCTTTTAATGTAAATTTCGACAGAAGAACCAAAGATAAGCTCTTCTGTCGATATATCATTTATCCTTTAATAATCTTTAATATATACCAAAGCTAACCTGAGCTATATATTCATAGAAACAGCTAACAACTCCGACGATAAATATACCCACCATTGAAAGAACTAAAGACGCCTTCATATAACCGTCGGTATTTAATGTTTCTATTGGAGAATCGGTCTTTTTAATAAACATCGCCTTCACCACTAACAGGTAATAATACAAAGATATTACCGTATTTAAGAAAGCGAGGAATACAAGTAATGTTTGTCCTTGTTCCATAGCAGCCATAAATACAAACAGCTTACTGAAAAATCCGGCAGCAAACGGAATACCTCCCAACGAGAACATCGCTATCATCATTGCCAATGCTAACTTAGGATTCGTATAATACAAGCCGTTATAATCATCCATGTTCACTTTTCCTGTTTTATCTTCTACTGCTGATATAACACCAAATGCAGCAAGATTAGAGAAAACATAGACAAATACATAGAATATAGTAGCTGCCATACCGGCAGATGTACCTGTAAATACACTTAACATAATATACCCTGCCTGCGAAATAGAAGAGAAAGCAAGGAAGCGTTTCATATTCTTCTGGCGAAGTGCAAACAAGTTACCCACAGTAATAGTTAGCAAAATAATGATCCATAAAATATTTTTCCAGGTATCCTGCAATGCAGGGAATACTTTGAAAAGGATAGCCATCAGTGCAAATACTGCGGCTCCTTTTGATATGGTCGATAAATATAAAGTCACATTTGTAGGTGCTCCCTGATATGTATCCGGTGCCCAAAGATGGAATGGAACCAGTGATATCTTGAAGAACAAACCTGCCATAACAAATACCATTGCCATAACTACCATTGGGGTAGAGTATATATTTGCTGCAATATCTGTATAATACAATGTTCCACATGCACCATACAGGAACGATAACCCGAATGTCATAATAGCGGAAGAGAAAATAGCATTGAATATATATTTCGCTCCGGCTTCTGCCGATTCGTGTCTGTATTTATCAAATGCAACTAATGCAGCAATAGGTAATGATGCTGTCTCGAGCCCAATGTAGAACAATAGGAAGTTGCCGGAAGAAATCATCAGATACATTCCTAGTAGAGTAAGAGTAGTCAGCATAAAGAACTCACCTCTTTTTAGTATAGCGTCCGGTTTCTTCAACCATGCATTAGCTTGCAGGAAGATAAGGAAAACCCCTATATTAAGAACATTTTTTATTGTAAGATAGGCCGGGCCTGTCACGTACATGCCTGCAAATGATTCTCCATTATCCTTGAAAAAGAAACAAAGAACCGTGTGCGCCAAAAACACTGTACAAGCGAACGGAAAATAATATTTTTTTGCGCTGTCTGAAGCAAATAAATCGTAAAAAATAAGTAAGAGGAATACCACGATTAGTGATAACTCATGCTTCATCAACAAATAATTACTTAAATCCATCTTTATATCTTAAAATTACATTGTTTACAATTTATTCTTATTTCCCTATATATGCCAGACTCGAACTTATCAGATCTGATATCCATCCCGGGAACATACCCATTCCGGCTACACAAATAATTAACCCTACAGTAGCTATTTTTTCATGCCATACAGCATCTGTCAGTTCTAAATGATGTGGATCCTGAACCGGACCGTAAAGAATTTTCCCAACGACTTTGAGTATATATACTGCAGTCACAACAATTGAAGAAATGGCTGCAATAGTAAATATACGGTGAAAAAGATCATTGTGCTCGAATGCACCTACGAATATCGTCATTTCAGCCACAAATCCACTTAATCCCGGAAGACCTAACGAAGCCATACCGGCAATTACATAACATACACTAAGGAATGGCATAATCTTCATCAGGCCACCCATCTGGCGAATATCACGTGTATGTGTACGTCCATAGATCATACCAATCAGGGCAAAGAAAAGAGCTGTCATCAGACCATGTGAAAGCATCTGCATCACAGCACCTGTCATAGCTGTCTGATTCATCATTAATATAGCGAACAATACCAATCCACAGTGGCTCACCGAAGAATAAGCATTGATATATTTCAAGTCTGTCTGAGAAATTGCACCTAATGCACCATAAATAACACTGATACCTGTAAGGATAATAAATATCCATGATAATTCATCTGCAGCCTCCGGCATAAGACGCATAGCTATACGGAAACATCCGTATCCCCCCAGTTTCATCAACACTCCTGCATGGAGCATAGATACCGCTGTAGGAGCAGAGGCATGACCATCTGGAGACCATGTATGAAATGGGAACAGAGCTCCCAATACCCCAAATCCTAAGAATGTAAGCGGGAAGATCCAATATTGAGCTGCTACAGGAATTGCATTATTCGCTGCAACCTCCAACATATTAAATGTATAATCTCCTGTTGCAGAAGAATTAAAATAGATACCAAATATACCCACTGCAAGGAAAGCAGAACCACCCATTAGCATCAAGGTAAGCTTCATTGCAGAATATTCTTTTCTTCCTGTACCCCATAGCCCGATAAGCAAATACATCGGAATCAAAGCTATTTCGTAGAAGAAGAACATGGTAAACATATCCAATGAGATAAAGAATCCGTATACCCCTACCGAAAGTAAGGTAAGCCACATAAAGAAATCTTTAGGAAGCGGATTCATGTTCCACGAAGCGAATGTTCCGGTAAATATGATTATGGATGTCAGCAGAAGCATAAGTACTGAAATACCATCAACACCAATCGCATAATGGATATTCAGGGTTGTAAACCAAACTTTATCATATGTAAATAACATCTCGGCAGTATTCCCTGCACTACGTTCTGCATAGAACATAAATAATAATGTTACTGCCAACGCCATCTCAATGGCTGCACCTATCACACCAACGGTGCGTACTTGTTTGATGTTGCGGCATGGAATAAATGCAACTAACATCACAACAGGAACAAGAATAAATAATGAAAGAATATTCATTTTTTTATATTTTAATCTATATCTTATCTACAAATAAAGCACACTAACCATCCGGCAAAGCCGACTATAAGAATCAACGCCCCTAACAAATATACCAAAGCATATTGTTGGATATATCCGGATTGCAATCCTTTTATTGAACGTGATGCAGCCTGAGTAACAGTAGCTAATGAGTCCATAAAGCCATCCACGAATTTCTTATCGAACCAGGCAATAGGCTTGGAAATGCGTTTGAATATAATACTACGTGTTACAAACAACCATAATTCGTCGAAATAGAATTTATGGTAAGCCCATTTATATAACGTACTGATACTTGACACAATCTTATCAGGAATTTCGTTCTTCTTATAATATAATTTGAAGGCTATGCCCATACCCACTAATGAGATTATCACACTGGTAATAGCCACCTGCATGTTAATATGAGCATCATAAGGCACTCCATCAGAAGTTATAAATTGGCTGAATGGAACGTATCCTGCACCAAATGCAAATACCGTTAATATAATCAAAGGAAGAGCCATTGCAGGTCCCGCTTCGTGCGGCTCGTGATGGTAATGTTTCTTCTCATAGAAGAATATACGTAGAAACAAACGAGTCATATAGAATGCAGTAAGTCCGGCAGCAAAAGATAGTATGAAATATATTACTTTATCATTTTCGAATGCTGCAGCCAGTATTTCATCCTTGCTATAAAATCCGGAAAAGAAAGGAACACCCGCAATAGCCAGTAAAGCTACAAGGAAAGCCCAGCGTGTAACCTTCAGGTTCTTCCAAAGTCCTCCCATATCATCCATTTCATTGCTATGGACTGCATGGATAATAGCTCCTGCACATAAGAACAACAATGCTTTGAAGAATGCATGCGTAAACAGGTGGAACATACCGGCCATGTATCCCAGACCATCATGTCCTCCAAATTTGGATACCCCTATAGAGGTAAGCATAAATGCAATCTGCGATATAGTAGAAAAAGCAAGCACACGTTTTATATCGGTTTGAGTACAAGCTACAATAGCCGCAAACAGCGCTGTAATAGCTCCCACATAACTTATAAACTGAAGTATATCGGGTGCCCCAAATGCATATACAGGAAATAGGCGTGCTACTAGGAATACTCCGGCTACAACCATTGTTGCTGCATGGATCAGAGCCGATGCAGGGGTTGGACCTTCCATCGCATCCGGCAACCAGATGTGGAATGGCATCATGGCAGATTTTCCGGCACCACCCATAAAAATTAGCAACATTGCCCACGACATTACAGATAATCCCAAGAATGAAGAACCTTGCATTGTTGCAATAAATGGCGCTCCCTGAGCTGTAATGGTTGTAAAGTCGAATGTTTCTGAAAAATATGATAGTAATAAAATTCCTACAAGGAAGAAGAAGTCGGCAAAACGTGTAACAATAAATGCTTTCTTAGAAGCAGCTACCGCCGACGGTTTTGTATAATAAAAACTGATAAGCAGGAATGAAGACACACCCACAAGCTCCCAGAAAATATACATTTGGAAAATATTGGTTGCTACAACCAAACCTAACATAGCAAAGCTAAACAGGGAAAGAAATGCATAATAGCGTTGAAACCCTTTTTCTCCTTTCATATAGCCTAAACTATATATATGTACCATAAGTGATACAGTAGTAATAACAACAAGCATCATTACCGAAATAGGATCTAGATATATACCTAAGTCTATATGTAGTGTATCTGTAAACCTAAGCCAGGTAAAAGCTGTATGTACAGCCTGGTAAACTCCGTCTACTTTTCCATCTACAAAAAAGTACTGATATGCTGTAACATATGATAATACAGCCATTACGCACAGCGATGTTGTTCCTAATATTCCGGATACAATAGGTTTCATATATTTGCCACCCAGTCCCAGTATAAGAAACATAATAGCCGGCAAAGCAATTATTAGTATTGAATATGTGTAATTAAATTGTTCCATATCTTGTAGCTATTTCCTTGCTTAATTTTTCATTTTAGTTATGTTTTCATCTATATATATACTCTTCACATTACGGTATATATTGATGATAATAGCTATGGCAATGGCTGTTTCGGCAGCAGCAATACCTATCGCAAACAGAGTGAAGAAAAAGCCTTCCATCTGTCCCGGATATAAATAGCGATTAAATACTACAAAGTTGAGGTCTGTAGCATTCAACATTAGTTCAATGGAAATCAGAACCATAAGCATGTTTTTGCGCGAAAGGAATCCATATACTCCCGCAAAAAACATTAGGGTACTTACAGCTAAGTATGCTTCTATTGGCACAGGCCCTGATAATAAACCGGTAATAAATTCACCCATAACTTATCTTTGTTTTTTTCTTATCTTTTTCTAGCAATCATAATACCTCCGATTATACAAGCCAACAGTAAAATACTGATTGCTTCGAAAGGTAATAAATACTGATACTTATCTGTACCCATCATAGCCATACCCACATCCTGCATTTTCATTTCACTTTGTGTTACATAAGTATAGAACTTATTCACATTATAAAAAATGATATGTCCACAGATACCTAATCCTGCAAGCGAAGCAATAGCTGCAATAAACATCCTGCCCGGTTTTTCGAACTTGACATCTCTCCCCGGTTCATTCGTTAACAGAATAGCAAAAATGAATAAAACCATCACACCTCCTGCATATACAGCTATTTGTACACCCATAAGGAAATGATAATTAAGTAACAGATACAAGCCTGCTGTGCCTAGCAGGACAAACAACAGGAATGTTGCCGCGCGAATAATCTTTTGAGTAGTAACTGCCATAAAAGAACAGATTACTATTATCGCCGCTAAAATGTAAAATATAATGTTCTCTGCCATAATCTATTGATTATCGTATGTTTTATTCTTTATCGTCTTTACTATCTTTGTCTAACTCAGCCTCTCTCGGATTTTCTTCCGGTTTTGAAGTTGGTACAGTCTTATATGTAGCATCCTGCTTTATTTCTTTTTCAGGATGAATGCCACTGTCTGCTTTGATATCCTGAGCCGGAATTGGCTCTAGCGGAGTCTGAGGTATACCTTCCGGTGCAGTATTTTTTCCATGTACGGCAGCTTCAGCCGCAGCGGCAGGTTTAGTTACAATTGGCTTGGGTTCAACAGATTTAGCCTCTTTTTTCTTTTCACGAAGCTTAGATCCTTCATGATTTAACTGTTCTACCAGTTTGCTGCGTGTAAACAATGAATTCTCAAAAGTATTGGCAAAAACAATTGCATCTGACGGACATGTAATAACACACAGGTTACAGAAAGTACACATACCTAAATCGTATATATATCTGTCAAGAATTTTCTTTTTCTTACCTTCTTCGGTCTCTATCGATTTTGATATTACCTGTATTGTTCCATTCGGACAATTCATCTGACAAATACCACAAGCAGTACAAGCATGCTCATTATTATCATCGTGAGGCATTATCAGCTCACCACGAAAACGGTCAGGAATAACAAGTGTAGCCCTGTTCTCCGGGTATTGTTCCGTGATCTTTTTTGTCCACAATTCGCCCCAGGTTACTCTCATCCCTGTCAGCAGCGACTTGATACCTCCAAATAAACCTGAAAAATATTCTGATACTGAACTCATATTCGTACTTTCTTCAATAAATTAATTAAAAATTTTGGATATGATTTCAACTGTAGTCAAGCCACCCAAAACAATAATTACCATTAACAATATATTTACCATATTAATTGGCAACAAATATTTCCACTCAAGATTCAATAGCTGATCGATACGTAGACGAGGGAATGTCCATCTCACCCACAAGCTAAGGAATACAAGGAACCCGGCTTTACCAAAGAACCATATATATGAAGGGATATAATTCATCACTTGGTTAAATCCGTCTAATCCACTTATCTGAAGAGGCATCCATCCACCTAAGAATACTGTAGTAGCAATACCTGCTACAATAAACATATTCAAGTATTCTGCCAGATAGAAAAAGCCAAACTGAAGGCCTGAATATTCTGTATGATATCCTGCTGTAAGTTCTGATTCAGCTTCCGGTAAGTCGAAAGGGCCACGATTCGTTTCGGCATGTCCTGAAATCAGATATATAATGAATGCAATCAATGCAGGGATATGCCCGTTAAAGATATTCCAGCAATATGCTTGACCTTGTATTATCTGAGAAAAACTCATGGTACCTGATAGTACAACCATTGTCATCAATGCAAATCCGGCAGAGAGTTCGTAGCTTATAAACTGAGCTCCGCTTCGCATTGCACCGATCATAGAGTATTTGTTGTTACTAGACCATCCTGCAAGTAAAACTCCAATGATACCCAAAGATGAAACAGCGACTACATAAAACACTCCGATATTAAAGTCTACAACATGTAAGCCTTCACCAAAAGGGAGTGCCCCAAATGTTAGCATGGATGCTACAATCATAAAGAACGGAGCCGTGAAGAACAGAAACCTGTCAGACTTGTTAACATGGATAATCTCCTTGATCAGTATCTTGATCATATCTGCAACACTCTGGATCACTCCATATTTACCTACACGATTGGGACCTAGACGTGCCTGAAAGAAAGCTGTGATTTTTCGCTCTACATAGATCAGAATCAAGGCTAATACAGCATACAATGTCAACAATACAATACCGACAAGTACAAATTCTATAGCCAAAACTGCCCATGGAGGTAGATTTTCAGTTAAGAATGCATCAAAAGTTTTTAGCAGACCTGATACCTCTAACGGTCGTGAATAGTTTAACAACATATATCTTTTATATTGATAAAATAAATAATCTTTGATTAACGGTCAATATCCGGAATCACATAGTCCATAGAACCACCGATACCGATAAAGTCAGAGATTTTCTCATCTTTACAGATCAATGGCATTACCGAAACTGCAGCCATTGACGGAGAACGGAATTTTAAGCGATAAGGTGTTTTATCACCACGGCTCTCAATATATACACCAAATTCTCCACGTCCGGCTTCAACTCTCTGATAATATTCTCCTTCAGGAAGCTTGATAATAGCTTTTGTTTTTGCCAGATAATCTCCTTCCGGAATATTGTCAATCAGTTGTTCTATAATTTTTAATGATTCTTCAATTTCATCCAATCGGTTCAGGTATCTGTCGAAAGCATCTCCGTTTTCACGAATAATTTCTTTGAACTGAACTTTATCATATAATGCATATGGCTGATGCTTACGTAAATCGCAAGAGAATCCCGATCCACGACCGGCTGGTCCTGTTACGGCATAAGATATAGCGTCTTCTTTAGATAAAAGACCTAATCCTTTCATACGCCCCATGGCAATAACGTTACCCGTAAACAATCTGTCATACTCCTTAAGAGCTTTACGCATAACAGGAATAAATGCTTTCACATCCTGTTGAAAATCAGGTTGTATATCAAACATTACTCCACCTACAACATTATAATTGATAATCAGGCGACCACCTGTGTTTTTCTCAAATATTTTAAGGATATCTTCACGTTCACGCATCCCATAGATGAATGCAGTAGTAGACCCTAAGTCCATACACATGGTACCCCATGCTACAAGATGAGAGTCGATACGATTCAACTCATCCATTATAGTACGTATATATTGAGCTCTTTCGGGGATTTCTATTTCTGCAGCTTTCTCTACACACATGCATAGTCCGTGTCGGTTAATGTTTGCAGAAAGGTAATCTAATCGGTCTGTAAAGTGTAGAATTTGAGGATAAGTAAGTTTTTCACTTAACTTTTCTATTCCCCTGTGAATATAACCACTATGAACATCGATCTTTTTTACGATCTCTCCATCAAGAGCTACACGGAAGTGCATTACACCGTGGGTTGATGGATGCTGTGGTCCTATATTTATAATATAATCGTCTTTTTCAAAGATATTGACTTTCTCTTCTTTCAACTCTCCTGCCGGAGTTTCCATAATACGTGGGGCAACGTCCACAATATCGCGGCTTTCCACTGTTACCGGATTTATTACCGGATTCGGGTCATAGTCTTTTCTCAAAGGAAAACCAACCCAGTCGGAATTAAGAAAGAAACGGCGCATATCCGGATTGTTGATAAAACGGATACCAAGCATGGCAAATACCTCACGTTCATTGTAGTGTGCGGTTTCCCACATATCAGTAACGGTGTATAGCAAAGGCTTTTCACGTTCAGCAGTACCGGTTTTAACAGCTACTTCTTTAGAAAGATCTTTTGACGGACATAACAGGTAGGTAACCATTAGTTTTTCACCTTCATCTGTGCCTGTCAACATAGCCAGGTAATCAAAAGGCATATCTTCATTATAGCGAAGAGTTTTTGCCAAATGCGGTAACTTATCAGGCTCTACGGTTACCGTCAACGGATTCTTATCCTCGATGATCGCTTCGGGTACAGCTTCCAGTATTAGTTTCTTGATATTTTCCATCAATTATCCTTTGTAAGTTGACAAGTGAACGAGCAGATGCTCGTGTCTATATCTTTTCTGAGTTATTTCTTTACTTTAAACATGAATCTTTCCACTTTTATCTTACGCTGCAACTGCATTAATCCGTAAAATAAAGCTTCCGGACGGGGAGGACAGCCCGGTATATACACATCTACAGGCATTATTTCATCAATACCCTTTACTACATGGTATGAATCCACAAACGGACCCCCTGAGATAGCACAGCTACCCATGGCAATCACATATTTAGGTTCTGCCATTTGGTCATATACACGTTTCAGCAGCGGAGCCATTTTGTGCACAATTGTTCCTGCAACAACCATTGTATCTGCCTGGCGCGGACTGTTACGGGTAACCTCCATCCCAAACCGGGCCAAATCGTAACGGGCAGCAGCAGATGCCATAAACTCGATACCACAACAGCTGGTTGCAAATGCTAACGGCCAAACCGAATTTGAGCGTCCCCAGTTAATCAGGTCATCAAGTTTTCCAACAACAACAGGCACTCCGCCTTCGTTAAGTTCCTTTATATAATCTTCGAGGTATTCATTATCCTTGAATTCGTCATTTGGAATACCTTTTATGTATATATTTTTTATTTCCATTTCAGTGCTCCTTTCTTCCAGGCATAGGCTAAACCTAAGCCTAATATTAAGATGAAAAATAAGATACTATATAGTCCCGGCATTCCTAATTGCCTCACGACCGTAGCCCAAGGAAACAGGAATATAGCCTCAACGTCAAACATTAGGTATAAGATTGCATAAAGGTAATAGCCCACTTTGAACTGCATCCATGAAGTACCATGGGTAGGGACACCACATTCGTATGGTTCTCCTTTTTGCGCATTGAAAGATTTAGGGGATAATAATAAGGCCATGCCCAAGCCGGCACAGACCAGTGTGATTCCTGTTAAGAAAACTACTAAAAAAAGAGCGGAAGTACTCATATTTTTATATTAAAATTAAGCTATTTCTGTCAATTGTCAATTCTTTTCAATGGTATCATAGCACTCTGTCAAAATCACAGAAAACAGGCATTACCAAAGCCTTAGCGACAATCGGCGCAAAATTAATCTTTTATTTCAGAAACACAAAAAATAAAATGCCAAATTATACAAATTTGGCATCTAAAGATTGCAAAATGACGCATTATGCTTTTTCCCTTACTATATAGATCGGACGTTTTTTTGTCTCCAGATAAGTCTTAGACAGATATTGTCCTAAGATACCCAAACAGAATAGTTGAATACCACCTATAAAGAAGATAATACATATAGTAGAGGCATATCCTTGGACTGGGTCGTCAAATAATATCTTTCTGAAGATAACGAAACATATCATTATGAAAGCCACAATACAGAATAATATCCCAAATACAGATGCAATAACTAACGGACGGGTAGAAAAAGCAATGATCCCTTCAAGCGAATAGAAGAACAGTCCGATAAATGACCATTTGGTTTCTCCAGCAACACGCTCCACGTTTTCGAAAGCAATCCACTTTGTCTTAAACCCAACCCATCCAAAAATACCTTTCGAGAAACGGTTGTATTCACTCATATCCAGAATGGCATTTACCATCTGGCGGGTCATCAGGCGAAAGTCCCGGGCTCCATCCACAACCTCAGTATCTGATATCTTATTGATAAGCTTATAAAATTGTTTTGCAAAGAAAGAACGTATAGGAGGTTCCCCTTTACGGTCGAGACGACGTGTAGCTACACAATCGTAATCTTCGGTTTTTAAAGATTCATACATACCCTTTATTAGGGAAGGCGGATCCTGGAGGTCGGCATCTATTAATGATATATAATCACCGGTAGCAGCCTCCAAACCGGCATATATCCCTGCCTCTTTACCGAAATTTCGCGAAAATGAGACATAATGAACCCTATCATCAGACTCTTTCAACTCCTTTATTACTTCTAATGTTTTATCTTTCGACCCATCATTAATAAAGATGAATTCAAATTCCTGATCTGGCATTTCATCAGCCAGCTTTATAATTTCTTTAAAAAGGTACGGAAGCGCTTGTTCTTCATTGTAGCAGGGTACAATTAGTGAAATTTTGTCCATGTCATGTGTTTTTATAGTACAAAGTTATTGTCTTTTACTTCTTGTGCAAATAGTGGAGCCGATAAGTTACAGCTCTTCCAAATATTTATGCACAAGTCGCGAAACCGGATAATTATCCGCATCTTCAATCTTGACTTTTATATAATCTTCATTTAGCAATGTGTCATGCACATCTATTCTATAAAAAGTAGCGTATATTATCTGGTGGGAAAGAATATGTTTTATTTGTTTTTCATATCTTATCCGCAATATCTCCCCATTTGATAAAAGGTCCTTAAAGTTATCATTTTTTTGTAATTCATCAATAGTTTTCTGTTCTTTAGTCTCTATTAGAGGTAATTCATAAAGGTTTTGCCAAATATCTTTCAGTGTCCGCTTGTGTAAAAACATACAATCACCATCCCGTATATCTAAATAATAAAAATAACGACTCCTGACTTTTTGCTTTCGCTCTTTCCTAGGATACAGGTTTACTTTCTTCTGATTATACGCCAAGCATACATCAGAAGCAGGACAAATGGAACAATCAGGCGAAACCGGGACACATTGCAAAGCTCCGAATTCCATTATTGCCTGGTTATGCAATCCGGCATTGGTATCATCAAGTAATGATTGAGCTAGCTCAGTAAAGATTTTTTTCCCTTTACCACTATTTATAGGCTCATCAATTGCAAATATGCGTGCCAAAACCCTAAAAACATTACCATCAACTACTGCATAAGGCTCATTGTATGCAAAAGAAACGATAGCTGCGGCAGTATATTCACCCACCCCTTTCAGCCTCAATACCTCCTTATAATTATGGGGAAACACTCCGCCATAAGCATCCATTATAGTTTTCGCTGCGGCATGAAGATTACGCGCCCTACTATAGTATCCCAATCCCTGCCAGAGCTTAAGAATTTCGTCCTCCTCAGCCTCGGCCAGCAACTCAACTGTAGGATATTTAGCTATAAATCTGTTAAAATACGCATACCCCTGATCTACCCGCGTTTGTTGTAGAATAACTTCTGAAAGCCAAATGGGATAAGGGTTAGAGGTATTTCGCCAGGGTAAATCCCTTTTATGATTATTATACCACTCAATAAGTATATGACTTAACTTTAAATCCTTTTGCACGCTCATTTACAACACATTATTATTTTACTCACCACCTTCTTCCTGAACGTTAATTTATATAAGGCTCATAAAAAAATGATAATTATTTGTTTCAAAGGTAAATAAAAAGCTATATATTTGCAGTCCAAAAATTTAATTGTTTCGAACTTAAAAAATAAGAAAATGACAAAAGCTGACATCGTTAACGAAATTGCGAAGAATACAGGGATTGACAAAGCTACTGTATTAAAAACAGTTGAATCATTCATGGACGTAGTAAAAGACTCGTTAAGCAAGAATGAAAATGTATATTTAAGAGGTTTTGGTAGTTTCATCGTGAAAACAAGAGCACAAAAAACAGCTCGTAATATTTCCAAAAACACTACTATCATTATCCCGGCTCATTCAATTCCGGCATTCAAACCTGCTAAAACATTCGTAATTCAGGTAAGAAAATAATTCCCGCATTTTAACTAACTCTAAATATAAATAAACATGCCAAGCGGAAAAAAAAGAAAAAGACATAAAATGTCTACGCACAAGCGCAAAAAAAGACTAAGAAAGAACAGACATAAAAAGAAAAAATAATTTCTGAAATGTTTCTTTCACGGAAATATACGAGAACAAACTTACAAATTACCGAATATTTTAAGTTTGTTCTCTGTGTATTTTATAAAATGCTTCCTACACAAAAGAAGCAACCTCTATTTTTCAGATTTAAATAAGATCATATTTAAATCTATTTTTAATTCTAAAACATAGTTATGAATAGCGAACTAGTAGTCGATGTTCAGCCTAACGAGGTCTCTATTGCGGTACTTGAAGACAAAAAACTTGTCGAACTGCAAAAAGAAGGTAGAGATGCATCATATGCGGTAGGCAACATCTATGCAGGCAAGGTAAAAAAACTTATGCCTGGACTAAATGCTGCTTTTGTAGACATAGGATACAAAAAGGACGCTTTTCTTCACTATTTAGATCTTGGTGCTCAATTTAAATCCGTTGACAGGTTCTACAAGCAAGCACTAGCTGACAAAAGAAAATTCCCGAACATTTCAAAAATGAAACTGGAGCCCGACATTGACAAGACAGGCTCGATCAGTGACATTCTAAAACCAGGACAGGAAATTCTCGTACAAATTGCCAAAGAACCCATATCAACAAAAGGCCCCCGCCTTACGTCCGAGCTCTCACTAGCCGGCCGTTTTCTGGTCGTTATCCCATTCAACGACAAAGTATCCGTATCCCAGAAAATAAAATCGAAAGAAGAACGAGCTCGTTTAAGACAGCTTATACAAAGTATTAAACCCAAAAATTTCGGTGTAATAGTAAGGACTGTAGCCGAAGGGAAAAAAGTAGCGGACCTGGATACTGAACTGAAAACACTTGTGAAACGTTGGGAAGACAATTTACCCAAAATACAGAAGAATAAACTACCTACCCTTGTTTTTGAAGAAACAGGACGCATAGTTGCTTTATTACGAGATGTATTTAATCCCAGCTTTCAGGAAATACACGTAAACGATTTGGACACCTGCAACCAAATCAAGGATTATATATCATTTATAGCCCCTGAGAAAAAGAATATTGTAAAATTCTATGATGGGGGAATACCTATATTTGATAATTTCAATGTTACGAAACAAGTTAAGGCATTGTTCGGAAAAACAGTTACTTTCCGCAATGGCGCTTACCTTATCATAGAACACACTGAGGCACTTCACGTAATAGATGTGAATAGTGGCAACAGATCGAAAAATCCGGAAGCAGGACAAGAAAATAATGCCTGGGAAGTGAATTCCGCGGCAGCAGAAGAAATAGCCCGTCAACTAAGATTACGAGACATGGGGGGAATCATCGTAATCGACTTTATAGATATGACGGAAGGAGAGCACAAAGCACAATTAATAGCCAGAATGCAGGAAATAATGGCCAATGATCGAGCAAAACACAATATTTTGCCACTAAGCAAATTTGGATTAATGCAGATCACCCGCCAACGTGTACGTCCCGAGATGGAGATATCCACTACCGAAACATGCCCAACATGTTTTGGCAAAGGAGAAATAAGACCATCTATACTGTTCACAGATACCTTGCGTATGAAGATCAGCTATCTGGTTAAAGATCTAAAAGTAAAGAAGTTTACACTGTATGTACATCCATATGTTGCAGCGTTTATCAACAAAGGTTTCCCTTCATTAAAGTGGCAATGGAGATGGCGATATGGAATGGGAGTAAAAATTATCCCAAACCAGAACTTAGCCTTTCTTGAATACCACTTCCAAGACGGAAATGGAGAAGAAATTGACATGAAACAAGATTTTGAGGTAAAATAAAATTACCTATCGTAATATAAAGCAGCTGTTTTAACATTTAAAAACAGCTGTTTTTTATTTTGATTTTATATTCCGAACAGCCCAATCTGAAATATCTTTTATATAAGGGATCATATCCAGCCCTATTTGAGTTAACTGGTACTCTACCTTAGGAGGTACTTCGGGGTAAACAGTACGACTAACAAACTCGTCATCTTCCAGTATCTTAAGAGTAGAAGATAACACTTTGAGCGAAATACCATCTATACAATTTGATAATTCATTAAAGCGCATTACCCCATTCTCAGACAAAGCCATTATTATCAATATTGACCATTTGTCTCCAAACCGATCCATAACGATCCTGAAAGGACATCTGTCTGCACAAAGCTTTTTTTTCTGAAAATCTTTTGCCATAATCTACTGATAAGCAACATTACTAACCTCAAGGTTATATTTACACAAAAATGTAACTTATTGTTTACTAGATAATTTAAATATACTTTCGCTTATCAAAAGTAATATTTTTATTAAAAATAAAACCAAACAACATGAATATTGAATACAAAAACACAAAAAATTTCACAGCTCAGGAATTGCAAGACTTATTTCTTTCAGTAGAATGGGCATCCGGACATTATCCTGAAAAATTGGTAATTGCCATGAAAAATTCAGGAACTGTATTTTCTGCCTGGAATGAAAATAAATTAATCGGACTTATTAGTGTAATGGATGATAGTGTAATGAATGCATATATACATTATCTGCTAATAAATCCTGTATTTCAAGCAAAAGGAATAGGCAAGGAATTAGTGCGAATGACTACTGAAAAATATAAAAACTACCTACGTATCATACTAATTGCTTATGAAAAGGAAACCGGATTTTATCAACACTGCGGGTTCAATCTAGGGGAAGGGAAAACTCCAATGTTTGTAACCTCTCTATGGACATAAAAATAAGCCCTCAAACAGGGCTTTATTTTTTAGATTTATCTCTTTTTTTCTTAATCTTATGTATAGCTGTCTTTATAAAAAGTCCAGGAAGTATGGTTATAGCATTTTTTACATTGTCTCCTTTCAACAATGTAAGATCAAGCCCAAAGTCTTTGAGGGAAATAGCCTTACATACAGGATAATATTTTATACGGGAGGTTATTCTTAAATCATTATTTACATTCGAGCTATGTACAACTTCTATCCAGTATGGTTCGTCTTTTATATCTACCCTGTTAAAGAGCTTACGCATCTGTCCGTGTGAATGACCTTTTATAGTACTAAAAGTTGATGCATTTTTCTCTATCAGGCTTAAAAAATGACTATGCGGATAACCCATTTTTAATAATAAGTGATCAGATAAAAAGTACTGATAACCAAAGAGCATACTATAAATACCCTCTTTCTGATTCTTTATAAATTCCTTCTGAATACGATTCACCATATTGTGATGAATCATATCATCATTATCAACATTCGTAGTAATGATATATTCATCATTGCCTGACATATATCCTCTTATTACATCCCTAAGATGTTCCACCCAACCATTTTCCATGTCTTCAACACTAAAATAGCAAGGAACCATTTGAGGGCATTGCAACTCATATTTTTTTACTCGTTCGATATATTTAGATGGAGTACCCTCATCGAAAAGGCACAACCAGACAAAATTCTTATTTATCTGATTATTAACTGATGGAAAGCAATACTTATCAAACAATTCAAATCGATCATCAAGCCACTTTTGGGTATCTGTCTCTTTATTATTCTTATCTGCAACCCAAATACGCCGGAGATTAAATAATGTGATAACAAAGTGCTTGTATCTGCCCATAATCAGAGATATAATTTTTTAAACAAACAAATGTAATATATAAAACTCATTTTTGACTAATATATCATATTGCAAATATCCCAGAATACTTTATTTATCCTCACAAATTCGCTAATAACAAGATTATCATTAAATTTGCATACTTACTTAAATTACATGAGTCCCGAAAAAAATACATACAAATTAGGCGTTGCCCTCAGTGGTGGCGGAGCCAAAGGATTTGCCCACCTGGGAGTACTACAGGCACTAAACGAGAGAGGCCTTTACCCTGAAGTAATATCAGGGACAAGCGCGGGGGCTTTTGCCGGAGTACTGTATGCGGACGGACACACCCCAAAGGAAATATCGACGTTCTTTCAAAAAAAAGTATTTCGGGAATTTGCCGAATTCACTATTCCACATGGAGGATTCTTTAAAAGTGACAGGCTTCGATCTTTTCTAAAAAAACACCTGAGAGCCAAAACTTTTGAAGACCTTCAAATCCCGCTCCATACAATAGCTACAGATATAGAACATGGGGAAAGCAAAGTCTTCTCATCCGGTCCGTTAATTCCTGCCGTTATAGCATCATGCTCAGTCCCGATTGTCTTCAGACCGGTAGAGATCAATGAACATTATTATGTTGATGGCGGTTTATTTAAAAATTTCCCGGTATCAACCATACGCAGGGAATGTACCAAAATCATAGGCGTGAATGTCAGCCCAATTACAAAAGCCGAGTTCAGAAGCTCCATAAAATATATTGCAGAACGGTCCTTTCATTATATGTCAGGATCAAACACTCTGTTGGATCGCAATTTATGTGATTACCTGATAGAATCAACTTCGCTATCGAAATATTCTATGTTTGACCTTGAACATGTTGAAGAAATATATCAGGCAGGGTATGACCTTACAATGACTTTCTTCGATGAGAAAAAGGATGCATTAATAAAAGATTTTCCAAACATCATATTCTAACAATACAAAACAGCGCATTATGGCAGAAAAAATATTTATTTACCAGGTACTACCCAGACTATTTGGTAATAATAAAGATTTAAATAAAGAGAATGGGACTATAGAAGAAAACGGAGTTGGCAAATTTTCTTCTTTCGATAATAAGGCTTTGAAAGAGATCAATAAGATGGGCTTCACTCATATCTGGTATACCGGAGTATTGGAACACGCTTCCAAAACAGATTATTCTGCACATGGCATACCCAAAGATCATCCTGATGTAATTAAAGGAAATGCAGGCTCGCCCTACGCCATTCGCGACTATTATGATGTTTCGCCGGATCTGGCTGATATAGTAGAAACCCGGATGCAGGAATTTGAAGCGCTTATAGAACGGACTCATAAAAACGGAATGAAAGTAATTATCGATTTTGTTCCGAACCATGTCGCAAGACAATACCACTCTGATGCAAAACCCAAGAAAACAAAAGATCTTGGTACAGATGATGATATATCGGTAGGATTCGATCCGGACAATAATTTCTATTATATTCCCAATCAAAGATTAGAGTTACAGTTTCCGGTTCAGCAGGGAAAAGATGCTTATAATGAATACCCTGCAAAGGTAACAGGTAACGACTGTTTCAGCAATAAACCATCTGTAACTGACTGGTATGAAACAGTAAAACTAAATTATGGAGTGGACTACAATAATGGTAAGACAAACTGCTTTACCCCCACCCCCGATACATGGTTAAAAATGAGAGATATCCTCTTATACTGGACTGCAAAAGGTGTCGATGGTTTCAGATGTGATATGGCAGAGATGGTCCCTGTCGAATTCTGGAACTGGGTTATACCTAAAGTAAAAGCAAAAAGCAAATCATTAATATTTATAGCAGAAGTATACAACCCCGAGCTATATCACAAGTACGTAGATTGGGGCTTATTTGACTACCTGTACGATAAAGTAGGCCTGTATGACACTCTGCGCAATGTAATTAATCACTATCAGCCATCATCTGATATTACTTTTTGCTGGCAGAAGATAGACGGATTACAAGCTAAGATGCTTAATTTCCTCGAAAACCATGATGAGCAACGTATTGCTTCAGACTTTTTTGCAGGAGACCCATTCAAGGCTATTCCCGGAATGATCGTTGCAGCCACATTGAATATCAATCCTGTGATGATATATTTTGGGCAGGAACTTGGAGAACGGGGAATGGATAAAGAGGGCTTCAGCGGAGTAGACGGAAGAACAACCATTTTTGATTATTGGTCCGTAAATTCTATTCGCAATTGGCGTAACAATGGCGCTTTTGGAAATAAAGGACTGGATGCCAACCAGATTAAACTCCGTAAATTTTATACTCAGCTTATTCAGATAACAAAAGAAGAGGCTATCACAAATGGTAAATTCTTCGATTTGATGTATGCAAATTACAACAATCCTGAATTTGATTCAACAAAACAATATGCTTTCTTGCGTTCAGACAAAAGAGAGTTTATAATGGTTATTGTAAACTTTGATTCTAAAAAGGTAAATCTGTCAGTCCAGATACCTTATCATGCTTTTGAGTACATGGCAATAGAACCACAAAGAATAAAAAAAGCAAAAGAATTATTCTCTAAAAAAGATATTGTATTGAGCTCAAGATGGGATAGGATGCTATTTATAGACATAGATGAATATTCTGGAAAAATAATCAAATTTTCTATTAGCTAATTGTCTTGTTTTTTCCTAATTTTGCACATTCAATAGAATCAATAAATTTCCTTAAAGAACAAAGTGAGATGGACACTAACCTTCCTTTTAAAATTTTCTCGGGAACAAATTCTCGTTATTTAGCTGAAAAAATCTGTACTAGTTTAGGATGCCCCCTAGGTAAAATGAAAATAGAACGTTTTGCCGATGGCGAGTTTTCTGTTTCTTATGAAGAATCTATCAGAGGATGCCAGGTATTTCTGGTACAGTCTACATATCCGTCTTCTGACAATCTTATGGAACTTTTATTAATGATTGATGCTGCCAAAAGAGCTTCGGCAACGTCTATCATAGCAGTTATTCCATACTTTGGATGGGCAAGACAAGACCGCAAAGATAAACCACGTGTATCTATCGGAGCTAAATTGATCGCAGATATGCTAAGTGCAGCAGGTATCAACCGATTGATTACAATGGATCTACATGCAGACCAGATACAAGGATTCTTTAATGTTCCGGTTGACCACTTATATGCATCTGCGATATTTGTCGATTACATCAAAACACTTGATACTGAAAATCTTGTTATAGCTACTCCCGATGTGGGTGGTACTAAACGTGCCAGTTCGTATGCCAAATACTTTGGAATGCCAATGGTGATCTGCTACAAGCTACGCAAGAAGGCAAACGAAATATCAGAAATGCAAATCATTGGGGATGTAACAGGAATGGATGTTCTACTTGTTGATGATATTGTTGATACAGCAGGCACAATTACTAAAGCAGCCGATATAATGATGGCTAGCGGAGCCAAATCGGTTCGCGCAATTGCCAGCCATGCTGTAATGTCTGATCCTGCATCAGTAAGGGTTACCGAATCCGGACTTACTGAAATAATATTTACTGACAGCATTCCTTATTCAAAAAAATGTGAAAAAGTTGTTATACTTTCAGTAGCTGACGTATTTGCCAATGCAATCCGCAGGGTTCTCAGCAATGAGTCTATCAGCTCATTATATATATTATAAAAGAACAATCGAATTATAAAAAGAGAGATGGTAATACCGTCTCTCTTTTTATTTGTACTAAAATTCAGATTTCAAATTTGTATATATCAGCAAATAAAGATACTTTTGCACGTTACATTAAATATGTTTTATAGAAGAATAGAATGAAAGTTCATCACGAAGGACGCGGAGTTTTAACAACATATTTCATCATCCTGGTATTGCTCAATGGAATACTATGGTATTTCTTCCGTCATACTTTTCTGTCCTACCTTGTAGGAGGTGTATCCCTCGCTTTTTTTGGTATCGTGCTGAATTTCTACCGAAGCCCCTATCGCCAATTTAAAGGAGATAGTGATGGTGTGGTAGTAGCTTCTGCAGATGGTAAAATAGTGGCTATAGAAGAGGTATACGAAGGGGAATATTTCAAAGATAAACGGATTGTTGTTTCTATTTTTATGTCGCCATTCAATGTACATGCTAACTGGTATCCTATAAATGGTAAAGTATTGATGTCGAAACACCACGACGGGCGATTTATGGCAGCATATCTACCTAAGTCCAGTACCGAGAACGAACGCTCTACAGTGGTAATGGAAACAGAAGATACAAAACACCAGATATTATTACGACAGGTAGCAGGAGCAATGGCCCGCCGCATTGTCACATATGCCCAGGTAGGAGAAATAGCACACATAGATGAACATCTGGGATTTATTAAACTCGGTTCGCGCGTTGATGTTTACCTACCTTTAGGAACTGAAATACTGGTAGAAATGGACCAGAAAGTAATCGGTAACCAGACTGTTATTGCTAAATTCCAATCATAACTATATGAAAAAATATATCCCGAATACACTCACTTCTTTCAGCCTCTTTTCCGGAAGTATTGCTACGGTTATGGCCTTTGAGGGAGAATACTATTGGGTTGTAGTTTGGGTTATTATAGCAGCAATATTCGATTTTTCAGACGGATTTGCAGCACGACTCCTAAAGGCTTACTCACCTATGGGTAAAGAGCTGGATTCACTATCTGATATGGTTAGTTTCGGACTGGCTCCAAGTGTTACAGTATTCAGGTTTTTATCAGAAAATGTAAACCGTATATCAGACAATCCTGTCATTGTTGAGTATCTGCCATACATAGCTTTTTTACTGGCCATATTTTCCGCTTTACGTCTGGCTAAATTTAATATTGACGAACGGCAATCAGATTCTTTTATAGGACTCAATACCCCGGCTAACGCCCTGTTCTGGGTAAGCTTCTGTTACGGATTAACATATAGTGTACCTGTTTTGAGCCCTACATTAATATATACTTTCATAGCTGCCATCATAGTATTTTCATTACTGATGACCTCAGAAATACCAATGTTCTCTCTTAAAATAAAAAGCCTGAAATTTAAAGGTAATGAACACCGTTATTTTCTTGCCTTATTTATGATTGGGATGGTAGCATGGCTAGGTATATTAGGTATTGCAGGAGGCATATTACTCTACATCACCTTATCTATCTTTCAACAAACCGGTGTATTGAGAAAGTAACAGATTCTCTTAATTTATTCCACAAAATTAATCATAACCACAGTGTTGATATTAGTAAATATCAACCATACTCGTAGATTTTCATCACCTCATCGACTGATCAAATATATATGGGCTTAATGCTCCTCTGATGGATACAGTAATCAGAGCAGTGTAAGGTGCAATATTTCCTCCATTATTTACATGGATATAAACTGTTTCTTTTTGGGGGTTATAATAGACAACCATATTTTCGATATCAGGTTCAAGAAGATGCTCATATATTCTCTTGGGTACAGGAATATTACGACCATTTATAGAAACTGTTATAGCCTTGTAACATAACTTCGGAGTACCCCAGTTTCCTACACCTCTTGCAACTTTTCCATTTACCCTATAAACCCCATCCGATCCTTTCTTTAAGGATGTTGCCGGAGCTACTGACATAGTCACCCTTACGGCATTATTTCTGAAATAAATAGCACCATGTGCAGACAGCCTTTCTACTTCAACAATATCATAGTCATCTACTCTCATTAGCTTGGTAGACTGTATGTAGCCTTTCCTTACATTTCTGTCCGGCAAATATTGATATACCTGACGCCATGGATCTATACCAAGATCGACAGGCAGCATATAAAAGACTGAATCGTTGGGAATAGTTACAGAATTATTAGTATCATTAGGACGGGAAGCAAAATCGATTCTTCCGCGTATCGTGTCCTGTGCCAGTACAAATTGTGCATAAGTTCTTTCTCCGCACAAACTCAAAACAAATGAGATAAGTAAAATTGTGTAAGTCTTTTTCATATGCATGATATTTTAATGTAAAGATCAGAAATGGACCAGATAGTAAAGTTACAAATTATTCTATAACCTTATAAGATTGCCGGGCTTCGGTTATAGAGACTGCATTGAAATGCCACCATTCTCCTCTTATAGTCTTAAAGCCTGCATGAATCATTACTTTTCTCAACAGTTCGCGATTCTTTACCTGTTTATTTGTCAAAACACCTTTTTGAATAAGCTCTGCTTCTTTATTGATTCCTGCTGCACTGCCAAAAAAATCGAAAGGAGTACCCATATCCAAAGGTGTTCCATCCTTGTCGCAAATGGTAAGATCAACAGCCATGCCGTAATTATGCAATCCGGTACGGGTAGGATTCGCTACATAAGCAGCATATGGCGTATTCTGTACTACTTTGTACATTTTCTTTTGTATACTCAACGGACGAACAGCATCATATACCAGCAAACTATAATCGGCATGGAGGGCTTTCAAATACTTCTGTGCTTTAATTAATTTATCCGCGGCCAGTGGATGCAGGTATATATTTAACAATGTGTCGTAAAGAATTGTTTTTGTGAAATTATCGGTCGTAGCATACTTTAGCTCTGAACGAATAGAGTTATCCATTGCACTCACATTCACCAGATTTTTTGTTTGTAAATATGATTCAAGATTTTCTGCCTTTTTCTGAGCCATTAGTGAAAATGGCAATAACAAAAGGAAGAGACATATCTTATTCATCTTCGTCATCCTCTTCATCAAAATCATATTCAATATACTCACGACTTAATATTTCATCGATTAAGGCGCAAGTTTCCGTGAATTCTGCTGTATCCTTCAATCTGTCAATAGACAAATATGCTTCTTTGAGAGATTTAAGCATGATCTCATCATCTTCACTCGGTCCCATTTCAGGGCTTTCCACAAACCAATGCAGCTCATTCTTCAGATTCTCGCGGGCAGCATTGTAGAAGACAAGAGCAGCTTCTGATTCTCCAACTTCCTCTTTTATTTTTGCAGCTTCTATCATATCATGTCCAAGCACATTCTTATAGTTACTCATAATAGACAAGGTGAGCTTTGTCCTCATCACTATCGCAAAATGTAACCCATCTACATCTTCCTTTTCACGGAAATAGTAAGCCAATGTATTTAATGACATACGTATCGATGCAGCTTCTGTAACTACTAGCTCACTCACTCGCCTTACAGGATAGCCATGTGCATCGCTTTGCAGTCTTTCAACCATATCCGGCACAAAGTCAAAGAGCTTGTAAATCACAGCTTCTTTCACTTCCTCATAATTACCATTAATTTCCAGAGCGAAAACCAAACGGATCAGATTCCTGAAAAAAGAGCTGGTACCTTCTTTTACTGTAACAAAATCATATGCATCGAGGATATTACTCTTACCCTCAGTAAATAGTTCTGTGAGTACCTGGTTGGTCAGGCTATTTTCTTCTGTAGGAAGAACTGTAAGCAGTTCATCTATCTTATTTTCTAATATTAGATCCCAGATTTGCTTATCGTCTGTGTTAAAGAACGGTTTTATTTCCTCATTCAGAGTCAGTGTCGGTTTGTTGTTCGTCATTAGTTTCAGTATTTATGGTTGTTTCTTGTGGCGAATTTCCTTTTTTTATAGCCCAGTATATTTCCTCCTGGATTCGCGAACGAATATTAAGACTCGAAATTGCTTTATGTGTCCGTTTATCGTTCACCCTGTTTGACAAAAATATATAAATTAAATTATTATCCGGGTCTACCCAGAAACATGTTCCTGTAAATCCCGTATGCCCGTATGTACTGGCAGGTGTACTTGGCGAAGTCGGACTTGATTTACTTGTACTTGTTTCAGGCTTGTCAAAGCCCAATCCGCGACGCGATATACCGCTCTTGGTATTCATAAATACCTGAATAGTTTTTGTTGACAAATATTGCTCACCACCATATGTTCCTTTATTAAGCCACATCTGATAGAGTTTTGCAATGTCATTTGCATCAGAAAACAGTCCGGCATTACCCGATATTCCACCCATAAAGGCAGCCCCTTCATCATGCACATATCCCTGTATAAGCTGCTTCCGGAGAAAATCATCTTTCTCTGTGGGAACAATTTGATTCTTTTCGAAGCGGGTCAGTGGATTATATGTCGTTGTAGTAGCCCCAAGTTTGCGAAAAAAGTTTTCCTGTACAAATGTATTCAGATCCTCTTTCGATACTTTTTCCACCACCTCTTTCAGCAACATGAAATTAAGGCAGCTATATACATACCTTTTTCTTTTGTTTAGCTTGGAATTGGCTATTGCAGTTATAATTGTATCATTATAAGATTGATTGATATATAGACCATCCGCTAAGGGTAAAAATTTAGGTTTAGCAGTTGTAGATACCATATTGGGTTTGAACTTATAATCGGTACGTGCGTAAGTATTGGCATCGAATTCTGCTGAATATAGAGAAGTCCATGTTCTGTTAAATAATTTACCTTCATAGCTATCCTTATCTATAGCATCCATATAATAGGGAATAAAAGAAGGTAGCCTACTTTCGTGAAGAAGCGCATCACGAACTGTTATATCTGACTTATCAGTTCCTTTTAGCAGAGGGACAAAACTACTTATTTCGGAATTCAACTTTAATTTCGATTGATCATATAGTTTCATTATAGCCGGAAGTGTAGCTGTGGCTTTGGTCATAGAAGCAAGATCATAAATATCTGTATCTGTTACTTTCTGCTTGCCACTATAATCAAATGTACCAAAAGCCTTATTGTAGATAACCTCACCATCTTTAGCCACTAAAATCTGGCAACCGGGGAAAGCCTGGTTAGTTATACCTTCCTCCACAATCGCTTCTATCCCATTCATACGGCTGGAAGAAATTCCTACTTCCTCAGGAATTGAATAGCCCAGCCTGACCTTCTCTGTTTCTATTCCAGTCCCTTCTCTAAAGATATCTCTTACACTAACAGGAAGTTTTCCATTGATATCGTTTCCTCCAAAAAGGGCTTGTGCTGCATACTCCTGTGCCAGATCAGTATTCTCATAGGCATGGAGAATTCCATCGGCACTTTTGATCGAAGAAGCATACGAACTGATACGGTAAGGGTTTATAAAGAATGTTATTATTATTTCTTTACCTTGTCCGATATTCTGAATAGCCAAGTTTGCGTTGCCTTTTGTATTATGGATAGATACAATAACCGTATTATACGGTTCCAGCACCTTTTTTAGCTTCAACAATCCTTCTCCATCGGCTACATTAAATGTAGTTACATCTGCATACTTCTTCAAAGTGGTATGAAATTCATTATTTGCAGACGAACCTACAGAAACGGCAGCAATCTTCCTCTTATCCAGTTCTTTCAGCGGAATAATCTTATTACCATCTTTTAATAAAGTCATAGCACCACGATTCAATACCCTGTTAATCCATTCTGCACTTGTACTGTTCAGGTTTTGAGACAGGTTGGTTGTTTCTATAGATTGAGGATTATTCAGTCCCAGAATATATTTATATGCCAACACTTTCTTACATTTCATTTCTATCTGCGCTTCCGATAGCAGATTATCATCTACTGCCTTTTTTACAGCATTATATTCTTTAGGCACATTTATTGGCCCTAGCAGAATATCATTTCCGGCTTGCAATGCGCGCACACAATAGTTGTCTTCGCCTGAAACCCCTTTCATCTGGAGCCCATCTGTAAATATCAAGCCTGAGAAGCCCAGTTCGTCTTGCAGAAGTTTGGTTACAACTGCTTCTGATAGAGAGCTGGGTTGCCTTTTGGTATCCAGAGCAGGTATATCCAGATGTCCTATCATCATACCCGACAATCCGGCATTGATATATTCTTTGAATGGCTTCAGCTCAAATTCATCCAGCCTTTTTCTATCATGCGTTATAGTCGGCAATGTTTTATGTGAATCGGTAGAAGTATCGCCATGACCGGGAAAATGTTTGGCCACAGCCATAACCCCTCCGGCTTCAAGGCCTTTGGAATACATCACACCCAGTTTGGCTACACGATCAGGGTCTTCACCGAACGAACGGTATCCGATAACCGGATTACTAGGGTTACTATTTACGTCGAGTGCAGGGGCAAAATTCACATGTATACCCATCTGCTTACACTGACGAGCGACTTCGAGTCCATAGTAATAAAGCAACGAATCGTTTTGAATAGCTCCCAACATCATATTATATGGGAAACGGGTGGTATTTGACAATCTCATCGATAACCCCCATTCCCCATCCAATGATATCATTAATGGAGTTTTTGCAGATTTCTGAGAATAATTTGTAAGTGCAGCCTGGCTTTGGGGATTTCCTTTCGAGAACAAAAGCCCTCCTACTTTCTGGTTTTTTATCAGATTTCTTATAGCATTCTTGTTTGCTTCCGTATTATCTCCGGGAACAATGGGCATGAAGAGCTGTCCGATACGTTCGTCCACTGTCATCTGATCATAAACAGAGTCGACCCATTGATTCATTTTATCTTTGTCAGCCGAATCGTATAATGCCGGTATTGTTCTATTATCGGTAGCTATTGCATTGAGGCAGGAAATTGTGAAAACAGCAATTACGGCGGCTATATATCTTATATTCATTGTCTTTCTTTTGTAAAGGGATTTTGAGGCATTTGTTTTACCTCATACAAAAATATAAGTAATATATTCTTACACAAAAAGATTGGTCGTTTTATAAACATAGATTAACATCAAAAGACATAATTATAGCATCTAAAAATCATGACCGACTCAGCCAGCTGTTCCCACAGCATAGATACTAATCTTGCTACCCTCACTTTTCAGAATTTCCTTTGCACATGACTCTAGGGTAGAGCCAGTAGTAATTACATCATCAACCAATAGGATATGTTTATTCTCAAAAGCATTTTTATTTATGACTGAGAAAATATCTTCAACATTCTTCCACCTGTCGAAGCGGGCATTCTTCGTTTGCGAAGGATTGTTTATTTTGCGAATAAGATTCTCACCATCAACAGGTATCCCTGTTTTTGCAGATATTCCTTTACATATCTCAGCTGATTGATTGTAACCTCTTTCTTTTTGCCTTTTAGGATGCAGAGGGACTGGAACCAGTAAATCAATAGTTGAGATAAAATCACTGTTTTTTATGGTTTCTCCACAGAGTTCGCCAATAAAATTTCCGATTTTGGAATTATGATTATATTTCAGTTCGTGGATAATGTTCTGAATACTTCCTCCTTTTACGAAGTAAGCATAGGCAGCAATATGCTGAAAAGGAATACGTCCCGCGAAAAACTGCTCTAAGCGATTATCCGGTTGAAGATGAAAATTTGTTGTAGGCAAGAGTAAAAGGCAGTCGGTACAAATATACTCTTCTCCTTCACTTAGGCGTTCTCTGCAGACGACACACAGATAAGGAAAAAACAGGTCGAGAAAATCACGAAATATATTCCTCATAGTCCCCTCCGAGCAGTTTGTCTACACACTTGATGGATAGATCCATAGAGAAGCCTCTCCCCAAAGCAAAGCGTATCAGTTTAGTTTTTTTATCATAGTCATTCTTTGCTTTTACTGACTTAACTTTTACAGAAAGAATGTGCATGAGTTGTTTTTCGAACTCATCTCCGGCAAGTTCATCCAATACCGGATCATATATTGAGCTTGGGATATTGAGCTTTTTTAATTCAAAGATGATTTTTGTTTTTCCCCATTTATTAAATCGCAGTTTATCATTGATAAAACTTCGGGCAAACCGGTTGTCGTCAAGATATTTTTCTTTTTTCAGGCGGTCGATTATTCGTTTTATTGCATCATCAGGCAATTCCCAAGCAACGAGTTTTTTGCGCACGGAGGACTCTGACCGTTCCGCTCTGGAACAATAGGATGCTACCCGGTTGAGGGCTTGTGGTTCGGAAAGTTTCAATCTCTTTTGCTTTTAGATTATAAGTCAAAAGTAGGAAAAAATTGTCAGGTATAGTTTGTCATTCTGAACGAAGTGAAGAATCCCGACCCTCTGACATGAGATTCTTCACTTCGTTCAGAATGACAAAAATAATTACTTCAATACTTCCAATAATTGAGGTATAAGTTCCGGAATAGCATTTTCGGTTTGAGCTGTATAGATATTACCATCCACAATCGCTTTCTCGTCAGTTCCGATACAGTCTTTAACCACATCTTTGATAAAAGGGTGCAGAGCAACCTTTTTCCCTTTTCCTATTCCCAGGTTATCATATAGAAGCGCTGCTGCACAATGTCCGATCATGATCTTGCCTTTATCATCAAAGTTCTTCATTACTGCCAGCATGTCCTGATTATATTGCTCACCGGCATTCTCACTAAACTTAGGTATAGCATCACCACATGCAAAAACCAAAGCATCATATGCATCCTCATTTCCTTTCAGACTAGCCACTACATCATCAGCCTGGATGCTGATACCTGAATTGGTCTTTACATTTATACTATCGGATACTGCAAATGTTTTGTACCCCACATTGTTTTCGTAAAATGCTTCCAGATACTGGAATAAACCTGCCCCATTTACAGGATTTACAACTAATACTGCTACTTTTTTTGCCATAATTTTTAATCTTTTATAATAGTTACTAATAGTAATTATATTACTTTTGTAGTGCAAACATACGATTAGTAATCTTATTATCCAAGAACGAACATCTTGATAATTAAGTTACAAGAATGTAACTAGTATTGATTTACAACAACTTACAATTGAATGAAAATGGAAACTTTTTTACACATCGATACTTGTCCTATCAGGGACATTGTAAGCAGGCTGGGAGATAAATGGTCTCTTCTAGTACTTGCCACCTTACATGCCAATGGCACGATGCGATTCAATGATATTCATAAATCGATAGGCGATGTTTCGCAGAGGATGCTAACTGTGACTTTACGATCGCTAGAAGCAGATGGACTTATTTCCAGAAAGATTTATGCGGAAGTACCTCCACGGGTTGAATACCGTCTTACGGAATCCGGTAATGAACTTATGCCTTACCTGAACAATCTCGTGGAATGGGCATTAAAGCACTCAGGTAATATAATCCAAAACAGGCGGGAATATACGAATAAAATGGACAAATAAGAACTGCTACACATTTATTAAATGCATAGCAAGCTGCACAAATGGTCATTAAGCAACATATACTCCTCCTGTCGGAATTCTTTCTATCCCTTTAAGCTGTATCTTAGCATTCCCCATCCAGTCTTCGTATGCTATTCTTATGTTATAATAACATACCCTGTTGCAAAATCTTCTTGATTTAAAAGCCTTATATATTTTATAAGACGATCTCATCATTGCTTCACCTACATGGTGTACCATCTGCTTGTAGCCTTTATGACGTGTTTTTCCATTAATAAGTATATATGGCAATTCTTTCTGTTTATCACCATTGATCAATACCGGAATCAATGTGAGAGCTTCATTGTTCCCTAACCTCATTTTAGGAATATCGATATACATATCAATATGAAAAGATTTTTCTTCTTTAGCAAGCTCGCTTGTTTGTATAATAAATAATTCGTCCATATGATAGAAGTTTTTGTATAGTTAAAATATTAGTTTTCTTATGGGACAAATTTATATACTTAGACTTTTGTTTACTCCTAAATTTTACCTCGAAAAGCGATAAAGGAGAAGCTTTTTTTGAAACAGAATCCTCCTTCAACCTTCTGTTTAAACCTAAAAAGTGTAAATTATGCGGATTTTTTATTTTCAGGGCAAATTTTTTTTCGAAATTGTAAAACCAGAAATATAATCCCGTTGTTTTTCAAAAAACGAAATCCGTTCTTTTTCTCCACTAATACTTATCAATGTGGAGTATTTTATCAGAGATTCTATTCATTCCTTTGTTATCTGACAAATATATTGATCAGAAGAATAGATAGAGTGAATCTGGTAAACCGGGATATACGCTTCTTCTATATTTTCTCCTTTAACATAGGTATAGTTGTTCTCAAAATCAACATGCGAAAGATATAACCATATCTTTTCACATCGGTCACTTTGTCCTCCGGTTGCTATCCACTCTAATGTATCCAAAAGGTGTAAAAGTTCTTCTTTCAGACCTAAAAAAAGCTCGTCAGAAATAAACCGTAGCTCATAAAAATGTAATATCTGTTTGAAAAATGAAACAAATATCTGGCGTCCAAAGATAAATGATATTTCAGCATTCTCATATAACCTATATACCAACTCTTTTACCTTCATTCTATCTTTTTCTATATCAAGAGATTCAAAAAGATAGGATCCCCCTCTATGCATCTGGTACCCCCATTTATATGCCCGGAATTGAAATAAAAGAGGATAATTCTGTAATAAAGAGGAGGGAATAGTATTGTATGCAGTCATTATACTTATGGGCCTATCTTCATATTTTCGACATGCAGCCTCATATTTCTGATATACCAGATTTATATAATAGCTTGTGTGATCCACTACATCTATACCAGATGATGGTGCAAATATTTTGAAACCAGAAGAGTGTTTATCACCGACAATACTATCTAATGATATCTCTAACTCCTTGGCCAGCATACATGATTCTGTAAAAGAAAAGGGAACATCTCCTCTAAGCCTTCTATATGCAGCCTCTTTTGCAATCGAAAGCACATCTGTTAATAAAAGCAGTTGATCATTTTTCTTAGGTAAGCGACTTTCAATCTCTTGTACTAAACTCTTATTAAACCCGGAATTTGTTTCCATAATTTATTTTTTTAATTATGTCCGCAGTTTAATTTCGTCAGGAAGTATTTAAAGAAAATAAAAATTACTTAGACTCCAGCTTATTTGTGTCTTTTTAACACATTTAGAATAGTACGCCCCTTACCATCCGGTCATTCTTACTCAGATCTTTAAACAAAACAACTTCCTTAAAGCCTTTCTTTCTGAGGGCTTCCATAGTTTCGTCTCCCTTTACCTGGTTGATCTCAAAATATAATTTACCTCCGGGTCTTAGGGCATCTAAAGCTATATCAGCAATCCTGTTATAAAACAAGAGGGCATCAGCATCAGGAACGAAAAGGGCGGAGTGGGGTTCGTACGCAAGTACATTTTGTTCCATAACATTTTTTTCGCTTTCGAGAACATAAGGAGGGTTGCTGACTATTATGTCATACTTGATATCCTTTGGGTAATCATCAAGTACATCTACTTTATTAAATTCTACCTGCACATTATTTCTTTCAGCATTATGTTTTGCCATATCCAGGGCTCCTTGTGAGAAGTCCCATGCAAAAACATCCGCCCTATTGAGATGTTTAGCCAGAGCAATGGCAATAGCTCCACTTCCTGTACCAATATCCAAGATCTTCAATCCTGATTTATTGTTTTCGTTAATTATGAGCTCAACAAGCTCTTCAGTCTCGGGACGTGGTATAAGTGTATCGCTATTTACAGAAAATGGCAGCCCGAAAAATTCCGTTTCTCCAACGATATATTGTATCGGTTCGTATTGCTTTAGTCTTTCTATAATTGATTCTATTTGCACATTCGTTTCGCAAGAAAAAATCAAATGATCTATATATGCCTGCGGATATGGTTTATGACTTATATGCTCTATTATAATACGTATAAATCCCGAAATTTCATTTTCGGGATAATATGTTTTTAATGATTCTTTTATGTAAGGAATTGTTCTTCGCACAAATATTCAATTAGTTACTTTTATTATCGTTTCAATATCCGGTAATAAATATACATTATCTATCCCATATACTTTACGCCTTCCTAAGTTCATATCAGGCTTGATCAGACTATCATTTACTGCTTTGTTTACAGATAGTGCTACCAGTTCGGTACAATATACTTTCTTATCTTCCGAAGCGTCGAAATCCAGATCAAAAGGAGTTTTATCAATAAAATAACCCTTTGCATAAACAGCTATATTATTACGGACAGAGTCTCCTGCATTGATACGATAGATTCCCCATGTTGTAATACCATCCAGAAAAACCTGTATAGCTTCTCTTTTTACATGACCAACACCGGTTAGCTCACTTGCTTCGGCATGAATCACAAACAATGAATCTCCATACTGATCCACTATCCCCACATGAGAATATAGTTTTTCAGATAAAGAATAGTTCTTAAATTGATTAGAAAAGAAACCAGTCCCTAAGCGGCAGATAATATCGCCGTTTTGTATCCCCTCAAATAATAAAGGATCTATTGGTTTCTTCTCTTCTTTCGCACATCCGGCAAAAGTCAGGAAGAATAGAATAAGAAAGAAAAAGCAGGTTTGCGACCTTATTTTTTCATATCTATAATTACTTTCCAATCTCCGTCTATTTTTACAAGTTCGAGAGTTTGTTCTCTTTCATCTTCGGCTCCTTTGAACGTTACCCAAGCTCTATTATCCACAATAGAATCTTTAACGAAAGTAAATTTAAAGTCAGGATTAATTTTGCTACCCCCACCCATACTGGATGCAAAGTCAAGCATCTTTCCGGTTGACTCAGTTGCATATTTTTTAGCTTCATCAACCTTTCCTTTCGCAAGATTTTCAGAGAAATTCTGTGCCGCTTTTTGAGGACCCGACGAGCATGAACACATAAGAGCTATTATAGCTAATAAAAAAAGAACTTTTTTCATTTCAGTAATTAATTTATAGAATTTAACTTATTGACAAAGATATGTTTTTAAATGATTTTACTCTGATTCTTCATCATATTTCTGAAACAAAAAGTCATTGTATGGATAGCGTTCGATATGTATTGCTTTTACCCGGTCATATACTTTTTGTTTCAACTCATCAATGTTGAGCTTCTCCTTTGCCGAAATAAATATACAATCATCATGCATTTTATTCATCCATGTTTTTTTCAGTTCGTCCAGCGAAATGTTTTCTCTGGTTTTCGGAGTCAGGTCATCTTCGTCTTTTGGTGTATACGTAAATGCATCTACTTTATTAAATACTAATATCGTAGGTTTTTCTTCCTTATCAATATCAAGCAAAGTTTTGTTCACTACTTCTATCTGTTCTTCGAAGTTAGGATGCGAAATATCTACAACGTGTACCAGCATATCTGCTTCCCTTACTTCATCCAAGGTAGATTTGAATGATTCAACCAGATGTGTAGGTAGTTTACGGATAAATCCCACCGTATCTGATAATAAGAAAGGAAGGTTGTCTATAATCACTTTCCGTACAGTAGTATCTAATGTAGCAAATAGCTTATTCTCAGCAAAAACATCCGATTTACTTAGTAGGTTCATCATGGTGGATTTACCCACATTGGTGTATCCTACAAGGGCTACTCGTACCATTTTTCCCCTGTTCTTTCGCTGCGAAGCCATTTGTTTGTCAATACCTTTTAGTTCTTCCTTAAGGAATGCAATCTTAGTAAGAATTATCCGGCGGTCGGTTTCCAGCTGGGTTTCACCGACTCCACGCATCATTACACCCCCACCTCGTTGACGGTCTAAGTGAGTCCACAGACGGGTCAGGCGTGGAAGCAAGTATTGGTACTGGGCCAGCTCTACCTGCGTTTTAGCATAAGCCGTTTGTGCACGCATAGCAAAGATATCGAGAATAAGGCTGGTACGGTCAAGTATCTTGATCTGCAATTCTTTCTCAATATTCCGGATCTGCTTTGGTGAAAGTTCATCGTCGAAAATAACAAGTCCGATCTCATGATCTTCTGCATATTGCTTTATCTCCTGCAACTTTCCGGTACCTACAAATGTTACAGGATTCGGCTTATCCAGTTTTTGAGTGAAATTTTTTGCCGGAATAATACCTGCAGTCTCTGCCAGGAATGCCAGTTCGTCAAGGTATTCCTTAACCTGGTCTTCGTTTTGTTCTTGTGTAATAAGCCCAACAAGAATAGCTTGTTCGTTTTTTGATTCTGATATAATAAAATCTTTCATATAGTCTATTTAGAATAAGTACGTTTGTAAAGAGATCAGCTCAATACAAAAAATAAAAGTAATATTTAGGATTAGAAAAGATCATATCTTCATGAAAGAAAATATGATAACATGAAGTATTTGTCAATAGTTCACGTTTTTAAGAAAAGTAATTTTAATTTTCATTGTAGTGTCTTTATAATCATGAATAAAAAAGAGCCTGCTTATAGGCAGGCTCTTCTGTATCTTTTTCGTACTTATTACAAAATAAAGATTTAAGCTTTGTTGGAAACAACTCTTTTTTCTTTGATTCTCGCTTTCTTACCTGTAAGACTACGAAGGTAATACAATTTAGCACGACGTACTTTACCTACTTTATTTACAATAATGCTGTCAATAAATGGTGATTCGATAGGGAAAATTCTTTCTACACCGATGTTATCAGACATTTTGCGAACAGTAAAACGTTTTTTGTTTCCATGTCCTGCTATTTTGATAACTACACCACGGTATTGCTGAACACGTTCTTTGTTACCTTCTTTAATGCGGTAAGCAATAGTCACCGTGTCACCACTTTTGAATTTAGGAAACTCTTTTCCTGTAGCAAATGCTTCTTCTGCAACTTTAATTAAGTCCATGATTATATGATGGTTTTGTTGTTAATATACGCAATATACACGAGCCTCTCTCGTCAGAGATTACGCAAAGCGGATGCAAAGATAAAA
>JAITVV010000049.1 GCA_031285625.1 Prevotella sp.
CCCAAATCCAGCGGCTGCCGATAACATATTCTGTCTCTTCAATCTCCTTCTTTTGCCTTGCCTCTCTCGGTAAGCGGATGCAAAAGTAACGCTTTTTTATTTACTCGCAAATTGTTTGACGAGAAATTTTCTATATTTTATATTTCATTGCCCGATTCCAGAAAGAATATCGAAGGTAAAACTTTTAGATACAATTATTTATATTTCCCCTGTTTTTTTGAACTTTTTTATAAACTTTTTTTATCAGACAATGGTTGGACAACAATATTTAATTTATACACTATATCTTTCAATCAGGTTTTAGATTCTAAATAACCTGTCAATTCACTAATCATATATAGAGGCAGGTTTGTCAGCCATATCTCTTCTCTGAAATCCGACATGGAAGTCCGTATTGCAATCTTGGGTTTATTCTTTTCCACAAAAGCCCGCAAGCTCTTTGACTGAAGGTTTTCAGCAGCTTTTATTTCGATGGGAACAAGTTCATTCCTATATTGTGTAAGCAAATCTATTTCTGCATCCGATTTATCCGAAGACCAATAGAAAATAGAAATTTCCTTATCAATAACCAATTGTTGTAAAATATACTGTTCCGTCAAAGCCCCTTTAAACTCGGTAAAAATCAGGCTGCCATCAAGCAGGGTTTTCACATCGAGGTTTGCCATAGCCCCCAACAAGCCTATATCAAGTAGATACAGCTTGAAAGCACCCATATCTTCGTATGCTTTCAATGGTAAGGCCGGCTTGGTGACTCTGTTTATTTTGTATATCAGGCCGCAATCCATCAGCCAGGCCAAAGCCAATTCAAATTCTTTGGCTCTGGCTCCCTGCTTTATTAAACCGTAAATGAACTTGCGGTTTTCTTTCGATAATTGAGCCGGAACAGAATTCCAGACCATACGGATACGGGGAACAATATCTACCGGAGCATGTTTTGAGAAATCCTGCTCGTATGAGTTCAGTATTTGCTGCTGGATTTGGCGTACTTCCCTGAAATCCTGATTTTTAGCATAGTTTGATACAACTTCGGGCATGCCTCCCACATAGTAATATTGCTTTAACAACTCTATGTATTTTGTTTTGAAGGTGCTTATCATTTCCCATTGCCGGGTATGAATCAAATCGTTCAAATCGTTTTCACCCAATGCTTCTAAAAACTCAGTGAAGCTAAGAGGGTATAAATCGAGGAATTCAACTTTCCCTACCGGAAAAGATGTATTCCCGTGTAATGCGATTCCCAATAAAGAACCTGCCGCTACAATATGGTATTCGGGAGCATTTTCCCTAAAATATTTCAATGAAGTCAAAGCTCTCTCCGCTTCCTGTATCTCATCAAATATTATCAGTGTTTTACCGGGCTTCGGCTTTATCCCTGTCGCGATTTGGATAGCCAGCAAGATACGTGGTATATCGAAATCATTTGAAAACAGTGTTTTTAGTTGTTGATTGTCTTCAAAATTTATATAGGAAAAATTCTCATACTCTGTTTTGGCAAATTCTTTCATCAGCCATGTCTTTCCAACTTGGCGAGCACCCCTTATGATAAGGGGTTTTCGTGTGTCTTTTTGTTTCCATTTTTGTAAGAAACCTAATGCCGTTCTTCTCATATATCAGATTATTTCTTTTTATTTTACATTTTTACCATACGACTTTACGTACAAATATACATTTTTATTCCATATATTTATGGAAAACGACACACTTTTTTTTGTATTTTTTATCCCATTTTTATTATAATGAAAGTTATCCGTTCCGCTTACTTCCCTCCTATTATGCTTTTGCTTGTAAGTAGACCAGTACTATCTTTATCAATTGCATACGTTTACTCAGATCCGGTTAATAAGCTTCGTTGCTATTGCCTGCACATGTCCCGATTCTTTTTACCGTAGTTTCAAAATCATCCCGTGCTATTTTTGTTTTGTTTTTCACCTTTGCCCTATAATTGTAGATTGTGTTCACAGAATACCCCAAGAATTTTGCGATCATGGAACTATCCTCTACTCCAAGCCTGATGAATGCGAAAATGCGTAATTCTATATTAAGCTCTCCCTTTTTAGGTACGATTTTCTCGTCATCCTGCAATAGGTTATTGAATTCATCTACAAAGTCGGGGTATATGTGTAAAAATATTTTGTCAAAATTAGAGTATAATTCATTCCTCTCAATTTCTTTCAGGTCGTTTACTCTGGTCAACTTTACCAACTCGGACATTTGGCCTCCTGAAAGCTTTTTGCTTACCATTTTACGATAATCGTCAAGTTTATCTATATATCCGGAACATAACCCCATAAAATATCCTATATACTTTTCTTTAATATGGTTGGCTTCAGCCAAGTCTAGATTTGTTACACTCATCTGTTCGTTCATTTTCTTACGGAGGTCGTTAAGTGAGTTTAACCGTTCATTTATTTCTTTAATCTTTCTGTTCGTTACGGATTGTTTTCTCATTGACCTGTAGACGAAGATCAGAGCGGAAAGCAACAAGAGTACCAGCACCGCAATAAAAAAGAGGAGAAGGCGTAGCTTTTGAATGAGTATGTCATTCTGATTTTGGTAAGATTCATAGATAATACCCTGCCTGTTGAAAATCCCAGCTTTCCTCAATCTGGAGTTATAGTCATTAGTATTCTCTTGTAAAAAACGGATATATCTATAAGCCCGTTCTATATCACCCTCTTCATATAAAATATTTGCCAGATTAGATAAGGCGGCATTATCCTTATTCAATGTTTCAATATCTGTCAGTGCCGAAAGAATTAAATTTTTTTTTTGCATAAAAGTATCCCCCAATATCCGATAAGCCTGAAACCGGTGAAAAGTAACCAATGCATATTTAGATATTCCCTGTTCGGTAAGGCGCAATCGTTTATCATTTATGGCTAATGCTTCCTTCCCTTTGCCGGCCTGCCTCAATAGGGTTTCTTCAAGCCTGAGATATTCTTCTGATTCAGGATTTATAATGTTACGCAGGGAGTCTTGGTATGCTTCATAGAGTGTTTGATACTCTTTTCCTCTTCTTTTGTCCTGAGTGTAAAAAGAGAGACCACTATATAAATACCTATGGCATAAATAATAATCTATCAATTGAAATTTATTTAATTTTTGTCTATCAATATTACTTAAGGCATCCGCAGCTTCTTTATATAATCCTAACGATGCGAGTATAGACGACAATTCCATATTTGTCTCATATATTCTTTCTTTGTCGTTTAATTCAATGGCAATATTCAGGTTTTCATTTAGATAATATATCGCCGAATCAGCCATGTAAGAGTAATATTCCATAGCCAGCTGTCGATTAATCCAGTACATGTTGTTTAAGGATATATCTTTGTTCAATTTATCTCTTTTGAGAGTATTTAGTTTCTTTTCCTTGAATTCTGTATATTGGTTATGATTTACTATCCTTTTATCCAGCACATTGAAGAGCGAATCCAATTCATTGCTAAATAGGAAAGAAGAATACAGGTTGAGGAATAAAAAAAGAAATAGTTTCATTCGTGGATGTGACTTTTCTTCTTAGGATTTAGAATATGTGATTAACTTTTATTTTTTCAACAGGAAAACAGAACTTGTCCCGGGCTTATCCTTATAGAAAACATACAAATATACGAATTTACGAAAAATAACATCAATCTTGTTCTTTGTAAAATTACTATTTCCTAATATTTCGATGTTTTATGTCTGCACATGCATATGATCTGTCAAATAGTATCCACTTTTTTAAATCTATAACTTATTGTTATTGAACTACATTATACTGTTAAAATCCACTATTCCCCCCCCTGAAAATATAAACATCTACTTAATACCCATATTTGTAAAAGTTTGCGAATATTTCATTAACTTAAATTTTTTAATACACATGAAAAGAAACCTATTTCGAAGGAGAATAGTTCACAGTCTCCTTGTGTGTCTCGCCCTTTTATGTTTTGACATAGGCCTATATGCTCAAAATGTGATTACAGTAGAGGGTGTGGTTGCAGATAAGAACACCAAAGAACCTCTTATCGGAGTGACTGTATCGGAAAAAGGTACTACTAATGGTACGATGACTGATTTAGATGGAAATTTTACATTAAAAGCCAAACAAGGTGCGGTACTGGTATTCACAAGTATCGGCTATAAACCTGTGGAACATCCGGTTTCTTCCAAAATGAATGTTGTGATGGAAGAGGATTCCAAAATACTGGACGATGTTGTGGTAGTCGGTTATGGAGTCCAGAAAAAGGTAAACCTTACAGGCGCTATCGCTGCTATGGATGGTTCGGCCATAGCAGCGAAATCTTCATCCGATGTACTTTCGGCTATGCAGGGTGAGATGCCGGGTGTTGCCGTATTGAGAAGTAGCGGTAAACCCGGATCGGAAACATCAGGGATGCGTGTGCGTGGTTTTTCGTCTATAAATAATGTTTCGGCTCTAGTGCTGATCGATGGAGTTGAAGGAGATTTGACATTACTCAACCCTAACGATATTGCTAATATATCCGTGTTGAAAGATGCGGCAGCAGCTGCTATTTATGGAGCGCGTGCAGCAGGTGGAGTTGTTTTGGTTACAACAAAGTCCGGACAGGAAGGTAAAACCCGTATTTCATATAATGGCTACTTCGCGGCTAATACACCGTCAAACATGCCGGAACGTTTGCCGGCTTGGGAAGAACAAAAATTTATAAACGAATCCCGTATTCAAGCAAATGGATCGCCGGAGTGGAATGATGAAATGTCATCATGGGTGGCCAATCCTAACTTTAACTATCGTCCGAATAATACGAACGGGCGTTGGGATTTCTTTCAGTCTACAAACTGGATTGCCGAAGGTGTACGTGATTATTCGACTCAGCAAAGCCATGCCGTATCCATCTCGGGAGGAAGTAAAGATATTAATTACCTTATATCCGGGAACTTCTTTACAAAAGGAGGGATATTGAAATATGGACCGGATAAAAATGAACGTTACAATTTACGCATAAAGCTGGGAGCTAATTTGAATAAATATATGGAACTGGCTATAAATGCCAGCTATAATGGCAAATTTGTAGAAACAAATCCATATAAAGCAGAGAGTCTCTTGGAGCGTTTGTATCGTGTACGAGGCCGTCAGCCTATTTTCAATCCGGAAGAAGATATAAATTATGACGAACATCCATATAATGGAGACTTGCAGGTTAATCCGATAGATATCATGAAAAATGGAGGCTTGAATGAAAACCGTTATGAAGCATACGTTGGAAAAGGAGAGTTGACAATCAAAAATGTGGTAGAGGGGCTTCGTGTTAAATTAAGCGCTTCCCGCCAGGCAGGTTATTACAATAGTAAGATAACCAAACCTACTATTATTTGGTACGACAGGTTGGGTACAACAGAGCGTTTTTCCGCAAACAAACCGAATTCTTTGGAAAAAGTAAAAAACTATGATTTTCATGATAATTTCGAAGCATTGGCATATTATGATTTGAAATTTAATAAACATACATTCAATTTATTAGCAGGCAGTACCTATGAAAATTATCGGAAAGACGAAATGAAAGGGCTTGCCAAGAACCTTAATGCTAATGATTTTTTTACATTTAACTCATATGATACATCCCTACCTACGAATACGGAATTGACCGATAAAGTAGAGACTTGGGCTATGATGTCATATTTCGGACGGTTGAATTATAATTTCAATGACCGATATTTATTTGAAGCTAATATACGTTATGATGGTAGCTCGCAATTAGCTCCGGATGCGCGTTGGCTTGCTTTTCCGTCCTTATCTGTAGGATGGCGTATAAATGAAGAATCTTGGTTCAATGTTAATAGTATTGAAAACTTGAAACTACGTGCATCATGGGGACAACTCGGTATTGGTGCAAACATGGGGGATGGCCGTATATACGAATATATGTCATTACTTACATCGGGAACATGGTTAGGCAATGGTTATTTCTACGAAAAAACTCTTGCCTCGAAAGAAAAGTCGTGGGAAACTCTCGAAACTACTAATGTGGGGCTCGATCTCAATATGCTATCCGGACGTTTGAGTTTTGTAGGAGACTATTATTGGAAGACCAATAATGACATGTTAATTGATTACAATTTACCAAATCTTGTTGGTGTCGGCGCCCCTAAGGGCAATATCGGACGTTTAAAGACATGGGGATGGGAGATTCAGGTAGGATGGAGAGATAAAATTGGTAAGGTAAGTTACCAAGCCAGTTTCAATTTAGCCGACAGTCAGAATGAACTGGTTGAACTTAATAATTCTCGTAATATTAGTGCAGGAGCAAAGGATAGGATCGAAGGATACCCTTTGAATACCATTTGGGGATATAAGACAGACGGGTATTGGTCGAGCCGTCAGGAATATTTGGATTATAAAGCTGCTAATCCGGGTTATCAGTCATTCAATGATGCGAAAGTTGGCGCCGGTGATGTAAAGTATGTTGCACAGGGTAAAGCAGATCACACAATAGGCGCAGGTGGAGGGACTCCCGATAATCCCGGAGACCTTGTCTATCTAGGCGACTCTAATGGCCGTTATTTATATGGGTTCAATCTTTCGTTACAGTGGAATAACTTCGATTTTTCAATGCTGTGGCAAGGTGTAGCTAAACGAAAGTTGCTTATAGAAACCAATACTATTGCTCCGTTTCAGGCTACTGCCAATATGCCCTGGACTATACATCGTGATTATTGGACTCCGGAAAATACCGATGCATTTTGGCCTCGTCTCTATAATCAGAATACATTTAATTATGAGCCATCTGATAAATGGGTGCAAAATGCAGCCTATATTCGTCTCAAAAATATACAAGTAGGTTATAATATACCGGTTAAGAAGACTGTATTAGAGAAAGTGAGGGTTTATTTGTCAGGTGATGATGTTTGGGAACACACAGATCTGCTGAAAGTGTTTGACCCTGAGGTTGGGAACAAAGCATCTGCCAGTTATTATCCGTTCTTCCGGACGTGGTCTGTTGGAGTGAATGTAACATTTTAATTGTCGTTAATTATGAAAAAATTATATCTAATAATAGCTACTGTATTGTGTTTTTCAAGTTGTGACTTGGATAAATTACCGGAAACAGATCTTCCTGATAATAAATTTTGGAAAACGGAAAATGATTTACGTGCTGCATGTAATACTATGTATAATCAGTTAGCCGGATTCTATTATGCATCTAATGGTAGTAATAATAGCCGCACATGGCATGATAATCGTTCTGATGAATTGGTGGGCACTTCAGCGAACGGTACATCGGCCGGAAACCGGACTGTTCCGTCAACATCCGTTCACGAATGGACAGACCCTTATACTCGTATTTTTGCAGCAAACGATATTATATTGAAGGCTTCAAGAGCCAGGGTTGAGGAGGGTGTATTAAATCGTTATTTGGCAGAAGCATATTTTTTCCGTGCATACTATTACTTTATGCTGGTAAAGTTCTATGGAGATGTACCTTTGTCTTTGAAAGCTATTCAGGATCCCAATGATCCGGATATGTATATCGGTCGCACACCTCGTGAGCAGGTTATACAACAATGCTATAAAGATTTGGAGTTTGCCGCGCAATGGTTACCAACGAGAGTTGCCATATCAGATGCAGACTGGGGTCGTGTAATGCGCTCGAGCGCATTGGGTATGATTGTTCGAATAGGCTTGTATGAAGGGACTTTCTCTAAATACCACGCTTTGGGTGGCGATTATAAAACTCATTTGAAAAAGTCGATAGATGCCGCTGAACTGTTGATGAAAGAAGGACATGACCTTTATCCTGATTTCCAAAAATTGTTTTATTTCGATGGAGAAGGTAAACAAAACAAGGAAAGCGTATTTGTAAAGATATATGGGCCGAATGGTAATGGAACAACGGTTCATGCACGATCTAGAACTATGGAGAATGGAGTTTCTATAACACGCCAAATGATCGATCTATTTTTATATAGAGATGGCTTGCCCCGTGAAAAATCACCGTTGAAAATTGCAAGTGAAACAAGCTTCGACGATGCTTTTAAAGATAGGGATCCTCGTTTGAAAATGACAGCTTTCTGTTTAGAAGATAAAGATGCATTTAAAGGAGCTTATACTCCATTTGTAAATCAACATGGCAATGGCTATTCTATCAAAAAAGGTTTTATGTTGAGCGAATGGACTACTGTAAGTAAGGAAACTGTGGATAATATGATTATCCGCTATGCAGAAATACTCATATCTTATGCCGAAGCATTATATGAATATAATGGATCGATAACAGACGATCAGCTGGAAAAGACAGTAAATAAGCTGCGCAGCAGAGTTGGGCTTACCGTAAAACTTACAAATGACTTCGTTACTGCAAATTCATTGAATATGCTGGATGAAATCCGGCGCGAACGTACAGTAGAATTTATAGATGAAGGATTCCGTTATGATGATATTATGCGTTGGAAAATTGCAGAGAAAGTATTGCCTGTGGCCATGATTGGAGCCAAATACGTTGAAGGCGAAACAAGCAAAGCCCGTAAAGATTTAGCAAATCGCCTGACTGATGCTAATGGTAAGTTAAATGGAGTACAAGTCTCGGATCAGGCCGATATGTATGTTATCGAATTAGCCAATACACGCAAGTTCGATGTTAAGAAAGATTATTTATATCCTGTTCCTTTGAATGAAATATCAATGTCTCGGGAAAATATTATACAAAATCCTAACTGGTAAAATTTGAATTATGAAAAAAATATTATACTTATTGATGACAACAGTTCTTTGCTTCACTTTCACAAATTGTAGTGATGATGACTGGAGTGATGGAGACCCGGCAATGGAGCATATTTATTATGTAGGATTTGAGAAATGGTTTACTAAAACGGCTAATGATATATCATACAGTGTTAAAGAGCAGATAACTATTCCAATATCCATTCAGTACTATAGCGAACGTTTACGTTCTTATGATGTTGCTACATATTATTATGTCAGTTCCGAAGGTCTCTCTCTTGGTTCAGACTATCAGGTGGTAGATGATAAAGGTGCGGTTGTACAACCCGACTCTAAAGGCGCTTTTAGATTAGAATGGCCCCAGTCTAAGAAAGGTGTTCAAGTAGTATATGTGAAAACAATTAATGCGAAACATATATATGATGAAAGTAAACTTGACTTTACGGGTATGACCGAAAAGGAAAAACAAGATGCCATAGCTAAAGAAAAAGAAAGAATCCGTCAGTTGAACTCATTCAAAGTTTTGACATTCGATCCCGGAGCCGGTGCAATATCTCATCCTGATAATATTGTTAATAGTAAAACAAATGATTACGAGGTGAGATCTTTTACTCAAAATTACTTTCAAACAGTATTTATAAGTAAGTAAAAAGAAATATTTGAAAGAGGCAGGATTATTCTTTGTATCTTGCCTCTTTTTCTTAATCAATTAAACAATGAGGCAGGCTTTTAGAGCTACATTTCTTTTATTTCAGTTTCTGTTTTTTATCTGTAACTGCTTTAACAATAGTAAATTAATTTTGTAACATATCTAACCAACCGGACCATGAAGAAAACGATCTTATTTATCATGCTTTGTTTCACAATATCTGCGAATGCCCAATGGATGTGGAATGCCGATAAAATGAATGAAATAAAAAGCAACCTGCATTCGTTTACTTATTCTAACGCATACCGGAGCCTTATCGGCGATGCTGAAAAATCCCTGCAGGGAGGAACTTATTCTGTTACCTTTAAGGAAGGCGTTGCTCCGAGCGGAGATAAACATGATTATGTGAGTCTTAGCCGTTATGTATGGCCCGATCCATCCAAGAAAGACGGGCTTCCGTATATAACCCGGGACGGAGAGTCAAATCCTGAGTTGGAAAAATATGACCGGAATCCTCTGGGGAATATGGCCGGTTCGGTTACTACGCTGTCGTTGGCATATTATTATAGTGGAGATGAGCGTTACGCCCGGAAAGCAGTGGATTTGTTGAGGATATGGTTCCTTGATAAAAATACAAAAATGAATCCTCATCTGGCTTATGCTCAGTTTATACCGGGACAGAATGATAATAAAGGACGCCCTTACGGACTGATCGACACATATTCGTTTGTAGATATGCTCAATGCTGTAAAACTCTTGGAGACATCGAGTAATTATACATCCAAAGATAGAGACGGACTGCAACAATGGTTCGGCCGGTTCAAAGAATGGTGGCAGACCAGTGAACAGGCGATAGCTGAAAAAAACGGGAAAAATAATCACGGACTTGCATATGATGTGCAGCTTGTTATGTATTCATTGTTCTCAGGAGATAACGAGACTGCTTTGAAAGTTATTAATACATTTCCCAAAGTCCGCTTGTTTGACCAGATTATGCCTGATGGCAGCCAGCCTCATGAATTAAGAAGGACACTTGCTTACCACTACTCGGCATATAATCTGTATTTTATGGTAGATATGACTGCCATAGCAAAAAATCAGGGAATAGAATTATATAAGATGCAGTCGGCCGATGGCAGGTCGTTATATAAAGCGATTGACTTTCTGTCTCCATACTTGGGCAAGAGCCAATCTGATTGGCCCTATGAGCAGATCAGTGGGTGGGATGGCGCGTTACAATCCTTATGTAAGGAATTGTACAGAGTGAGTACGATCGATCCTTCCCGTCAGGATTATTTGCTGTTGTATAAAACTTATAGCAAGCAAGGCTTGTCGGATCGCAACAGGTTGCTTTATGGTGCAACAGACCCTGTCGAAGAAGCTTTTACTTTTGCAGGAAAGCAATTCCAGTATGCCTATACATGTATTGACAATGTAATGGCTAAATCAAAAAATACGAAAAAGGCTATTCCACGTACTATTAATAAAGATGGAAGTCTCCGTCTGATTGATCCCCGCGATTGGTGTTCCGGCTTCTTTCCGGGTTCACAATGGTTTATGTACGCCTATACCAAAGACGATAAATGGAAGGTAGCAGCAGACAAGTACAGTAAGATAATAGAAGAAGAGAAATTCGACCGTACATCTCATGACGTAGGTTTCAAAATATTCAGTTCTTATGGGAATGGATATAAACTGACAGGTAATGAGTCTTATAAACAAGTTATAATTGAGGCGGCAAAAACATTGATCAAACGTTTCAGTGCAAAAACAGGGTTGATACGCTCATGGGATTTCAATCGTAAAGTTTGGCAATATCCTGTTATCATAGACAATATGATGAACCTTGAATTACTGTTCGAAGCCTCGAAATATACAGGAGACAAGATATATTACGACATTGCAGACAGACATGCTGAAACTACATTGAAAAATCATTTTCGTGACGATTATTCATCGTTCCATGTAGTGGATTATGATACAATAACAGGAAAAGCACGTCTTAAGCAGACTCATCAGGGCTTTTCAGATCCGTCGGCATGGGCACGCGGGCAGGCATGGGGATTATATGGCTTTACCATGTCATACAGATATACGCAAAAAGCCGAATATCTGAAACAGGCGGAAGGAATAGCCGGTTTTATGTTTACGAACCACAATCTTCCTGAAGATATGATACCTTATTGGGATTATAACGATACGGCCATACCGAACGCGCCGAGAGATGCTTCCGCCGCCGCAATATCGGCATCGGCATTATACGAATTGGCTCAGTATGCTCCTGAAAAGAAAGACTTGTATATGAAGTGGGCTGATACTATTTTGGCTAATCTCATCCAATATTACGAGACAAAGGTCGGTACCGACTATGGATTTCTGCTTCTTCATTCTACCGGACACAAACCCGGTGGGGATGAAATAGATGTTCCTATCAGCTATGCCGATTATTATTTCTTGGAAGCATTACTTAGGCGAAATAAATTGTGAGATATGTTAGTATTTATCTGCTTAATCTGAAAGGGTTAAGCAGATTTCTCGCTGCAATTTTATTTCTATAAACAAAATATTAAAACTTAAACTTAAATTATTTTTATCATGAAGTATCCGCTTATTATTTGCAGTCTGGTATTTTTATCATTTTTATCATGTAAAAATCAGCAAAGTAATGAAGATATTGTAAAAAAAGATTTTGATTTTGCTGCGTCACAGTTGGCTTTTGCAATGACAGAAGTAAATAAGGCTCTGGCTGAGGATAGCGCTGCCGCAAGGAAAATGCTAGTCTCTCCCCGCACAATCGGGCCTGACGGTAAACTGAAGCTGGTTGCTTCCCGCGACTGGTGTTCAGGATTTTTTCCGGGTTCATTATGGTACATGTACGAGTACACGAAGGATAAAAAATGGGAAGATGCAGCCCGTAAATACACCGGCCCTTTGGAACGTGAAAAGACAAATGGCGGTACGCACGATATGGGATTCAAAGTATATTGCAGTTTTGGCAATGGATACCGTCTGACAAATGATGAAAATTATAAGAATATCGTGTTGGAGTCGGCTTATACTCTGATTACACGATACCGGCCGAATGCTAAGATTATCCGTTCATGGGATCATAATAAGGATAAATGGCAATGCCCTGTGATTATAGACAATATGATGAATCTCGAACTACTCTTCTGGGCGTTTAAAGAAAGCAAAGATTCAACATTTTACAACATAGCGGTTAATCATGCCCATACTACAATAAAAAATCATTTTCGTGAAGATTACGGTACATACCATGTGATCGATTACGATACAATCACAGGTGAAGTCCTTAAAAGAAATACGCATCAGGGATTTGCAGACGGGTCTACTTGGGCTAGAGGTGAAGCTTGGGCTATTTACGGGTATACAATGTGCTACCGTGAAACCAAACTTCCTGAATTTTTGGAGCAGGCAAAGCATGTGGCGAATTTTATATTTACAAATGCGAATCTTCCCGAAGACCTTATTCCTTATTGGGACTACAATGCACCGCAAATACCGGACGAACCACGTGATGTTTCGGCTGCGACAGTTACCGCTTCGGCTTTGTATGAATTAAGTACATACGATACGGAAAATGCCGCGAAATATAAAAAATGGGCTGATACTATACTCGAAAATCTGAGTAAAAACTATATGGCGAAACAGGGAGAAGACAGGGGGTTCTTACTATTGCACAGTGTAGGATCCAAGCCCAGTAACTCTGAGGTGGATGTACCTTTGTCTTACGCTGATTATTATTTCCTTGAAGCATTGTTAAGGAAACAAACTCTCGGACAAACAGGTAAATTGTTTTAATCGGACAAATCTTGAATTTTAGATAATGAACAAATTATTCTGTAAGATAATTTCAATCTGTATCTTTTCCGGTATTAGTTTGTCTGTTTTTTCGCAGATAAACTATTCTCAAAAGGTAAGGTTGAATGATGGATGGGAGTTTCTCCGTCAGGACTTGGGCAGCATATGGGAATCGGTAAGGCCTGTGGCAAACAGAGATGCTCCTGAGGCTGTCCCTTTGTGGTCGAAAGTATCTCTGCCTCATTGCTTCAATGCGGAAGATGGAGTCGATCCGGACGTCAATTATTACGAAGGGCCGGGTTGGTATCGCACCATGCTGGATGTGAATAATCCCTATACGAACGGACGGACTATCCTTGAGTTTGAGGGTGCGGGACAGAAAACGGATGTTTATATATTCACTCAAAAAGTAGGTAGCCATGTCGGTGGATATGATGAGTGGACGGTGGACATAACGGATGCGATCAGCGATTTTTTGAAGAGTGGGGATGCAAAACGGTTCAACGGTAAAATACCATTATCCGTCCGGTGCGATAATACACGGGATACAGAACTCATACCTTCGGATATGTCGGATTTTTCTATCTATGGAGGAATTTACCGTTATCTGAATCTGATTTATACTCCGGCAGTATCTTTTACCGGTATTCAGGCAAATGCCTCTGTGGATGAAAAAGGAAAGCTTGGAAATCTTAAGATAAACGGACGTTTTTCTAATAAATCTACTGATGATTCAGCGTCTTTAAATATTAAGGTATTCGATCCCAAAGGTAAATTGGTAAAAGAAGAGAATAGGACAATTTCAACCTTTACCGGACAGGAACTTTTATCTGTCGAGATAGCCAAGCCCTTGTTGTGGTCGCCTCAGTCTCCGAATCTTTATTCTTGTGAACTGACTTTATCATCTTCGTCGGGAACGATGACTTGCAAAGAGGTTTTTGGTTTCAGATATTTTGAGTTCAAAGACAAGGGGCCGTTTTACCTGAATGGAGGGCGTCTGTTACTCAAGGGCACACATCGTCACGAAGACCATGCGGGTGTTGGTGCAGCTATGACCGAAGAGCAGATTATACAAGAAATGCGACTGATGAAAGATATGGGAGTGAACTTCATTCGTTTAGGCCATTATCAGCAGTCCCGTATTGTTCTTGAGCAATGTGACAAGCTCGGTATATTGGTTTGGGAAGAAATTCCTTGGTGCCGTGGTGGACTTGGTGCCGATGTATATAAGGAGCAAGCTCGCAGGATGCTGACTAATATGATTGAACAGCATCGCAATCACCTTTCGGTAATTCTATGGGGATTGGGAAACGAAAATGACTGGCCGAACGATTTTCCGGAATTTGATAAAGAAAAGATACGTGGTTTCATGAGCGAATTGCATAATCTTTCTCATCGATTGGATAATACACGCCTGACCTGTATCCGCCGTTGCGACTTTTGTAAAGATATAGTAGATGTATATTCTCCTTCTGTGTGGGCAGGATGGTACAGGGGTTTTTATACTCAGTACAAAGAATTTACCCGGATGGAAATGGAAAAAGTAAACCATTTCCTTCATGTGGAGTGGGGGGGAGACAGCCATGCCCTGCGCCATGCCGAATACGATTATTCTGCAATAGAAAATAGTACTGATAAGAATGCCGCTTATGCCGAAATTGCTAAAGCATCGAAAGCAAAACAAGATTGGAGCGAATCATATATAACAGATATTATAGACTGGCATCTGAAGGAACAGGAAACTATGCCTTGGCTTACAGGAACAGCTTACTGGCCTTTCAAAGACTTTTCTACACCCTTGCGTCCTACCAACCCTGTACTGTATGTGAATCAAAAAGGAGTAGTCGGTCGTGATCTCACACTGAAAGAGGTTTATTATGTATTCCAGTCATATTGGACAGAAATACCAATGGTACACATCTACGGACACACATGGCCTACCCGCTGGGGCAAGGCTGATGGAGAGAAGCTGATAAAGGTTTATTCCAACTGTGAAGAGGTGGAATTATTTCTCAACGGAAAGAGCTTAGGCACGAAGAAACGCAACTCGCAGGATTTTCCCGCTGCCGGCCTTCGCTGGAATACTTTGCTTCAACAGGGGAAAAATACCGTGAGAGCTATAGGTACAAATGGAAAGGGGAAAAAAGTAGCAGTAAGCTTTGAAGACGAAATAACTTTTGAGTACGAAACAAGGCCATTTGGTAAACCTGCCGAAATAAAAGTAACGACATCAAAGGTTGATGATAATACTGTATGGGTAGAAGCCGAACTCAGAGATGCTAATGGTATAGTATCTTTGGAGTCATCAGATTTTATTCGGTTCGAGTCTGCCGGTGATGGACAACTGATAAAGAATCAAGGTACATCTACGGGTTCGGGCAAAGTGCAGGCTTACAATGGTAAAGCTAAAATAAAGTTGGAAAAGAATAAGGGCAAATCGGTTGTAGCGGTAAAAGTAGATGGATTGAAAACCGTTTTTGTTACTATCGAATAAAGAATATTGGGATGAAAGTGTTTTTAGGTTATTATATAGTTTTTTTTAGTCTATGTGTATTACATGTCTCGTGTAATACACATATTGACTGGAATAAAAATGCGGACATTGTTCTGCATGAAGAAATAAAGCAGAATGCTGCATGGGCATTAGAACAAACTCCTCAGACAATCACAGATTTCAGATGCGAGCGAAGTGCAGGCGGAGTACATGATTTTTATTCCGAAGGAGATTATTGGTGGCCTGATCCATCAAATCCTGATGGACCCTATATAAGAAAAGATGGAGAAACAAATCCTGAAAATTTTATAGCACACAGGCAGGTGATGATTCGTTTTAGCAAGATAATAGGATCGTTGGCTTCGGCATATGTTACAACGGGTGATGACAAATATGTACAAGCCGCTTTTAAGCACTTGAATGCATGGTTTGTAGATACTAACACCATGATGGCTCCCAACCTTCTGTATGCACAGGCTATAAAGGGTGTAAGCTTAGGTAGGGGTGTCGGCATAATAGACACAGTTCATCTGATGGAAGTTGCTCAGGGTGTTATTTGCATGCAAAACTCCAGATATGCAGACCCTGAAAGTCTGAAAGCGATAAAGAGGTGGTTCTCGGACTATATAGAGTGGCTGACCACTCATAAGAATGGAATAGATGAAATGAATGCCAAGAACAATCACGGGACATGCTGGGTGATGCAGGTAGCTTCGTTTGCAAAACTTACAGGAAATGAAAATGTCTTAGAACTTTGCCGCAAACGCTATAAAGAAGTCTTATTGCCAACTCAGATGGCTGAGAACGGAAGCTTTCCTCTTGAGTTGGAACGGACAAAACCTTACGGATATGCACTGTTTAATCTGGATGCAATGGCAACCATATGCCGGATACTGTCTGTCGAAAAAGATAATTTGTGGGAGTATACGGCAGATAAGGGGCAGAACATAAAGAAGGGTATTGAGTTTATGTATCCGTTCATCAAAGATAAATCAACATGGACTTATCCGCAGGATGTGATGTACTGGAATGATTGGCCTGTGGCACAACCTGCTCTTATTTTCGGAGCTGTTGCATATAATAACGAATCATATTTTGATCTATGGAAACAGTTGGATCATAATCCGGAGGTAGGTGAAGTGGAGCGAAATTTGCCAATAAGGAACCCTTTGATATGGATGAGAAATTAAGCTGTTAAAATTCGGGATTAAACTCAACAATTTTATTCCTATTTATTGTTTAGTTTTCATTACAGTACAGTACATCAAAGTAACTCCACCATCCCGCAATGGCAGAAGTTATTCTTGCACCGTTAGTTATTTCCACGAACTTCTGTCCTCCAAACGGTTGGAAAGCCATGAGCTGGAAATAACCTTGAAATAACCGCACTATCATCACCCCCTCCCCCCTATTATACTTTTGCTTTCGTAATACCTTATCTTGTCTTTCAATTCCCCCATCTCCTTTTCAATGGACGGTGTTATTTGTATATTATGCCTTTCGATGAAAGAAGAAAGTTTTTGTAACTCTGCCTGTGCCTGCGTCTTTTTGATGTTGTAATAATAGGCGGATGTAAAGTCAAACTCGTCCTTTGTCATCATCAGCCGTGTGATGTCTTTCGGGGTGGTCTTATCCGACAGTTCTATTGGTATATCCGTATTGGCTTTTATATTCAAGTCTCTTTCTTCTTTCAGGATAGAGGATATATATACCAAGTCTTCTTTTGTCGGAGTATATTGCTTTTCCAGCATGTCGAAGTAACTGTTAAACCTCTCTTCCTTTTCGTCCCATTCGAGCTTGATTAGCCCGAAGCCGTGTATTGAGTAAGCCAGCACTTTCTTTATCAATCCCATCAGTTCTTCTTTCCTTACTTTTACATACAGGTTTATATCACCTGTTGTCTGATCGAAGAAATAGGCGGGTTCTACCTTAAAGTAGTCGGCTATCGCCAGCAGGGTGTCTATTTTCGTGGAGTTAGCCTTTATCAGTTTGTGCAAACTCTGTTCGGTCATATTCAAATCGGAGGCTGCCTGTTTCATGCTGACGCCTTTCTTCTCACATAATTCACGTATTTTAGATAAATAGACCATTATTGCTTAATTATTTGTAAATATCGAACATATTTGGATCTACAACTAAACTATTTATTTAGTATTTGGATTTTATTTATAACTTCGCGACTCAAATATACAAAATATAATTTAGCATATACAGTTATTCTGATTTTTAACTTTTAATTTTTTATCGCTTATGGAGAATAATACGGTGATTGTTACAACGGAAGAATCCCTTGAGAAGATTATCGAAAGGGTGTTAGACAGGAAGATGCCAAAGCCTGAACCGGAGATTGAAAGGACGTTCAGCATCAATCAAGTTGCGAAAATGCTGCGGCGTTCGCATAAGAAGGTCTCGGATCTGGTTACGGCGGGTATTTTAAAGGCTACCTCCGACAGGAGGATTTATGAAAGTTCGGTCAGGGAATACAGCCAAAAGTAAAGACTAAACTTATTGTATAATTCAGAAAGGTAGAGCAGAGGCTTGTATCTTGTGAAGTCCTTTTTCATCCACCACATGGGAAAGACCTGTAACGTCATCTTTACCGGATGGCGTTACTTCTTATGGTATAAGCA
>JAITVV010000032.1 GCA_031285625.1 Prevotella sp.
AAAAATGCATAATAGCTCTTCGTATCGAACCATTCATATTTATAATTCAGTGAAGATTTTGAATAGCCACCTTTATCTGCTCCATAAGGATTACCTCCCACTACGCTATTTATAGCTGCAGCCTGACGATCTGTCGGATTTTTCCATGGGATTGACTTATGCCAGTTCAAACGCTGTGTCACAGGGGCATCCGGACTTTCCGGACGGACAGGCATTTTAAAGGTAGGATCACCACCATAAGCAGGATCTGCAAGCCTTTCTCTCACTATAGAGTCACGTACCCAGTATACAAATTCACGATATTGCTTATTAGTCACCTCTGTTTCATCCATCCAGAACGGGCTCACTGCCACTAGCTTACGAGGCACTTCGTCTCCCCAAAGAGGATCAACACCTGTTCCCAGTTCAATATTACCCCCTGGTACTAACACCATATTATCACAAGCACGTGCAATATTATAAGGTAAAAGCAAACGAGTTTCGATAGCCGGATCAATATATTTAGGTTCTCCAAATTTATAAGTTACACCTAGTGTTGCCTGAGCAATACCATTACTACTCTTATCGCCTCTTTGTCCGTCGAATGCATCATCAATAAGAATTACACGACCTTCACCGAATATCTGCCAGTTTCTGGTAAAGTTATATCCTAGATTCAAACCTCCACTTCCGCCGAAGAATGTTCCTACCAGATTACCTCTGTGAGCTAGACGTTGATAAAGTCCAACACCCACAAAAGGATTCACTTCAAATTTACGAAGTGGCTTGTATCCGCTTATAAGATTAAGTAAATTCACTTGCACATCTCCAGTTATACTTAAATAACGTAAATGTTGCATATAATATTGTTGATTTGGATATTCTCCTTTTGAACCGATTGGATGATATACAGCGATACCGCTTTCATCAACAGCGCTATATTCGTAGTCAACTCCTTCTACCCAGCCCATATAGTCCCATGCAGGGTCTTTGGTTATTTGTTTAAATCCATCACCGTTAGTTCCATGTTTCCACCATGTGGTATACGTTCCACTCCAACCATCGTTGAAGCCATGCAAACTACCTCCGGATAATTGTGCACGCAGCGTGACGATATTACTCATCCTGCGTCCCACAGTCAATGTTGGCGCAAGGGTTAATCTACTAGTAAATGATGTGCGATTACCCGCAACTCCATTATCATCTTCGCCGATATACATCTGCGCTCCTCCTCCAATGGATATAAACCACACTGGATCTTTTAATAAATATTCATTTCGGGAAGGAACCGAATACTGCTCAGCATTTCCGCTCTGAGCATAAGAAACTATTGACACACAGAGCAATAGTAGTGAAGTCAGTAAAGTCTTTTTGTTCATATGTTTTGTATCAGTTATAGTAACTATATATCGAATGAGGCAAAGATAATACATTTTTTTTAATTTATTATTTATTTTTCGCGTAAATAATCCCTTTTAGGGAAACTAACAATATTTTAATAACATAAAAAAGAGGGATTCTGTTCAGAGTCCCTCTTTTTTAACAATTTTATTTGGTTTAATTCTGCAATTCAGATGATTCGTCAAACTTATCGAAACTACTATTAGCCAAACGCATATAGCTATTATACCGCCACTGCGCATTGTTTTGAGCTGCTGAATACAGATCTGTAGCTTCAGTAGGATTCGACTTTTGAAGAGAGGTATAACGTACCTCATTTCCTAAGAATTCCTGGAATTTAGTCCAATCCGGTTCTTTGCTATCCATTGTAAACGGATTCTTACCTTCTTCTTCCAACATAGGGTTGTAACGCCACAAATGCCAGTATCCACATGCAACAGCTGCTTTTTCTTCATCCTGAGCATGTCCCATACCTTTTCTCAAACCATGGCTGATACAAGGAGAATAAGCAATAACCAATGATGGCCCTTTATATTCTTCAGCTTCTTTTATAGCTTTCAGACATTGTCCCTGGTTAGCTCCCATAGCTACTTGCGCTACATATACATATCCGTATGTAGTAGCGATCATACCAAGGTCTTTCTTACGAATCTTCTTACCTGCGGCAGCAAATTTAGCAACAGCTGCTATCGGTGTAGATTTAGAAGACTGTCCTCCGGTATTAGAGTAAACTTCAGTATCGAGAACTAGGATATTTACATCTTCGCCTGTAGCTATAACGTGGTCGAGACCACCAAAACCTATATCATATGCCCAACCGTCACCACCAAAGATCCAGATAGAACGTTTGATCAGATATTGTTTCAAAGAATAGATTTCTTTACAATATTCACAATTTTCTTTTTCTTTTTCTAGTAATGGCAATATCTGAGCAGTAAGCTCTTTTGTCTTTTCAGATTCATCTTTATTAGTTATCCATTCTGCATATAATGCTTTCAGTTCAGAAGAACATTTATCACAATCCTGAACCTGAGTCATTAGTTTAGCTAATCTATCACGCATCGTAATATTAGCTAAAGCAAAACCTAAACCATACTCAGCATTATCTTCGAACAATGAGTTTGCCCAAGCTGGTCCTTTACCTTCTTCATTCTTACGATAAGGAGTAGAAGGAGCAGAACCACCATATATAGATGTACAACCTGTAGCGTTAGCGATCAACATACGATCACCAAATAATTGAGTTACAAGTTTGATATATGGAGTTTCGCCACAACCGGAACAAGCTCCGGAGAATTCAAATAATGGTGTTGCAAACTGAGAGTTTTTCACATTCAATTTAGTATCTACAAGGTGAGCCTTGCTTGTTACATTTTTGATCATGAAATCCCAATTATTTTGTTCAGGGAACTGGGTTCCGATCTCAACCATCTTAAGGGCTGAGTTACCTTTTTTACCCGGACAAATATCAGCACAGTTACCACAACCAAGACAGTCTAATACGTCTACCTGGATACGGAATGCCATACCATCAAATTGCTTACCCTGAGCTTTTAGTAAAGTTACATCAGCTGGTGCTTTTTCCTGTTCTACCGCATCCAGTACAAACGGACGGATAGTTGCATGAGGACAAACATAGGCACACTGGTTACACTGTATACAGTTTTCGGCATCCCATACAGGAACAAATGCTGCTACTCCGCGTTTTTCATACTCGGTAGTACCATGATCCCATGTACCATCTTCACGACCAACGAATACAGAAACCGGAAGGTCATATCCACGTTGTGCATTCACCGGACGAACTACTTTCTTGATAAATTCAGGAGCATCGTCTTCTACCGGTTTGCCGACAACAATGTCAGCCCATTCTGCTGGAACTTCCACTTTTTCGATTTCGATACCACGATCTACAGCCGCATAGTTTTTCTTTATCACATCTTCTCCTTTACGGCCATATGATTTTACAATGAATTTCTTCATTTGCTCTACAGCCAGGTCGTAAGGAATTACATTTGATATTTTGAAAAATGCTGATTGAAGGATAGTATTTGTACGACCACCAAGTCCAATCTCAGTTGCAATCTTAGTTGCATTGATTATATAAAAGTTGATGTTGTTTACAGCCAGATATTTTTTCACATTATCAGGCAGGTAATTACCAACATCTTCTTTATCCCATACCGAGTTCAAAAGGAATGTACCATTTTTCTTCAAACCTTTTGTTACATCATAAAGATGCAGGTAAGCAGGGACATGGCATGCTACAAAGTTTGGAGTATTTACCAAATATGTAGAACGGATAGGGTTATCACCAAAGCGAAGGTGAGAAGCAGTAAAACCTCCCGACTTCTTAGAGTCGTATGCAAAATAAGCCTGACAATATTTATCAGTATTATCTCCAATAATCTTAACTGTATTCTTATTAGCACCTACTGTACCATCAGAACCTAATCCATAGAATTTTGCTTCGTAAGTAGTATCATCTACCGAAACTTCTTCTTTCATTGGAAGAGATTTGAATGTAACGTCGTCTACGATACCAATTGTGAAATCGTTCTTAGGCAAATTCATGCCTAAGTTTTCGTATACTGACATTATTTGAGCAGGAGTTGTGTCTTTAGAAGAAAGGCCATAGATACCACCAACAATTGTAGGAGCATCAGCTTTTCCGAAGAAACAATCTTTCACATCCATATATAATGGTTGTCCAAGAGCTCCCGGCTCTTTAGTACGATCCAGAACTGCAATTTTCTTCGCTGTTTTTGGTACGCAAGAAAGGAATGCTTCTGCCTTGAACGGACGGTAAAGATGCACAGCAACTAAACCCACTTTCTCACCTTTGGCATTCAGGTAATCTACAGTTTCTTTAATAGCTTCCGTTACCGATCCCATAGCAATAATCACACGGTCAGCATCTTCTGCTCCATAATAATCAAACAGACCATATTTACGTCCTGTAATCTTATTAATTTCAGCCAGATATTTTTCTACTATTTCCGGAATTGCATCATAGAACTTATTAGCAGCTTCACGGGATTGGAAGTATATATCGTCATTTTGTGCAGTACCACGGGTAACAGGATTTTCCGGATTCAATGCTCTTTCACGGAATCCTTTAAGTGCTTCTTGATCAATCAGAGGAATCAGGTCATCCTGACTCATCTCTTCTACTTTTTGTATTTCATGAGAAGTACGGAATCCATCAAAAATATTCATAAATGGAATACGGGCCTCAAGAGTAGCCAAATGAGGTACTGCTGATAAGTCCATAACTTCCTGTACCGAACCCGAAAAGAACATGGCAAAACCTGTCTGACGAGCTGCCATTACGTCTTGGTGGTCACCAAAAATAGATAACGCCTGTGCTGCAAGCGCACGGGCCGAAACATGGAAAACACAAGGAAGAAGCTCTCCTGCAATCTTATACATATTAGGAATCATCAACAACAAACCTTGAGAAGCGGTATATGTCGTTGTTAAAGCACCTGCCTGCAACGATCCGTGAACCGCTCCAGCAGCACCAGCCTCTGATTGCATTTCTTGCACTCTGAGTATCTCGCCGAAGATATTTTTACGTCCGGCGGCTGCCCACTCATCAACATATTCTGCCATTGTTGATGATGGTGTGATTGGGTAAATTGAGGCAACTTCGCTGAACATATATGAAATATGCGCTGCTGCCTGATTACCATCACATGTTAGGAATTTTTTTTGTTTAGCCATACTTTTTGTAATAGTTGATTATCTTTTTTTAGTTTACATTTATTTGATTTGGCCGAGTCAACAGTTTTTCAACTATTGGCTCTGTTTATTCTTAATACAGAAAACCGAACAGCCAAAGAGGGATAACATTCTTATCGCCCTTTTCCAGATTTGCCACTGCATAGAGCAATTCCGGCTTATTCTTTCCTTTTGTTTTCTGACCTTCCACTTTAAACTTGTATTTTTCATCATCGTTTTCGATGATAAACATTCCACTTTTCGATCCTTTCTTTAATCTGCAGTCGCTATGATGTAGCTGGTTGTAGAAGAAGGTTTCCCTCAACTCCTGATCATTTACATCCGATATTTTTAATGGAAATATCAAATTGGTATTGTGCATATATACTAAATCCGGCTTCTTTGGAAATTCCTCACCTTCACGGTATAGCATATTTATCAATCTGGCGCTTCGCAGATATTCCAAATAATTTGTCACCGTAGCCCGCGATATTTCACAATCGATGCTGAGCTGGCTTATATTGGGTTTTCCGGGAGCAGACAAAGACAACAAATATAATAATTTTCTCAGTTTTGGTAAATAGGACATTTCAATTTGCTTGATAGATAAAACATCTACCTCCAACATCATGTTTACCGTTTTAAGTAAATTTTCTGAAAAATTTCTTTTTTCTAGAAAAAAAGGATAATATCCATGGTGCATATATCCCCATAAATGATCCAAAGGGTTTATTTTTGTGCAAACCTCTTTTGCTATCTCATGATGATTGTTTACAATTTCATCAAAGCTGTAAGCTTTGAAGTCTTTGCCAAACTGAATATTTAAAAACTCACGATAAGAGAAACCCCGTAAGTTATACACATCAACTATAGATGCCAGTTCTTCATCTTCGCCCAGCTTATTTACGGTAGAGCCGGTAAATACAATCTTCAATTGGGGAAAATGCTCATAGCACTCTCTTAATTCTTTCGACCATCCCGGATATTTGTATACCTGATCAAGTAATAAGGTTTTTCCTCCCCTGTCTACAAACTCTTTTGCAAAACTGGTAATTGACCGGACGGTGAAATAAAACTGATTCATATTGATATACAAACAGTCTCTTCTATCCAAATCAAAAAACTCTTTGGCATATTGCAATAAAAAAGTTGTTTTTCCTACTCCTCTTGTTCCCTTCACTCCAATCAACCGGCGAGACCAATCAATCTGTTTCATTAACAGTCTGGGGATTACACCTTCAAACAGATGCTCGACTAAATACCTATGTGTCCGAAAAAATGATTCCACTCAATATTCAATTTCATTAGTCGTTTTATATAACTTAGCATTACTCGAAATAAATATCGATCCTTACTCCTTACTTAAAACGTTCTTTAAAATCTGACGAAGATAACTTTTTTTTATGTCATTGCAAAGTCCAGATAGCAATTTTAATCATTTTTCTTCAAACCTTATATAAAAAATAAGTGAAAAATAAAAAACAGCATATGAAAAAAGGAATATAAATCAGAAATTCCAGTATTGATAGTTACTTATAATATTTTTTATAAATATCGTTGTATGCTTTTGTATCTTTCATTCGTGTTATCCAAGTATCAAGCGAATCAAGCAATATCGGGGAGTTTTTTCTTACTGCCCATGCTTCCAGATGAGTGAATCCGATAAATGTAGAATAATCAATTTCAGGTAATGTTTTGGCCATGCTGGCTGCTGCTTTTTCGTCACAAACAGCAAAATCAATATCTTTCGAGGCTACCATCATAGCCAGTTGTTCTGAGCCATAAGTAGAGTCTTCTTTAATATAAATGGTATCTCCTATTTCGTGAGAAAGATTCTGAATCCGCAGTATAACCGGCGACTTGGAAGGCACATAAAGGGTCTTCTTAGCCAAATCCAAATGGCTCCTTATAGGCTCTATATCGTCATTAAATTTTTTCTTCCTTTGTATCAAAACTTGTCGGTTTTGCGCTACAGACTCAGTAAAATTAATAGAATCGCGCAACTCTGATGTTACCGGAATATTTCTGGCAACAATGTCATATTTACCCTTTTTTAAATCCTCAATACTTTTCTCCAGGCTCGACTCCAATTGAATATCAATTTTTAATGAAGTATAGGATTCGAGCAACTGGATAAGATCGTGATTAAAACCGGCAATCGTATCTCCTGAAACATAGTACCCAACCGAATTGTAATCTGTTACAATATGCAATACACCTTCAGCCTCTATCTGGGGAAAATCCTGAGATTCTTTATGTGTATCACTTTTACGCATAAAGATCCAGATTATTACCAAAATAATAACAATAACAGGTACTATAAGGAAGCTTCTAGTCTTCATAATCTCACTAGTTATTAAATCGCCAGGCAATACCTAGTTTTAAGATACGAGGATTAACCGGATAACGATAAAGAGAGAAAGATTCGCCATTACCTATTCCGTTAGTCAGGTTGTACATCATTATGAAAAAACGTGTATACTTTAAGTGTAGGTTCAGATAAGCACTGGTAACAGGGAAATTACCCAATTCCATATCGCGCTGGTTATAAAATTGCATTGTAAGTGGGTCGTAACCAGGCATATAATAATTTGAATGAAAGTGAGCATCAGCCCCCAGTTGCAGCGTTAAAACCCTTGCAAGTTTGGTTGTCAAATATAAATTAGTATATAGACTCAATTTAGGTAATGGTATAGCTTCCTGATCTTCGGAATGCTGAAATACAACCTGATTGTCCCAATGGAAAATTCCTGCCTGAAAATTCTGATCCAATCGTACAGAAATCACTTGTACATCACCGGTCTTCTGGGCAGGAAGCCCGTCAGCACCATAATAAATATACCCTTTAATATTTTCTACCCCACCACTAATCTTGGTCTTAGAAAATGATAACTCAGGGAAGTTGATTTCTCCGCCAAGATAAAACCGATGAGTGTCATCGAAATCTCTTTCCCAGTTCCAATATTTAGAAGAAAAATTATTTTGGAAGAAGCTTGGGCTGATATTTTTTATATATGCTTTTGCTTTTACAGAAAAATCTTTACCCTTTATTTTCAACATAGTAGAAATCTCACCTTCAAGGCGATAATCGCTATTCATCAAATCTTTTTCAGCAGTAGCCCTATAGCGTAAATACCTTCCTTTTTCTTTGGATAATACACCTCCTACGAACAATGCATTTTCACTTTTCTTTTCTGTAAAGCCCGGGATTCCGGAAACAGTCTTACCATCTTCACTTATCATAAAGATAGGCATTGAATACTTTCTCATATCATATTCAATAAATGCAGTCAGGCCAAACTTGGTCCATTTACGAAAACCCTCATTCATAGACAGGGCGAGTGTATTCTTAAAGGAATAGTAAGACATATAGTCGTCCATATCCGATATATACTTATTATTTCTTTTCAAATTTACCCATTCAGAATTATTCCATGCCATAGAATAATAGAGACTATCCATTTCCGCATAAGTTGTGCTTACCCTTCGTCGCTGATCAGTATAATGAGTGGTGAGTATAGCGCTGGCTAATGGTATATAATCTTTCTTTTTGCGCACTCCTACAACGCTATCATTTACCTGATATTCCTCTGTATCATCACCCAAGTCGTAACGATTGGTCACATAGAGATGACGTCCACGAAGCTTATTCCACGTATTTTCCATACGTGTAGGAATATCCAATGAGTTTCCTTTAAAATCCTCCCGAATACTCGGATCATCCGGATTAGTTATGTATAAAGGATTGGTGACTCCGCCATTTTCTACATTTGTGAAATTATTGTTATGGAAGAAAGCATGCATCTTATATTTATCTCCAATGTAGCTAGCATAGAAATCATAGCTAACACCTTTATTTGATAGAGATTTATAAAACCCGCGGGAGTAAATATAATCGAAATCAAATCCAATGTTCAACTTCTTACCTATATTCATCGATAGTTCTGACTGAAAACGATTTTCGGCACTTTGTCCACCTCCACCACTCTGGTACTTAACCTCAGAATAAGGCATCTTCGTATTCAGAAAATACTGATCTTCGGGATTTTTTCGCCAGAAACGCATACCATCGAGGAAAATGAAACGTGAGGTTTCAGGACGTTCAAAGAAAATCTTAGACTGTGCAGGGGAACCAACATTGCCCAAATATCCTATAGCAACTCCTTTTCCATCCACTTGCATACTTTGATGAAAATCCAGAACTGCTGAATCACGTGGAACAAAAACACGCTCACCCAAACGAGGTGTAATCTTCCATGCATAGATGTTAGGTACCTGAATTTTCGCTGTATCTATAATGCGTCCACTGGTAGGGAATTGAGTTATTTTTGTCTGAATAGAATCTATATTCTGCTCGATTACAAGGGGCTGGGTATTCTTATCCTGAGCTTTCAAAACAGGAAATACCGCAAAAAACAAGAGTAGAAATACTATATTTTTTTTCATTGGTGCAAACTTACACAAAAAATGAAAATTGAGAAGTTAATGTTTCTATAAAAACAGAAGTAAGCATTATTTATTGTATAAAATTAAATCCGGAAACTGTTTAAAAAAAATTAAACAATTTCTGGATTAGTTACTTTCGATACATTATTAATTAAGCTATCGTTGTTTTATAGTTGCATAGCTAGTACCATTATTACCTACAGACAAAGCTAACAAGTTACCCCTTCTGATAGCAAATACGATTTGATCGCCGGCATTTAATGGTAAACCAGCCTGAGTAGTAGCTAACACAACAGATGCGCCCAAAAGAAGTGATCTGCTATCCACAGAAAGTTGTGTATAAGTCGATGCTGCCGCAGCTTTTTTATATATGGCAACACCATAGGTAGCGGCAACGCCAAGGTCTGAAAATGCGATCTGAGCTTTAATATCATATAATCCATTGTGTTTTGCAGTAAATACACCGGAAGTAGTATTATATTCTCCGTTTGTATCTATCAGCGCTGTACTATATGGAAAAACCTGCCAATTTGTAGCAGGAGATATCAGATTGGCAGAAAGAAGACTAGCACCAGGATTTACAATACCAGCCAAATTAGTATTAATAGGTTCGGATGCCTGAATATTAACCCATTTTTCGCCATCCCACATATTCAATCCCGCTCCGCCTGTAAAACTTATATTAGTATTATATACGCTTAAGCCTGTATGAGCTAATTTTGCTGTAGCATCTGCCGGATCAACCCCTGATATATCATTTAATGCATTTACTGTGGTCAATGATACACGTGGAAAGAGAAAACCTCTCGTGGAATTTGCTCCACTTGATGTATTTTCTTTTATATCTAATAATGCTCCATCGACTGGAATATTCCCAGACCCTATTGTAACTTGTGAATATAAATGTAAGGAACCAAGGCCTAAAATAATTAAAAAAGTAAAAAAACCACGCATAGTTTAAAAATATGTAATTGTTCAAAATATTAAACAAATTATATATATAAAAGTTCTATGCCGGGTATATAAAATCAATTAAAGTAATCCCTTAGTAGAAGGTAATTCATAGTTGAAAATATCTCTTTTCTTTGCCATTTTCAGAGCTCGTGCAAGGGCTTTGAAGATACCTTCTATCTTGTGATGCTCATTTACTCCCTCAGCTTTTATATTGAGGTTCATCTTAGCAGAATCACTCAGCGATTTGAAAAAGTGCAGAAACATTTCGGTAGGCATATCCCCTACCCGCTCACGATGAAAATCAGCATCCCAAACAAGCCATGGACGGCCGCCAAAATCAAGAACGACAGAGCATAAACAATCATCCATAGGCAAGCTATAACCATACCGTTCAATACCCCTCTTATCCCCAAGGGCCTTATATAAAGCTTCGCCCAAGGCAATTGCAGTATCTTCTATTGTATGATGTTCATCGACATTCAGGTCACCTCTTACCTTTATAATAAGATCAGTCCCCGAATGTTTGCCTATTTGTTCCAGCATATGATCGAAAAAGCCTAAGCCTGTAGATATGTCACAGTCACCTTTGCCATCCAGATTCAGGGCAATATAAATATCAGTCTCTTTTGTTGTACGCTTTACTTCCGCTTTACGTTCTCCTGCAAAAAGGAATTCGCTAATGACATCCCAATCTGTAGTCTGTAATACACAAGTATTTTTCAGTACTTCTGGAAGAACGACATTTTCCTGTAGAAAAATAGCTTTAGAGCCTAAATTCTTAGCTAATTCAACATCAGTCAGGCGATCACCTATTACATATGAATTCTGAAGATCATATTCTCCAGACAAATACTTACCAAGCAATCCTGTACGAGGTTTACGTGTTGGAGCATTGTCTTCCGGAAAGCTTCTATCAATAAGAATATCATCAAAAGTAATTCCTTCACCTTCCAATGTTTTCAACATTTTGTTATGTGCAGGCCAAAATGTATCTTCTGGAAAAGAAGAAGTACCCAGACCATCCTGATTGGTGACCATCACAAACTCAAAATCCAGATTTTTCTTTATAAAATAAAGATTACGTATTACTTTAGGATAAAATTCTAATTTTTCCAGACTGTCCAGTTGGTAATCAACTGGTGGCTCTACAACCATTGTTCCGTCACGATCTATAAATAATACTCTTTTTTTCATCTACTTTCTTTAGATTAAGGTCTCAGACCTATTCAATTATTTTAGTCAATAATAATATTACGTCTTTTCATATCAGTCATAAGATATGAATCTCCCGTTGTGTACTCTTTAGGAAAAATATATCTGTTCTTTGTTTTCTCTTTCAGATCATAAACTTCTAAAGTAAACTCACCCGGATCATTAACCGCCGCATAACCAGCAATGATAAACATCTGATTATCTACCCAGAACACAGCATCAGCACTATCAGAATAGCCCCTATATGTAATCAATACGGCACTTTTATCTTTACGATTGAATAGAGTTATGCCCTGGCTGTCGTCCGACCCGGCATAATGATACTTTCCATCTTCTGCAAGATAGACAAAAGTAGCTTCCATAATATTTAAATACATACTTTTATCAGGAGAGTAATCATAAAACTGAGGTGTATATACGTCACGGTCTTTAGTATATTCTATATAATTATAATATGCGTATGTAGTATCCTTCTTTAGTTTATCAACATCCATCGTAGATTTAACACCCTTCTGAAAATCTGAAATATCCAAATTATAAAACTTCAACCAACCTTCAATGGCCGGCTTTATTTTTACAGCTAAGTCAGCATCAATATATTCTATCACAGATGAAGTAATGGTATCACCGGGTACCTCAACAGAAATTACAGTTGATTCTGAAGGAGCCTGTTTCTTACAACTAATGACAAAACAAAAAAGAATACTTATTACAATAATATTTTTCACTATCTAAATTTTATATTAATTACATATTATGCCACGCGACTCGAGGTCGAACCGAAAATAAGTATTTTCGAAAAGATTATCTACCAAGAAAAGAACGTATTTCATATATGCTTAAAGAGACTGCAATGTTTCTATTAATACTTTATTTTCCTGATCTGTACCAACGGTAATGCGCAAACAACCAGCACAAAGAGAAACTGAATTCCGGTTACGGACAATTACTCCTTTGTCTGCTAACTGCTTATACAATCCATTGGCATCATTTACTTTCACCAGAATGAAGTTAGCGTCTGTAGGGTATATTTTTTCTACAAATGACAGTTTTGGTAATTCATTTTTTAGATAATCACGACCTTTTAATAATATAGATACCCATTCTTTGCGAAGTTCCAATTTATTTAATTCTTCACTAACAAAGTTTTGAGTTAGAATATTTACATTATATGGATATTTCACCTTATTAAATAGCTTGATGATCTCAGGTGAGGCGAAAGCCATACCCAAACGAACAGCTGCTAACCCCCATGCTTTAGAGAATGTCTGTAGAATAATAAGGTTCGGATATTCATTCAATTCTCTTAACCATGTAGTTTCAGAAGCAAAATCAATATATGCTTCATCAACAATTACTATTCCCTGAAATGTATTTAATATTTTCTTTATTTCGCCTCTATCCAGCAAATTTCCAGTCGGGTTATTGGGTGAACATAGAAATATCAATTTTGTATTATTATCTGTTTTGTCCAGAATATTTTGCGCATTCAGATCAAAATTTTCATCAAGTAAAACTTTACGATATTCTATATCATTTACATCTGCACATACCTGATACATTCCATATGTAGGGTCAATAGCCACAATATTATCTACACGCGGTTCACAAAAAACACGGATAACCAAATCGATAGGCTCATCACTACCATTACCTAGAAAGATGTTCTCAGGAACCGTACTTTTTATTTTAGCTATCTTTTCCTTTAATTTCCACTGCAAAGGATCAGGGTAGCGATTATATTTATCATTAAGCGGGTTCTCATTTGCATCCAGAAAGGCCGAAGCCTCCCCTTTAAATTCATCCCTTGCTGATGAATAAGGTTTCATATTCCATACATTTTTACGTACAAGTTGTTGCAGATTCATTCTTCTTTGTTTAAATCATATATTTAAAACAATAGCTACAATAATCCATTACTCCATTTATTGTAGCTACGTTATCTTTCTTCGGTAAATTATAATTCTATTTTCACACCTAGCAGTTTATAAAATTCTCTAAGTATTGCCGGATGTCCCGGCCATGCCGGAGATGTTGTCAGATTGCCATCTGTAATGGCTTCTGTAGCAGGGATATCTTTATAATTACCTCCTGCGAGTGTTACTTCCGGGCCTACTGCTACATAGCATGTTAGAGTTTTACCCTTAACCACATTGGCTGCAGTCAGTATCTGAATACCATGGCAAATAGCTGCTACAGGCAGATTGTTATCAAAAAAATACTTTGTATATTCTATAACTTTAGGATCGAGGCGAATATATTCCGGTGCACGTCCACCTGTGATATACAGTCCGGCATAATCTTCTAATTTTATGCTATCGAAACTCTTATTCAATGTAAAGTTATGACCTCTAAGCTCTACATAAGTTTGAAATCCGACAAAATCATGTATTGCTGTTGCAACCTGTTCTCCTGCTTTCTTACCCGGGCAAACTACATCTACATGGAAACCGACACTGGTAAGCGCCTGATAAGGAACCATCAATTCATAATCTTCTACGAAATCGCCTGCAAGCATCAAAATTCTTTTACTCATGATAATATGGGTTTTAATAGTTTCACAATCAGTTAACTCCTATAAATATAGTTATATTTTTAACAAAACAGGATAGTACATCCGTACAGATTGTTAATTTGGCTGATAAGTAGTCACCACAAATATAATTAAAGGTTCATCCCCTGTATTAACTATTGAGTGATAATTATTACCTCCCTGTATAGAAGTTATATTCCCTTTTTTCAGATTGAACTTCCGTGTTATTTTATCTAAACCTTCACGTTCGATATACTCTCCTTCTCCATGTACCAATACATACAGTTCCTGTTCTTTCTTCGTTCCATGTTCGTGGAAACCCGCCTGATCACCTTTATTTAAGAGTACCATATATGTTCCGATACGGTTATTTACAAGTTCGCCTTTTTCAAATATAGACAACATATATACAACACCGTTACCATCATACATCGGATCACGTTTTTCGATGTCTATAACAGTCCGCTGTGGTTTACCAAATGGAGTTAATGTAATATCTATATATTTCGATACTGTCTCTAATACTTGTTTTTTCTCGTTTTCCATTTTTATATTTGCTTTTTATATTATCTTTTCCATTTCATAATGAGGAATACCGACTTCAGTAAACTCTTCACCGATTATATTATAATTGTATTTTAAATAAAAGCCAACCGCTACCTTCCGGGCATGAAGGATAATTCTATTAAATCCGCGTTCACGGGCAGTTTGTTCTGCAAAATGTAATACTTTAGCACCAATGCCTTTTTTCTGGATTGAATTATCCACCGCCATCTGACGCAATTGGATTATCCTATTATCAACAGGAGTTAATATACAGCAGCCAATTACCGAACTATTTTCTTCACAGACACACAAAATATCATTCTTCTCCTTTTCCAAATACTCAGGCGAAAAAGTAAGTCCCAATGGTTCCCGTAAAATCCGGTAACGAAGATCAACCATTTTATCATAATCAGGTGTATCAGATATAATTACTTTAGTCTCCATATTACTTACCTAAAAATTTATTCAACTCATCTGTCATATAAGCACCTAAACGATATGTACCTCTACCATCTTTCAGGTAGGAGCCTCCCCTCTGAATGGAAAGTGTATCCCTGCTTGCAATAAAAATAAGCTGCTCTTGCGGCACAAAATCTGTATTTTCTCTCTTTGCAGAGCCAATGATATTTACTAACTGTTGAATTTTATCCAAGTCGGTAATTACAATTCGTTCACCAAAAACTTTTTCATAAATAACCTTATCGGCCTTCATGTACTGGGTTTTATTAATTGAGCCCTCAAAAGTTGAGCAACCAGCAAAAGCCAGAACGGTAAATAGCAGATAGATGTATTTCATTGTTTCTTATCTTTTAATCGTAATGTTACAGCATTTTTGTGAGCAAATAACTCTTCATTCTCAGCCATTATCTCTATTGTTCTGCCCAGATTTTGAATTCCCTCTTTGGAAATCCTCTGAAAAGTGATCTTTTTAACAAAGCTATCCAGATTGACCCCACTGTAGGCTTTAGCATAACCATTTGTAGGCAATGTATGATTCGTTCCCGAAGCATAATCCCCTGCACTTTCGGGAGTATAATTACCAAGAAAAACCGAACCGGCATTGACTATTTCATCAGCAATATCCATATATTCAGCAGATTCTATAATAAGGTGTTCAGGGGCATATTCATTAGTCATATCTATAATCTCCTGATTGTCTTTCAACAAAATCAATTTGCTATTTTGCAACGCTTTCTCAGCAACTTCCCGACGAGGCAGTTCAAACAATTGCCTCTCTATCTCATGTAAAACTTCCGATATGAATGGCTCACTGGTAGTAGTCAGTATTACCTGACTGTCCGAACCATGTTCTGCCTGAGACAAAAGATCAGCCGCTACAAATGCTGGATTCGCCGTTTCGTCAGCAATAACCTGTACTTCCGAAGGGCCAGCCGGCATATCTATAGCTACATCTCTGAGGCTCACGAGTTGTTTGGCAGCCATTACATACTGATTACCGGGTCCGAATATTTTATAGACCTTAGGTATCGATCCTGTTCCATAAGCCATCGCTCCGATAGCTTGTATTCCCCCGGCTTTGAATATCTTATCTACACCTGCTTCTTTTGCAGCAAATAAAATAGCAGGATGTATTTTACCTTCCTTATTTGGCGGAGAACAAAGGATAATCTCTTTGCAACCAGCAATCTTAGCCGGAACTGCAAGCATCAATACTGTAGAAAATAAAGGAGCTGTACCTCCCGGGATATATAGACCCACCTTCTCTATACCAACAACCTTTTGCCAGCAAGTAACACCTTTCGTAGTCTCTATTTTTTTTGTTTCAAATATCTGGCTTCGATGAAAAGTCTCAATATTTTCTTTTGCCTGACGTATGGCAGCCTTCAACTCATCAGAAACAAGACTTTCAGATTCATCGATTTCGGCCTTAGACGCAGCTAATGAACTCAGTTTTACCTTATCGAATTTTTCCTCATATTCGTAAACAGCTGTATCTCCTCTTTCCTTTATATCGTTTAATACCTCACTCACAGTATTATTCAATGATGTAGTGTCAAATACAGGGCGGGCAAGTATTTTTGTCCAATTGGTACGTTCAGGATATATTATAATCTGCATATTTTAATTGTTTCCGTATATTAATATTTGAGCAATATCCGGTATATTTAATTGCTCCTTTTCATTTATTGCTGATAACCTGTTTGCAAAAATATCTAGTTCTTTCTTCGTTCCATCAATTGCTTTTGCCAGATCTTCTTTTGAAACTTCAACATACAAATCGTTATGTTCAGGTACAAAGCCCTCTGATACATTAGGATGTTCCAGATCAAAAACAACTGTATCTCCCTTATTAACAATAGATGGTGAGGGATGACCTATCCAAAAATATGGATTCTCGTCATTAGTCAAAAGCCTTTCCCATTCAGAAATATCCCCTAAGTCACCACAGCATTGAGGATAGAGTTTATCTAGTCCGGTGATATTAAGAACATAACCTCCTACGAGAGTAGATAGATTCTCCACATCTTTATCTGAATCCTCCCATTCATCTTTTATTAATTTTAGCAGATTTGCATCGGTAATGTCAGATAAAGAATATAAACTTCCGCCTCTATCATATGAATTCATTTTGTCCGGGAAGCCTGCCTTTTTCAGGCAATCCTCTTTAAATGTATCCCAGGCCTCAGCATATTTCCAGTAAGGGCCATCCATTGGTGAATTATCACCAAAACTATAATAAGTTATTTCAATAACAGGCATAAGTTTTACATTCATACTGCTCAATAATTTATTGCAAAAAATCAAAGATTTAAAGAACTAACAGGCATATATAAACCATTTGATTTTAAAGACTTTATAAAAGTCTCAGCATTATCTTCATATAAATTCTTAATTTCAACACTATACCCAATGTGTGTATTAGGTAAATAAGTTTTGATCCCTTTCCAAAATATTTCTAAATCATTATCAGAAACACAATATAAAGTCAAACGATACTTATCTTTTGTATAAAAAATAAAATCTCTTGTTTTCAACAGAGTAATTCCCGCTACAGATGTCTTATCAATAATAGGTTTGATCCAGACAATATCATCAGGATTATTCTGAATCAGATCAATCCAAAAAGAATCGGGAACTGCCTCTTTTCGAGTTCTATTTATTCGAATAATGACTCCTATTATGAAGCCTATCCCCAGAGCTATAGGATATAATGAATAGGAGGATGACATTTCTTTTCCTACATATATTAAAAGAGCTGCTATTGCAAAGCATATAATAATAAACAATGGAGATACTTTAGACTTATATTCTCTATTTTCAATTAATAATTTTTCAAACTCTTCATTCATCATTCAGCTTTAATAATTTATTGATATTCCTTCCTCAATAAGCTATATACAGCAATATCTGTAAAAACATTGTCTACTAGTAATTCACCATCCCTTTCTATACCTTCCATTTGGAAGCCCAGTTTTTCAGGAATACGACGGCTCTTATTGTTACCTACTGCCACCTTGATCTGGATACGGTTCATACCCATTTCATTGAAGGCATATTCTACAAGTTTAGATACCGACTGTGTCATGATACCCTTTCCCTGAGCATTTTGGGACAGCCAATAGCCGATCTCTATTTTCTTATTATCGGCATCTGTATCTTTGAAACCTATAAGCCCTACAAACTGATCGTTATAATATATAGTGAACTGCTTATCTGCTGTCTGCAACACATATCTTACATAATTTCCGGTATCTTCTACTTCACGTGTGGTATCTACAAAAGGAAGCCATTCACGCAAATATTCCCTTTCATTATTCAGAGTATTGAATATCTTAAAGATATCATCTACAGACAACGGATATAGGGCAATATCATCTGAAACCTGTATCATAAAATCATTTTTTCAATTGGTAAAACAATTATTCCTTCTGCACCCGAAGCTTTCAGTTTAGTGATCACTTCCCAGAAACGTTTATCTTCGATAACCGATTGCACAGAGCACCATCCTTTGGTGGCCAACGGAGTAACAGTCGGACTACGCATCCCCGGCAAGATATCAAATATTTCGTCAAGTTTATCTTCCGGTGCATTCAGAAGTACATATTTTTTACCTTCGGCACTTTGTACAGCTTCTATTCTGAATATCAGTTCATCCAGAATATCTTTTTTTTCCTGAGACAAATCTTTAGTTGCAATCAATAATGCTTCCGATTGCATTACCACTTCTACTTCTTTCAGCCGATTACTTACAAGGGTTCCCCCCGAACTTACAATATCAAAAATAGCATCCGAAAGCCCTATACTAGGCGAAATTTCAACAGAACCGGTTATTATATGGATCTCCGATTCGATACGCTGCTTTTCTAAATATTTATTGAGAATATGAGGATAGGAAGTAGCAATTTTTTTACCTTCAAACCACTGCACACCCTTATAATCCTCGTCTTTAGGGATCGCCAGAGATAATCGGCATTTACTGAATCCAAGACGCTTTATTATATCTGCAGCCTCATCTTTTTCCATATATTCGTTCTCTCCCACAACACCTACGTCTGCGACACCTGTAGCCACAGCTTGTGGAATATCATCATCGCGAAGGAAAAGTATTTCGACCGGAAAATCCTTTGCCGGAATAAGCAATGTACGCTTGATGTTATTCAGTTTGATACCTGCTTCGCGTAGAAGCTCCATTGTTTCTTCAAATAGCCGACCTTTCGACTGAACTGCAATTCTTAATACCATGATATGTTTGTTTTATATTATTTCCTGTATAACAAAAAAAGAGCTCACCTATCAGGCAAGCTCTTCTATATTTTTGCAGACACCACATCAATATACTTACTCACCCAATGGCAGTAACGTAAAATGATGATGATGTAATTTATTGCTCATAATTATATGCTTTACAGAAACAAAAGTAAATATTATTTACAATAAACCAAACTTAATGTCAATATTTTTTCAATTAATCCATTTTTTCACCTTTGTGATATTTCTCCCTGTGACGCATCAACGCATCTTCTTTAAATTTAATATCGGCTGTTCTATATTTCTCTATTTTCTCTGCCGACAATATTTCTGCAAACTTTTTGTAATACTCCAGTTGCAACTGGGAGGATCTTTCTTCCGACTCCAGATTTAATTGCGTTATACGTTTATAGTCTGCATCTGTTTTCTTTTCTTTTCTTTTCAGTTGCCGTGTTTCTCTGCGAGCATCACGGTTCACTTCATACTTCTTCATCGAAAACTCGATCTCTAATGGAAGAAATAATTTGGCCTCAGCGTCTGTGAGATTTAATTCTGTTTTTAAGTACTCAGACTTTTTCTTCATGAAAGCCTCTATATCAGACCTGTCATATTTTCTTTTATTCTGGGCCGTCACTGAAAAGGTAAAGCTAAATAGCAATAACAATACCAGAATACTTTTCAATTTCATATAGATATCTTTATTAATAATTATATAACATTTCTTTATATTGAGATTTTCTCACCTCATCCTGCAAGAACAGATAATAATCTTCTACATCATCCTCATCAAGGTATGTATCGACAGTTTCTACTTCATCCTTTTTTTGTTCTGCAATAAATTTACCAGGATTTACATCACCATTAAATACCCCGACAAAGAAAAGGACTCCCAAAAGGGCAGCGGCTACCGCAGTCCAAGGCAATACCTTCCTCCACAATGGAACAATCTTTGTTTTCGACTCTTTTTCAGGAAGTTGCTCCATTATCTTCGCATTAAAATTCTCGAAATAATTCTCCGGAACTTTAAACGGACTCTTGTTTTTGTCAATATTATTTAACATAATCGTTTAATCTTAGAAACTCTATCTGTAATATAGACTAGAAATTAGATAAAAGGTTTAATTCTCTATTGATAAAAATTCTTCAATTTTTTTTACGGCATGATGATATGATGCTTTCAGCGCTCCCACAGAGGTATCCAGAATATCCGACATATCTTCATATTTCATCTCATCAAAATATTTCATATTAAAAACAATACGCTGTTTTTCAGGTAGGGTTAGTATTGCTTTTTGTAATTTCAATTGTGCTTCGTCTCCATCAAAATATTCATCGCTTTCGAGACGCCCTAGAAGAAATGAATCGGCATCGTCTACGGATATATTATTTTGTGTACGTTGTTTATTAAGAAATGTAATACCTTCATTAACGGCTATACGGTATAGCCATGTAGACAATTTAGAATCTCCCCTGAAATTCTCAATACTAGTCCACACTTTAATAAAAGTATTTTGAAGAACATCGTTTGCATCATCATGGCTCAACACTATTTTACGTATCTGCCAATACAATGGTTCACTATATTCTTTTACCAGTTCCGAAAAGGCTGCCTGTTGTGTTTTAGGATCATGAAGCCTTTCCACTAATTTATTCTCCGTCTCCTGTGACATTTATTCTATTTATACTTTTTCTATCAGTTTGTGCCTTCTTCCATATCCGAATCATCTCCAAAGTCTGCTTCTTCATCCACACCTTGTCCATGTTCAAACCATTCGATAAAATTATCTACTTGTGTCTTATTGTTATTCCACCATGCTAGTGATTCAGGAAAATAGGCGACACTCACATACCGGCAGTATGTATCAAAATGCCCCGACCCCAATATTTCTTCATAAGTAGGTACAAAGAAAAACCAGAGTAGTCCACTTTGTGTATCATTCTGCATTTGCGAGATTGTAAAGAAAACCAATTTTGAGGCTTCAACAAAATAAGAATACACTGAAGCACTATCTGTTCCTTTTGGCTTCTTTAGCTGTATGTTTTTATAAAGCCATTCCCTGTCTATTCCATCTTCGGGGGTTAGTCTGGTTGATCCAGGCTCTAATTTCATATTCAAGATATCAACCATTTCGCCAAATGCATCTTTCGACCGCTCTGTATTTGGTTCCAGAAGGAGGAAGAAATGAAATGCATAGAAACTTTGCACCCACTGATCAAGGTCGTTAAGTGCATAGGCATATAATAAAAAAGCACTTGCATGAGTAGCATCTATTTCAATAGCCTTACGCAAATGGTAAGCAGCCATTTTATTATCTTTATTATTAAAATATGATAGTCCCAGATTAAAATGAAGCAGGTATTCATCCCCACATCTAACGACAGCTTCATTCAGTGTTTTAATAGCCTCATTCATCTTGTTCATATTTGCCAGAGCAGTACCCTTAACAATATATGCATCTACTAATAATGGCTGAAAATTAGCATTTATAACTTTCGAACTCAGAGCTAAAGCCTTATCATTATTCTTCAACTTAAGATATGACAAAGACATTTCATATACGGCTGACATTGAGGTAGGATTCACTTTGAGTGCTTCCTCATAACATGTAATGGCATCTTTATAACGTCCTTTATCATGCAAACTCACTCCTTCCCTTATCAGCTTTTCGGATGAAGTTTGAGCTTGAATTATTATTGATGTAAATAATAGAACCAGTATAGTTATGATTTTTCTCATGCCACAAAAATAGTTTAAGAACTACAAAAGTAAGAAAATACTCCAAAATCCGTGCGAATAATGAAACTCTTAGTTTTTTTTATTAAACTATACTTAATATAAAAAGAGCGTATACCTGAACGTACGCTCTTGTATTTAGAATTTTCACTTATAAGTTAATTTGCTGCATGTAGATCTTTTACACAGCGCACCGAACATCCGCTTGCTCTTTCCTGTAACTGATTAGCAAGCAAAGTATAAGGTTGGAAAAACAAATTATATGCTTTAAACTCATTTGTGTTTGTTCCGCTTGTAGCATTCCAATAGTGACCTTCAATTCCAACAGAAGATTCGGTTGAGGAAATTGCAGATACAGCGAAATTTCCCGATAATGGACTTCTATAACCCGCTGCAGGGGAGTATCCCATAATCCCATCTACTCCTGTACCATCACTGAAATTACCGGGAGTAGGCAATCCTGTAAACGGGGAATTTCCGGGCGTATCTACATAGGCGACACGCCAGCCCGGAGGACACGGATCGTAAGGAGTTTTCTTTAATAGATTAGAGTCATACCACAGGTTATCATCCTGGTCAGTTTTATTGGTACTGGAAGTATACCAGTCACCCAAAGAAGTATTTGAAAAATAAAATGTCAGGGGTGCTTTTATAGACTCCCTCAAATTATTGTTATAGGTATTCGGTAGTGTGCTGATATCAACTTTCGCAACTGTAGGATGTAATATGTCTATATATGAATAAAGTACTTTTTCTGTTCCACTGGTAGTCGTTGCTGCTCCCGGGAAAGGATCTTTGCGACCCCATTGGTACAATAGCCCCATGGCTCCCAAAGCACCAAATGTAGCGCTACTAGATCCCAAAGTACGGTCCATAAACCGCAAACCGTTAAAGTCTTTATATTCAGTTGCGGGATCGTAATCTGTTACCCAAATATGCCAGCTCCAATAAGTTGTGCTACCGATCATAAATGCTATTACCGCATTTCCCGATCTCAGTCCTGTTACTGCAAACGTCGACTGGTCACCGATATCCGAAATCACAGGTGTATACCTGACTACACCGGGAGCATCCTGCCAGACCAGATTCATTGTCCGGTCTCCAACTGCATCCTGCAATTCGTTATCCTGCAACTTCTGAGCCCATACCGCATAGGCTTTCATAACAGGGATTTTGATTGTCTGGCCAGGTTTTACAATATAGCAATTAGATAAGTCCAAAGCTAAAGGATCCATGGGGTCTGTAGGAATAGGTTCAACAATAATAGTATCCGACCCGCCTCCATTTCCACTCCCGCTCCGAGCCAAGAGCATATCCCACCGCTCCCCGTCCCAGTAGTAGAATCCGGGAGATATACTATCAGCTTTAATGGTTGCAACATTATATACAAGTAACCCTACACTTTCTTTTTTTGTAGCAGCAGTATAATTAGGATCAGTAGTTTCCATAAATGGCTGCAAAGTATTTAACTTAACAAGTTCGACTCGCGGAGGTAGAAATCCCCCTGTCTTACTTGTAATATTATTCGCATCAGCAGTTTGATCTTTTATTTGTAATAACGCCGTTTTTGCCGGGGCTTCCCCCATACCAATTGTAACCTGAGCAAAAAGTGAAGTGCTAAATGGAATGAATATGGCTATTACGATTAGCCTTACTGACGCTTTCATATTCTTTTGCGTTTGTTGTGAATTATTAACCTGTATTTGTCAATTACTTATACAACATATTATACCTTTCTTTTGTTTATATAATTTTATATATTTTTTTATAAAAAAATCACTCTCCGGTAAAAAATCTGCTCTATACATGAAATCATATAAATTTTGCTGAATGGCAGATAGAAAAATGATATTAAAAATTTATCTTTTAACTATTATTTTTTATTATATTTGTTTCTATATCATCAGAAATACTTTTTTTCGCATATCTCCAAATGATATTACTATTTCCCTGCAACTAAGAAAACAAATAAAAATAACGGAACGATTATGATAAAAAACGGAACTTTTGACATTAATATAATTCGTAAATTCTATGAGTCATTTCCTACAAAAGTAGAAGAGGCTAAGCAGATACTCAAGCGTCCTTTAACACTTAGTGAGAAAATTCTTTATGCACATCTATCCACAGAAGAGCCTCTTAAAGATTATATCCGGGCTACGGATTATGTCAATTTCTCACCGGACAGAGTGGCTATGCAGGATGCCACCGCACAAATGGCATTATTACAATTAATGAACTCCGGACGCACAAAGGTAGCCGTGCCATCGACAGTACATTGCGACCACCTTATACAGGCTTATAAATCAGCAAAAGAAGACCTTAACACAGCCGAAATAACAAACAAAGAAGTATATGATTTTCTCAGTGCAGTATCCAATAAATTCGGAATCGGATTCTGGAAACCGGGTGCAGGTATTATCCACCAGGTAGTACTTGAAAATTATGCTTTCCCCGGAGGGATGATGATAGGAACAGATTCGCATACTCCAAATGCAGGTGGTCTGGGTATGATAGCTATCGGCGTAGGAGGAGCTGATGCCGTAGACGTTATGGCCGGGATGCCATGGGAACTAAAGATGCCTAAAATAATAGGTGTAAAACTCACGGGAAAGCTGTCGGGATGGGCTTCACCCAAAGATGTCATCCTTAAATTGGCCGGTATACTTACGGTAAAAGGAGGAACAAATGCCATTATTGAATATTTTGGAGAGGGAACAAATTCTCTCTCGGCAACAGGAAAAGCTACCATTTGCAATATGGGGGCCGAAGTAGGTGCAACCACATCTATATTTCCATATGATAAAAAGTCATCTGATTACCTGAAGGCTACAGAACGCGCTGATGTTGCCGAATTGGCTGACAAGATAATTGAATGTCTGCAACCGGATAAAGAAACCGTAAATAATCCGAAAGAATATTTTGACCAGGTAATAGAAATCAATTTATCTGCTTTAGAACCATATGTAAACGGACCATTTACACCCGATGCTGCTCATCCAATTTCTGAATTTGCAAAAATAGTTAAAGAAAAAGGATATCCTCAACAGATGGAAGTAGGCCTCATAGGTTCGTGCACTAACTCTTCTTATGAAGACATGTCACGTGCTGCATCAATAGTAGCTGACGCTAAAAATAAGAATATAAAGGTAAAAGCACAATTTATTATCAATCCCGGCTCTGAGCAAGTACGTTATACTGCCGAAAGAGATGGTATACTTCCTATATTTGAAGAAGTAGGAGCAACTATTATGGCAAACGCCTGCGGCCCGTGTATAGGACAATGGAAACGTGGAAGTGATAATCCTGAACGTCCGAACTCTATAGTAACATCATTCAACCGTAATTTTGCCAAAAGGAATGATGGAAATCCAAATACACATGCTTTTGTCACTTCTCCCGAAATAGTAGCAGCATTAAGTATTGCCGGTGATCTTTGTTTCAACCCTATGACCGATATGCTGATCAACGAAAAAGGAGAAAAAATAAAATTGAAAGAACCTGAAGGATATGAATTACCTCCTAAAGGATACGACATGGAAGATTCAGGTTATATTGCTCCTATTACCGATGGATCAGGTATTGAGATAAAAATAGCTCCGGACTCCCAACGTCTTCAAGAATTAAAACCATTCCCCAAATGGGATGGAAAAGACATTATTGCACAGCCTTTGCTCATCAAAGTAAAAGGAAAATGTACTACAGACCATATATCAATGGCGGGACCATGGTTACGTTTCCGTGGGCATCTGGATAACATCTCTGACAATATGCTCATAGGTGCAGTAAATGCATTTAATGATGAAACCAATAGTGTACTCGATCCCGAAACCGGACAATATACAGGTATCCCTAAACTTGCCAGGAAATTCAAAGCTGAAGGATTAGGGTCGATAGTTGTTGCTGAAGAGAACTATGGAGAAGGTTCTTCCCGTGAACATGCTGCTATGGAGCCTCGTTTTCTTAATGTAAAAGCAATACTTGTCAAATCATTTGCACGTATTCACGAAACAAATCTGAAAAAGCAAGGGATGCTGGCACTTACCTTTGTGAATAAAGATGACTATGATAAAATCCAGGAAAACGATAAAATAAGTATCTTAGGACTGACTGATTTCAAACCGGGTAAAAACCTAACCATTGAGCTTACCCATAAAGATGGTTCGAAAGAGTCGTTTGAGGTTGCCCATACTTATAACGAAATACAAATAGAATGGTTTAAGGCTGGTAGTGCTTTAAACTATATGAAAGAATAATATCTTTATCTATTTATGTTAAGTTCTGCATAAGTACAATAAGGTGACAAAATAAATATATCAAAAACCTGTTACTTTTGTCACCTTTTTATTAGAATAAGAAAAATGCAAATAACATTCAATATTATACTTTTTCCTGACTTTGAAACTTTAGATGTATTTGGACCTGTAGAAGTTTTTGGTAAAGTTGAAAATTGGAGTATGCAATACTATTCTATGCAGGGAGGATTAATCTCTAATCAAGATAATTTACGCATAAAGACTGTAACTATCGATAAATTCAATCCTGAAGGAATAAATGTCTTATTCATACCCGGCGGCTTAGGCACAAGAAAGGAAATTGATAATAATGAATTCATTAAGAGAATAAAGTTTTTAGCGGAATATTGCCAATATGTTTTTACTGTATGTACAGGTAGTGCCCTTCTTGCTAAAACAGGATTACTGAATGGGAAAGAAGCAACCTCCAACAAACGTGCTTTTGACTGGGTAATGGATAGTTCTGACAAGGTAATTTGGAAAAGGCAAGCCAGATGGGTCATAGATGATAAATATTACACCTCATCAGGCATCAGTGCCGGAATAGATATGGCTTTGGAATTTGTATCAAACCTCAAAGGAATAGATGAAGCCAGAGAGATTGCTCATAGAATTGAATATAACTGGCAGGGAGATAAAGATGCTGATAATTTTTACAATCAATAATGGCTTTAGACATACAAAAGAAGGAGTTCATTGGATTTATGGTATAGATAGCGGGGATATGGTCCTCTTTATGAGCTTTTCACCTTGTTTTACCAGCAAAGCGGAATTATGTTTCATGAGTATTGCGATCCTTCACCTCTCACTGTCGGACATCAGAAGTTGATGCTGAAATTGATTGATAAAGATATTGAGCAAACCGATTTAAATAAAGATAAGGCTAAAACTGTGACCATAATAAAATTCAAAGCCCTCTTGGAATACGGGATAAAACATAATATCAAGCTCTGTTTTGTGGGAGATAGTTGTAGTTAGTTAGATACATTTTGTATTTTAAAACATACATCTAATAAAAACCCAGTTAAGTTAATTTTTGTTTAATAAAAGAATATCATTGATAACTATAAAAAAACACACTATGTATAAAGCAAAAGACCAGGAAATAATAAACAGAATATCGAAAACAGTAGATTCGTCTTGTAATATAGACAATGAGTTATTTAAATCATTTAACGTGAAACGGGGCCTTCGCAATGAGGACCACACGGGTGTTATTGTAGGTTTGACCAAAGTCGGTGATGTAGTCGGCTATGAACGCGACGAAGACGGGAAATTAACCCCAATACCGGGCAGACTTATTTACAGGGGTATTAGCCTGGAGGATATAGTAAAAGGAGCCCAAAAAGAAAACAGGCTGGGTTTTGAAGAAGTAGTCTATCTCATCCTTTCCGGTAACCTGCCAAACAAAGAAGAGTTAAGCGAATTCTCAAGCATGATGAGCAGAACGATGGACCTGAATCCCAAAATCGTAATGCATATATTAGACCTGGTAGGTACGGATATTATGAACTATCTATCAAGATGCGTTCTTGAACTTTATACATTTGACGATACGCCGGATGACACAACACCGGAAAATCTGATCAAGCAATCTATAAACCTGGTAGCTACATTCCCTACAATTGTGGCATATGCACACAATGCATTAAGGCATGATCAAGGAAAATCATTACATATAAGGCATCCTCAGCCGGATTTATCTCTTGCTGAAAACTTCCTTTATATGATGAAAGGACATCACTATACCCCATTGGATGTAAAAATTCTGGACCTCGCTCTTATGGTTCACGCAGACCATGGTGGTGGTAATAATTCAACGTTTACTGTACGGGTAACAAGTTCGACAGGTACGGATACTTATTCTGCTATTGCAGCAGGTATCGGTTCTCTAAAAGGACGTTTGCATGGAGGGGCCAACCTGAAAGTAATTGACATGCTGAAAATGATAAAAACCACAATAAAAGACTGGACTAATGTGGAAGAGATTGACAATCTGCTTCAGAAAATATTAAAGAAAGAAGCCTACGACAAAACCGGGCTTATTTATGGTATTGGTCATGCTATTTATACAATATCAGATCCCCGGACAGTACTTCTCAAAGAGATGGCGCGCGAACTGGCAATAGAAAAAGGAAGAGAGGCTGAGTTTGACTTTTATAGCCTTCTGGAAGAACGTGCGATACATAATTTCATGGAGATCAAAGGGAAAAATGTAAACAAGCAAGTGTGTGCCAATGTCGATTTTTACTCCGGATTTGTATATGATATGATAGGGTTGCCACAAGAAATATATACGCCATTATTTGCCATGGCGCGTATTGTAGGGTGGTCTGCACATCGTATAGAGGAACTCAATTTTAAACAAAAACGCATTATTCGCCCAGCATATAAGAATGCCGCCGAAATACGCGAATATACACCTATTGATAACAGATAATGAAACAATTTGTATTGGTTACTGCCGGTATATATGGAATGCTCTCAGTCATACTGGGAGCATTTGGTGCACATGCCTTCAAGAAAATATTATCTCCTGAAAAATTGATTAGTTTTGATACAGGAGTACGCTATCAGATGTATCATGCAATAGTACTCCTTATTATAGGATTAGCTCTATCATTCGCTTCTTCCATCGAGAAATGGTCCGCTATCTGTATTATAATAGGTGTATTCCTTTTTTCATTTAGTATTTACTTTTTAGCATTTTCTGAATACTGGAATATAAACCTGCGATTCCTTGGCCCTGTAACGCCTATAGGAGGTATGTTCATGATTGCAGGATGGCTGATGCTGATTTTATATTTCATTAAAAATAAAATTCTTTAAAAAAAATTTATTTTTCTTGTAACCAAATTAGAACTTGTTGCGTCATATCTGTAAAGTAACAACAATTTAATATTTATAGACATGAAATCAATTTTGTACACAATCAGCATTAGTTTATTAGTTTTAATGGTTCAGTCTTGCTCTTTCAACTCGGTGAGAGGTAATGGAACTATCGTTGAAAATGAAGTCAGTATTTCAGACTACAGTGAAATAGAGTTTAGTGGAGGAAGCGCTCTTATCTATGAGCAAAAGCCGGATGCGGCACCATATATTCGTATCGAAACAGACGAAAATATTTTTCCGCTATTAAGTGTAAAAGTCGATGGAAATACACTCTCGATAAAAAATAAAGAAAACGTGAGTCCTACCAAGTATAATATATACACTAACTCCAAAGCTCTTACCCGCCTTAGCATAAGCGGTTCGATGAAAGCAAACCTGGTTGGAAAGCTGGAAACATCGAACCTGCATATATCGGTTTCTGGCAGTGGCAATATTACAGCAGACAGCCTTATATGTAATACTCTATCAACCAATGTATCAGGATCTGGAGATGTAACAGCAACGGGTAAAGTAACTAATATTGACAGCAGAATATCAGGAAGCGGAAAGGTAATGGCCTCTAACCTCATAGCCGATTCCGTTAAATGTTCGGTATCAGGAAGCGGAGACTTCTACGTATATGCGACAGAGTATTTGAATGTAAGTATATCAGGAAGCGGAAGTGTAAAATATAAGGGAAGTCCTAAAATTGATCAGTCGATATCCGGATCGGGCAAAATTTCAAGAGAAGATTAACAAACGAATTATATAAACATAAAGGCTATCATAATGAACTAGCCCCTAAAAGTTGGACAGATTAAATATTTAATATTTAGAATGAGTTCGGTATTTAACCGGGCTCATTCCATTTAACGACAGTTTGATTCTGTCATTGTTATAATAATAGA
>JAITVV010000052.1 GCA_031285625.1 Prevotella sp.
CGCCTGGCTGAAGCACGACAAGAATAACGGGAAAGCCGCTGTCTTGTAGTGGCTCTGCACTCCTGGCCTCTGTTTCGCAGGCGGGGTACCCAATCCGTAAGCTTAAGGCGTAGAGCAAACACGGACGTTCTTACACAGGCATGATGATAAAGCAAAGGATTAATCCGTATTTATTTTGCTCAGCCGTAGCTGCGGTTTTGGGTCGCCGAGAAAACGAAGCCTTGATTTTTGTAACTTTTTATCAAGAAAAAGTTGAAAGAAATTGAACATATATAATTCAACTACTGATTCACATTAATAAGATAAAAAAGATTTAAAAACTTAGGAATATTATTTTACCATCCTTAGTAAAAACTAAGGATCTCTTTCCTGTTTAGCCACGAGATGCCTCACTGCATTCAGTATGACAAAAAATATAATTAATTTTTAAGAGTTTATAAAACAATGCTTTCCACAACTGCCTGCTCTGTCTTTTCAAAAATGGTGGCGAATGGCATCTCTTTCACAGCAACCGGCTGATGAATTGTTAATGTAAGCCTGTTGCCCAATCCTAATGGAAAAGATCCCCATTTTGTCATTTTCCACGAATTATTGATAGTCACAGGTACTACGTAAGCAGAAGGTGCATATTTACACAGAATTTTTAATCCGTTTTCGGCAAATGGTCCGGGTTTACCTGTCCTGCTCCGGGTACCTTCGGGGAAGATTACTGCCGAACGTTTGTTTATTTCTATATATTCCGCCATCTTTTTTATAGCAGACAACGATTGCTTGGGATCTTTACGGTCGATCAGTACCGAACCTCCATGATTGAGATTATATGAAATACTAGGTATTCTTTTCCCGAGCTCTATCTTGCTTACAAACTTGGGATGGACTTTTCTCATAAACCAAATAATAGTAGGTATATCATACAGACTCTGATGATTAGCAGCTATAATAAGAGGAACTCCCTCGGGTAGTATTCCTATGTTCTCTACCTTATACCTGGTACCCAGAATATAAGTATTTGCCACCAGAAAAAAATTAAGTACATCCACGCTATTTTTATGAGCTTTGTAGCCAAAGAGATTAAAGCATATCCACTGTATAGGATGAAATATGACTAATGTGGCTCCAAAAAGTAAATAATATATAATTGATAAGGGGTACGAAATCAATTTTTGCATCTGTTAATTTTTATATGGAAAACAAAAATAAGTAATTTAAATAATTATTGTCCTATTTTGCCCCACTTCTGACAAAAAAATTAAACTATTAGACAGCGATTTTAAATACTGATCGGCATGAATAAGAAAATGATTATTTTATTGATATATAATTGCTTATGCAACCATAATATATTACCAAAACTATCCATTTTTCCTTATTTTTAGTTGTTTAGCTTACTACTTTCCAAAATTTTTCGATTTATAATGCACAATGAAACAACGAATTAACTTTTAATAAGATTTTAACAAATTATTCTTTTTGATATAAGTGTTAAAATCTAAAACCTAATAGTTACTTTTGAAACTAATAAGCAGGTTTTCATTATTCTTTTCTGCGATTATCGAGATTTTTCGCCGAAATAATTAATTACTTCCTTTCTTATTTTTCATGGCCAATTAGGCATTTTTTTTAATTATATACATAATCTATTGATGAAATCATTTTTTTTAGGAAACTTGGAGATAAAATTACCCGTTATCCAAGGTGGAATGGGTGTAGGCATATCGCTATCGGGACTTGCTTCCGCTGTAGCCAATGAAGGTGGAATAGGTGTTATCTCCTGTGCAGGTCTGGGACTTATTTATCATAAATCGCCAGGAGATTATCTCACCAAATGTATTTACGGACTAAAAGAAGAACTCCGCAAGGCAAAAGAGAAAACCAAAGGAATAGTCGGTGTAAACATAATGGTTGCATTGACTAATTATGCTGATATGGTAAAAACCTCAATAGCTGAAAAAGCGGATGTAATTTTTGCAGGAGCAGGACTACCATTCGACCTGCCATCTTATCTTCCACAGGGAAGTGAGACGAAGCTTGTACCTATTGTTTCATCATCAAGAGCAGCCAAAATTATTTGTGATAAATGGAAAAACAACTATGGTTACCTGCCGGACGCTATTGTTGTGGAAGGGCCAAAAGCCGGAGGGCATCTAGGCTTTAAGGTAGATCAACTGGAAGATGCGAATTACTCGCTGGAGCAAATTGTTCCCGAAGTTTTAAAAATAGTGTCACAATATGAAACTGAGAAAAAAATACCGGTGATAGTAGCCGGAGGAATTTCAAACGGACAAGACATCCGACATTTTCTTGAAATGGGTGCATCTGGTGTACAAATGGGTACGATATTTGTCACTACCGAAGAATGTGATGCATCAACTGTATTTAAGGAAACATTCGTCAATGCACGGAAAGAAGATATAAAAATCATTCAAAGTCCGGTAGGAATGCCTGGAAGAGCAATCGATGGCGAATTTATTAAAAGTGTGGAAACAGGAGCTGAAAAGCCGAAAGCCTGCCCGTTCCATTGTATTAAAACATGTGATTATACCAAAAGCCCTTATTGCATAGTTCAGGCACTCTATCAGGCTGCAAAAGGAAATATGAGGAAAGGATACGCTTTTTCAGGTATAAATGTTCATTTATCGAAAAAAATATCAAGTGTAAAAGAAGTTATTGAAAACCTGAAAGCCGAATTTAAAGAAAAAAGTATTTCCTGATACAGATCAATTCAAAGTTTTTAGCTCCTTTTGCTGCACACTATTCGCTGCAAGAGGAGCTGAATTTTTAATATCTTATCTAATTTTGCATTATAATAGGTACGCGGTTGATAAAACATTATATTATTACAAAAAAATGTGTACTTTTGCAGCTTGAAACATTTTTGCAAATAAATGATAAACCGCGTTCTTATTCGTATCAGAGTTGTTCAAATACTGTTTTCATGCAGTCAGAACGAAACTACAGACTTGAGAAAAGCAGAAAATGAACTTATGCTCAGTCTTCAGAAATCATATGACTTGTATTTTTACCTACTATCATTAATGATGGAGTTAACAAATACATATTCGCAAAGAGTAGATGCCCGCAGATCAAAGCTTTTGCCCACAAAGGAGGATATGAGCCCCAATACTAAATTACTTGACAATAAGTTTATTATACAACTAAGTCAGAATACCGCTTTAGCAAAATATCTGAATGACAGGCCTTTTTCATGGTACGAACATGAAGCCTTTATGCGAAACCTATTGGATAGTATCCTCAACTCGGATATTTATAAAGAATACATCGAAAATCCAAAACAGGAATATGATGAAGACCGCGAACTTTGGCGAAAAATCTTTAAACATATCATCTGTACAAATGAAGACCTGTACACTATCCTCGAAGACGAAAGCCTGTACTGGAACGACGATATTGAAATAATACAATCCTTTGTACTGAAAACAATTAAACGTTTTGAAGAAAGCACTGGAACAGCGCAATCGCTTCTTCCAATGTTTAAAGACGATACAGACAGGGAATTTGCTGTAAAACTGTTAAGAGAATCATTGCTGGGTGGAAAAGAATACCGCGAAATGATTGACAAATACACCAAAAACTGGGAATCGGAACGTATAGCCCTAATGGATATGGTGATTATGCAGATAGCTATTGCAGAAATAATGGAATTCTCATCGATCCCGATCAGTGTTACCCTGAATGAATACATAGATATAGCAAAATCGTACAGTACTGTAAAAAGTGCATCATTTATAAATGGTATACTCGATGCTATAGTAAAAGAGCTGAAAGAAGAAAAAAAGATAATTAAGAAATAATAATACTTATCATATTTTCTCATAAAGCCTAATTCAAAATATTCACTTATATTTGTAATGCTTTTCTGAAAGGAAATTGAATAAAATAATATAAATCAAATATTAAAGAATTATTATGACTTTATTAAATGTATTACTACAAGCTGCCGACGGAGCTGCTCCGGGTGGATTACTAGGAGGAAGCACAGGAATGATCATCATGATGGTATTGCTTTTTGCCATTATGTATTTCTTTATGATCAGACCACAACAAAAGAAACAAAAAGCGTTACAGGAAGCACGTAATGCAATCAAGGTAGGTGACAAAGTAGTTACTGCCGGAGGCATACACGGAAAGATAAAAGAAGTAGGCGAGACTTTCTTCGTTGTTGAAATTTCGGAAGGTGTAAGAATCAAAATTGAAAAATCTTCAGTTTTCGTTTCTGCAGAAGATACTCCAAAACAATAATTCTGGACATTTTAAGAAACGGAAGCAGATCAGACAGGTTTCTCAAAATGACTAATTGAACATTAATTAATCGAGTATAGCTATATGAGCGATACCGACGACAAAGAAATATTAACACAGGAGGTCAGAGCCTTTTTCAAAACAATTCCGTGGAAAAAGATTCTGACCTTTATGTTTTTTGTGTTGTTATCTTGTATTTTCTGGGTGATGCAGGTGTATCGCCAAAAGTACGAGGCCACGCTCACTATACCTGTAAAGTATATAAATGTTCCGGATAGTATCGTCTTCGAAACAGAACTGCCGGAGGTAGTTCAGGCCCGTATAAAAGACGATGGTGCAACCCTTTTCAGATACTACCTTACCAGAAGATCAGACTCATTGGTAGTAGATATACGTGATGCCATAAAAAGTACACAAGACAGGACCTTACAAGGGCGAAACCTAGAGCAACTTATAAGGACAAAACTGTTTGCCACATCTGAGTTGATCAGCTACTCTCCTACCCGCATGTCCTATACATACGCTTTACTTCGCAGTAAGAAACTATCGGTTATATATAATGGCAGCGTTACATTAGATGCAGGATACATGCTCGACGGAGACCTGACCACACAACCCGACTCTGTAGTTGTATATGGCAGCAAAGCATCATTAGACACCCTCTATTTTGCATATACCGTATCGGATACATTGCGACATATCAAATCAGCAAAAACAGTAAAAGTAAAAATGAAACCTATTCCAGGTATAAAGTATGTACCGGATGAAGTAAAACTCAATATACCTGTTGATGAATTTATAAAGAAGGAAGTAGAAGTTCCTATCAGATGCATCAATTTACCCAATAATCTGGATATAAAACTTTTCCCGTCAACGGTTAAGATCGAATTCTTTGTCGGACTAAAACGATCGGATAATATAAACAGTAATAATTTTGAAGTAACGATCGATTATAATGATATCAAAGATATGAATGACATGACTATCCCTGTACGAATAACAGATAGTCCTGACTATATACGCACAATGACTCCAATACCTTCCGAGGTAGAATTTGTACTTGAACAAAGATAAGATGATTAAATTAGGTATAACCGGTGGGATTGGGAGTGGAAAATCTACTGTTTCCGAGATATTCTCTTTATGCAATGTTCCTGTATATATCGCCGATATAGAAAGTAAAAAACTGGTCGTATCGTCACCCGTTATCAGAGAAAAACTGATACAACTATTCGGTGAAGAGCTGTATGCAAACGGCGTCCTCAATAAAGCGTTGTTAGCATCTCATATATTCAATGATAAAAATAAGCTGGAAACAGTAAATACTATTATCCATCCTGAGGTAGGAAATGACTTTAATAAATGGATCAAGAATCATTCTCAATACCCGATAGTAGCGCACGAAGCAGCCATTCTTTTTGAGTCGGGATTTGACAAAATGATGGATAAGATAGTGATGGTTTATACCCCTTTGGAAATCAGGATACAACGAACTATGCTACGGGATAATATCTCACGCGAAAAAGTACTGGAACGTATACAAAACCAGATGCCAGATGAAGAAAAGGCAAAACTTTCGGACTTTGTAATTGTTAATGATAACACAATATCATTAATAGAACAAGTCACATCAATTATAAAACAGCTAAGAATACAATAATGGAAATCGAACAATCATATCAGAAGATATTTGAGGCCAACAAGAAATGGGTAGAGAATAAGAATAAGGAAAACCCTGATTTTTTTAGCCATTTGGTAAAAGAACAAAATCCCGATTATTTATATATCGGTTGCTCTGATAGCCGTGTGCATGCCAATGAGATAATGGGGCTGCAACCCGGCGAAGTATTTGTACACCGCAACATTGCCAACCTTGTAGTAAATAATGATTTGAATGTTTTGTCTGTCATCAACTATGCAGTAGAACATCTGAGAGTAAAATATATCATTGTATGTGGACATTACAATTGCGGAGGTATAAAAGCAGCTATGCAACCCAAAGATCTTGGTATATTAAATCCATGGCTGCGAAATGTACGTGACGTATACCGCTTGCACGAAACCGAACTGGATGCCATACCTGACACAAAAGACCGCTATAATCGTCTGGTAGAGATAAATGTATACGAACAATGCCTGAATGTGATAAAAACAGCTGAAGTTCAGAAATCATATATCGAATCGGGATATCCCCGTGTGGCAGGATGGGTATATGATCTGAATGATGGTACATTGATCGACCTAAAGATTGACTTCAAAAAAGAATTGAACCGCATCCGTAAAATTTACGATTTGACGAAAGGAGAATGAAACATAGTTATATCATATATACAATTTTACTCGGAATATCTATCCTATATGGTTGTACTCCCTCTAAGACTGAAAAGACACCGACTTTAGCCGTTACAATTGAGCCTCAGAAGTATTTTCTGGAAGCAATTGCAGGAAATCATTTCAAGGTTGAGTGCATAGTCCCTCCGGGAGCTAATCCCGAGAGTGCAGATTTCACTCCATCGCAAATGATGAATCTCGACAAGAGTACCGCTTACTTTAAAATCGGATACTTAGGTATCGAAAATACGCTAATAGATAAAGTTACAAAAAGCAACTCAACTATTCAAATTTTCAACTGCTCCGATGGTATTAAAATTGTTGGTGAATCCCATGAACACTGCGACCATGATGGATATAACCACAATCATGATCATGGACATGCAGGAGGTGATCCACATACGTGGAGCTCTGTTGCCTCTGCAAAGATAATTGCAGATAATATGTACAAAGGGCTCATTGATATAGATAAGGCGAACGAAACGGACTATACTGCTAACTATAATAAGCTATTAGACGAAATCAACAATACTGATAGCATTATCAAATCATATCTGGCTAAAGCTCCGAGTAAGTCATTTATAATATACCATCCGGCTCTCAGCTATTTTGCTGAGGAATATGGATTAACTCAATATTCGATAGAATATGAGGGTAAGAACCCATCACCTTCACAATTGAAGGAGTTAATAGATAAGGCAAAAGCTGAAGGGGTAAAAGTGGTATTTATTCAACAGGAATTTGATACTAAAAATGCAGAAACAGTTGCAGAAGCGATCGGAGGAAAGACTGTACCGATTAATTTACTATCGTATAATTGGGGTGAAGAAATGATCCGGATTGCCAGAGCGCTAGCTGTAGAAAACGATAAATAATATTAATGAGTAAAATACTTGAAATAAAGAACCTGTCGGTAGGATATGATGATAATCCCCATGTGCTGAAAAATGTCAATCTGGATGTTTTCAGTCATGATTTTCTGGGTATTATAGGGCCAAATGGCGGAGGTAAAACAACCCTCTTGAAAACCATCCTGGGACTTGTAAAACCTACAGCAGGAGTCATTTCTTTTTTCAGGAACAATGTAAGAACAGATAAGATAAATATCGGGTACTTACCACAAATCAATCAGATTGATAAAAAATTCCCAATATCAGTCCATGATGTAATCTTATCGGGACTTACTGCTAAGCGTCGTATATTTTCTCCTTACACCAAAGATCAAAAAGAAAAAGTGGGTATAATAGCCCATCAGATGGGATTGGATAAACTGATAAACAGACCAATAGGAGCCTTATCAGGTGGGCAGCTTCAACGAACTTTGTTAGGGCGTGCTATTATCGACAATCCTGATTTACTGGTACTGGACGAGCCTAATTCTTATGTAGATAAACGTTTTGAAAGTGATTTTTACAAAATACTGGAAGAGATCAATAAAAATACTTCTATTATTCTGGTATCTCATGATGTAGGTACCGTTGTGTCCCTGGTTAAGAATATAGCATGTGTAAATGAGGGCTTACATTACCATTCCGGAACGAATATCACAACAGACTGGCTCGAAAAATCATATAGCGCCTGCCCTATCGAAATTATAGGACATGGAGACTTTCCTCATCGTGTATTGGAAAAACATGAAGGTTGCGATTGCTGCAAAGAAGATTAAATCAATTCTTTTCTGGCTCTGTTTGTCACCTCTTTTATAAAATCACTTTTTGCCTGAGTATAACCATCTCTGTCATGCTTATATATTTCCTGTAATTTTAGCTTCAGCATACCATATTCTCTTGCTACATCAGGATGAGTTAATAAATAATCCCTGAAATATAATTCATCCCAATCACCGGAATACCTGACATGAAGATGATATACCCTCTCTTCAAATCCCTGAGGAGTATAGCCTTTCATATACATCATATGAGGTGCCGGTTTTGAAGGCTGAAAGCTATAAATATATCTCATATACCCCAATACATCTATCAAATTACTTATATCAGTATTATCTTTAATCTCCAACAGAATATCTATTGTAGGCTTAGCCAAGAGGTTAGGTATAGCTGTACTTCCGATATGATTTATCCTTATAATATCCCCTTTCAATGCATCCTGCAGATTTATATACTCTTCAGCGTAATAGTTTTTCCAACAATCTTTGTGTTCGCTGATAATTATTGGAAATAATTGCCAGAGTTCTTCATTACTCATTTCACTTAGCGATTTATCCATATACACTGATTAAGAGTTAGAAACAACATTCCAGAATAAATTTACCTATTATTTAATAATATATCAAAAATAAAGACGTTTGTTAATTCAATGATATGTATTATTTTTGACTATCTTTATTTACAATTACACGAACTAATCGTCTACTCAAACGTTTATTAAATATTAAAAACGATTATATTATGAAGAAATTATTTTTCGCTTTATTTCTTGCAGTAACTCTTGCTGCATGCGGTGCATTTGGTCCTGTATATAATACTCAACTGAAACAAGTAGAGCTAGGAATGACTCAGCGCGAAATTGTAACCTTAATGGGGGATAAATACAATGTTGTAGATCAAAGAAATAATGGGGACCAAACTCTTGAATATGTTGACAAATATAAAAACCACTGGTTCTTTGTTTTTGTTAATGGACAGTTGAATAAATGGTATAAAGAAACAGAAAATTAAAACATACAGATATTATAAAAAAGAACAACTTATGGTTGTTCTTTTTTTATTTCTCTTTGGTTAACGTATCCAGTAATTTTAGCAAATCAGGAAATCTGAACTTTCCTGACATATTTTTTACATTTTCTGCAGCTTCATCAATATCTGTTCCAATGGCAGTTACATAAAGAGGTTTTTGGCTTGCGCCCCTAAATACTGCTCTTTTATTTTTCTCTATCTGGGCAAAATTACTCTTAGCCACACCAATGATAGGATATTGGGCATTCAGGCTTTCATATAGATGTCCGCCCAGCCCCAATTTGTTATTATCATCCAGTACGACAAATCCATCGACTATAATAGCTTCCAGATTTTCTAACTGAATAGTCTTTAACAAGCTTAAGATACATGGCATCTCACGCCTGAAAAACTCTCCCGGAACATATTCTGCAACACCTTCAAGTACCTCGGTATATGTTTCAGATGGTTCGTTATCTGTCCAGTTATTGAACTGAATACAAACTGTTTTGGCCTTATTATCATAATAATAGGTATCGAATGCTAAAAACATAATTATTTAGTTAAGTGAATAATAATAGATATGAAACTTCAATACCTATCCTTCCACAGCTTTTTCATCCATTCCACAATCTTATTCTCGGAGGCATTTTGTTGTGGTTTCCAAAATTGGCGCCCTTTTATTTCCTTTGGTACATAATCTTGCTGAACGAAGTTATTTTCGAAACTATGGGCATATTTATAATCCTTTCCATAATTCAGTTCTTTCATCAACTTTGTAGGAGCGTTACGCAGATGTAATGGAACAGGCAGGTTCCCAGTCTCATTCACTAAGGCAATAGCTTCATCGATAGACATGTATGCCGAATTACTTTTAGGTGAGGTAGCCAGATAAACTGTTGCCTCAGCCAATACAATTCGTCCCTCGGGCCAGCCTATTTTCTGTAATGTATCAAAACAAGCATTTGCCAGCAATAATGCATTCGGATTTGCCAATCCAATATCCTCTGCTGCAGAAATAACTAAACGACGGGCTATAAATTTAGGATCTTCTCCTCCCGCAACCATACGTGCAAGCCAATAAATAGCCGCATCCGGATCACTACCGCGGATAGACTTAATAAAAGCAGAAATAATGTCATAGTGCATCTCACCGCCTTTGTCATATGCTGCTGGATTTTCCTGTAAACGCTCTGTTACCAGCCTATCAGTAATTACTATTTTATCACCGGTTTCTGAAGAGATGACCAAGTCAAGTATATTCAGCAATTTACGTGCATCACCTCCCGAAAAACGAAGAAGGGCATCAGTTTCTTTTAATTCAATATCCAGCTCTTTCAGTATTACATCCTGGGTAATGGCTCTGTGTGCCAGTTCCTCCAGGTCCTTTTTATCCAAGGATTGCAACACGTATACCTGACAACGTGACAACAATGGGCGTATTACTTCGAACGAAGGATTTTCTGTTGTAGCCCCTATCAATGTTATTACACCTGTTTCAACCGCACCCAATAGTGAATCCTGCTGGGATTTTGAGAAACGATGAATTTCATCAATAAATAAGATAGGGCTTTTTGTATTGAAAAACTGATTTCTCTTAGCCTGTTCTATTACTTCGCGCACATCTTTCACTCCCGAGTTTATTGCACTCAATGTATAAAATGGAGTATCCAGTGTATTAGCAATGATCTGAGCCAATGTAGTTTTACCTACGCCGGGTGGTCCCCATAAGAGAAAAGAGGGTACTCTCCCCGACTCTATCATTTTGCGAAGAATAGCTCCTTCCCCTACTAAATGTTTTTGTCCGATATATTCATCCAGACTTTGTGGACGTAACCGTTCTGCTAATGGCTGGCTCATAATTTAAGAATACAATTCATCATTAATACTCATGTATCAGGTGTAGCTCTAAATTATTTCAAATCTACAAAAAGTTTAAATTAATCACAAGTTAATTTATTCGGTTGAAAAAATTGAAAAGAATAATTCATTTAATGGATAAAATAAGCTATTTTTGTTTTTACACAAGGAAATTAAAACAAAGACAATAACGATTTACCAGAACACTTCGCATTTATGAATGCTGATACGCTTAATAAAAGCCTATTAGAAAATATTAAGCTAAAGCTACCTAAAGGGGTAACAATGGCTCAGGTATTGATGGACACTTTATCTATCAGTAAAGAAGCTACCTACCGCCGATTGAGAGAAGAAGTACCTTTATCTTTATATGAAGCTGCAGTACTTACCAAAAAGTTAAATATCTCTTTAAATCCAATTATAGAAACAACGCTCTCTGAAAACTCTATGTTCGAGTTAAAAGCTCAGCATTTCTATAATTTACGAAATCTGGATTATAAGATGCTCTATGAGTATCTCGACACTTTGGTATATGCTGCCGGTGAACCACATTCTGAGCAGGTTTTCACATCAAATGTTTTTCCTCAGTTTCCATCTCATAAATATTACATGCTGGCTAAATACAACTCCTTTAGATGGTTGTATATAAATCAAAGCCCGAGTAACACAATGAAATCATTCCATGAAATGGAATATCCTGACGAATTATTTAAAGTCAGTGCAGAAATTGTGGATGCAACTATGGATATCAAAAGTACCTGTTATATATGGGATAGTATGATATTCTATTATATAGTAAAAGAAATTAACTATTTCTCTAATATACAGTTAATTAATAAAGAAGATGTACTAAAACTAAAAGAGGAATTATTTGCTTTATTAAAATTTATAGAGGATATTGCAATAACGGGCAGATTTCCAAATGGAAACAAAATACAAATTTATATCTCCAACTTTAATTCAGATACTTCATATTGTTATCTGGATACAGATAATCTGCATATAAGCATGATAGGCGCCTTTGCTCCTAATTATGCTGTAGCTATGGATCAGAATACATTATTGAGAATAAAGAATAGAATACAATCCTTAAAAAGGATTTCAAATTTAATATCCGAAAGTGGAGAGATGCAAAGAATACAATTTCTTAAAGAGCAACGAAAAATGGTAGAAACACTATAAAGTGGATCAATATTCATTAAAAAGAGGAAATTAATAACAGTAACCAAAACCATTCCTTTAATTAAGGAGGACTACACCAGAATGAGATGAATACTGATTTATCTAATATAAATTTATTAAAGGCTATTAAGCAAAACTTACCTGCAGGTATGACACCAGTAGACCTGCTTATGGATATATTGGGCATTGGTAAAGAAGCAGCCTACAGAAGAGTAAGAGGAGACGTTCCCTTTACATTGAGGGAAACGGCCCTTATTGCAGAAAGACTGAAATTATCATTAGACTGCATAGCAAATATAAACCCTGGCAGGATTTTATTTGAATTAAGGCCCCAGAAATTCTATTTTGAAGAAGAATCTGTTGAAGAATACAAACCATTACTGGCTTTTCTGGACTCATTACAGATAATTACAAAACAACCCTATTCGGAATTTACTTTCTCATGCAATACATTTCCTCAATTTCCAGGGCATATGTTTTACCAACTATTCAAATATTCTACTTTCAAATACATGTATGAGAATGAGAATGCACAATCAATAAAACCTTTCAATGAAATAAATGTCCCTGAAAAATTCTTTAAGCTCAATCAGGATATTATCTTAGAAACAATGAACTTAAAAGAAACTACTTATTTGTTCTACATTAGGTTCTTAGAAAACATAGTGAATGAATTAAAATATTTTTCAAGCATACAGTTGATTGATAAAGAAGATATTGAACTTATCAAAAATGATCTGCATAATCTCATCGACCATATAGAGGAACTAACTGTAAATGGAAAATTCAAAACGGGAAATAAAGCAAACATATATATATCAAATGTAAGATTCGATGTGTCCTATTCTTTTATACATGCTAACGATTATATATTAAGTATGATCGGAGCATTTACAGTAAACCATCTGACTGCATCAGACGAAACATCATTACACAAAATAAAGAACAGAATACAAGCTTTGAAAAGAGTTTCTGACCTAATATCTGAAAGTGGAGAGATGAAAAGAATTCAGTTTATAAGTGAACAAAGAAGATTGATTAACACCCTTTAATTACCCTTCCAGAAACAAATCCAAAACTTTTATAGCCTACATTTATTTTCAAAATAAATTCTGACAAATCGTCATATTTTGTCATTTCTTATAAAATTATCCATTTTGGCACAACTTTTGAATATTAGCTTATGTCGTTGAAAAACGAGAAAATATAAGTAACTAAAAACAATAATAAATAAAATATAAATTAAAATGGGAAAAATTATAGGAATTGACTTAGGTACCACAAACTCTTGTGTTGCCGTGTTGGAAGGTAACGAACCAATCGTTATCGCTAACAATGAAGGAAAAAGAACAACTCCTTCTGTAGTTGCATTTATTGAAGGAAACGAACGTAAAGTAGGTGATCCTGCAAAGCGTCAGGCTATCACAAATCCTGAAAAAACGATATACTCTATAAAGAGATTTATGGGAGAAACATGGGATCAGGTGCAAACCGAGGTTAACCGTGTTCCATACAAAGTAGTAAAAGGTGATAACAATACTCCACGTGTAGATATCGACGGACGTCTTTATACTCCGCAGGAAATTTCTGCAATGGTACTTCAAAAGATGAAAAAAACTGCTGAAGACTATTTAGGTCAGGAAGTAACTGATGCTGTAATCACAGTACCTGCTTATTTTAGCGACTCCCAACGTCAGGCAACTAAAGAAGCCGGAGAAATTGCAGGGTTGAAAGTTCAACGTATTGTAAATGAACCTACTGCTGCAGCCTTAGCTTATGGCTTGGACAAAGCTCACAAAGATATGAAGATTGCTGTATTCGACCTTGGTGGTGGTACATTCGATATTTCTATACTTGAATTGGGTGACGGTGTATTTGAAGTGAAATCAACAAATGGTGATACTCATCTGGGTGGTGACGACTTCGACCAGGTTATTATAAACTGGCTGGCAGAAGAATTCCAGAAAGAAGAAGGACTCGACCTGCGTAAAGATCCGATGGCTCTTCAACGTTTGAAAGAAGCAGCAGAAAAAGCAAAAATAGAACTTTCAAGCACAACTTCTACTGAGATCAACTTACCATATATCATGCCGGTTAACGGAATACCAAAACACTTGGTAAAAACATTAACCCGTGCTAAATTTGAACAACTAGCCGATACTCTTATCCGCAAATGTATTGATCCATGCCGTCAATCATTAAGTGATGCAGGTTATTCAGCATCAGATATAGATGAAGTAATTCTGGTTGGTGGATCAACACGTATCCCTGCGATACAGGCTGAAGTTGAAAAATTCTTTGGAAAAGTTCCTTCTAAAGGCGTGAATCCCGACGAAGTAGTTGCTGTAGGTGCTGCTATACAAGGTGCAGTTTTGACAGGAGAAGTAAAAGATGTATTATTACTTGATGTTACTCCGCTATCACTGGGTATAGAAACTATGGGTGGTGTGATGACTAAATTGATTGAGTCTAACACAACTATACCAACCAAAAAGAGTGAAACATTCTCGACAGCTGCCGACAACCAGCCATCTGTGCAAATTAATGTATTACAAGGCGAACGCCCAATGGCTAGAGATAACAAACAAATCGGAGTATTCAACCTGGATGGTATCATGCCTGCACGTCGTGGAGAGCCTCAAATCGAAGTAACATTTGATATTGATGCAAATGGCATCTTAAGCGTATCAGCTAAAGATAAAGCCACTGGTAAAGAACAATCGATCCGTATCGAAGCTTCTTCTGGACTGAGCGATGCTGAAATCCAACGTATGAAAGATGAAGCTGCTGCAAATGCAGAATCTGATAAGAAAGAAAAAGAAAGAATAGATAAGCTAAATCAGGCTGACTCTGTAATATTCCAGACAGAGAAACAATTGGCTGAGCTTGGAGATAAAATTCCTGCTGATAAAAAAGCTCCGATCGAAGGTGCTCTCACTAAATTGAAAGATGCTCATAAAGCTCAGGATATAGCCGGAATTGATGCTACAATGGAAGAAGTGAATAACCTGTTCCAAAGTTTAAGCCAGGAGATGTATAATCAGCAACAACAAGCTGGTGCAAATCCTAACCAACAAGCCGGAGGCAATGCGGGTGGACAATCTAACGGAGGTGACAATGATGTAACTGATGTAGACTTTGAAGAAGTGAAGTAAATATTTTAACAATAAGATAAAGGTGATTACTTGAGTAATCACCTTTTTTATTTCGGCCTAGTCCTGTTCCACATTGAGTATCAATTATATTAAAAAAATAAGACTACCTGTAAATAAGTTAATAGAAATTAATTATTTGTTTCATTTGCAACGTTCACTGTAAATAAAAATATCTAATATATATATATATTCCTCATCGGAAAGTTAGGATGGGTAAACTGTGATATATTTTGGGATAGTGTTAATGGGATAACAACTATCAACGGTAATTTCGATAAACTAGCATCTTACTTAGGCTATGAAGGTGATACATTTGTATTAGTATTGGTTCAGATATATACTGCTGAAGACGGTAATACTGTGAAAAGCTACGATACTCTGGGTGTAGAGGGAAAATTGGTAGCCTATTCAGTAAAAGATGGATACTTCTCTTATAATGAGAAAGAGATTACAATCACCGAAAACATGTCTATTAATCTTGATCTGAAGGATATTAGCAAAGATGATCTGGAGAAAAAGATAAAAGCATTGGATACTTATAAATAAGAAGTTAGTTTACAATAAAAAGCCATAGGAAATCTCCTATGGCTTTTTGTATATATATTCCATCTCTCAATAATGTTAAAAAATTATCCTAATAATGTAAGGATATTCTAAAGATAAAGAGTAAATAAAAGTGTACTTTTGCACAAAAATATAATTATGAAATACATTGAAGTAAAATTTATATGCACTCCTAACAACGAGATTGTTAATAGTATATTATCTGCCACCATCGGAGAAATAGGATTTGAAAGTTTTGTTGAAGATGAACTGGGTACAACTGCTTACATCCAAAGTGATATGTTCAATATGGAAAAGCTAGATGAGATTCTGGTCAATTTTCCGATAGAAGCTGAAATTATCTATACATACAAAAGCATAGAAGAGCAAAATTGGAATGAAGAGTGGGAAAAAAATTATTTCCAGCCACTGATAATAGATAACAGATGCATTATACAAAGTACATTTCATAATGTGCCCGCCACCTACGATTACAATATATATATCGATCCGAAGATGGCTTTCGGGACAGGACATCATCAAACCACAGAACTGATGATAAGAGAGATACTTAAGGACGATTTCTCCGGTAAATCCTTATTAGACATGGGTACAGGTACAGCCATACTTGCTATATTGGCATCAATGCGTGGTGCAGATCCTATCATAGCAATAGATATAGACCAATGGGCATATGATAATGCGATGGAAAACCTGAAGATCAATAATATTGACAATGTAAAAGTAGAAATAGGCGGAGCTGAATTATTAGGAAGTACCACTTTTGATGTTATCCTGGCCAATATAAACCGTAATATATTATTAAACGATATACACTCTTATGTATCAGTACTTAATACTGGAGGATCTTTATATATGAGCGGCTTCTATGTAGAGGATATTCCTGTAATAACAGAAGAATGTAATAAGAACGGATTAACATTCATAAGCAATACAACTAAGGATAACTGGACAGCTGTAAAATTCCGAAAGATATAAACGACATAAGAGGAGGCTTCTGAATCGAAACCTCCTCTTATGTGTGAGTTAATTAGGTATTAGGCTTTAAGGTAAATAAAGATTGTTTGGTTATCGATACAAAGGAAAGACATTTATGAGTCCTTGCCAAATAAAAAAACATATTATAAAACATATTTTTTATAAATTTTGCTAAAGAAAATATCCATCCCGGCCTATCTGTTTAACAGATGTTAATGCCATTTCATCGATTATTAACCATATTATGATCAATTCATATAATCCCACATTGGTAGTTGAACAGGCTTCTTCCCTAAGCAGCTCAGAGCCTTAGCATCCAGATACTGCTTATGTACAACCAAGCGAAACATGTATTCACTAAACCATTTATCAGTAAAAGTTAAATATCCTCTATTACCGGAACCTGCACCCCAGCTATTTTCAAATTCCCATTTAACAGGCTGATCACTTATATCTGTGTCACAACCAATCAAAGTCATAGCATGGGATGATCCGCTCTGACGGGTCAATATACGTGCTTTTTTATCCATGGATAGATCAACTCCTAATAATGATTCATAGTCATACATATCAGGATCGAGAATACCCGACTCTCTATTCAATTGTTTACCAACATCACAGGATGCATACATAGCCTCGTTATTGCGAATAGATGCTAAAGCTGCTTTCTTTATATCCTCATTTGGTAGATTCAGGTAAACCCAATTTATACCTTCTATTGTATTCTTATAGTTTTGAATTTCATATAGCTGATAGAATTCACGTGTCGGATCGTTCATAATCATAATATAGTTATCCGGGGAATAATCGGCAGGAGTTATCTCTTTATAAAATTGCTGAGGTGTATAGTTATTCAGCTCATGTATACTCCCATTCCTGTCTTTATATCTCCATGTAAATTGTTTTGGTGGTTCTCCAAGACAAAGAGACAAGATACGGTATACATCTTTCAGTATTACAGTTTTCTCATTTCGCAAATCCTGTATTTTCTTACCTCCTGCTGCCAGTTCACGCAAGTTGTATCCACCGGCACGAAGTTTTTCGTTTACAAGGCCTATCATTTGCCGTGTATTATTTGAGTGTGCTGTTTCAGGCATTACTTCCTGAGGAACAACACCATATTTTTCGCCAAGATTATAATATAAGTTCCATACTCCTCCATCACTTACAGGCGATTTAAACAAATATTCTACCGTTCTGTCATCAATCGGTTCTTTACTGGTTCCGATTATATTTTCGAGAAACAGATTCGCCTTTTCAAAAATATCCCAGAAGTAAAGATAATTATGTGAAAAATCAAACTCCCCGAGATTATACTTTTCCATAATAGAAGGACGCAAAACATTCATTGAAGTAAACATCCAGCATCTGCCCGAGCTTTTCTGATCGGTAATGCCTTTTACGTTAACCCTATACTTAAAGTAATGATCTATTTTCCCCTGCAAACTATTGTTTAATGCGTTAGCCGTTATATTAGCATTGGTAGTCAGAACGTTTTGAATAGCTTTGGTTGATGCATCCTGTTTAAAACTCGATTGAATTTCCTGAAGATCTTTTTCGGTTATCGTTTGGGCTGTTATACCCGCAGAGAAACATAATAAAATTCCCGCAAATAGTACTTTTTTCATGAATGTTGATTTTTTATTAATACAAAAATAAGAATTCTTAAGGGAATAATCCTAACTAATCAATTGATAATAATGATACGTATTATGCTTCGAAAACCATTTATCTCATCCTCCCATAATAACCTTATATTCAATAAATAAAGCATAAAAGGTGACAAAGGTGACAGTTTTTATGTAGTTTTTCAATAGTAACTTTTTGTTACCCTGATATCACATAAAGCTATTTATATACAGATAATTATATTTATTTTTTACAACTTCTTTGTAACTAAGAATAATAGATATATTTGTTAAACACAGAAATAATCAGACAATTAACATTTCCCTTGTTGATAAGCTATGAATTTTGTCCATGAAAATTGCAATGGCTATCAAAACCTGACTAATATAGTATAATATAGAGGTCATACAAAATTATTGCATCATAAGTATATTAATTCTTTATTCTTCTCTAAGACTTTTATTTATCTTTGCGTCGTCTTAAAAAACTAACAGATGACATCAGAACAACCCGTTTACTCGAAACAAAGGATACGTTACGCCGTATTATCTCTATTTATAGCACAAGGCTTGTGCTTTGCTAGTTGGGCTAGCCGCTTACCGGACATTAAGAGAGACTTTAATGTAGAAAGCTATTTACACTATGGATTGTTAATGTTTCTACTTCCTTTGGGTAAGTTTGTAGCTATTCCTATTGTTGGATTTTTGCTACCCAGAATAGGCAGTAAAAAAACAGTTTTGATAAGTATAATCGGATATGCTTTAGCTCTGTTTATGGTAAGTATTATACCCGGAATAACAGGACTGGGAATCACTTTATTCCTGTTTGGTATATTCTGGAATATGACAGATATTTCACTAAATACACAAGCGATCGAGGTTGAACGGATTTATGGTAAGCCTATTATTGCAACCTTCCATGCCAGCTGGAGTTTAGCAGCTGTTATCGGCGCTGTTATCGGCTATTCTATGATCAATCTGAATGTAATCACTCTTTATCATTTTTCTATAATAACTGTAGTGGCTATTATAGTGATCTTATTAAATTACAAGTATCTACAAGAACCAGCCATAGCAACTGAAAAGAAAGAGATAAAAACAGAAACATCCCTGACCGAAAAGAAATCAAAGAAATTTCGTATGCCAGAGAGTTTACTCATTCAGTTGGGTTTAGTCTGGCTACTTGCACTGATCGTAGAAAATACAATGTTTGAATGGAGTGATGTATATTTTCAGTCTGTAATAAAAGCACCTGAATCGTTGCAAGTTGGATTTCTTGTATTCATGGTCATGATGTTTACAGGTCGTATGCTCACAAATTTTGCTTATACAATATGGCAAAAGAAGACCGTATTACAGATTGCAGGAGCACTCATATTCGTTGGGTTTATTACTTCCTCCCTTTTTATCGGTTATTCTGACGATATGCTCATTCAGGTTATTATCACATCTATTGGCTTTATGCTCATCGGATTGGGTATTTCCTGCGTAGTGCCTACGCTTTATAGTATTGTTGGTGATAAAGCTAAAACACCTGTAGGTACAGCTTTAACAATAATGTCAAGTATTAGCTTTGTCGGACCATTTGTATCACCATTACTTGTTGGGGCGGTTTCAGACTCACACGGGCCTAAATGGGCTTACCTGGTTATGAGTCTGGTAGGATTGTGTATAATAGCTGCTGTATCTTTAGGTAAGTCATTAAAGAAATAAAAGGAACATATCAAAACAAAAAGTAGAAGCATATGCTTCTACTTTTTTATTATAAACAGTTCTTTCTTTATACCTGAGGTATTATTTTTTCTGCATTATTGATTCTTGCCTCCACATCTTCTTTTGTTCCGCTGAATGGCCCTGATCCTTCTATCTTTATAGTTGCCATTGCAGCAGCAAACTTACCGGCTTCTTCTATACCTGCTCCTTTTGCTCTCTTATACAAGTATCCTGTAACATAAGTATCTCCACAACCTGTAGCATCTACTACCTCTTTTGGCTTATATGCTGGAATTTTATAATATTGCTTCCCATCATAAATAACAGATCCAAGGCTGCCTAAAGTAACAAGAACCTCTTTTACTCCCCAATCATATAATTGTTGTGAAGCTTGTTTAATATCTGTCATTCCTGTCAATACCTCCATTTCCAAGTCATTCACTTTGAGAATATGAACATATTTCAATGTTTCCAGCTTATTCTTCCAATCGATAGGATAAACATTCTGATCACGAACCTCACGCAAATAGCCTTGTGAATCTATAGCAATAAGTCCTTTCTGGGATAAGTATTCGACCAGTTCTAATGGGAAATCATCTGCAAGCAAAGCTCCTAACAGGAAAATATTAGCTTCGAAATCTTCGAAACCACTTACAGTAAACGGGTCAGCTTTTGCCAAAACACGTTGAGTACGGTTGTTTTGATTTTCACCATATATATTTTCAAAATATACCGAATGCCTGCTTGGAATAACATTAACATCTACCCCCTGGGAACGCAAGTCGTCCACAACAGCCATTTCTGACTGAGCCAGTGATGTAACCAATGTATAATCTATATCTTCGAAGTGGCGAATAGCGTGTGAAAAATAGAAAGCTGTGCCTCCAGGCATATGTACTGTGCTTTTAGGTGTAACTACCTTGTCTAAGGTAATATGCCCTATGCAACAAAGATCATGTTTATGCATTATTAATTTTTTTGAAATGCAAAAATAGTAAATTATTACATCTTCTGATTATATCTCTCTCCTAAAAAAGAAAAAGGTTTCACCTTTTAGATAAAACCTTTTAAATACGTTATAATTACTTTTTATTCTTTACATATTTTTCCAACCATTGATCTTGTTCCCATAGCAGATGAAATACAGATTCTTTAGCAGCATATCCATGACTTTCTTTTGGTAGGATAACTAAACGTGCCGGAGCTCCAAATCCTTTCAGAGCATTAAAGTATCGCTCACTCTGCATAGTATAAGTTCCCGAGTTATTATCATCCCCACCATGAACCAGTAGCATAGGTGTTTTCATTTTGTCGGCATGCATAAATGGCGACATAGTATTATAAACTTCAGGTGCCTCCCAATAATTCCTTTCTTCGGCCTGAAAACCAAAAGGAGTCAGTGTTCTGTTATAGGCGCCACTACGTGCAATACCTGCGGCAAATAAATCGGAGTGAGTCAGGAGATTTGCCGTCATAAATGCTCCATATGAATGTCCTCCTACTGCTACACGTGATTTATCTATGTACCCCATCGAATCTACCGCATCTATTGCTGCTTTTGCATTTGCAATCAGCTGCTCTAAGAATGTATCATTAGGCTCAGCATTACCCTCCCCCACTATGGGAAAAGATGCATCGTCCAATATCGCATATCCCCTTGTTACCCAATATATAGGCGAGCCATAATATGGATATATAAACTCATTCGGATTGGTAGTATTCTGCCCTGCGCTACTTTTATCTTTATATTCTGTCGGATATGCCCACATCACCATAGGTAGCTTTTCTTTTTTCTGCATATCATAGTTTGCAGGCAAATAAAGGGTACCTGTTAGTTCCACCCCATCGGGACGTCTATATTTTATCACTTCCTTATAAATATCGGCTATGCTTCTGAATGGGTTATCAAAATGAGTAATAGCTATCGGTGCAACCCTCTTTATTGTATTCAAAATATAATAATTCGGATACTCTGTAAGTGATTGTATCCAGACTAAATATTCTCCACGCTTAGCATCAATGATAGATATTATATCAAGCTTTTTATCAGTATAACTCGATTGATAGAGACGTTTGGTTAGCTTTGTATTAAGGTCTATTTCATCCACAAAAGGGAACTGCCCTTTCTCCGAATATCCCTGACCGATCAGATATGCTTTAGTACCTTCCAGATTGAGAGTGTATTCTCCAAATTGGTTTTTCTTTGTATCAAAACTTCCGGGATTATTATATACATCCTGATAGCTCCTATCGAATAAAAGTGTTGGATTATGCGTTAAGTCATCAGATGGATTAAATATGTATGTTTTCTCATTGCGTGTGTTCCACCAGTAATCCTTTAGAATTGCAATATTATCATTTCCCCATATAATTGTTTGAAAACGATTAATTGTTTTAGCCAAGCTTCTAGAATTACCATTAAATGGACTATCTAGTTCATATACTTCATCTCTGAACTCTGCCTCTATTTCCGGATCACCTTTGTCCAAAGCTTCTACCCAATATAATGTTGCGGGTTTGTCTGCTCTCCATGATATATTACGTTTTCCCGTATAAGTTGCCATAAAACCTTTTGGCATAACCTCTTGTAATGGTTTATCATTAAATTTACTAATCAACTCTCCATTCTGGTCATAGATTACGGTTTCTACCGGAAACCTATATAATGGAACTATATAAGAGAAAGGTTTATGCAAGGTACTTATTAACACATAATTACCATCAGGAGAGAAAGTTTCTCCCGTATACATATTCTTATCTTTCCATAATGTTTTATTTCCAGATAAATTAACTTTATACAACTCTGATGTAACCAAAGATTCAAAATTAGCCTCATCTGTTGCATTTTTCAATAAATCCTGATAAGTCCGGTTTTGAGCTTTTTCTCCAACTTCGCTAACCGAAATTGTAGGGCCATTAGGTATACTCTCCTTTGTATCTATCAAATCTGATCTGTCATCCGGTAACACCCGTACCAGCAGTTCATTACTATCCTTAAACCAAGTATATGGATTTCCTAAATTTGCATTTAAGTTAGCTTCTGTTAACCTTTCTGCTTTTAATGATAATAAATCTATATACCATAGCTCAACCCCTGTAGCTGTAGTATTCGTAAAAGCAACCTTATTTTCATCAGGCGACCAAGTCACATAGCTTATTTTTGCATTTTGTGGCAATCCTTCGATTTGTATAGGTTCAGTATTAGCAATATCCTTGAATTTGAGATTGTTTATATATGTTATCGTACTTGATATATTTGTTTTAGGATTAATCCTAAGACCTCCTAACCTCATCTCCTTTTCAGATAAATCTGCCAGAGTTTTATATGTATTTCTATACTGAAATAGCATCTTAGTACGTTTACTATTCATACTAAGAGTAGGTGCCCGATCAAAATCAGCAAGCTCAAGAATCTCTGCCGGAGGTTTTTGATACATCAAATCTTCCTGTGCAAATACACTAACAGAAAGGAATAAAACCAAAATTAAAAATAGTTGCTTTTTCATTATGATTATTTTGTGGGTTCCAGATTTTTAAATCAAATGCTAAAATACAAATTTTATAAATACCTATACTCGTTTATTGTCAATTTGATAGATAAATAGGAAAAACAGTCTTTCATCAGGGCTTTATCAAATAATCAATGATAAATATTAATTTCCAATTATTTTTGCTGTTATTCATACTTTTTTTATTTCTTTGTTAATTGATCGGATAATAATATCCAATCACACAATAATAGAGATGAAAAGATATTTATACATAACATTAGGCTTAATATCATTAAGCCTGGGTTTGTTGGGAATAGTGACTCCCGGACTTCCCACTACACCTTTTATTCTTCTTACAGGTGTATTGTTTGCTAAAGGATCGCCAAGACTTCACCAAAAATTATTAGACAATAAGCTGACCGGACGCTATATACGCCAGGTAAATAATGGTTTCAGCCTCAAAGGGATGGCTATATCCATAGGTATGATGTGGTGTATGATCTTCTTTACAGCTTTTGTTGTATTCGTGAACAATGAAACAATGCGATTTGTTATGCTAGGATTAGGAGTTGTAGGTACAATAGCCCAACTCATAGTTCTCCGAAAAAAGAAAAAGAAAGCAAAAATATCAGTATTAGAAAGCGAAAATCAAGATGGGACAAGGAATTTGAAGGCTTCTTGAATTTGATAAAAAATGTATATTTATGTTATAAAAAATAGAAGTTATATTTTGTTATCTTGCTATAATTCTCTTCCTTTGTGTAAGAAGGGGACATTTAAAACAGAAACAACCTAATAAAAATGGAAAACAATAACAACGAACAGAATAATCAAATACAAATTGAATTACCGGAAGATGTAGCTCAGGGAATATACTCTAATTTAGCTATAATAGCCCACTCCTCATCCGAATTTGTTATCGATTTTGTCCGTATATTACCTGGTATGCCCAAAGCAAAAGTACAATCACGTATAGTTATCACGCCCGAGCATGCCAAACGTTTGTTGTATGCATTGAATGACAATGTAAAAAGATTTGAATCCCAGAATGGACCCATTACCGTTGATAATCCGGCAGGTTTCTTACCTCCTATCAACGGCCCTATAGGAGAAGCTTGATCTAATATTATTCAATAATAAAACGAAGAATATATGAAAGTTGGAATTCCTAAAGAGCTAAAGGCTTTTGAAAATCGTGTTGCTGTAACACCAGCAGGCGTACATGAATTAGTGGCATGTGGACATGAAGTCTATGTGGAGACTGGTGCAGGAATTGGTAGTGGCTTTTCAGATTCGGATTACACGGCTACCGGAGCCAAAATACTATCAACAATAGAAGAGACATACGCTATTGCCGATATGATAGTAAAAGTAAAGGAACCTATTCAACAAGAATATAATCTCATTCGCGAAAATCAAATAATATTTACTTATTTTCATTTTGCTTCCAGTCTGGAACTCACAGAGGCAATGATAAAGAGTAAGGCAATCTGTATAGCATATGAAACGGTAGAGCTACCAGATCATTCCTTACCTTTACTTGTTCCTATGAGTGAGGTAGCCGGACGTATGGCAATACAAGAGGGAGCACGCTTTCTGGAAAAACCCCATTTAGGAAAAGGCGTTCTTTTAGGAGGAGTACCAGGAGTAAAACCAGCACATGTTATTGTTATTGGAGGTGGTATTGTTGGAGCTCAATCAGCTAAGATTGCTGCCGGTATGGGAGCAAGGGTTACTATTTTAGATAAAAGCTTACCCCGACTCCGTTACTTAAACGATATAATGCCGGCCAATATAACTACAAGATATTCAGATACACATACGATCAAAGAACTTATTAAAGATGCAGATCTCATCGTAGGAGCTGTATTGATTGCCGGTGACAAAGCCCCTCAGGTAATAACCAGAGGAATGCTAAAAGAAATGCAGCCGGGAACAGTATTAGTAGATGTGGCTATAGATCAGGGAGGATGTTTCGAAACATCCAGGCCTACAACACATATCGATCCGGTATTTGTGATAGATGATGTTGTACACTATTGTGTAGCCAATATTCCGGGTGCAGTACCGATGACTTCTACCCTGGCCCTTACGAATGCAACATTGCCTTATGCTTTGAGTTTAGCCAATATGGGATGGGAAGAGGCATGTAAAGAATATAAAGATCTGCGTAAAGGATTGAATATTATTAAAGGAGATATAGTATATAAAGCAGTCGCTCATACTTTTGGACTACAATATAAGGAATATCAATTTTAAAGAATCAAATTAGAATCCTCATATATTTACTAATATAAAATTATTTTTTATGGAACTACTAAATGCATCGTTAATAGACTGGTCAAGAGCCCAGTTTGCTATGACAGCAATGTATCACTGGTTGTTTGTGCCCCTGACCCTGGGTCTGGGGATCATCATGGCAATCATGGAGACAATGTATGTACGTACTGGTGATGAACAGTGGAAAAAAACTGCAAAATTCTGGATGAATATTTTCGGTATCAATTTCGCTATTGGGATTGCGACAGGACTTATCATGGAATTTCAGTTTGGGACTAACTGGTCAAACTATAGCTGGTTTGTAGGTGATATCTTCGGAGCGCCGCTAGCTATCGAAGCCACAGTTGCTTTCTTTCTGGAAGCTACATTTATCTCCATTATGTTTTTTGGATGGAAGCGCGTTGGTAAAAAAATGCACTTGGCATCTACATGGTTAACAATAGCCGGAGCTACACTTTCTGCTCTTTGGATTCTGGTAGCCAATGCATGGATGCAGTACCCTGTAGGTATGGAATTCAATCCTGACACAACCCGTAACGAAATGATGGATTTTTGGGCAGTAGCATTGTCACCTGTTGCCATCAATAAATTCTTTCATACCGTTCTTTCAGGTTGGGTATTAGGAGCATTGTTTGTAGTCGGAATCGCAGCATGGTACATGATTAAGAAAAGAAATGCACAGTTCGCTCAACAAAGTATGAAAGTAGCCGTTGCCTTCGGACTTATATCTTCGCTTCTTATTCTTTGGACTGGTCATGGTTCAGCTCAGCAAGTTGCTGAAAAACAGCCAATGAAATTAGCCGTAATGGAAGGACTATATGAAGGTGGAGAAGGCGTTGGCCTCATAGCCTTTGCAATTCCTAATCCGTCAAAAGAATCATACAAAGACAATACTGATCCTTATCTTTTGAATATTAGCATTCCTAAAGGATTATCATGGTTAAGTTTCGGAGATATGGAAGCATATGTACCGGGAATAAAAGATATAATAGACGGAGGTTATAGAGAGCCTGATGGTTCTACTGCCCTATCGTTTACTGAAAAGCAAAGCAGAGGAAAAGCAGCCATACAAGCTTTGGCTGACTATAAGAAGGCTAAAAAAGATGGAAACGAAACTGCTGCAACAGAATATAAAGAAAAAATAAAAGCTAATTATGCTTATTTCGGTTATGGATATTTGGATACACCAGAACAATTGATACCAAATATACCAATGGTATATTGGTCATTCCATATCATGGTTTATCTGGGAGGATACTTTATTGCATTATTCCTTCTCTTAGGATTCCTTGTATACCGTAAGAAAGATCTGGAAAATATGAAATGGCTTCTTTGGGTTTGTGTTTGGACAATTCCATTGGCATATATTGCAGGACAAGCCGGTTGGGTACTGGCTGAAGTTGGACGCCAACCATGGGCTATTCAGGATTTATTACCGCTTCAGGCAGCGATATCATCATTATCGACCCAGTCTGTAATAATTACTTTCTGCCTATTCCTTGCACTATTTACAGCTTTACTTATTGCAGAGATTCGCATTATGCTGAATCAGATAAAGAAAGGTCCGGAGGAATCTCACTAATACATGATTTTTTAACTAAAAAAAGATATAACTATGGATTATTCATTTTTACAACATTATTGGTGGTTCCTTATATGCCTTATCGGAGGAATTTTTGCATTTCTTCTGTTTGTGCAAGGAGGACAATCAATGCTCTTTTCATTAGCAAAAGATGAAAAGGAACGAATGATATTGGTTAATACCCTGGGGCGCAAATGGGAATATACATTTACTACACTGGTAACTTTTGGTGGAGCTCTCTTCGCTTCATTCCCATTATTTTACTCTACCAGTTTTGGCGGTGCATATTGGGTTTGGATGGCTATTCTATTCTGCTTTGTAATACAAGCAGTATCTTATGAATACCAGTCAAAACCAGGAAACTTATTCGGACGTAACACATACAGATGGTTCTTATTTACTAATGGATTATTAGGAACATTCCTGGTAGGTGCTGCACTGGCTACATTCTTCACAGGTTCCGACTTCACTGTAAACAAGGGAAATATGACAGATGTATTAAGCCCTGTTATCAGCCGTTGGGGAACTGAATGGCATGGACTGGAAGCACTGGCAGAACCTCGTAACTGGTTACTTGGACTAACTGTATTCTTCCTTGCCCGCACACTTGCATGTCTATATTTTATTAATCGCCTTCAAGACGAAACATTGATAAAACGTTCCCGTAAATTCTTACTCTACAACTGTATACCATTCGTAGTGTTCTTTTTGGCATTTGTTATATGGATCAGCTTATCTCAAGGGTTTGCGGTAAACCCTGATACAAAAGAAGTATTCTTGCAACCATATAAATATTTCTTAAATCTGGTAGAAATGCCAATTGTAGGGATTGTTTTTGTTGTAGGCGTATTACTGGTATTGTTTGGTATCGGAAAAACGCTATTAAGTGAATCATTTAGCAAAGGTATCTGGTTTACAGGTATAGGTACTGTACTTACAGTATGTATGCTACTATTGATTACCGGCTTTAATAATACAGCATATTATCCATCAAGTACAGATCTGCAAAGCTCATTGACTATTGAAAATTCATCCTCGAGTGAATTTACCCTTACTGTTATGAGTGTTGTATCACTTCTTGTTCCTGTTGTATTAGCATATATTGCTTATGCATGGGGCGTATTGGAAAGAAAACGCATGGACGTGAAAGATTTGAAAGACGATGGTCATGTATATTAATTGATATATGATAACTTAGATAGAAGAGGTACCAATTAGTACCTCTTTTTTATTTGAGAGTGGTGAATATTTTGAAATAAATGATTCCTATATTTATTTTTATTGTAGATTTACTTACTCTAATACATTAAAGCTCAATCTATGGAAACTAGCTCTCACTTCATTGCTGATAGTAATAGTTTTAACCACGCTAATTACTATCTCTTGTAAAAAGATCGCTATTGCCAAACTGAAACCTGAGAGTGAAGATATGATAGCGAGAGTAACTAAGGAATTGAATTAAATATATCGTCTTATTATTAAGGTAAATAAAAATTGTCTTATATAAAAAGTTCTTTGGTATGATATAAAGAAAAAGTAACACTTAAAAACGACAAAAAGCTGTCACTTTTGTTACTTTTCAAGGTATGTTGTTACGTGTAGGTGTTCTAATCTAAAAATAAAAAGGAAGCAAATATTTTGCTTCCTTATATATTTTATAGTCCTGACAATTATGCAGGATGGATTGCTTCTGTTGGGCAAGCATCAGCACAAGTACCACAATCAGTACATGTATCCGGATCAATTTTATAGATATCTCCTTCTGAAATAGCGTTTACTGGACATTCATCTATGCAAGTACCACAAGCAATACAGTCTTCGTTAATTACGTAAGCCATGATTTTTTCGTTTTAATATTATTACTAACTTTGATACGGCAAATATAACGAGTTTTTTCTTTATCCAAAAACGGATACTGTTAGATATTATAAATATTAAGATTGTTTATATCTATAAATATAATTATACACCTAATATACAGCATATTAAATTTAACTATTTAGAATTTAGTCTCTCGTTATTTTTACCCTTTCTAAGTAATAGAACATAACAATAACTAACAATAAATTACGTTATTAGAAATAAAAACAGCTATTTTGAAACCAAATAAAATATTCACGTTACTACTGCTTATCAGTGTAATTTGTGTAAACTCACAGGCACAAGTACGAAAAGCTCTGAATCAACCCTTTGCTGATCAGAAAATGTACCATCTGGGATTCTCTATTGGATTTCACACGCAGGATATGATTCTGTCACATACAGGATTTGTTGGTGATAATGGAGAAGCTTGGTTTTCCGAAATACCATCCTACTCTGTTGGATTCAGTGTTGGAATGATCGGAGACCGGTATCTGAACCAATACATGAATCTGCGATTGGCCCCTACCCTGCATTTTGGTGAAAGAAGATTCGTATTCAAAGAACAAACATCAGGAGAAGAGGTCGATTCTGCATTGAAAAGTAACTATATATCGATCCCTCTATACTTGAAATTTAGTGCGGACAGGATGGGTAATTTCAGACCGTATTTTCTGGCCGGAGGATATGCAGCAGTTAATATCGGCAGTAAAAAGGATGATCTCCTACGTTTTAAACAAATGGATTACGGCTTAGAATTTGGAGTCGGCTGCAATATCTATCTGCCGCTATTTAAGCTGTGCCCTGAGTTGAAGTTTTCATTTGGCTTGACTGACGTTGTAAACAAAAACAGATCGGATCTTTCCGATCAAGATATGATAAAGTACACTCAGGCAATATCTTCAGGAAAAACGAGAATGATCTCATTAGTCTTTAACTTTGAGTAGAATGAATCTCAGATATAAGGATAACTGTGAAAATATACCTTGGGACAAAGTACCCCTCCTGTTGGAAAAAGTCAATATGAGTTTCTCTGATCCTGAGACACACAAGGAATCATTTGAAGCCAGCTATTCGGTCATATTTGTTTTCGACAATGAAGAATTGATAGGCTTTGGGCGTATTTTATCAGATGGAGTAAGACAATCGGCCATATACGATGTTGCCGTTGAACCATCATATCAAGGACATAAAATTGGACAAAATATAATAGAGCGATTAATAAAAACTACACCAAACTGCAATTTTATCTTATATGCTTCTCCTGGTAAGGAAGGCTTTTATAAAAAGTTGAACTTTAGAAAAATGAAGACGGGTATGGCTTTATTTTCCAATACTCAACGAATGATAGATAGCGGCTTTATAGAGGAATGAATACTACTGAGAAAAAAACGATTGGCAAGATGATACATTTGTATTGTAATGCCAAACATGGTACCAGTCACGCATTATGTACATCATGTGCAGAACTGAACAAATATGCTCAAAAGAGACTATCAAAGTGTATATATGGTGAAGATAAACCAACATGTGAGAAATGTCCTATACATTGCTATAGTTCCGATATGAGAGAAAAGATCAAAGATGTGATGCGTTACTCCGGTCCAAGAATGCTCTTCCATAGTCCCCGTATGGCCATCACGCACTTAATTAAAGGAATGAAAACGCCCAAAAGGATCAGTTAGCTCTGTCTCTATCCAATAAACTTTTCAATCTCACAGATTGTTTAATAACTAAATATTAAACAAAAAAGTATGAGCAGGCGAAGCGAACTAGAAAAGGAAATTGAAATAGCAAAGAAACGAATAGATGATGCTCCAAAGGACACTCCAAAAGAAATAATGGAGGCTTGGATAAAAGAACTTGACAGCCTATCCATCGAACTTAATGACCTGTATGACGACGACGAAAATGAATTTCCGAGCTAAGATATATTTATAAAAAAGCCCGGTTCATTTTACTCATCAGATAATAATCCAGAATTGTCATGGCAGCCATAGCCTCTACAATAGGTACAGCGCGTGGTAATACACAGGCATCATGACGACCTCTGGCCTTCAGATCGGTATACTCCCCTTCCTTATTAATTGTATCCTGATGCATAAGGATAGTAGCTACGGGCTTGAATGCTACACGGAAATAGATATCATGTCCGTTCGAAATACCACCCTGAATTCCACCGGAATGGTTAGTACGGGTGCTCACCTTTCCATTTTCATTATAAAAGACATCATTTACTTCCGATCCACGATGGCTAACATCGAATCCATCGCCATATTCAAAACCTTTCACTGCATTTATTCCTAACATGGCATCTCCTAATGCTGCATGCAATTTATTGAATACCGGCTCACCCAATCCAACTGGCGTACCTTTAATGACACAAGTAACAACTCCACCAATCGTATCGCCTTTAGACTTTACTTCTTCGATAAATTCGATCATTTCAGCAGCTTTCTCCATATCTGGACAGCGCACTGGAGTAGATTCAATCAATGAAAGATCATATTCTGTATATTGTTTATCCAGCTTTATATGTCCTACCTGTGAAGTATAAGCTGTGATTTCTATATTCAGCTGAATAAGTGCAAGTTTCGCTAATGCTCCTCCTACACACCGTGCTATTGTCTCCCGCGCGGAAGAACGGCCTCCTCCCCTATGATCACGTATTCCATACTTTTGTGAATAAGTATAATCGGCATGAGAAGGACGGTAAATATCTTTCAGATTATCATAATCCGACGAATGTTGATTATTGTTGCGAATAATAAAACCAATAGGAACCCCTGTCGTTTTACCATCATATATTCCCGAAAGAAATTCGACCTCATCGGCTTCCTTACGGGGTGTTGTTATTTTAGACTGCCCCGGGCGGCGGCGGTTAAGTTCATTCTGAATAAAATCCATATCAACGGTAATTCCTGCCGGACATCCGTCGATTACTCCACCTATTGCAGCACCGTGTGACTCCCCATAAGAGGTAAGCCTAAATATATTTCCAAATGTATTCATCAAAAATTATATAGATTAGCGAGTTACAAAATTACATCAAATTATTCAATTATCAGACCAAAAGACAGGAGGAGAACATTATTCCTTTCTAAAGATTTAGGATAAATAGCTTATATACATGAAAAAAGTAACACATATATATTTTTATAAATATCAGGTAAAAAGCATATTACCATAAAAAAGTGACAAAAGTAACAGTTATCAGCTTATTTTCAATGTTACTTTATTGTACTATAGCAAGCCTTATATCATAAGATAATTTTATCCTGATCTTCTGCTTTATAAAAGGATTAGTTTTCTTTATTCTCATCCATTTTAAGGACTTTGAAGTTACTGTCGAAATAACAGTTTATGGTATCATTGATATTGAATATCCTGTAGCTGTTAGCATAGGCCCATGTCCCCTGTATATAGATTTTACATAGATATGTTTCATCCGGATTATCACGTTTATCCTTAGGTATTTTCTCATAGGAAACGGGTTCCATATATTCAATCTTAGTTATAGTATTATTATCTATATCCCTATATTTAATATGCTGTTTAGCCGCTTCTCCCATTTTATCCAGATTATATTGTGTACTTAAACTGCAGGAGAACAACCCAAAAGTAATGAATACCAATAAAATATATTTCTTCATGTTATTTGTATTTTATATTGATTGTAACAATTATAATCATTCAAAATTACAGAATCTTATCGTAGAAACATAAAAAACAATTACTTTGTTTATGTCATATATATTTTTGTTATTAATTTAGCACAATATACGCCAACACCCCCAAAGTCTGTGAATGATGGATAAGAAAGGATCGGAGAAATTTTCTATGAAGAAGCGGTTAAAATCGCCCTTATATGCACTTAACGGATTAAAAATCTTATTCACAGAAGAACATAATTCCCGTATACATGTATGCATTGTAATAGCTGTAGTTGCCGCAGGTATATTCCTCAAAATATCAAGCCTGGAATGGCTGGTGATATGTATACTCATTGCTTTAGTGTTTGCACTGGAGATAATGAATTCAGCTATTGAGAACCTATGTGATTTTATATCTCCACAGTGGCATGAAATGATAAAGAAAGTAAAAGATCTGGCTGCAGCCGCAGTCTTTTTCGCCTCGTTCATTTCGGTAGTATGCGGAGCAATTATTTTTTTACCCAGATTATACTTATTATTTACATCTTGACGATGTAGAATTTTATATTTGAAAATGTTATTAAAAATGAAAAAACTAATCTACTCATTACTTATCGTTTTACTTATTTCTGCTTGTAGTACAAAACCATTGGATGTGAATGTTATGACATTCAATATACGCCTCGATCATGCTGGTGACAGCCTGAATAATTGGCAATACAGAAAAGACAATGCCGCACAGATGGTAAAAATGAATAATATAGACATCCTGGGTACTCAGGAAGTATTACTAAATCAGCTTAAAGACCTTAAAGACCGTCTACCCGAATACAATGCAATAGGTGTCGGCCGCGAAGATGGAAAAGATAAAGGTGAATTCAGCTCTTTATTTTATAAAAAAGATAAATTTAAAGAAATCGAATCAGGAAATTTCTGGGTTAGCGAAACTCCTGAAATTGTCGGATCGAAGGGATGGGATGCTTCGTACCTTCGTGTGGCAGCATGGGCCATACTGGAAGATAAAGGAACAGGCAAACAAATATTCGTAATGAATACACACCTTGACAATGACGGGCTTACAGCCCGTAAAGAAGGTGGAAGTCTGTTATTAAAGAAAGCTGCTGAGCTAGGTAAAGGTCTTCCCGTTATCCTTACAGGTGACTTTAATGACACTCCAGAATCTGAAGCTATAAAAAACATAACAGATGCAAATAAAGCCGGCCACCTAATCGACAGTAAATCTATTGCGACCAATATTTCCGGTACAGACTGGACATTCCACGATTTTGGCAGATTGCCTCTGGCTGAACGTCCGCTACTCGACTATATTTTTGTAAGTAAGCAAATAAAAGTCTCCGATTATTCTGTTTTACCAGATACGCTTAATGGCACATTTGTATCAGACCATAAAGCAGTAGTAGCCACACTGAGTATTGATTAACACTTTAATATCTATAATATGAGGAAATCAATTATTATTATCGCTTTGTTAGCCATAGTTGGTTTTATTGAAGCACAAACAATGGAAAAATTACCTGTCGATTCACAAGTTAGGTATGGTAAGCTGGATAACGGACTGACCTATTATATCAGGCACAATGCATACCCTGAAAAAAGAGCAGACTTTTATATTGCTCAAAAAGTGGGCTCTATGCAGGAAGAAGATGATCAGGTGGGGTTGGCTCACTTCCTTGAGCATATGGCCTTTAACGGTTCAAAGAATTTTCCGGGTAAAAAGACAATGCTCAATTACCTTGAGTCTATTGGTGTAAAGTTTGGAGCTAATGTAAATGCATATACATCTTTCGATGAAACCGTTTATAATCTGAATGATGTACCTGTGATACGGGATGCTATTATAGATTCTTGTTTATTGGTTTTGCATGACTGGTCGAGTTTCATTGCCCTTAAAGATGAACAGATCGATGAGGAAAGGCTGGTTATCAAGGAAGAATGGCGTACACGTAGTGGTGCGCAATACCGTATATGGGACAAACAGTTGCCCGTAATCTTCAAAGGAAGCAAATATGCAGACCGTATGCCTATCGGTAAAATGGAGGTAGTAGAGAATTTTCCATACCAAACACTTAAGGACTATTATCATAAATGGTACAGACCCGATCTGCAAGGTATAATAATTGTTGGCGATATAGATGTAGATCAAGTGGAGGCTAAGATAAAAACAATGTTTGCAGATATTGCAAAACCTGTAAATCCAGCTGAAAGAGTATATTTTCCTGTACCGGATAACAATGAGCCTATCGTTTCCATTATTACCGACCCGGAAGCAGTAAGAACTCAGGTTACACTTTACATTAAGCATGATATTGTACCTGCAGAAGCAAAACAAAGCCAGATGGGTTTGATTATTTCATACATTAAGGCTCTATCTTCAAGGATGTTATCTGACCGTTTGAACGAGATATCTCAAAAAGCAGATGCTCCTTTTGCCGCCTCTTATGCCTATGACGGAGGATTCTTTGTTTCCAAAACAAAAGACGCATGGACCACAATCGCTCTAAGTAAAGAAGGTAAAATAGATGAAACATTAGCCAGCCTGATAAGGGAAAATGAACGCATCAAAAGATTTGGATTCACAGATGCAGAAGTTGAACGTGCTAAAGCCACTCTTCTTGATGAATACGAAAAAATGTATAATAACAGGAATAAAGAATTGAACAACAGGTATGTTCAGGAATATGTGAGGAGTTTCACAGAAGATGAAGCTATTCCTGGAATTGAATATGAATACAACTTCTTCAAACAATTCTCCCCTATGATCAATGCACAGGCTATTAATGGCGCAGTGCAACAACTACTTGGAAATAAAAATATAGTGATTACCGTTACAGGTCCGGAAAAAGAAGGTATAACCTACCCTACAGTAGATGAGTTGCTAAATGTATTCAATACAGTTGAGGCTGAAAATATTACAGCCTATGAGGAAACTGTATCGAACGAACCATTGATCACTCAATTGCCAAAAGCAGGATCGGTAGTAAAAACAGAAACCGATGATAAATTTGGCACTACCATATGGACATTATCTAATGGAATGAAAGTTGTTATCAAAAAAACTAACTTCAAAGATGACGAGATATTAATGTCCTCTCATGCATATGGAGGTACTTCTATTATTGCTGATGCTGATATCAATAATGCAAATATGGCCTCTATGGTACCATCTGTAGGAGGTATCGGTAATTTCAGTTCTACCGATCTGAAAAAAGCCTTAGCCGGAAAATCCGCTAATGTGAATAACCATATTTCTTCATACGTTCAAGGTCTTAACGGATCGTCGTCTATTAAGGATCTGGAAACATTGCTTCAGCTTACATATCTTTATTTCACAGCTCCCAGAAAGGATGAAGGTGCATACTCTAACATTATGGAACTAATAAAGAATCAGTTGAAAAATCTGACTTCAGAACCTTCATTCATAATGAATATCAACAGGACCAAAGCGATGTATGGAGACAACCCTCGTATGCAGGTTATGATGCTGGAAGATGCTGAAAAACTGAACTATGACCGTATTATAGAAATCTATAAAGAAATCTATGCTAATCCGGGATCATTCGTATTCAATTTTGTCGGTACAGTTGACGAAGCAGCTCTCAAACCATTGGTAGAACAATATCTGGCATCACTTCCTTCGGGCAATAAAGATGCTAAATACAAAGATGTGGATGCAAGTATAAGAAAAGGCCACATTGACAATATATTCGAGCAGGAGATGAAAACTCCTAAAACATCTGCTTTTGAAATGTATAGCGGGACGTTGAAATATGATCAAAAAACGCAAATAACATTATCTGCACTAAAACAGATATTAGATATTGTATATGTTCGTACTGTAAGAGAAGAAGCAGGAGGTACTTACGGAGTTGGTGTACGTGCAGGAATAAGCCGTATTCCGGAAGGGCAAACGACATTGCAGATGTTCTTCGATACAGACCCTGAGAGAGTAGCTACTATAACTCCTATTATCAGCCGTGAAGTAAATAAGATCGCTGAAAACGGACCGGAAGACGCTGACTTCCTGAAAGTAAAGGAATATATGGTGAAGAAGTTCCAGGAAGACGAGAAACAAAATGGCTACTGGGTAGGCATTCTTGGTTCAAAATATTTCTATGGCGATGATAATCATTCTGACTATCTTTCAATTGTTAATGCATTAACAAAGGATGATATAAAGAGACTGACAAAAGAGTTGGTATCTCAAGAAAATCATATTGAAGTGATAATGAATCCGAAAAAATAATCGAAACTCAATGATGTTTAAAAGCTGCTAAGAAACAACTTAGCAGCTTTTTCATTATATCACATTTGCGTCACATTATCTTAACTAAACCTTAATTATACTACATTGTTGTTTTCAAATATTTACACTTTACTTTGCAGTATAATTTAACAAAGTAGTATGAAACGATTTTATTTTATCATCTTAGTTGCAATATTGTGTATAAACTCTTCTTTTGCACAGGACTCTATAGCTTTTAAACCGTATGGAAAAGTTATAGCAAGAAGTTTCTTTGATTATAGTACAGGATTTGGGCATGCAAACGATGAAAGAGGTTTCGATCTGACCAGAGCCTTTCTGGGATATAGTTATAAATTTACCCGTACACTGCAAGGTCAGGTTATTATTGATGGTGCTTCCAGTAAAACATCCACTGATGGATTGGAAGTATACGTACGAAATGCTTTCATTAATTGGAATGATAAAGGATTCAATATCAATGTAGGACTAACCGGCCTATTACAATTTAGCATACAGGAAAAATACTGGATGCACCGCTACGTAATGAAATCGTTTCAGGATCTTAACAAGATGGCACCAAGTGTTGACATGGGTATAACAGCCGAATATGCATTTAATCCGTACTTATCAGCTGACCTGAGCCTTACAAATGGTGAAGGCTATAAGAAAATAAAAAAGGATAACAGCATGCGTTATGCGGCTGGCATCAGTTTATATCCAATCAAAAATACAATATTCCGTATTTATGCAGATATATACAATGATGACGAAAAGCAAAGGGACGCATTACCCGAAGGAGTTACAGACGGCAATTACAAAGATCAATATACCTTATCGTTATTTGCTGGATACCAGAATGAAAAAATTTCCTTCGGAGCAGAGTATAACAAGGTTTATAACAAAGGATTTATCGAAAAGAAAGACTATTATGGATACTCGTTTTATACTTCTGCCAAATTAGCATCCAAATGGAGAACTTTTGCCCGCTATGACTTGACAGATTCTTCCAATCCATCGGCTTTTACATCGCCATGGAATGATCTGGACGGACAATTAATGATGGTTGGTGTAGAATTTCAACCGGTGAAACAATTGAAGATAGCCCCAAACTTTCGTAATATAAATAAGGACAGGGTAAAAGCAGAGCAATATCTTTTTATCAATGTAGAATTTAATTTGTAATAGCTTCGTAATATTTAATTTAACAGTAACTTAGTATCCATTTTTTACTGTTATGATTAATTTAAAAAAAATACTGATCTGGTTTTTAATAATTGCACCATCATTTTACCTGATAACATGTTGTTTCTTTTATTTCCTTCAGGAAAAATTCATTTTTATTCCTGATAAATTAGATAAGGATTATAGATACAACTTTAGTCAAACCTTTGAAGAAGTACATATTCAAACAAAGGATGGAACCCAATTAAATAGTCTTTTATTCAAGGCGGATAATCCTAAAGGCCTGATATTCTACCTACATGGTAATGCTGGAGCATTAGACTCATGGGGAGGCATGGCATCACTATATACTGATGATTTGGGTTATGATTTGTTTATCCTTGATTATAGAGGTTTTGGCAAAAGTGAAGGGCAGATCGAAAGTGAGGCTCAATTATTTGAAGACATACAGGCTGCCTATAACAGCATGAAAGAAAGATATAGTGAAGATCAAATTATAGTGCTTGGCTATTCTATAGGTACGTGTCCGGCTGCATGGCTTTCATCCACAAACAACCCTCGTATGTTAATTCTGCAGGCTCCATATTACAGCCTTACAGATGTAATTCAGGATATATCGCCATTAACCCCCGAATTTCTTATCAGGTATAAACTGGAAACATATAAATACATTAAAGATTGCCAAATGCCGGTTATTATCTTTCATGGAAACTTAGATAAAGTTATAAGCTATGATAATTCTCTACAACTGGAAAAATTACTCAAACCGACAGACAGGCTAATTACTCTTAACGGAGAAGGGCATAATGAAATAACGGATAATAAACACTATCAGGATGAACTATCCAAGATCTTATTCTAAACAAAAAAGACCGATGAATCGGTCTTCCTATAATTATTTTACATTTTCTTTTATATAAATATCATAGGTGTCACTTCCTGAAGATTCTTCATATATCATCAAATCGAAATATTTTACCACACTGACAAAATGATTCACGATTTCGGAAAGAATAACTTCATACTCAGCCCAGACTGTCGTATTTGTAAAAGTATACAACTCAATCGGCAATCCTTGAGGTGTTGGAGCCAACTGACGCACAAGTAATGTGAGATTATTGTCGATCTTAGGATGCATACGCAGATAATGTGTCCCGTATTGTAAAAACAAGTCGTTATTTGTTATACGATGCTGATTTAATGGTATAGAAGTACTCTTTGTACCTTTATTCAATTCTGCATATTCTTTTTGTTTTGCTAATATGTACTCCCTGAGACCATCCACTTCTTTGTATTTTTCCAGTTCCTCATCTGTTAAGAAACGAATTTTATCGTGTTTAAGATACAAAGCACGCTTAAAGCGGCGTCCTCCTGTATCCTGCATACCTCGCCAGTTTTGGAACGAATCGGATATGAGGGCATATGTAGGTACTGTAGTTATCGTTTTATCAAAATTGCGTATCTTAACTGTAGTCAGGTTTATTTCTTCCACATTACCGTCTGCTCCATACTTATTCATGGTTATCCAATCACCTATTTGCACCATATTATTAGTTGTTACCTGAATGCTTCCGGCAAAGCCTTTGATCGAATCCTGAAATAATAACATCAGGATGGCAGAGGCAGCCCCCATAGCAGCAAAAAATGCCGTAGCTGATTTTCCGGTAATAATGGAATAAATTACTACTGCTCCGAAAATAAATAGAATTATACTTATAACCTGAAAATAACTTTTCATCGGTTTATTCTGAAAAGCCGGTTTTTCCTGTAATACTCCACCAAATGATCTTATCACAGCCATGATGATCCAGATAACCATAAAAACCATATAGATATCGGTCAACTTGATCATTGGTTTTATAAATGATGGAAAGTCATAGAATACAATCGGAATTATACCCCTTATAAATGAATATGGAACAATTAGTGCCAGATAATGTGGAAGTCTGTTCTCTAATGCATACTTCATGAATGAAAGTTTTGATATATTGCCAACACGTTTGAACACAAATATCAATATCTTCCTCACCAGAAATTGCAATCCATATACAATTAAGGTCACCAAAACCAGTAGTACAATCAATTTTGTATATTCTACCCACTGCTCAGGTACCCCAAGCCCTGTAAGAAATTCCTGCATCCATTTAGCTATTGCTATTGTTATGGAATTAGCTTCCATCTGTACTTCCTGTGTATCCATTTTTTGTTTATTTCGATTGATCTAATTATATAAAAAGGCCCTATTATTCATAGAGCAGCTTTTGATTCTCAAAAGGTTTCTGATGAAATACAAAGATAGTAAGCGCATCAAGGATGGCAGACACAAAAAAGCACATTAACGTTTTTTATGATAAAGAATATTATTGAAGAAACCTGTCAGGAAAGTGAAATAGTTATATTTGATAGGAGGATAATAACATTTTAAATCTGTAAATTATGGAACTTAAGATCATTAATAAGCAATTTGCAGTTTGCAAAGTAAAAGGAGTCGAAAATATTAGATTTGACGATGAATTTTGCTTCTTTGGAAAAACGGATGAAGAAATGTCCTTAGTCTGCGAAGAAACATCTGTACCAAGTGACTGTATAGAGTATGAAAAAGGATGGAAAGCTTTCAGATTGCAGGGAATACTTGATTTCTCTTTGGTAGGTATTTTATCGAAAATATCAGTAATACTGGCAGAAAATAATATTAGTATTTTTGCGATATCTACCTATAACACGGACTATATATTGGTTAAAATAGAAGATTTTGAGAATGCAAAGAGTGTTTTACTAAATAGAAATTATAAAATCAGTTTGTAGGCCCTTTTATATAAATGCATTGAAAACTTAATCTCATTGACATCTTTTTGCTCACTATAAGTTTGGAGACGATAAATCAATTTCAGAGAATAAATGGGAGAGGATAAGTATTAGATTCACTTGTTCCAAATTGTATAAAAGAAGCCCTTTTTAGGCTTCTTTATGTTCAGACTTTTATAATTTATTTTATAGCAAATGGTGCTCTTGCATAATTTAAGATTTCTTCTCCTTTCCCAGCCATGCTTCCGTTTTTATTTACTCGTACCTGCCTCCCGGTGGTAGAAGGTCAGCGGTGAAAACACGACCTTTCAATTCTACAACCTTGGTCTGATTTGGAGCAAAAGCTAAATGTGGTGCATCATCCCATGATGAAATATACCAAGGAGAGTTAACATTGTCTATTACTAAATAAAAATGCGAGTAGACCCAGTTTGTAGTGGTATTATACACCTCTACTCTTACTGATATTTCCTGTTCATTATAAGCCCATGAAGGAGAATTCATTGAATTTGCCTGCAGAATTTGACCGATATGCTGAGATTTTGCATTAAAACTAAAGCAGATAAACAACATAGATAGGAATAAGATTTTCTTCATAATTTTGTTTTTAGTTAATAATAGGGATTAATTGAATATGACTAAGTTAGCTAGAACATATCTGTTGAACAATATATATTTTATAGATATGACTTATATCTTTAAAACAATCACTTACACCCTATTAACCAATACAGTAAGCGATATTTCGTCATTCAAAATATGACTTTTTATCTATTCCATTAAATGAGCGGTATCATATAAATGCATTCTCAGATCCTCTCTACTATGTGGTTACAGATAAACTGTAATGGCTTAAAAAATTATGAGGATTATTGATAAAGAAACTAAGCCACACTGTACTTTAATAGAAAAGAAATTCGAATGGGGAGAGCCTTATACAATAATGACACCTATTTTTTTGATACCAACTTCTGAGTATACTTCCTTATTGGAGTTTTCCATTGATATATATGGAGAAAATAACTTTAAACAGCAACTAATATTTCTATATAACAAACTTAGAAATTATGAAGATGATTGTTTAGAGAATCTTGATAAGTCTATCAAGAATAGAGAGGGATTGATCAATCGAATAAATACCTACAATTAAACTCAACCCTAATTACCCCATGGGAAAAATACAAAGAATACTATAATGAAATTAATCTGATAAAAGATATTGAAAGACTGATATATGCGTCAAGCCCTGATTATATTTAATTATCGAACTCTCCAATAAGACATAAAACAAAAAAGCAACCACTTCTGTGATTGCTTTTTTGTAGTTGAATACCCTATCGAATTATCGAACAATTTTATTGAGGATTGGAAAAGATGGTTAAAGTTTGTCATTCTATAAGTTAATTCTAAATCCCAATATGTTACCATCCTGATAATCTAATTCCCATCCTTTCTCTAAAAATTTATTGATAATCTTTTGCTTGCCGTCACTCTTAACCACGTATGAAATGTGTGTGTTTTTATCCTTCAGCTTTGATACGACATAACTGCCACCCACATATTCGACATTAGGATAAGACGAAGAACTTCCTAAATCTACAGAACAATATGCGAATTTTATTTCGCCTATAGCATTAATATTTATACTTATAAGTATTATAATAAGAAATACAGATCTCATAATAATCATTTAATTCTTCGTTAATATATACAAAGATAATTCTATCGAACTTCTCAATCAAGTGATATAGAAACAAAAAAGCAACCGAATTTTCGATTGCTTCTTTTTAGTTGCGGAGACCGGATTCTATTCCCCTAAATTCATCTCCGTAAGTCCCTATAAATCAATACATATAAATTGTTAAATTGCAAGTTTTTGTCCCGATTCTGTCCCGGTATAAAGCCTCAATTTCGTTTACCAAAATGCTTTTTGAGAAGATGTTATTCTTTTCTCTATAGTTAAAATACTGATAATCATCCTACGAAAATGACACTTCATTTTTTTCGTAACAATTTCTTCGTAATTATTTTCTGAATTCGTTTGTAGACGCTAAATTTGCGCCCCGTAAGAGGCTATTGTTGACCTGACCGGTCTTTTTCTCTTAACAGATCTATTGTAAAGTTTTGGGCTTTTACTGTTTCTTTCAGTGAGTCGATAGTACTTTGTAAAAAGGCTATCTTTTCCTGAAGGCTGGCTGTCTGTTGGCTATTTTCGGCAAGTCCTATTCTTTGGACTATCGTTGTTCCATCCGGTTTTGTTATTTTTTCATATCCTTCAGGTGGAGCTTGGATAGTGATTGAATTGTTAATTGAACCTCCGTTGATATTACATCCCGAAACAGCATTATCATCCCCTATCGTAACACCGGAATTAGTTTTGAAAACGTCCCCTTCTCCCAGAATTAACCAGTAAGCATTCACCTGCGGATATTTCCGTAAAATTTCACCAATCAAGTCCGAGCCGGCAGCCCCACTCATTGTACGGATATACGCCTCACTTTTCCCCAGTGATTTAGAGAGTTTTGAGGGAGATATACCCAGAGCTTCAGCCAAGACAGTTAACCGTTCCTTATTCATAACGAATGTTAATTATGGTAATATTTTACTGTTTTTATTTGCTTATAAGAAATATATTTCGATATATTTGCAAAAACAGTGAAATTTACACGCATTTTACATGAATATTTCATACTTATTGCGCAATTATTTCACAAATATAAGAAAGTAAAAATTATGAATCAATACCAAAACAACGGTAATGGAAGAAAAAAAGACATACAGTGAAAAATTACAGGAGTTAAGAAAATTTCTTACTGAAAGAAGATTGATGACGGAAGTAGCGGCCGAAGCCGGTGTCACGACCCGGACAGTATACCTTGCGTTTGAAGCTAAAAGTCCGAGCGAGTTAAGGGGAAAAAGGATAAAAGTAATCGAATACGCTCTGGCAAAAAGGAAAAGACTGGAGGAAATAGACTCTAATCTGGAATAATCGCATGAGAAAGTTACTCTCTAACAGGGAACTGGAAATAGTTGAACGCTTGGTGTACATGGGGACAAAGAAAGAAGCTGCTCCCTCCCTTGGCATTACAGAGAGGACATTGGAAACTCATACAAAGAATATCTTCCGGAAATTAACGATAACCAAACTCAATGAGCTGGTACTCTGGTATTGCGGCGAAACCTTTCATATAACAGAGCAGATAGAATCGAGGAAGAAAGAGGTGATGTCTATCACCAGAAAGAGTACGACGATACTTATAATCTTAATATTCACTATCATAACGGCCGTAGACCACAGTGAATTCTTGAGATACAGAAGATATAGAAGGCGGACTGAGTCCGAATATTTAATATGCTATGAATCGATAACCACGAAATAAGATACAAACATGAACAGGAAAGACATACAGATACAGCGAATGCAATGTGCAACCATTATTAATTCGCCCGGAAACTTTATATCCTATGACCATAGAGCCGGGGAAGCCATCAGGCCGATACAGTGCATCACATCCTTCTGTCCACCCGAAGAATTAATGAAAGACATATTGGCCACGAAGATCGCAGGCATAACGGCTATGGATGGGCAGGAAAAAGACGGATACGCATCTTTTATGCTTGTATTACAACCCTTGTTCGGCTATACAAACCAAAAATTTGAAGATATGCTGTGCGAATTCTTCGAGAAATATAACCTCTAAAACCATAAACTAATCATTTTAAACATAAAAAATATGAAAGAACCAATTACAGTACACCCGAACATGGTGTTGAATCCGGAAAGACAACTGGTAACTATCAACGGCAACGAAATAAGGCTTACCACAAAAGAAGCCGAACTGCTGGAACTATTGTCGGAGAACAAAGGCAACCTTGTGGACAGAAAGATCGCGCTGGAAAGGATATGGGATAAAGATACCTATTACGCCGCAAGGTCTATGGATGTCTATATCACCAAGCTGAGAAAGATACTAAGGCCTCTGAACGGTATCGTCGAAATCAAAAATGTACATGGAAAAGGATACAGGCTAATCGTATCCGATACCGGCCGGAGCTGACCGGCCAAGTTATAAAGCGACACAAATATGGAAAAGGAATTGGCTGCATATCGGCTTGACGACCGGAAGGAGATAAACCCTTATCTCCGGGAACCGGTAAGGGACGAGTTCTTTATTTTCCTGAACGGTGCATACAAAATGCTTATGAGCCTTCATCCGGGTGAACAGATAGTAATTGAGGACGACGTTTGCCCGGAGAACCGGGAACGGTTTATCAAAGTCAGTTGCATGTTCATCATGGAGAATAACCCTGACTATGAATTTACAAATGATTATACCGCGATCAAACGACTATTGGAGAATCCGGTAATAAGAATACCACAAATCTTAAGGCAGATAAAAACCAAAAGGAGGCAATTAAATGAATTGGAACGAACATCGAGAGCTGGTTAAGCAACGGCTCAAAGAAAAAAAATCAATTTCGGAGATAGCTTCAGAAATAGATGCAAGTGAATATGACCTCAAGCAGTTCATCCATCGAAACCGTCTTTTCGGCGTCAATATGGATAGTCGAAATTTAGCCTTTAAAATAGTAAAGGTAAAATTCCGGAATCCGGAATACTTCAGGCCGACCAGAGAATTTTTCAAAATAGTAGGCATCACGCAGAAACGATGGTGGAATCTATACCGGGGGGATGAAGAAATGTCGGAGCTGGAATTCCAGCGGGTCTCCCTTCATCTGGGGCTTACGTTGGAGGATGTATTCGAAGCCCGGCAGTTAAACTGGATTCAGGATCTTGAGAACATAAAAAAATAAAATAGCGTATGTATATTTCACCATCTAACAAGGAAAGGATACTAAAGGCTTCGGAAGGTAAGTATTTGGAAGTTATCGGCGACTACATAGCCTTATCTCCGGCCGACAAAGCGGGAAAAACACACATCGGCCAATGCCCGGCTTGTAACGCGGCCAATGGACTGTTGGTCACTCCCTCCAAAAACAGGTTCGGATGCTGCAAATGTAAAAACTTCGGGGGAACCAAACCGATAGACTTCCTGATGAAAAAGGGAATGCCCTTCAACGATGCTTTGGAAGACCTTGCCCGGATACTGAATATAGTCATCTATGACGACACTCCTGTTCCGGCTCGGACAGACAAAAAGGAAAAGCCAAAAGCGAAGAATACTTTTCTGGATAAGTTCCTGTCCGGCTCCGGCCTTACTCCTCAGGACGTAGAAGCCAAAGTAGACTTCAGAGATGCCAACAGGACGATAACCACAGGAAAAGTATTTAAAAAAGGAACTTTAAACCAGTTTGACAATGAAGACCTGAATGGCGACGATGTGTTAATAGAATATTACGATCTGGAAGGACTGCCGGTCAAATACGACGTGCTGGATGCCAAAAAAAGGCCGACAGGCAAGCAGAAAGCCTATGTAAGAGTAAGATACCAATACCCGGACGAACATCGTGACAGCAAAAGCCACCCAATAAAATACAAGACACCGAGGGGAGCCGGCACACATTTATATATACCTCAAAAAATACGGGAGATATACCAGAACAAGGAGAAGATTATCCGGCTATTCGTTCAGGAAGGGGAGAAAAAAGCGGAAAAATGTTGCAAGCATGGCATCCCCTCGGTAGGAATCTCCGGAATACAAAATCTTGGTACTAATGGGCAAATACCTCCCGACTTGGTGAAAATCATCCAGAGGTGCAAAGTAGAAGAACTCATCCTCTTGTTCGACTCCGATTGGGATGAACTGTCGTCCAACCTCTCCATCAACGAGGATGTGCAGAAAAGGCCCCGCAATTTCTTCTATGCCGCCCTGAACTTCCAAAGCTATGTAAGGACGCTCAAAAACAGGGATATTTGCCTGAGGATATTTATCGGGCATGTGAGGAAGAACGAAGCCTGCGACAAAGGTATCGACGACCTGATGGTGAATACGCTACAGGGAAGGGAACAGGAACTGACAGAAGACATCAGCACGCTGGTCAATAAGAAAAAATATGATGGGAAATACCTGCAGCTTTATAATATCACCATCATGGGGGAATACAAGCTCCGGGAATTGTGGGCTCTCGATAACGCCGCCTCTTTTGCCGAACGGCACAAGGATGTGTTAAAAGATATGCCCGAATTTAAGATCGGGCAGCACCAATGGCGGTTTACCGAAGAAGGGAAGCTGGAGAACACACGCCCCATCGAACCGGATGAGAGGTACTGGTCGGAATATCCGGACACGAAAAAGAATAAAACCGCATACGAATTCGCATACGTTAATAGCATAAACTTCCTCCAGAACCGGGGATTCGGTCGTTACCGGAGACTGGACGGAACATGGCAGTTTATCCATCTCACACCGCCGACTGTCAAAGTGGTGGATTCATACGAAGCAAGGGACTTTATTACCGAGTTTACCAAGGCAATGCGCCTCAAGGAAGTACTGGAGCTTCTGTACCGTGGGGGATCGCAATATCTGGGGCCAGACAGGTTATCCAATCTGGCATACCTGACTCCCAAATTCGCCGAACCACAAAGAAACGAGCAAATATTCTACTTCAAAGATGTGTGCTGGAAGGTTACAAAGAAAGATATTAAAATAACGGATTACACGGAAGTAAACCACACGATATGGGCAGACCAGCTTAAAACATTCGAGCCTCAGAGAGTGGATCAGCCGCTTATTTCGGTTAGCCGGAACGAAAACGGAAAATTCGAATACTCCCTGTCGAAATACGGACAGGTGTGCCACATGCTTCAGTTCCTTATCAACACATCGAATTTTACATGGAAGAAAGCACAACAGAATATGCCTATCGATCCGGACGAAATTCAGGAAAACAAGGATCACCTTATCTCCAAGCTATGCGCTATCGGCTATATGCTGATGTCGTGTAAGGACAGGAATGTGTCCCGGGCGGTAGTAGCAATGGACGGCAAGCAGTCCGAAGTCGGTAAAAGCAATGGTAGATCCGGAAAGTCGATCATCGGAGAGATGTTTAAACACATCCTGCCGACAATAGCCATCAATGGGAAAGCCAAAGATATAGAGGGAGATACATTTGTGTGGACGGAACTGACGGAAAAGACCAAGATTGTTTTTATCGATGACGTGCGAACCAACTTCTCGCTGGAGTTCCTGTTCGCATGTATCACCGGAGACTGGACGGTGAACTACAAAGGCGGCGGGCGTATAACGTTCCCCTTCTCCCAGTCTCCCAAATTATATATCACGACCAACCATGCCCTGAACGGCGAAGGCGCCAGCTTCATGGATCGCCAGTGGCTGATAGCCTTCTCCGACTTCTACAACGACAAGCACAAGCCTCTGGACGATTTTGGCATGCTGTTTTTTGACGAATGGGAGTTCGACCAGTGGAACCTGCTCTGGAACCTGATGGCGGAATGCGTACAGCTCTACCTGAAATTCGGAGTGGTGCAGTCTCCGGGAGAACGGCTCGAATCGCGGCGTATGCGTCAGTCGATGGGTGAAAACTTTATACTGTGGGCGGAAGAATACTTCTCGGATGGTTCCGACCATCTGAACAAGCGGATACCAAGAAAAGAGATGTATGACGACTTTTTCGACAAGTCGGCCATCAAAGACCGGAAATATATCACCCCGACTTCATTCAAGGAGAAAATCAAGCTGTTCTGCGAATGGAAGAACTATATCTTCAATCCGAACAAATATGACCCTGTATCGCAGCTTCCGCTCAAATACGATCCGAAATCAGGGGATGCCATCACCGACGACAAATCCGGCGGCGTAGAATGGTTCACCGTCGGGGAACCGAGTATGTTCTGGAAAACAGGTATATCGCTGACGGACAACAAGGACAACGAACAAAAAAAATATAAGATATAAAAACTTAAAGCAATAACAGCTTGATTTTTAAACATTAAAAAGGAAAAGGATTATGAAGAAAATGATTTATGAATTTGAAGCGTCGATTCCATTGAATGACCTTATAGAAGCTCAAGAAATTGTACTTAGCGAGCAAAAGAAGGTGTTGCCTCCTCACATAGTCATGTATCAGGAAAACACAGTAAAGTATCTGAAATTACTCCGTAGCATAATGGATAATAATGTAGTTATAGATCAGTCAATTATGAATTA
>JAITVV010000075.1 GCA_031285625.1 Prevotella sp.
GTACACGTAAGGGTAGAAAGAAAACTGTTGCTAACAAGAAAAAAGCTACAAAATAATTAATTTGATATGGCAAAAAAAACAGTCGCAGCGAAAAAAAGAAATGTTAAGGTGGATGCAATTGGTCAAGCCCATGTGCATTCTTCTTTCAACAATATTATTATCTCGCTTACAAACAGCGATGGCCAGGTTATCAGTTGGTCATCAGCAGGGAAGATGGGTTTCAGAAGTTCTAAAAAGAACACCCCTTATGCAGCTCAAATGGCAGCTTCAGATTGCGCTAAAGTTGCGTTTGACTTAGGATTGAGAAAAGTAAAAGTATTTGTAAAAGGACCCGGAAATGGACGTGAGTCTGCTATCCGTACCATCCATGCAGCAGGTATTGAAGTAACAGAAATCGTTGACGTTACTCCACTTCCTCACAATGGATGTCGTCCTCCAAAACACAGAAGAGTTTAATCAAGTTTAAAAATTTGGATCTTCAATTGTGATTTGATTACAATGACCCTCTCTGTAATCGCGGCTGCACAATTTTAGCTTCATTAATTATTAATTAGTAAAGAAAATGGCAAGATATACTGGACCAAAATCAAAAATCGCCCGTAAATTCGGAGAGCCAATATTCGGACCTGACAAAGTTCTGTCAAAAAAGAACTATCCTCCGGGACAACATGGTAACGGTAGGAAGAAAAAATCGTCTGAGTACGGTATTCAGCTACGTGAAAAACAAAAAGCCAAATATACTTATGGAGTTCTTGAAAAACAATTCCGTAACATGTTTGACAAAGCTTTGAGCTCACGTGGTATCACAGGGGAAGTATTACTTCAAATGCTAGAATCAAGATTAGACAATGTTGTTTTCCGTTTAGGTATTGCTCCTACAAGAGCAGCAGCACGTCAGCTTGTTTCTCACCGTCATATTGTAGTTGACGGGTCTGTAGTAAATATTCCTTCATATTCACTAAAACCAGGACAATTAGTAGGTGTTCGCGAAAAATCAAAATCGCTTGAAGTGGTTAGCGAAGCTCTATCTGGTTTTAATCATAGCAAATACCCTTGGATCGAGTGGGATCAGGCTACAATGACAGGAAAATTCTTACATCTTCCTGAAAGAACAGACATCCCAGAAAACATTAAAGAACAGTTGATCGTAGAGTTGTATTCTAAAAATTAATTAAATTCATGGCTATATTAGCATTTCAAAAACCGGATAAAGTATTGATGTTAGAAGCGGATGATTTCTTCGGGAAATTCGAATTTCGTCCGTTAGAACCCGGGTATGGTATCACCGTGGGTAATGCTTTGCGCCGTATTTTGCTTTCTTCTCTTGAAGGTTTTGCTATCACTTCTATAAAAATCGACGGTGTCGAACATGAATTTGCCACTGTACCAGGTGTTATAGAAGATGTAACAAACATTATCCTGAACTTGAAACAAGTTCGGTTTAAGCAAATCGTAGAAGAGATTGAAAACGAAAAGGTAAGCATTACTATTTCAGGTACCGAAGTATTCAAAGCTGGAGATATCGGAAAGCATCTGTCAGGATTTGAAGTATTGAACCCTGATCTTGAAATTTGTCATTTAGACAAAAGTGCTAACTTCCAAATCGAGTTGAATATTAACAAAGGCCGGGGATATGTACCTGCTGATGAAAATCGTAGTCTGTCCGACGATGTTAATGTTATAGCTATTGATTCTATTTATACTCCTATCCGTAATGTAAAATACTCGATAGAAAACTATCGTGTAGAACAAAAAACGGATTATGAGAAACTCGTTATAGAAATAGCGACCGATGGATCTATTCATCCGAAAGATGCTTTGAAAGAAGCAGCTAAGATTCTTATACACCACTTTATGTTGTTCTCTGATGAGAAAATTCTTCTTGAACAAAATGAAGTTGATGGAAATGAAGAATTTGATGAAGAAATCCTGCACATGCGTCAGTTGCTGAAAACCAAGTTGGCAGATATGAACCTTTCGGTTCGTGCGCTTAACTGTTTAAAATCGGCAGAAGTGGAAACACTTGGGGAATTGGTTCAATTCAACAAGAACGACCTGCTTAAATTCAGAAACTTTGGTAAAAAATCACTTACCGAGCTTGATGAATTACTGGATAGCCTGAGCCTGTCTTTCGGGATGGATATTTCTAAATATAAATTAGATAAAGATTAGTAAGCGACATGAGACATAATAAAAAATTTAATCATTTAGGGCGTACAAGCTCACACAGAAAAGCTATGCTCTCTAATATGTGTGCATCTTTGCTGCTTAGTCCTAACAAACGTATTTTTACAACTGTAGCGAAAGCTAAAGCGTTGAAAAAAGTTGTAGAACCTATCATCACTAAGTCAAAAGAAGACACAACTCATTCAAGACGTTTGGTTTTCCAAGACTTGCAAAATAAAACTGCAGTTACTGAGTTGTTTCAGAATATATCTCAAAAAGTGGCAGACCGTCCGGGTGGATACACTCGTATTATCAAGACAGGTGCTCGTTTAGGAGATAATGCAGCAATGTGCTTTATTGAGTTGGTAGACTATAACGAAAACATGCTTAAAGAGAAGAAAGCAGCTTCGAAAGGTAGAACTCGTAGGTCTAAGAAAAATGCTGATGCTGCAGAGGTAGCTCCTAAAGCAAAGGAAACAGCGAAAAAAGCAAAAGCTGAAAAGGTAGAAGAAGTGGAGGCTCTTGAAGCAGCTCCGGAATCTTTGCCTGTAGTCGATGCAGCTCCAGAGGCAACTCCGGAAGCTCCTGCTGTAGAAGAACCGAAAAAAGAGGAAGAATAAATATTTCCTTATAATATGAAATAAAAAAAGTATCCGGAGCCGGATACTTTTTTTTGCTTATAAAGCACTAATGTTGCAAGTAGTAATCGGAAATAAAGACTAGTTGTGTCAATCAATCTTTATCTATTGTAATTTTGTAGTTTCTCTGTACTAAGATTGGAAGTCCCTTTGTTATAAGTATTACTTATTCCGATATTACTAAGATGCACTTTTAATATAAATGTTGCATAGTAATATAGAAAAAAATGAAAAATATATTATAAAAAATCAATGATTATGTATAATATGTTGATGTACAATTTGTTATATTATTGTTAAAATATTCCTATTTAATAGAAAATTTTATAGATAGGCTTGCGCCTGTTTCATCCACTACAGTTAATGTGTGCTCTCCTTTGTCCGGAGCATATTCTTTTTTATGGAAAATTTCCGTTTCTCCAATATATTGACCATCCAAATGCCAGAAAACACGACTTTGCGAAGATCTGTGGGCTAACTCAAAAATAATTTGTCCGGGAGTGCCGTCCAATTGTTTAGGAAGACTGATAACAGCATTTGGAAAAGGATAAATAAATTCCATTGGCCTGATGTCTGTATCCTTTCTGCATTCGGGCGAATAAGGAGGTAATGAGCGATAGGCAGGATGTTGTTCCTTATAATACCATTCCCAGGATGGAGGCAAAACAAACCAGGAAGTATGCGTAATACCCCTGCTTCCGGCACAATCTTCATAAACCTGATAACGCATATCTTCTGATAGGTGCACTAATTTGTGGTAAGTGCATACAGAAGCATCCAGTCCTTTTTTACATACCCATGCTGTATCCGTTCCTGTCTCAGGGCAATTCATACTCTTCAGGCAACCGCTCTCATGACATATCTCTGCTTGTATGAGATCTCTGTCAGGGCGTTCAAACCAGCGTCCTTGTGGTAATGAATTGAAAATGTCAAACATTACCATGCCGGCAGTTCTAGCTCCGGTAAGGCCTGGGCGTCCTTCACCGTCCGAGTTGCCTACCCATACTCCTACTACATATTTTGAACTGACTCCTACTGCCCAGCCATCACGAAACCCGAAACTTGTACCTGTTTTCCATGCAATTTTCTGGATAGATGGGATTGACCGCCAGTCTATTTCTTCAGGACGATTTACATTCGTTAAGGCATCGAAAGTAAGCCAGATAGCTCCGGCGGAGAATAGGGGATTGCGTATTCTATCTCCCTTTTCATTGTTATCGTTTTTGAGTATATATGATGGTTGTTGTAAATCGTAATATCTGCCGTCTTCGTTGAACATATTGAGCCGCTGCGCCATCTGTAAGTACATAGAACTTATATCCCATAACTTACCTTCAGCACCTCCCAGAATGAGTGATAAACCATAATTATCTGCAGAACGGTCAAGAGTGGTCATCCCAGCTTTTTTCAAGAGATTATAGAACTTAGGGACACTATAATTCCTTAATGATACTACAAATGGTACATTCAGGGACCGTGCCAGGGCTTCCGATGCATGTACCGCACCATCATATTGCAGGCTGAAGTTTTTGGGTGCAAACCCTTTAAGATTAATAGGTACATCAGGGAGTAGTTGCTCTGGTAATAGCTCACCCTCCTGTAGCATAGCACAATATAGAAATGGTTTGAGGATACTACCTGTACTACGGGGTGATTGTATCACATCAACTTGATTTGCAGAAATATCTTTCTCGAAATCAACATTCCCACAATAAGCTAATACTTCATTCTTATCTACATCAAGAATCAGGGCTGCAATATTTTTGACTCCGTTTTGGGCAAATTCGGCATTCCAACGGCTGAGTATAGATTCGGTACGTTCTTGCTGATATTTATCTATAGTAGAAGTAATGTGTTTGCCCCCATTTTCTTTATATATTTTTGTTACCAGATGCGGTGCAATTTGGGGTAGGGGATGTGGCTGAAAAGGTAATGGTTCGCCCATAGCAAGTTCATAATCCACTTTCTCGATAATATTGCGTTCATGGAGTTGTTGGAGCAGTTTGTTTCTCTTATTCAATAGCTTGTCTCTGTTGCGTCCAAAATGCATCAGGCTGGGCGAATTTGGGAGCACAGCCAGGGTGGCAGCTTCAGCCCATGATAATGTCGCTGCTTGATGTCCGAAGTAACGCCACGACGCAGCCTCTATACCAACAACATTTCCTCCCATAGGAGCATGCGATGCGTAAAGGCTTAATATCTCATCTTTTGAATAAGAGAATTCTAACCGGGTAGCAAGAATCATTTCTATAAATTTCTCACCGAATGTGCGGCTTTCTTTACGTGATAACCGGATAGTTTGCATGGTGATAGTGCTGGCACCACTGACAATTCTGCCGGTGCTTATATTTTGCTTGATAGCGCGGGCTAAGGCCAGAGGGTTTACGCCCCAATGAGAGTAATAGTGCCTGTCTTCAAACTCTATCAGGCAGGTTTTATATTTATCAGGCACAGAGTCTGATGTAGGAAATCGCCATTGCTGATCGTCAGCTATACGGGCTCCGAGTAGTTCTTCATGCCTGTCGGAAACAACAGTGCTATATGATACATGAAATAGGGGAGAGGGCAAACATAAGATATACCAAACAAGCAGAATAATACAAACGGGTATCCCTATTTTGTATTTCATCTTACTCTTCTTATATCTGTTGAAGAGGTTAATAATTGCCTGCCTGATGATATTTATGTAATGTTTGATCATTTTCCTTTCATCGAATACTTATATTCAATACTCTCTTCTCCCTTGCAAATTACCCTATTCTCAAAATCAGGGTTCTTTTTCATCCCTAATGATTCCATTAGCTTTATTGACGCTGAATTATTAGAATCAGTAATACCTATTATTTGGTTTACATCCCGGTTCTTAAAACAATAATTTATCAGAATGCATAATGCTTCCTTTGCCAGCCCTTGGTTTTGGTATTCAGGAGAAATATTACATCCTATTTCGGCTGTTCCATCGCTAATCTTAAATGCACAATCTCCGATAAGATTACCCTCTTTCTCAATGGCAAGTCCAATCCATTCGTCCTGTTTATCTAATTGTGGATGCTTACATTTACTTACAAAATCAACGGTTTGTTCTTTAGTAAAAGGTTTCCAGTATTGATATCTGGCTATCTCAGGCAAAGATCTGTATGAGTAGATGGCTTCAATATCCGCATCCTGCATTTCTCTTATAATAATCCTTTCCGACAAAATGTGAAAATCTTCCATATATTTCATTATAAGTCGTAAATGTACAAAAGAAAAGAAAAAGACGAAATGTTTTCTTATTTTTGTACGTTTTCTAAATACTTACTGTTACTTAAGGATGGAAAAGGAATCTCATGGATTTAGCATATGGAAGATACTGTTGCCAACTTTCATTGGTATAGGTGTCATTGTATTTATGCTTACCAGAGAGCTCGATGCGGATGATCTCAAACAAATAGAAATAACAGGGCAGACTGTTTTCTGGATTTTCATTGCTTTTTGTTTTATGCTTGGAAGGGATATTGGTTTTACTATCCGTTACCGTTATCTGACGGAGAAGCAATTGTCTTGGAAGCAATGTATAAAAGTAACTCTGTTAGCCGAATTTGGAACAGCTATTACTCCCTCTGTTGTTGGGGGGTCTACAATGGCAGTTGTTTTTCTGACAAAAGAAAAAATACCTGTCGGGCGCAGTACAGCAATGGTATTTGTTACACTGTTGCTCGATGAGATGTTCTTTGTCGTAACTTTCCCTATTCTCCTTTTTTTTATACCCTTCAATACACTATTTTCCGATCATACTGCTTTGGGATCGGGAGTACTTGTCTTATTTATTGTTGCGTATATTATAAAAATGCTCTTATGTACCCTGTTGGTTGTTGGCCTTTTCTTCAGACCTCAAGCTATCCGTTGGCTGATTATTAAATTATTCAGGTTGCCATTTCTGCGGCGTTGGCACAAAAGTGCGGTAAAGGCTGGTGATGACCTTGTTGTGAGCTCTAAAGAAATCCGGGGAAAGGGAATAACGTTCTGGTGGCCGCTGATTACTGCTACCATTCTTTCTTGGTGTTCACGTTATCTGGTAGTAAATGCTTTGTTTATGGCTTTCTTTGAGGTGCATAACAACTTGCTTATATTTGCCCGCCAGTTTATAATGTGGATTGTGATGGTAGTTAGCCCAACTCCGGGAGGTAGCGGATTCAGTGAGTTTATATTTAAGCAATACCTGAGTGAGTTTATTCCTTTGGCTGGTGTAGTGCCTTTGATTATATTGTTATGGAGATTACTCACTTACTATAATTATCTGTTTGTTGGTGCACTGATTGTTCCTCGATGGGTGAAAAGATCATTTGGGAAGAAGGAGCAGGAATAGGAGCCCTATTTCAGCATAGAATAATTATCTATACTTATAGCTGTAACTAACAATAATAGTAACAATACAAATTGTTTAAAGAACTGTTACTTTTGTCACCTTTTATATATAAATGATTGAATATAAATGGAATTGTATGTAAACAATGACGACCATTCTGTAACCTCAAAGAATGAATTGGAAAGTATTCTGAAGCTATATGAATCTGTTACCTATAGAGAATTCTCTATAAGCAATGGCAAAACATCGTTGTTGGTGGTAATGAATGAAAAACATTCATTGTGCATTTATTTTAAAGATATGGATGGTGGCGAAAACATGCATAAATAATTATGGAGAAACATATTTTTGTAATAGCGCCCGATTCATTCAAAGGCTCTATGACGGCCAAACAGGTGTGTGATGCGGTCGAAAAAGGTATAAAAAACGTTTTTCCGGAGGCAAAATGTATAAAAGTGCCAATGGCAGATGGAGGTGAAGGCACTGTTCAGTCTTTAGTAGATGCTACAGAAGGTAAAGTATATGAAGCGAGAGTAACAGGGCCTTTGGGTACTCCTGTAATGGCTCAATATGGCATATTAGGTGGCGCGGAAACAGCAGTAATTGAGATGGCCTCGGCCAGTGGTATCCAGCTGGTTAATGAGGATACGCGCAATCCGCTTATAACAACAACTTTTGGTGCCGGAGAGTTGGTGAAAGCCTGCCTCGATAGAGGGGTTACCCGGCTTATGATGGGAATAGGCGGCAGTGCTACCAATGATGGAGGGGCAGGTTTCGCTCAGGCTCTCGGGGTTCGGTTTCTCGATAAGAAAGGAGAGGAACTACCCTTTGGAGGCCTGGCCTTAAAAGATTTGGAGAGAATAGATATCTCAAATCTGGATAAAAGACTCCAATATACAACATTAAAAGTAGTTTGCGATGTATCAAACCCGTTATGTGGTGAAAATGGTGCTTCCTTTATCTTTGGTCCGCAAAAGGGAGCTACACCCGAAATGGTAGAATCCCTGGATAATGCTTTATTACATTATGCCGGAATCGTTAAGGCTCAGTTCGGTAAAGATGTAAAAGATATTCAGGGAGCTGGTGCTGCAGGTGGATTGGGAGCGGGATTACTAGCCTTTACAAATGCTAGCCTTGAAAGAGGGGTGGAAATAATAATTGACTATACCCGATTGCGGGATATCATAAAAGATGCAGATTTTGTTTTTACCGGTGAAGGAAAGATCGATATACAGACGCAATATGGAAAAACTCCTTATGGAGTAGCACAAATAGCAAAGGAAGAGAATAAGAAAGTAATAGCTATAGCCGGATATATAGAAAAAGGTATGTGTGAATTATATACCCGTGAATTTGACTTTATGCTGAGTATTGTTGATAAAACAATATCTGAGGAAGAGTCTATGAAGAACGGAGAGTTGAATATAGAAAAAAGAGTAACACAATTTATTATTGATAATAAGTCGATATTTTGCTAATTTTGTTCCACTTAAAATTAAACTGTATATGAAAAAGTTAAGTGTCTTATTTTTGTTGATCGTACTCACTTTAGCCTCTACACAGGCTCAGGTTGTTGATACAATTGAGGTTTTCAGCACTAAAATGAATCGTAGTATTAAAAATGTAGTAGTGCTTCCTGCCGGTTATGATAAATCGGGAGATGTAAAGTATCCGGTACTATATCTGCTACATGGACATGGAGGACGTTACAACTCATGGATTGATCTGAAGAAAACACTTCCCCAGGATATTACGAGACTAGGAATGATAGTGGTTTGTCCTGATGGACAGAATAGCTGGTATTGGGATAGCCCTGTAGATCCGTCTTTTCAGTTTGAGACTTATGTAAGCAAAGAACTGGTGGAATACATTGACCAAAACTATAATACAATAACTTCTCCTAAAGGTAGGGCAGTAACAGGTCTTAGTATGGGTGGTCATGGTGGCCTGTGGTTAGGTATAAATCATCCTGATGTTTTTGGCGCATGTGGCTCTATGAGCGGAGGTGTGGATATACGTCCTTTCCCAAACAATTGGAATATGAAGCAACGGATCGGTACTTATAAAGAAAACCCTGAAGTCTGGGATAACCATACTGTGATCACACAATTGCACAAAATAGAACCGGGTACACTGGCTATTACCTTCGACTGTGGAAAAGATGACTTCTTCTTCAGGGTAAATGAAGAACTACATAAAGAAATGATGGACCGTAATATCTTACATGACTATACTGTACGGCCTGGAGCACATACTGGTGAATACTGGAGTAATTCTCTGGATTATCAGATGTTGTTTTTTTATAAGTTTTTCAATCAGAAATAACTATCTTTAGGTTCTCAAACTATCAAATGGAACGGAAAGAAATTATAATAGCTGACAAACAGGATATAACCCGTATCGGTATAGAGGCATTGGTAAGAGAGGCAAAAAATGTATCTGCGATTTCCTATGCTGATACCAAAGCCGAATTGGTTAAACAGTTAACCCAGTACCCTGAAGCTGTTATAGTTCTGGATTATACATTATCTGACTTTGCCGGAGTTGATGAACTGCTGAATGTTGGGTATCGGTTCCCTCAAGCCAGGTGGCTGTTGTTTTCTGATGAATTAAGCTATGATTTTATTCGTCGGTTAACCACCAGCAGCGAAGTGTATAGCATTGTCCTTAAGTCCTGTGACTTAGATGAAATCAATATGGGACTTGTACACGCATTCCGTGGTGAGCGGTTTATTTGTGGCAGGGTTACTAATCAGTTATTACAGGCACAGAAACCTGCTTCCGATACATTAGATCATATATTGACTACCACCGAAAGAGAAATACTTAAGGAGATTGCTATTGGTAAGACTACGAAAGAGATAGCCGCTAATCGTAATCTTAGTTTTCATACCATTATAACTCATCGGAAGAATATTTTTCGCAAGCTGGATGTAAATAATGTGCATGAAGCCACAAAGTATGCTATGCGAGCCGGGTTGGTAGATATGGCAGAATATTATATCTAGAACCTGGAATCTGGAGGTAAAAGAAAACTTTCCCTTCCATATATCCAACTAAGAACTATTATCCTTATTTTTGTACAAAACATTTATATAAGGACATGAAAAAAATCACATTGCTATTTGGTTTGCTCATTGCTGCTTCTGGTATTTTTTCGCAAGAGTATAACTATAAATTCCGCTTAACATTAAAGGATAAAGGTAAGACTTCCTATTCAGTAGATAAACCGGAGAAATTCTTAACATCAAAGGCTTTAGAAAGAAGACAAAGACAAAATATAAAAATAGATGAAACTGATTTGCCTATTTCTCAGGAGTATATAAATGCAATTGAGGCTATCGGTGGTAAAGTTGTAGCTAAAAGCAAATGGATGAGTACAGTAGCTGTACATTGTTCTGATAGCATGATGGTAGACAAATTCAAAGAATTACCTTTCGTGTCCGACGCCTTGTTTGTATGGAGAGGAAAACCAAAAGGAGAAGCAAAAACAGATAGTATCCGAAAATACCCTGCTGTAGAGACTGTTGTATTCGGAGACTATTATGCACGCGGCAATAGCAATATAAAATTGAATAACGGCCAATATCTTCACGATGCAGGATATAAGGGAAAAGGTATGACAATTGCCGTGATAGATGCAGGCTTCAACCATCTGCCTGAAATTGGTATGCTGGATAATCTTGACATAAAAGGATATAAAGGCTTTGTATATGAAAATGAGGACCTGTTTAATAATGCGAATCAACATGGTTTGAATGTTCTGTCTTGCATTGGTACAAATAAACCGATGCAATTTGTAGGAACGGCACCCGAAGCAAGTTTCTGGTTACTGGGATCGGAAGATGCACGCAGTGAATTTCCCATTGAAGAAGATTATTGGGCTACAGCTATCGAATATGCCGATAGTTTAGGTGTCGATGTGGTTAATACCTCATTGGGTTATAATAATTTCGATTTTCCGGCAACAAGTTATACACATAAAGATATTGACGGAAAGACTGCCTTAATCTCACGGGCTGCCGGACTTGCCGGCCAGAAAGGAATGCTTGTGGTAATCAGTGCAGGTAATTCGGGAGACTCGGAATGGGAAAAGATAACCCCTCCGTCCGATGCATTTAATATATTGACTGTGGGAGCTATCCAACGCGACTCTACGATAATTTCATTCAGTTCCCGTGGTATGACAGAAGATTTGCGCGTTAAGCCGGATGTAATGACTTTAGGGGCAAACTCTGTTGTTGTAGGAGATAACGGATTGGTGACATACAAAAGTGGGACATCATTCTCATCGCCTATAATGTGCGGTATGGCTGCTTGCCTGTGGCAGGCATTTCCAACCCTGACCAATAAGGAGATTATTGATGTGATCCGTGAGTCATCTAACAACTATGAGCATCCTAACAAAGACTATGGCTATGGAATCCCTGATATGAAAAAGGCGATGGATATAGCACAGGTGCTAGCTGATAAAAAAGCCATTTCAACGAAAGATTCAAAGAAAAAGAAAAAATGAACAACCAGGCGATCTCCCTTTATGAATTGAATAATCTGATAAGAGGGGTTCTGGAAGATACTTTGCCCGAAACATTCTGGATACGGGCAGAAACAAGCGATGTCCACGTAAATCAGAATGGCCATTGTTATCTCGAATTTATAGAGAAAGACAATAAAGGTAGGACTCTGATAGCAAAGGCGCGCGGTATGATTTGGTCTAATACTTTTTTTATGCTAAAAGCATATTTTGAAAAGGCTACAAATCAAACATTTGGCTCAGGAATAAAAGTTCTGGTACAGGTTAGTGTTGAGTTTCATGAACTATACGGTTTTAGTCTGACTGTACATGATATCGATCCAAGCTATACACTTGGTGATCAAGCGCTAAACCGGGCTGCAATACTTAAGCAGCTGGAAGAAGAGGGAGTCCTCAATATGAATAAAGAGTTGGAGTTACCTGTTCCTGTAAGCAGGATTGCGATAATTTCTTCTCCAACAGCTGCCGGATATGAGGATTTTCTGGAACAGCTGAATAACAATGCTTATGGCTTCGTATTTTATACAAAACTCTTCCCGGCTATTATGCAGGGAGACAGGACTGAAGATTCAATTATATCAGCTCTTGAACGTATATACGAGTATCTCGACTGTTTTGATGTTGTTGTTATTATACGGGGTGGGGGAGCTACTTCTGATCTGAGCAGTTTCGATTCTTACCTGTTAGCTGCCAGTTGTGCCCAATTCCCATTACCAATTATAACCGGAATAGGTCATGAAAGGGATGATACGGTTTTGGATATTGTAGCTCATACACGGGCTAAAACACCCACTGCTGTTGCTGAATTTTTGATTAGTAATATGGCTGAGATAGCTCTCGAATTGGATGATACAACACAAAGTATAGTATCTTTAGTGACTCAGAGGTTACAGGAAGAAGCAGTGAGACTGAGTGTCTTTGAAACGAAAAACTCATTTATACTTAAAAACTGGTATAAAGAACAGAATACAATACTATCTTCGGCAAAGAATGTCCTGAGCAGAAACTTGTTGAGAACAGATAAAGAAAATAAGAGCAAACTTGCAGTTTTGGAAAGCGTTTTGATAAAAGAATCACAACAAATTATAAAGGATAGCCAGAACCACTTTTCCTCAATAGAAAATTCTTTAAAGCGAATAACACAACAATCGTTTAAGAACGAAACGATTCGACTTAATGCTTTTGAGAAGCATCTGGCATTAGCCTCTCCCGAAAATATATTAAAGAAAGGCTATACATTGACTATGAAAGATGGGAAAGTAATAAAGCAAAGTAAGGCTTTGAAGAAAGGTGATGAAGTAGCAATTGTCTTTTCTGACGGAGAAATCAAATCTATAGTAGAATAACATGAATAAGAAACCATTACCTTATATATTTCCGTTCGACTTTGAAAATGGTGTTGTGCAAATCGCGCGTCAGTCGGGAATAGGGTTTGCAGACAAAAATGGCAAGATGATTGTTCCCTGCATATACAATACGGCTTATCCTTTTATGGAAGATCTTGCCTATGTAAAAAAAGGGAAACGTAAAGGGTATATTAATAAACTGGGAGAAGAAGTATTATCTATACCGTATGAGGAAGGAGATTTCTTTTCGGAAGGGCTCGCCTCTGTTATGCAAAATGGTAAATGGGGATTCATTGATAAATCCGGTGAATTGGCTATTCCCTGTGTGTATGATGATGTAAATTGGTTTAAAGAAGATCTTTGTGGTGTTTTTATTGACGATAAAGGAGGATTCATTGATAAGTCCGGTAAATTGGTTATCCCTTGCATATATGACGATGTAATCGTTTTTAGCGAAGGGTTAGCCATGGTTTTTAAAGATAATAAATGGGGACTTGTAGATAAAGAAGGAAATATTATAATACCTATCGAATATGAGTCAGTTGGAGACTGTAAGGGAGGATTGGTTTGCGTAGAGAAAGGGGGACAATGGGGCGTTTTGAATAAAGAAGGGGAAATTGTGGTTCCCTTTACTTATGAGGGTATGTCAAATGAATATTCTGAAGGTATGGCCATTGTAATAAAAGATAATAAACGAGGCTGTATAAATACTAATGGTGAAATAGTTATCCCATTTCAGTACGATTCTATGTATAGCTTTTCGGAGGGGCTTGCAGCTGTATTGCTGAATGGACGATGGGGCTATATTGATAAAGATAATAAACTGGTTATTCCTAATGAATACAAAGAAGCCAGAAGTTTCTACGATGGATTAGCTTTTGTGAAAGGTGAGGGAAGACGGGCATATTATATTGACAAAAACAATGAAGTGAATATCTTCCTGAGAAAAGAATATACTGTAGTTGAAAAAGTGAAATTGATTGTATTGTCAGCAGCGGTTATTGGTATTATAGCGTTACTAATAAGTAAATTATTCTGATTATGGCAAAGAAAGAACAAACATATGGTGAGGCGATGCAGGAATTACAAGATATTATGTATCGCATAGAAAATGAAGAATTGGATGTAGACATATTGCTTGACGAGGTAAAAAAAGCTGCTACTCTCATTAAGTTCTGTAAAGATAAGCTACAAAAAACCAATGTAGAAATACAAAAGATACTGGATAAGATAGAATGATAAATAATGTAATCATAGTTGCCGGAGGTAAGGGATTGCGCATGGGCAGCGATCTGCCAAAACAATTTATACCTATTGGGGGAAAGCCTGTTTTGATGCATACTATCGAGGCATTTTATAATTTTGATCAGGATATAAATATTATTCTGGTTCTCCCTTTATCGCATCAAAACTATTGGCAGGAACTTTGTGAAAAATATAATTTTAAAATAAATCACACGATTGCGAATGGCGGACAAACCCGCTTCCATTCAGTAAAGAATGGGTTGAGTATAGTAAAAGAAGGTATTGTAGGAGTACAGGATGGTGTACGTCCTTTTGCCTCAAAGGAAATGATACAGAGATGTTTTGACGCTACAGAAAAATACCAGGCTGTAATACCTGTAATAGACTCCACTGACAGTCTTCGTGAAATGGTAGACGATGAAAAGAGTAAGATTGTAGACAGGTCTAAAATTAGATTGGTACAGACCCCTCAGGTTTTTCATTTTGAGACATTAAAGGAAGCTTATCAAACTGATTTTAAGGAGACTTTTACCGATGATGCTTCTGTTGTTGAGTCAATGGGTATAGGTATTCACTTGGTAAAGGGTGAGGTGACAAATATAAAAATAACCACTCCTCTGGATTTAAAGATTGGAGAAGTGATTTGTTTAAAATAGTTGTATGATTTGAGTACAGTAAGCTATGAATGTTGAGTTGTTTGAAGATATCATATTCTTTATACAAAAAGATGTGAAAAAATATCGGGAATAATTTTATTCTGACTACTTTAGCAGTATCAATTGTATAATATAATAAATTAATAATCCAGATGAACACACTTTTATTTTTAGGCAATCTTGGAACCGGAGAAATTATCATCATCGCTATAGTTGTTCTATTACTATTTGGAGGCAAAAAAATACCAGAACTGATGAAAGGAATAGGTAAGGGTATTAAGAACTTCAAGGATGGCGTGAATGGCCTTGAAGATGATATAAACGGCACGTCTACAGACAACAAATAATAATATTAAGGGATACAATACATTCTAGATATTAGAGGAGACCCGGATTAAATAAGTCCGGGTTTCTTTATTTTATAAACAAAATAATTCTATTCTCTGTTTTAACTGATATGGATATATGTATAGATTTTGACGGAACATGTGTTACACATGAATTCCCTGCAATAGGAAAAGATATAGGTGCAGTGCCTGTTCTTAAAGAACTAGTTGAGACGGGGCATCATCTAATCCTTTTTACGATGCGTAGCGACCGTAAGAAGAAAAAGAAAGTAAATGGGGAAGAGATTATAGTTGAAGAAAAGGTGCTTAGTGAAGCTGTTAAATGGTTCGAAGATAATAATATACCGTTGTATGGTGTTCAAAAAAATCCAACCCAGCGTTTCTGGACATCTTCGCCCAAAGCATACGGACACTTATATATAGATGATGCTAACCTGGGCTGTCCTGTAATCTATAATGAAAAAATTTGTGACAGGCCTTATGCCGACTGGCAAAAAATAAGAGAGATACTTGTGGAACGGGAAATATTATAGCTTATGAAAAAAATATTAATGGGGCATAATTTCAAGCGTGAAGGTTTTGTGAATCTTAGTGATAAATTTGAGATTATTTATCCCGAAACAAAAATGTTCTCCAGAGAAGAAGTTTTGGAACGTATTTCTGATATTGATGTATTTGTTCCTAACTTTTCTTTTCAGACAGATGCAGAGATTATAGACACCGGAAAGAAGTTGAAGTTGATTGCAAATTTTGGTGTCGGATATAACAATATAGATGTGGAATATGCTGCATCAAAAGGCATAGCTGTTACCAATACACCCAAAGCAGTATTAGAGCCGACTGCTGAACTTTGTTTTGCTCTGATAATAGCTACAGCCCGTAAGGTTGCTTACTATAATCATAAACTTCATAGTGGAGTAAGACTTGATTGGGGAATATATGGAGATCTGGGTATGCCTCTGTATGGGCAGACATTAGGTATATATGGTATGGGACGTATAGGACAGGCAGTTGCCCGAAGAGCAATAGCTTCCGGTATGAAAATTATATATCATAACAGGCATCAACTGCCTAAAGAAATTGAAGAGAAGTATAATGCAGTTTATGTCGATTTTGAAACGTTGCTTAAAGAATCGGATATTATCTCACTGAATGCTCCTGCTACAGCAGAAACTTATCATTTGATGGGGGAGGAGCAGTTTTTGAAAATGAAGAAAACGGCTATTCTGATCAATGCTGCACGAGGACAGTTAGTAGATGATAAAGCCTTGGCCAAAGCATTGCGTGAAGGCGAAATATATGCAGCAGGATTGGACGTTTTTGAGAAAGAACCTAAAATACTGCCTGAACTACTTGAACTCGATAATGCAATACTTTCTCCACATGCCGGGACAAGTACCTATGCTGCCCGTTTTGACATGACATTGGAAGTGACTAAAAATATAATTAACTTCTATGAAGGAGGACAAATAGATAAGGTGAATTAATTACAATTCACCTTTCTTTATCTTATCTAATAAACCTGCACATGCATCTTCCAACAAATTGAGCACTAGTTCAAAACCTTCTGCTCCCGAATAATATGGATCGGGTATATGGTCGTGACTATATTGTTGAGAGAAATCCACCATCCGGTATACTTTCTTTTGAAACTCCACATCCGGTGAGAGGCGCAGGATATTGCGATAGTTGTTATCATCCATAGCCAGAATAATATCGAAGCGGTCATAGTCTTCTTCTATAAACATTCGTGAATAGGAATCAAAGTCATATCCTCTTCGGGCGCCATGTTGGCGCATACGGGGATCGGGCAGCTCTCCGTTATGGTATCCCGCTGTGCCGGCAGAATCAACAGTAATCTGATTACTCAGTCCCTGATCTTTTGCCATTTTCTTAAAAATACCCTCTGCCGCAGGAGAACGACATATATTACCCAGACAAACAAAGAGCACTCTGTATTTTTTCATAATTCCTCGTATTTATTTAATATGCCCAAAGATAGAACTTTTGTTTTGTATTTTATCTTCTTTAGATATACCGGGGTCTATATTCAAAAATAGACTATATGGAGAAATCTGATAAATGATGATAAAAAATTCTTAACTTTATCGGCGTGCCTTGTTTCTTACGCCAATATGTGAATAACTTTTTTGTGTAGGAAACAATTTCGATATGAGTATGTTATTGAATTATGTAGAAACAAATCTTATAACACATACATAATGATAAACAATAGAGAACTAAGCTGGTTAACGTTCAATGAAAGAGTATTACAGGAAGCACAGGATAAAAGTGTGCCTCTGATGCAACGGTTGCGTTTTCTCGGTATTTTCTCTAATAATCAGGATGAATTTATAAAGGTTCGTATTGCCAATATTGTTCGCTTAAGCCAGATAAAAGGGAAGAAAATCCCCCTTTTTACCGGAAATTATACAGCTAAGGAATTGCTCCCTCTGATTAACTCTCAGGTATCGGAAGGTCAGAAAAAATTTGTACAAACATACACTGATGTTCTGTCAGAAATGGAAAGCCATGGTATTTTTGTTATTAATGAGAAGCAACTGAATAAAAAGCAGAAACAATTTTGCCATGAGTATTTTACATCAATAGTGAGCCCGCTACTGGTTCCGCTTATTATCCGTAAATCCACTCAGATGCCTTTCTTGAGGGATAACAATATATATCATGCTGTAAAGATGTCTTCGGGAAGTAATAATGCAGATTCCCGATATGCAATTATACAAATCCCTGTTACTAGCTCATGTCCCCGCTTTGTGGTGCTGCCGTCTGCAAACAACAGAAATGAAATAATCTTTCTGGACGATATTATACGCTTTTGTCTGGATGAGATATTTTTTATGTTCAATTATAAAAAAATATCTGCTTATACATTCAAACTGATGCGTGATGCACAGCTTACCATTGATGACGATATATCGAAAAGTCTTGTTGAAAAAATGGAGACAGGTTTACAAAACCGTTTACATGGGCAACCGGTACGATTGATTTATGACCGTGAAATGCCTGAAGACTTATTAAGTATGATCGCTTCAAAACTCCGGCTGAAAGGTCGTGGTGAACTTGATGCAGGGGGAAGGTATCATCTTATGCGCGATCTGATGAAATTCCCGAAAATACGCCCCGATTTGGAGAGTTCCAGTCCTGAGCCATTACAACATCCAGACATAAAGCCCTTTTCCAGCATACTGAAGGTTATTGGCAGGAAAGATATATTACTCAATTATCCTTATCATACATTTAATCACTTTATTGATTTTCTTCGCGAAGCTGCTATCGATCCCAAAGTTGAGAGTATTTATATCACACTGTATCGTACAGCAGAACGATCAAAGGTTATTAATGCTCTGATCAATGCAGCAAAGAATGGTAAGACAGTTGTTGTATTGATGGAATTATTAGCACGATTTGATGAGGAACAAAATGTTGAATATTCCGAAATACTACAAAAGGAAGGGGTAAAAGTGATACATGGGGTTGCCGGATTGAAAGTGCATAGTAAACTTGTGTTAATACAGCGTAAGAACAAAGATTATGTATATATTGGTACAGGGAACTTCAATGAAACCACTGCCCAGATATATGGAGACTTCGGTCTGTTTACTTCCAATCCACAAATTGCTGCTGATGCAGTAACAGTGTTTGATTTTCTGATAAATACTCATAAGCATTTTTTGTGCAAGCAACTGATGGTTTCCCCTTACTATATGAGAAACCAGTTTGTAACTTTAATCAAGAAAGAAATTAAGAATGCACAGAGTGGTAAAAGGGCGTATATATTTGCAAAACTCAATAGCCTTACAGATGAAGAGATGATAAGGCTACTTTATAAAGCCAGCCAGGCAGGAGTGGAGATCCGGCTTATAGTACGCGGCTCATGCTGTCTACAGCCACAGGTAAAAAAGCTAAGTGACAACATACGCGTCATAAGTATAGTTGACCGGTATTTGGAGCATGCCCGGATGGCTATTTTTTATAACGGAGGCGACGAAAAAGTTTATATCATGAGTGCTGACTGGATGACTCGTAATTTGGACCGTAGGGTTGAAGTCGGCGTACCTGTTTTGGATAAAAAAATAAAGGAAACTTTAAAAGATTTTTTTGATATACAGTGGGCAGATAATGAGAAGGCCAGAGATCTGACTGTTTTTGGCCGCAATGAGTATGTACCAAAAGGAGAAAACCTGCCTTGTCGTTCTCAAACAGCTTTATATGATTTTTACAAAGGAATGATTGATACAAAATGAATACAGATATTTTTGCGGCAATAGATATTGGCTCTAATGCTATTCGTTTGCTTATAAACAACATAGAAGAGAGTGACAATGTCCCTGACTTTAAAAAAGTGGCGTATTTGCGCGTTCCTATCCGTTTGGGAGATGATGTGTTTACTAAAGGGAGGATAAGTGAGGATAAAAAGTACAGATTGATTCATGCTATGCAAGGTTTTTCACATATAATGAAAGCTTATTGTGTAATGGATTTCCGGGCTTGTGCTACAAGTGCAATGCGTGATGCCGAGAACGGCAAGGACATTGTGAAAGCGATACGCAATGGTAGTGGAATCAATATTGATATAATAACAGGCCGTGAAGAAGCTGAAATGATCTATGAAGCCGGCGAGCTGGACAGGCTGATGGATAAAAAGCTTAACTATCTGTATGTTGATGTTGGAGGTGGTAGTACAGAGATTGTAGTATATAGTAATCAACAAAAGATTACATCCAACTCATTCCAGTTAGGTACTGTACGTATGCTTGTAGATGCAGTTCAGGAGAAAGAGGAAAAGCGGTTTAAAGCATGGCTTAAGGAAATATATGAAGCCCATGGGGCCCTGAATATAATTGCATCGGGAGGTAATATAAACAAAATACATAAGGTGCTTGAAAAGCGTGAACGGGAACCGCTTAATTATAGCGAACTGAAAGCTTTTTATGATACTCTCAAAGAGATGAGCTATGAAGAACGGGTACAAAAATTTAAACTGAACACTTATCGAGCGGATGTTATTGTGCCGGCATTAAAGATATTTTTGACAATTAGTAAGATTTGTAAGGTGAACCAAATCTATGTTCCCAAAATTGGTCTTGCCGATGGTATTATTCATCATTTGTATTATGAAAGGAAGATTAAACTTTAAATGTCTAATACAAATGATGTTATTTCTATAAATTTTCCATAGCTTGTTAAAGACCTGTCTTTATATATGATTTGTCCAGACATTATAGCTCCGTTTCTGTCAAAATATTCCTTGTCTTCTATTATAAAATCTGCTCGGGGAATTATTAATAAAGAAGCTAGGGCATCATAAGGTAATAGTACCTCCTTAGACCAATCTTTATTTGTAGATAGGATTACATAATCTTTAGAGTCTTTGTAAGCTATAAATACAGGGTGTATATTTTCCGATAAGAAAGTGAGCTTGTAAGTAATATGGAAGAGTTTTTCTTCTTTTCTTGTGCAAGCAGAGAAAGTGAAGGTTATTATCAGTATAATTAAGGTTTTGCATACTGCTTTCATCTATTTTTTCTTATTATGGATTTCCCCATTTTTTTATTGCAACGAATTTAATTCTTTCATAAGTAGAACCTTTTCCAGCCTTTAAAGCATTCGTAACAGTATTGATATGGATACCTAAAGTATTTGCTACTTCTTTTTTCCATCCGTGTGGTAAAAAGTCTGGTAGGCTTGTTTTTTTTACGATTACCGTTTTCGCCATAGATTTCAATTTAAAAAATTTATATCTTTACACCGTTGTGAATATTTACAATTACAAATATACTCAATTGAGTATAAATTAACAAATAAAAAGGTGTAAAGTTCACATTTAAGTATAAAATATGACTATTAATCAACGTATCCAGAAAATAATAGATGAGCTTTTCTCTGGAAATAAGAGGGCTTTCTCTTTTGCAGTGGGAATTTCTCCTACTGTTACCGAAAATATTGTCGGTAAGAGGCAGAGTAATCCTTCTTTTGATGTAACAAGTAAGATTGCATACTCAATTGATAATATTAATAGCGAATGGTTGTTGACAGGTATTGGAGAAATGCTTAAATCTCGCATCTTTCAAAATGGAGATTCCTTACTTGTTTCGGAAGGGCAGTTTCCCTACGGAAATATGTTGGATATGGCAAAACCTCATATTGAATCTGAATCTGATAGCTTTAGTAAAATAATTGAATCTCAGGAGTGTAAAAGAATTATTATTCCTTTTATTGAAAATTACGATTTCTCTTTGCGTCAATATGGAGACAGTATGGTTAATCCGGGCAATCCACTTAAGAGCATTAATGATCAGGATATAGTTGTTTGCAGATTGTGGAGAAATACCTCATACATTCGTTGGGGTGAGGTATATGCTTTGGCTACATCTCAGGGGAATACTATCAAGAAAATTATACCTTCAGAAAAGAACGGATACGTAAGATGTGTTTCTCTCAATGAAAGAGCAGGATACGCCTCCTATGATTTGCCTACAAAAGAGATATCCGATTGGGCTATAGTTGTTGGTGTCACATATGTGAGGATTTGGTAAATCAAAGGATAATGTAGATTGCAGCCATATGGCAGATGCTCCCAGCCAGTACAAATAAATGAAATACGGTATGCATATACTTTTTCTTTGTCCACGAATAGAATAAAGCTCCTACAACATAGGCTACACCCCCCACAATCAGCCAATACAACGATTCGAGACGTCCTGTTTGGGATAAGATATCGGCTAAAGGCTTAAATGCAACTAAAATAGCGCCCCCCATAAGGACAAAACAGATGGTCTCCAGGTTGCTGTGATCCTTTAGTCTCACAAAACTAACTATCAGTCCGGCAATTGCAGCTATACAGATAAAGGCAAACAGACTCCATCCCCAAGCGCCTTCATTGCGGAGTACAATTAAAGTAAAAGGAATATAGGTTCCTGCAATGTGCAGATAAATAGCACTATGGTCACATTTACGAAGAAGGCTTTTTCGTCTTTCATGTGTACAACCATGATAGCAAGTAGATGTTACGTAAGAAGCTAACATTCCGAACAGATACGCTAATACGCTACCTATGGCCCAGCCATCGCCGCTACCAATGGCTTTAGATAATAGAATATAACCGCCGACTATACCCAGAATAATTCCTGCTCCATGTGAGATTGTATTTGCCAGTTCTTCTTCTTTAGTATAGTATTTGGATGCCATTCTATATTTTTTCAACAAAAATACAACTGTTTTTCTTATTCAGAAAAGTTTTTCTTTATCAATAGGAACACGATTTTTTACTAATTGTCTGTCCTTATTATAGAAATTATACCTTTCGAAGGTACAATCTGTGAGACTGACTGATTTTTCCCCGGAAGTTACAAATGTTTTCCCATCCTTAATAATTCCAATATCTAGTTTGAGTAAACCTGCACCATATAGTATTTGTTGTCTCCAGCCCTCAATGTCTTTGTTATACGATAGCCCGAAATAAGTTGTTCCGTTGGGTATAATTATTATAAAATTCTCAGATATGACCCCGCCTTCCTGAGGTATTATCGGTTTGTGTTGTGTGGTAATTTTATGGAATAATTCTTCCTCAAATTTTTTATCAGGTGGAACTTCAATATAAATTACTTCTCTCCATTCATATTCTTCTTTACCCGGAATCTTTATCTCTGCCATCTCATTTTTTTAGCAAGGTAAATAATTATTTTCAAATCACTACATCTAGTGATTGATAGATATTCGGGAAAACTGTTCCTTTGTGTTATTAATAAATAAAATCTATGAAAATATATAGCCTAATAAGAAAAATATTCGTCATCGTATCATTGTTATTCTGTTTTGCTTATGCATCTGCCAAAGGAGGATCCCCTAAAGATACATTATACACCGAGCTCAAAAACGATATTGTAATTTTATCGAGCACTAAAGAAACGAACAGCCTGAGATCATTACCTGCTGCTGTTTCGGTTTTCTCTCCAAAAAACCTGGATGCTTTACAGGTACATTCTCTAAAAGACCTCAGTGCTATTGTTCCCAATTATTTTGCGGCTGACTATGGGTCGAAGATGACCTCTCCTCTATATATCCGGGGCGTTGGTGCACGATCGGGTGATCAGACAGTAAGTATGTATATTGATAATATCCCTTACTTTAATACAACATCATTTGACACCGAGCTATTCGACATACAGCGTATTGAAGTTCTCAGAGGTACACAGGGTACATTATATGGACGTAATGCAATGGGAGGAATCATAAACATTTATACTTTCTCTCCTCTTACATATGAAGGTACAACTATCAAAGCCGGAGGTGGCAGCTATGGATATTTTTCTGCAAATGCATCTCACTATCACCGTTTAAATAACAAAATGGGAATCTCTATCGGAGCATATTATCATCGTGGCAATGGTTACTTTAAGAACCTATATACAGGAAATAAAGTGGATGATATGAAAAATGCAGGAGGAAGGGCTAAATTCGTATGGGATATTACATCACGTTTATCTGCAAATTATAGTGTAAGTTTCGATTATGTTGATCAGGGTGCATTCCCATATGCTAATATAGAGACAGGTGATATTGATTACGATTCAGAAGGGTATTATAAAAGAAAGCTGTTGACTAATGGTCTGGCTTTACGGTATGCCGGAAACGGATATGAAATAAACTCAACAACAGGTTATCAATACCTGAATGACGAAATGAATATGGATCAGGACTATACACGGCAATCACTGTTCCAAATCAATCAGGGACAGAAGCAAAACTCTCTGAGTCAGGAAATTACTATAAAGTCAAATAATGCTGCTAATTATCAATGGTCGATCGGAGGATATGGTTTTTATGATTACTTGCATAACACTCCACCTGTGTATATGATGAAAGATGGTATAAAAAGATTTTTACAGGATCCTTTAACAAGCATGGGTGCACCTATCACATTCACTGATGAACAAATAGATCTTAATGGACAATACAAACGTCCTACATATGGTGTAGCAATTTTTCATCAATCAACCTTTAATAATATTTTTCATACTGAGGGATTATCAGTTACGCTGGGGCTGCGGTTAGACTATGAAAAAACGAAACTGGACTATAATGCCAGTACAACAGCAAATTTTGAAGTTCAGGGCCGGCCGGGAACGGCACCGATCCCTTTTAGTGCAGATACTGCTATTGTGGGAAGCTCGTCTAACGATTTTCTGGAATTGTTACCTAAAGCTCTGGTTAAATACCAGATTAGCCCGAATTCATATATGTACATATCTGCATCGCGCGGTTATAAGACCGGAGGGCATAATATACAGATATTTGCAGATCTCCTACAAGAGGCTCTCGAAGCTAAAATGATGGGTATGATGCCTGGAATGGGGAGTCAGCCTTCTGGTAAGATGGAGTCAATAAGAGACCGGATATCATATAAACCGGAATATAGCTGGAATTATGAGCTGGGTGGGCAACTGGACATCATTGGCAATACTCTATCTACAAACTTCGCGTTCTACTATATTGATGTTCGTGATGTGCAGATTACCCAATTTATTAAAAGCGGTGGAGGACGCATGGTGAGCAATGCCGGAAAGGCTGTAAGCAAAGGCATTGAAGTGGGATTGAAAGCCCGTCCGTGTAATGGGTTTTATCTCTATGCAAATTATGGTTTTGCGGATGCCAGATTTAAAGACTATGAAATAGAACAAACTGATCGTAAAGGAAATACTTCTGTAGTAAGCTATACAAATAATCATATTCCATTTGCCCCTACTTCTACATTCAGTGTAGGAGGCAGTATATCTTGTAATTTTAGGAATAATCCTATTGTCGATCGTTTGACACTTAATTCTAATTTTGCCGGAATAGGTAAGATATATTGGGCAGAAGATAATATGATGTCCCAGAGCTTTTATGGAACATTGAATGCTCATTTAAGCCTTGATAAAAGTATTTTTACTGTAGAAGTATGGGGTAAAAATATTCTTGACCGCGATTACAATACATTTCTTTTCGAATCATTGGGGGATCATTTTGGACAAAAAGGAAAGCCTGCACGTTGGGGAGCCTCATTGAAGATTAAATTGTAAAATCTTATTTCCGAAAAGGATTCTTACACCATGTACCTCGCCGCCATAATGTTTCGAGCGGCCCCTGTTTATGGATAGATAACCAGTAACTACTAAAAAGCCATTGGATTGTAAATATGCCTATTGCTATAAGTATAGAGATGGTTGCTCCTGCATATTGTGCCAACCCAAAACCATATCCGAGATAGAGTATGCTTCCTATAATAGATTGTCCGATATAATTGGTCAGACTCATTCTCCCATATGGAATAATAAAACGCTGGAATTTGTACCCATCTTTCTGGAACCAGAACAATACAAATGCCGAAACGAGCAATGCCATGAAATTGAAATTGAAAAAAGATGGCAAAATTATATGTAAAGGCGTTTTAACAGCTTGTATATCGGTCATGTCAGGAATAAATACACTAAGCAAATAAAGGGGAATGAATGCTATAGCTGATATCAATAAAATTCTCTTCCATGCCCTGATTGAATTTTCACTTTTGATAAAATAATTGCATCTTCCGAGCAGCATACCAAACATAAATAGTGCAGGAATCTGGAACAGCCGTCCGTTCTCTACTTGCCACAGGTTGCTGTAAAGCTGACCGTCTGTAATATTAGAATATAAAATTTCAAAGAATGTTCCGTCTTTCATTACAGGCAGCGCTAGCTGGAAGTATTTATAAAAATACATGCCATAAGTTTCTACATCAGGATAGATAAAGCCGCATATTACCCGTATCCATTCTACTGGCTGTAACAAGCAAATAGTAGCAATAATAAATACTGTCCGATTACTTAAGTCACATACCAAAATCAAAACAAATCCCATAAGGGCATATAGAAATAGAATATCCCCATTATAGAAGAGTGCATGAAGTTGAGAGAACAGAATCAATAGTACCATACGCCATGCAAAGCGCCCTTTGAAACTTTCACCTCTGGCTTGTCTCTTACTTAACTGAATGTAAAAGCTAAAGCCGAATAGTAATGAGAAGGTCGCATATGCTTTACCGGCGAGTAAAAACATAATGACATTTGAAATTATGGTATCAGCGCCTTTAAGCCATTCCGGAGCATATGGTACAGGTGCAATCAGATTATAATGCTCAATATTATGGATCAATACAATTGCCAGGAGGGCAAACCCGCGAAGGGCATCTACAACTTGAAGACGTGGGCTTTCTTTCAGTAACTTAGTACTCATCTCAAATAAATTTCCCCAAAGATATATTAAAATTAAGAGTATGAAAGTAGAAAATACCAGTATTATATAATCTAAAAAATGAATTAAAGCACAATTCAAATAAAATACGTAATTTTGAACTCTCATGTTGATCAATTATGAATTATAGAAAAATAAAACTAAGACCTAAAAAAGAAGAGTCGCTAAAACGCTTCCATCCATGGATATTTTCCGGGGCAGTACAACAAAAAGACGATGACCTTACAGAAGGAGAGGTTGTTAATGTATATACAGCTAACGATGAGTTTATTGCTGTCGGACATTATCAGATAGGAAGCATAGAGGTAAGGGTCTTGTCGTTTGAGGAAGAAGAGATTAATCCGGATTTTTGGAAAAAGCGATTGGCTTCAGCCTTTGAACTGAGAAAATCGATAGGTCTTGTGTCCACTAATAATAATTCATATCGTCTGGTACATGGAGAAGGGGATCATCTTCCCGGATTGATTATTGATATGTATGCCGAAACGGCTGTTATTCAGTCGCATTCTGTTGGTATGCACGAATCAAGAATGATGATTTGTGAAGCCCTGAGAAATGTAATAGGAGATAGTCTGAAAAATGTATATTATAAGTCTGAAACAACGTTGCCCTACAAAGCAAATCTTGGTGCGGAGAATGAATACCTCTATGGAGGTAAAGATGTAAACGAAGTAGCTATAGAAAACGATCTGAAATTTTATCCGGATTGGGTAAAAGGGCAAAAAACAGGATTCTTCGTAGATCAACGTGACAACAGGGCTTTACTTGAGAGATATTCGAAAGACCGTTCTGTTCTGAATATGTTCTGTTATACAGGTGGATTTTCATTCTACGCTTTGCGTGGAAATGCTAAGTTAGTACATTCCGTAGATAGCTCTTCCAAAGCTATAGCATTGACAAACCGGAATGTAGAATTAAACTTTCCTGAAGATAAGCGACATGAAGCTTTTGCTGAAGATGCATTCAAATTTTTAGGCAATATAAATAAAGGGGATTATGATCTGATTGTTCTTGACCCTCCGGCCTTTGCTAAGCACAGAGGGGCAATAAGAAATGCACTCCAAGGTTATAAACGGCTTAATGCAGTTGCATTCGATAAAATCGCTGCTGGAGGAATTATTTTCACTTTTTCTTGTTCGCAGGTAATCTCTAAAGAAGCTTTCCGCCTTGCAGTATTTAGTGCTGCTGCTATATCAGGCAGAAAGGTTAGGATATTACATCAGCTTAGTCAGCCGGCAGACCATCCGATCAATATTTATCACCCTGAAGGAGAATACCTGAAAGGATTGGTGTTATATGTAGAGTAAATCTATATATAATCCCAAGGAAACACAACTACTATTCTATTCTTATGGCTTCGATATGGAATCCGTGGCACGGCTGTCACAAAATAAGTGAGGGATGCCGATATTGTTATATGTATCGGGGCGATGCAAGGCGAGGTGTAGATAGTTCTATTGTAACCCAAACAAAAAACTTTGATATCCCGATAAGAAAAAAAAGAGCGGTGAATATAAAATTCCGTCAGGAACAGATGTATATACTTGTTTTACTTCCGATTTCTTCAATAAAGATGCTGACCAATGGCGTCCCGAAGCATGGAATATGATAAGAGAAAGAAGTGACTTGAATTTTCTGATGATAACAAAAAGGATAGATCGTTTTGAAATAGGTTTACCTTCCGATTGGAGAGAAGGGTATGATAATGTTACAATTTGCTGCACTGTTGAAAATCAGGACCGTGCAGATTACAGATTACCAATCTATAAAGAGGCTCCGATAAAGCACAAAATAATAATATGCGAACCATTATTAGAAAGGATAGACCTGAAACCTCATATTGGCAAGTGGGTAGAACATGTGACGGTGGGTGGAGAATCAGGGACAAATGTCCGTATATGCAATTATGACTGGATAAAAGAAATCCATCAGCTTTGTATGGAAAATAATATCTCTTTCTGGTTTAAACAAACAGGAGCGAGATTTGTCAAAGATGGCAGATTATACAATATCCCCAGAAGAATGCAACATGCCCAAGCCAGAAAAGCGGGATTGAATTATAAGAAATAAGTATTACTTTTATTACTTCAAAAAATGAGATAATGAATACGGATATCGATGCACTATACTATAATGCAGTAGACCTGTTGAAGGAGATGATCAGCACTCCTTCCTTTAGTAGGGAAGAACATAATGTGGCTGAAATAATAGCTGCATGTATGAAGAAAATGGATTTTGAACCAAATAGAAAAGGAAATAACTTATGGATTCAATCACCGGATTTTGATTCTTCGAAACCAACAATTCTTCTTAACTCGCATATGGATACCGTACGTCCAGTATCTGGCTGGACAAAAGACCCGTTCTTCCCCGAAATCGAAGACGATACCCTATATGGCTTAGGCAGTAACGATGCCGGGGCCAGCCTTGTTTCATTATTGCATACATTTTTCGTATTAACAAGTAAGGAGCAGGATTATAACCTGATCTTTCTGGCTTCTTGCGAAGAAGAAGTTTCGGGAAAAGACGGAGCTGAGGCTACTGTACCACTCCTGCCAAAGATAGAGTTTGGTATTGTAGGTGAGCCTACCCAGATGAACCCTGCCATTGCAGAAAAAGGGCTTCTTGTCCTTGATTGCACATCTTACGGAAAGTCCGGACATGCTGCCCGGAATGAGGGAGATAATGCCATCTATAAAGCCCTGAAAGATATAGATTGGTTCAGGATATACCAGTTTCCGGAAATAAGTGATCTCTTAGGCCCGGTAAAGATGACTGTGAGTATGATAAATGCAGGTACACAACATAATGTAGTTCCTGATAAATGCGACTTTGTAGTAGATGTCCGCAGCAACGAACTTTATAGTAACGAAGAACTGTTCAAGATAATAGATAAACATACTGATTGCGAGGTCAGACCACGTTCTTTTCGCTTGAATTCTTCCCGTATAGCATTAGAGAATCCTTTTGTACAACGGGCGGTTATGATAGGTAAAGAACCATATGGTTCCCCTACTTTGTCCGATCAGACATTTATGCCTTTTCCTACATTAAAAATGGGGCCAGGCGATTCTGCTCGTTCACATACCGCAGATGAATATATCCTGCTGAGTGAAATCAGAGAAGCAATAGAGCTTTATGTAAAACTGTTGGATGGTTTACGCCTCTGATTCCTCTGCCGATTGCTTCAGTAATTCTTTTAACTGATCCTCGGTATGATCCAGTTGCCTCAAAGGCACTGTTTCCACTACAGCCAATGAAGGATCGATATCATACATCTGAGTATCTGATGTTGTCAATTTCTTTACCAGATTATAGCATGCAAAGATAATCTGTCGTGAAGGGTTCATATGTACATTACGGAAAATCCGGTCAACAACCATAAACTTAAAGTCGCCGCGCTTATCTATTGCATCCTGCATAGACGGGTAACGGGTAGAAAGGTCAACAAGGCCATGACGTTCCAGTTCGTTCGCTATCAGGTTCACATATTTATCTGTATGGATACCCAGCTTAAATCCGGCGCGTATGTTGATACGGAATATCTTTTTAGTCGCATATACAGTTGTCTCATAACTAAACTCATAAGGTTCATCTGTCCTTTTTATACGTACAAACCAATAGGTGTCGGCACGTTTAGGAGTCCGTTTAAAAAGAGAATAAGCTATCTTGCTTTCCAGAAAATTCTTGTTATTAGCTTTTACAATATACACAAGATGCGTGGCAGCTTTCGGGATACTGGTATCTTCACTGATCTTGACTATCTGGTTGATATATTGTTCGTCTACCTGATCATAAACAGTATAATGCCGTTTAATCCTTCTTCCATTATACCAGGAATACATAAACAAGACAAGCACTCCCGCTATGAGAATAGGAACAAAGCCACCGTGTGCAAATTTCTGCATATTGGCTATGAAGAAGCTAAATTCAATAACAACAAAAAACAATGTAAGAGGAATGCTAAACCATAATGGCCTGTTGTTCTTCATAAAATACAGGAAGAGCAGCACACTGGTCATGAGCATACTCAATGTTATAGCCAATCCATAGGCAGCTTCCAGTTTCATGGAAGATTGCATGGTAAGAATAATAATAATACAAAGTACCATCATCATGTGGTTGATGGACGGAATATATAATTGCCCCTTTATATTGGTTGGGTATTGTATCTTTACATTTGGCCAGATGTTCAGGGAGATAGCCTCGCTAATAACAGTAAACGAGCCACTGATCAGCGCCTGACTGGCAATAATAGCCGCCAACGTAGCCATTATAACACCTACAAGGCTAAACCATTCGGGCATCATGGCAAAGAATGGGTTAGTATCATGAGTCACATGATGGCTGTTGATAATCCATGCAGCCTGACCTAAATAATTAATGATGAGTGCTGACTTTACATATATCCATGACACGCGTATGTTCTTCAATCCGCAATGTCCAAGATCGGAATATAATGCTTCTGCACCTGTGGTACAGAGGAATATGGCACCGAGCATAAACATTGTCTGTGGAACCTCTATAAGGAAGTTAATAGCATACATTGGGTTGAATGCCCTGAATACACTGAAATCTGTAATAACCTGACTGATACCCATTACAGCCATCATAGTAAACCAGATAATCATCAGCGGCCCGAAGTATTTCCCTAAAGAGCCCGTACCAAAGGGCTGTACCAGAAATAAGATAAGTACAATGGCTATAGTAACCGGTATCACCGGGATATGCGGCGCTATTGTATTTAATCCCTCCACTGCAGACATCACAGTCATTGCAGGAGTGATAATGCCATCGGCAAGTAATGTAGCAGCACCTATACCTGCAAGGATATATGCCCAACGGTATTTTTGACGGATAAGTGCATATAAAGATAGAATTCCACCTTCACCTTTATTATCGGCCCGAAGGGTAATAATCACATATTTTAATGTGGTTTGTATGGTTAATGTCCATATAACACACGAGACCGCTCCTAATATATATTCTGGTCGGCTTAATTGTCCGGCGGGCAAGGCATTTAATATTGCCCTCATCACATACAGAGGAGATGTACCTATATCACCAAATACGATTCCAATGGCTAGTACAACTCCCAGGGCACTAAATGGGACTTTGTGATTCTCTTTCATTTAATTCTATATTTTAAACCATCACTTTATCATTAAGATGTTCAACTGCTTCCTCTTTGATGTCTTTTATCCAGTCAAATTTGAGGTAAGGAATTACAGTTTGTGCAATATCAGTTATAATAGGGTAGGTTAGGGCCTCTTTCCGGATATCCTCTTTTATTATTTGTTTATCCTGATCGAATTCGACAACCAGATTGATCAATATACTGAAAACAATGAGCCATTTAGCACAACAGAACAATGCTCCTGCGAACCTGTTCAAGGTATTCATCTTTATGGCATCGACAAAAGACTCCAGTAGCTTTCCGGCAAAAAGTAATGCGACAATTATAATAACAAATGCTATAATATAAGATAAAGGCCCGATAATATGGGGAGAGGCATTCGTAAGTGAGATCAATTTTGGGGCTAATATTGCAGATAGCTGTCCGGCAAAGATAGCTCCTAACATCAAACCAGCCAGAGATGCTATTTGCATAACCAGTCCTGAGAAAAAGCCTTTTACAAGCGTGATTAAAACCAATATAACTACAACCAGATCAAACCAATTCATACAATACAATTTGCTATAAAAAAACAAAAGTAAGAATTAATAATAATTCTTACCTGTATGCTTTAGCAAAATATCTTTTATAGACTCTTATTTGCTGTATTCGTCAGAGACAGTTAGTTTAGCTCTACCCTTAGCTCTACGGGAAGCAAGTACTCTGCGTCCGTTTGCTGTAGCCATTCTTGAGCGAAAACCATGTTTGTTTTTTCTCTTTCTGTTTGATGGTTGAAAAGTTCTTTTCATCGCTGTATATATTATTCTGTTATTATTTCTTTCCTGAGTTTCGGGTTGCAAAAATAGGATGTTTATTTAATATAAGCAAGGATATTAACGTTTTATTTTTTCGAAAGTTATAAAACTATATGCATATTTATGCTTCTCATCAGGCTGAAAATCTTCTTTAGATATTTTTTTCCACAAAGATGCATCGATGGCAGGAAAAAATGTATCAGCCTCAAACTGATGATGGATGCGGGTGAGGTATAATTTATCAGCAAAAATAATAGCTTCATTATAGATAGTACCCCCTCCTATAAAAAATATCTCCTGTTCATCCTTACATAAGTCAATTGCCTCCTGTATAGAAGATACCATCTCACAACGATCAAACTGCAATTCTCTATTTCGGGTGATAACGATATTCCGCCTATTAGGTAACGCCCCTTTAGGTAAAGATTCGAATGTTTTACGCCCCATGATAACCGGATGCCCTTGTGTAACTGCCTTAAAGTGTTTCAAGTCATTGGGCAAATGGCAAAGCAGATTGTTATCTTTACCTATTGCATTATTTTCGTCTACTGCTACTATAATCGATTTGATTGTCATAAATTATTTTTTTTCGGTTCCAATCCTATTTTCCTCGCCTTTTCCACCAGATATTTATAGGCAGCATCATATTCGTTTGGTATCACTCCGTCCATAATAGCATCTTTTATCGAAGATTTTAGTCTGCCTACTTCTTTTCCCGGAGGAAGGCCAAAAATCTCCATTATTTCTTCTCCTTTGATCGGAGGCTGGAAGTTACGGACATGGTCTTTCTCTTCTATATCTTTGAGTTTCTGATGTACAATTTCAAAGTTTCGCAGGTAGCGGTGTACTTTTTCCGGATTCTTCGATGTGATATCTGCCTGACACAAAGTCATCAGATCGTCGATATCATCCCCGGCTTCGAATAATAAACGGCGGACAGCTGAATCGGAGATCTCTTCATCTACCAGTACTTGTGGCCGCATGTGTAATGTTACCATTTTTTGCACATACTTCATCTTTTCATTTAGCGGAAGTTTCAGCCTGCGAAAAATACCCGGAATCATCTTTTCTCCAATGAAATTATGATTATGAAAAGTCCATCCTAATTTATTATCCCATCGTTTGGTTGCAGGTTTTGCAATATCATGTAAGATAGCAGCCCAACGCAGCCATAGGTCATTTGTTTTCTTAGATATATTGTCCAGAACAATGAGCGTATGATAGAAATTATCCTTATGTCCTACGCCCTCTTTTGTTTCAGCGCCTTTCAAGGCTACTAATTCAGGAAATATAATCTGAAGTAAGCCTGTCTGATCCAGCTGAATAAATCCTATAGATGGTTTTGGAGATAATATAATTTTATTTAGCTCATCTATGATGCGTTCTTTTGAAATAATCTCGATACGCTCTTTATTTCGTGTAATTGCATCAAAAGTTTCAGGTTCGATATCAAAACCCAATTGTGATGAAAAGCGTATTGCCCTTAACATCCGCAAAGGGTCGTCACTAAATGTAATATCAGGATCCAGAGGGGTCCGGATGATCAGATTCTCCATATCCTTAAGCCCTCCAAAAGGGTCGAGTAACTCCCCAAATCTATCTTTGTTGAGGCATATAGCCAATGCATTGATTGTAAAGTCCCGGCGGTTCTGGTCGTCCTCAAGTGTGCCATCTTCCACAATCGGTTTGCGGGAATTCCGCTCATAAGATTCTTTACGAGCACCTACAAACTCTATTTCAGTATCTTTATATTTTATTTGTGCGGTACCGAAATTTTTAAAAACCGAGAGCTTAGTCTTTTTTCCCAGCGCTTTCTTTACTGCTTCAGCAAGTTCTATTCCTTTTCCGACAGTGACAATATCAATATCTTTAGATGGGCGATACAAGAATATATCACGTACATATCCACCAATAGCATAACATTCTAGATGCATCTCGTCTGCTACGCGTGAAACAGTTTCAAAGACTTCTCCTGAAAATTTTTCTTTTATTATATCGTTAAAGTTGTTATCCAACATTTTATTATAATGTGCATTAGGATTGCAAAGATAATAATTATTTCAGGGTATTTTGTTTGCTGTTTGTGACTCTGTAATTACATAATGAATAAAAGGTGACAAAAGTAACAGCTTTTTCACCGTTTACATTTGTCACTTTGGGCTAATTCATTTCCTTATAATAGATAATTCTTTATTTACTTATCGAAAGTTCGGGAGCAGCCTCCTGATAGAAGTGGGTAAGGTAAAGGTCTTTTATAATTCCATCGGCTACACCAATAATAGGGGTCTCGATTACTAAAGCGCGTGCCAGTTTCATCACCCTTAGATAGATTTCTATGGCAGGTAAAATTACCTCTGCCCTGTTTCGATTTATTTTCAGATTAACAAGCCTCTCTTCATAGCTCATCTTTTTCAATTTAGCGGAGAAACTTACCAATTCTTCTCTTCTAATGCGCCCACATCGGCGAAGCAGCGAATCCAGTTTGTTTATATTTCCTCCTGAACCTATAAGTGACACTTTAACAAAATCTTTACTGTACTCCGTAATCCAGTTTTTCATTCTTTCCCATTCACCCTTTTCTTCGTCAGGAGACAAGGTACGCAAAGTTCCCAGTTTAAATGCTTCAGTAGCTATTTCTTTATTTTTATGGAATATGATCAGTTCAGTATTGCCTCCCCCTACATCTGTATAGATATAAGCACGGTTTTCTTCCAGTAGCTCATCTATATTATTAGCTAAGATAAAACGTGCTTCTTCTTTACAATCGATCACGTCTATATCTATTCCCGATTTTGCTGTAACATACTTCAATACATCCTCTGAATTGAGAGCCTCCCTTATAGCCGATGTGGCACATACACGCCATAGTTCAACATCATTTACCTGAATGAGGCCACGAAAAGATTGCATTAAAATGGCAAGCTTTTCTTTTTTTTGTTCACTGATATAACCTGTAGAAAAAGTATCTTCCCCTAATTTTAAAGGAATGCGAACTAATGAGTCTTTTTTGAAAACCGCACGTCCGTTATAATCAAGCACATCTGTAATTAACAGGCGTACAGAATTTGATCCAATATCGATTGCTCCTAAACGTCTTACATTCATATTTATTTTTTGTACCAAAAATATATGAAGAAGATTACAATCTAATTACTAAATAACTGAGAATAGGTTAAGTTTTTACAACAAAAAACATATCCTTCGCTGTTTAACAATTTATAATTACAAGAAACCGACTTCTCATTTATTCCGATTATCTTTGTCGGCAATTAAGGTCTCAGACCTGTTTACTAAATATTTACAATCAGTCATTGAACAAAATCAGAGCTTTACAGATTATATATACATGAAAAAATATTGGCATATACTAAAAAGATACAAGATAAGCTTGCTTATAAGCCCTTTCCTTGTCCTTATCACTGTGTTGTGCGAAACAATACAGCCCTGGTTTATGGCAAAGATCGTTGATGATGGTGTAATGCATCAGGACTTATCCGTAATCACCGAAATTGGCGCCTATATGGTGGGGGTATCTATTCTGGGATTAATAATCAGTATTATTAATGTGTATGTATCTTCGCGAGCGGCAATCGGATTTGGGACTGATCTTAGAAGCACTTTGTTTGAGAAAATACAACAGTTGTCATTTACCGAGATTGATAAGTTTAATTCAGCTTCACTTATTACCAGATTAACAAATGATATTACACGTATGCAGCAGGTAATACTTATGGGTATGCGGTTGATGTTGCGGTCTCCATTGATGCTGGTAATGGCTGTCTTTTTTGTCATTAAGATTAATACCGATCTCGCTCTGATTATGATTGGGGCCATACCAGTATTAGGTATCAGTGTTTTTCTCATTTTACGAAAAGGGTTTCCTCTCTTTATGAAAGTACAACAAAAACTGGATCAGTTGAATGCTGTTGTAAGAGAAAATCTTATTAACATACGTGTCGTAAAATCTTTTGTAAGGGAAGATTTTGAAACAAAGAAGTTTGAAAAGAGTAGTGAAGAATTACGGGATATGGTTATTAATGCATCCAATGTGGTAGTTTCTATATTCCCGGTTATGCAGCTCATTATGAATGTTTCGGTTATCGTCATTCTTTGGGTAGGTGGAGGAAAAGTAATGACAGGCGAGTTAAAGGTAGGTGAACTTATCTCTTTTGTCAATTACCTGATGCAAATACTCATGGCGCTGATGTTGTTGTCAATGGTTATTATGAATGTGGCCAGAGCTTCAGCTTCATCAGAACGCATCCTGGAAGTCTTGAATACAGAACCGTCCTTAGAGAATACAACCGAAGGTATCGCTAACACGCATAAAATAAACAAAGGTGAAGTCATTTTCCGCAAAGTTTTCTTCCGCTATAGTGGCGGCGAAAATGATGTGCTGAAAGACATTAACTTTCATATACATCAGGGTGAGACAATAGCAGTAGTAGGTGCTACAGGCGCAGCAAAAACATCTATGCTTCAGTTGATACCCCGTCTTTATGATACTACAGCGGGTGAAGTTCTTATTGATGGTGTAAATGTAAAGGATTATAATCTGGATGAACTTCATGCCGAAATAAGAATGGTTTTGCAAAAGAACGAATTATTTACAGGTACAATTATTGAAAATCTGCGGTGGGGTAAGCCGGACGCTACCATCGAGGAAGTTGAGGAAGCTACAAAGGCTGCACAGGCCCATGATTTCATTATGTCATTTACGGATGGATATAATACACTCCGTCTTCAAGAACTATGACCCTGTCTGCCGATTGCATAGTATTGATACGCTGGGTAATAATAAAGACCGTAGTATCATGTAAAAGCTGACTCAGATTGTGCCGAATCTTTTGCTCCGTATCCGAATCTACCGCACTGGTACTGTCGTCAAGAATTAATATTTTAGGCTTGCGTAGTAATGCCCGTGCAATACAGATACGTTGTTTTTGTCCCCCGGAAACATTGATGCCCCCGCGACCCAGCAGAGATCGATGCAATTGGAAAACCGGATGAACTGATAGAAAAGTCGAAAGTTTATCAGGAAATTTATAACTCACAGCAAATAGCTTTTTAAGATATGGCACACGGAGATCAATATAAACATAGCGGAAAAGCGGTGGAAGGCAAAAAAACCTTCATGAGACTGATGTCATATCTATCGAAAGATAAAAAACTATTATTGATCATTGGTTTTCTCATTATTATCAGTATTGTGGCCAACTTACTGGGCTCATATATGATACGTCCGATCATCAATGATTATATTATACCCGGTAACTTCAACGGACTTGTAAATATTCTGCTTGTTTTGGCCGGTATATATCTGATAGGGGTAGCCGCTGTATATATTCAATACAGGCTGCTGAATAAAATCGGGCAACGCGCTGTAACCCGTATGCGTACTGATCTGTTCCGGAAGATGGAAAAACTCCCTATCAAATATTTTGACACGCATCAGCATGGAGACCTGATGAGCCGTTATACAAATGATATAGATCAGGTAAGTAACACCCTTACAGACAGCCTATCTGATATGTTGTCAAGTGCGCTTATGCTGATAGGTATTTTCGTTCTTATGATATATATAAGTCCTATACTTACGTTGGTGACGCTTATTACCATACCTCTTATGTTCCTTAGTGCAAAGACAATTGTAAAACGAAGCAAGAAATACTTCAAAGAGCAACAGAATACACTGGGAGAAACAAACGGATATATTGAAGAAATGATCAGCGGGCAAAAGGTTATCAAAGTATTCGGTCATGAAAAGAAAGTCGAATCAGACTTTGATATACTAAATCAGAGCCTGAAAGATAAATCCGAGAAAGCACAGTTCTATTCGGGTATGATGATGCCTGTCATGCAAAATCTGAATACACTGAATTATGTCATTATTACTATTGTAGGAGGTCTATTAGCTATTTTCCGTGGATTTGATGTTGGGGGATTGGCAGCCTTTCTTCAATATTCACAACAATTCGGACGACCAATCAACGAACTGGCCAGTCTCTATAATAGTATCCAGGCAGCTATAGCAGGTGCGGAACGTATTTTCCAAGTTATTGACGAAGCTCCGGAACAGGAAGATGGACCAGAGGCTATAGCCGTAAAAGATGTGAAAGGCGATCTGGAAATGAAAGATGTTTATTTCGGATATAAACCCGAGAAACTTATTCTTAAAGGGGTTTCGCTACATGCGACACCTGGTACTAAGATTGCACTGGTAGGAGAAACAGGTGCCGGAAAAACGACAATACTAAACATGCTTCCGCGTTTTTTTGATATCAAATCGGGTGAAATAAACATAGATGGAGTATCTATACAAAATATAAAACGTGATAACCTGCGACAATCAATGGCTATCGTATTACAAGATACTCATCTGTTTACCGGAACCGTATGTGAAAATATCCGATTCGGAAGACTTGATGCTACTGACGAAGAGGTAATAGAAGCTGCTAAACTAACCGCTGCGCATTCCTTCATAAAACGTCTGCCAAAAGGATATCATACTCAACTGGAGAATGACGGGGCAAATCTCAGCCAGGGACAACGCCAATTATTAAACATAGCCCGGGCGGCAGTAGCCGATCCTTCTATTTTGCTTTTGGATGAAGCTACCAGCAATATCGATACCCGTAGTGAGCTATTGATTCAAAGAGGGTTGGATAAGTTGATGGAAGGACGTACAAGCCTTATTATAGCACACAGGTTATCTACTGTTCGTAATGCTGATAGGATTCTGGTACTCGACCATGGCCAGATTATAGAACAAGGCACTCACAAAGAACTTCTTGCCCTCAAAGGAAAATACTATTCGTTATACGAAGAGCAATTTGAGGAGTTTTAAGTTTTAATCCTTGTAATTTCTCCAGATAATAGATTGGCAGAAAAGAAGTTTTTTTATCATATTATCATAAAAAATAGCTGCAATTATTATTGCAGCTATTTTCATTATCTAATACAAAAATTAGTCTTTAAATCTGATTGCTGATTGAGCAGCAGCCAGACGTGCGATTGGCACACGGTATGGAGAACAACTCACATAGTTGAGACCAACACAGTGGCAGAATTCAATAGAAGAAGGTTCACCTCCATGCTCACCGCAAATACCGACTTTCATATTCGGACGAGTCTGACGGCCTTTCGTTACTGCCGATTTAATCAGTTCGCCAACACCTTCACGGTCTATCGACTGGAATGGGTCTACTTTCAGGATGCCTTTTTCCAGATAGATAGGAAGGAATTTACCAACATCGTCACGCGAGAACCCGAATGTCATTTGCGTTAAGTCATTTGTTCCTAAAGAGAAGAACTCCGCAGATTCGGCCAGCTTGTCAGCGGTAATAGTTGCGCGTGGTGTTTCTACCATAGTACCCACTTCGTAATGTATGCTATCACCTGTTTCTGCAAATACTTTTTCTGCTGTAGCACGGATGATATTTTCCTGATATTTCATTTCTGTCAATGATGTAGTCAATGGAACCATGATTTCAGGATGAGTTTCGATACCTTTCTTCTTCAGAGCCAGGGCAGCCTGTAAGATCGCGCGTGTCTGCATTTCGGTAATCTCAGGATAAGTGTTTGCAAGGCGGCAACCACGGTGCCCCAACATCGGATTCACTTCATGCAGAGCAGATATCTTTTGTTTAACCTTACTTTCTGAAATTTGCATAGCATCCACCATTTCTTCTATACCCTTAATATCATGAGGCAGGAATTCGTGCAAAGGCGGGTCTAACAGACGAACAGTAACAGGCAGGCCTTTCATGGCAATAAATATACCTTCAAAGTCTTTTTGCTGCAAAGGAAGAAGTTTTTTCAATGCTTCTTTGCGTTCCTCTGTTGTATCAGCCAGAATCATTTCGCGCATAGCGATAATTTTATCCCCTTCAAAGAACATGTGTTCTGTACGGCAGAGTCCTATTCCGATAGCCCCAAAGTTGCGGGCAACATCAGCATCATGCGGAGTATCAGCATTCGCTCTTACTTTCAGGCGGGTATATTTATCTGTTAGCTTCATCATTTCGGCAAAGTCAGCACTAAGTTCTGCATCTTTAGTACCTACTTTTCCGTCATATACTTCCCCGGTAGTACCATTTATAGAAATCCAGTCTCCTTCGCGGTATTCACGATCGCCTACCATTAGTGAACGTCTCTTATAGTTGATGCGCAAGTCTGATACACCCGATACGCAGCACTTACCCATACCACGGGCAACTACGGCAGCATGCGATGTCATACCTCCACGCGCAGTAAGAATACCTTCGGCTACTGCCATACCTTTGAGGTCTTCGGCAGAAGTTTCAATTCTGACAAGGATAACTTTCTTATTTTTATGGTGGCTTGTCTGCCATTCAGCATCATCGGCGAAGAATACGATTTGTCCGGATGCAGCTCCCGGAGATGCAGGAAGCCCTTTAGCTATAACGGTAGCTTCTTTCAGCGCTTTCGGTTCGAATATAGGGTGCAACAGCTCATCTATCTTTTCAGGTTCCACACGTAGCAAAGCTTCTTCTTCGGATATTAATCCTTCTTTTAACATATCCATTGCAATCTTTACGGCTGCAGCACCTGTGCGTTTTCCGCTACGTGTCTGTAGCAACCATAGTTTGCTGTCCTGTATAGTGAACTCGAGGTCTTGCATATCTTTGTAGTGAAGCTCGAGTTTCTTCTGTATTTCATTCAGGCTCTTGAATGTTTCAGGCATCACTTCTTCCAGAGACATACCTCTTTGTTTTCTTTCTTCTTCGGTAACACCCTGTTGCCTTGCCCAGTCATATGAGCCTTGCAGTGTGATTTGTTGTGGCGTACGTGTTCCGGCAACTACATCTTCTCCCTGCGCATTGATAAGGAATTCGCCATTGAATACAGGCTCTCCTGTTGCTGCATTACGCGTAAAGGCAACTCCCGAACCGGAATTATCATTCATATTACCAAATACCATTGCCTGTACATTTACGGCTGTTCCCCATTCGGCAGGAATATTATTCAGTTTGCGGTAGAAGATAGCACGATCATTCATCCAGCTTTCAAATACAGCCATAATGGCGTTCCAAAGCTGAGTCCAGGGGTCGGTTGGGAAATCCTGCCCTGTTTTTTCTTTTATTATTTTCTTGAAACGTACAACAAGTTCCTGCAGATCTTCTGTTGTAAATTCAGCGTCTTGTTTTATCCCTTTTTTTTCTTTCAGTTCATCTATGATTTCTTCAAATAGATCTTCATCGTCTTTTTCAACAGGCTTCAATCCCATTACAACGTCTCCGTACATCTGGATAAAACGGCGGTATGAATCCCATGCAAACCGGGGAGTCCCGCTCTTGCGTGCAATGGCTTCTACAGCTTTTTCGTTCAATCCCAGGTTAAGGATAGTATCCATCATACCTGGCATGGAAGCTCTTGCTCCCGAACGAACTGAAACTAAAAGTGGATTTTCTTCGTCTCCGAATTTTGGGCCGCCCACTACGCGTTCTATATGTTGTATTGCATCTTTTACTTCGTTTGCCAGAAGTTTAATAACATTTTCTTTTCCTTCTGTGTAAAACAAGTTACAAACTTCTGTAGTAATCGTAAATCCAGGGGGCACCGGTATGCCCATTAGGCTCATTTCAGCTAAGTTAGCTCCTTTTCCTCCTAATAATTCCTTCATTTTCGCGTTTCCCTCGGTAACTGTACCGCCAAAGACATAAACTGACTTTTCACTCATACTGTCAAGATTTTTAAAAGGTTAGATAATATTATTAACGTGTTTTTTATGATATCAGTAACTTTTTCTTTTCTTAGACATCCTTTTTCTGGTTTTTTGAGCATCTTTTTCCCTCTTTTTCATGGTTTAGCCTGCTAAAGCTTGTGGGTAAGAATTAAAGAATCTATCTCAAAATAATCCGAAGGAGAATGTTAGTAATTTTTAAATAGTTACTTCGTATTGTGTAAAAAATCGATTGACTATCTGGTATAGTCAATCGATTTCAATATTAGGAAAAAATAATCGGAAAACAAAGTATTTTAGTGTAAATTAATATGGTTATAAAACATAATAAACCCGATACAACTTGTATCGGGTTTATATGAAATTGCTAGTATTTATTCGTAAAATAAGTTGATTTAACAAATGCCGGCTAACCGATTACATGCATTGCATCCAATACAATTTTCAATAAGAACAGAACAGCTATAACATACACTGTGACAGATACATCTTTGAATTTCCCGGCACACACCTTAATAAACGCAAAGCTCAGCATACCAAATACTATACCTTCGGCGATGCTGTATGTGAAAGGCATAAATACGATAGTAAGGAATGCGGGTAGCCCCTCACTCATATCATTGAAATTGATTTTTGCAACTGATGATATCATAAATAGCCCGACGATAATCAGTGCAGGTGATGTAGCAGCTGCCGGAACCATCAGGAACAGTGGTGCAAAAAATAATGCCAGAATAAAGAAGAAAGCGGTGCTTACGGAAGTCAGGCCTGTACGTCCGCCGGATGCTACACCCGATGCACTTTCTACATATGCGGTGATGGTACTTGTTCCCAGAATAGAGCCTACGGTGGTCCCCAGGGCATCGGAGAACAAGGCTCTCTTCATTTGAGGAAAATTTCCATCTTCGTCTGCAAGTCCGGCTTTAGATACAACGCCAATGAGTGTACCTACCGTATCGAACAGGTTTACAAATAGAAGAGTGAATACTGCCACGACCATATTGAATGACAGGATATGATCCCATTCGAATTGCGCAAATATGGGAGCAATAGATGGCGGTGTAGTGATTATACTACCATCAGGGAATTTGACATCTCCCAATATAATGCCAAAAACAGTGGCTACAACTATACCAATCAGTATGGAGCCGTTAACGTTTCTGACAAACAAAACAGCAGTAATCAGAAGTCCCAGGAATGCAATCCATATACTATGTTGTGAAAAGTCGCCCAGTGCAACCAGGGTAGCCGGACTTGAGACCACTATACCTGCATTTTTTAATCCTATCAGTGTAATGAATAGGCCTATTCCGACCGGTATCGCGTCTTTCAGTACTTTTGGTATACTTTTTACTATCAGTTCACGTACATTGAAGAATGTGAGCAGAATAAATATGATTCCCTCGATGAATACGGCTGTCAGGGCAAATTGCCACGAGTATCCCATTACGCCACATATTGTAAATGCAAAGAATGCGTTTAATCCCATGCCCGGTGCCTGAGCTATAGGTATTTTTGCGTATAACGCCATCATCAGGGTAGCAAAAATAGTGGCGAGGGCTGTAGATGTGAATAGAGCATCTTTATCCATTCCTGTGGTCGACAATATGCTTGGATTGACTATCAGGATGTATGACATGGTGAGGAAAGTAATAAGGCCGGCAATGAACTCCTTGCGTATGGTCGTATTATTTTCTGCGAGTTTGAATGTTTTCTCTAATAGATTTTTCATTATTCTTATGTCTTAGAAGTTCCACTTGGCTGCAATAGTTGGATTCATATAAACCTTATTTGTTCCTGTAATAAAGTTGTTACTTATTTCAATCTCCGTTCCTAATGCCAGATTTGAAGAAACATTATACCAGAATTGAGGTTCTGTAAGGAGGATTATTTTTTTTCCGTCACGGTCTACTCCATGAACAGTATTTTTATCCTGCGTCCATAAGTCAAAGAAGCCATTTACGCGAACCTTATTATTAAACAAATCAACGCCCCAGGTAAATGTCCATTGCACATCATTACTTACTCTTTGGAATGCATTATATTTATAAACTAAATATGTGCTCAGCGTTAGTCCTTTTATATTTGTAGCATAAGATGCTCCGGCCATATAAGCATTTGCAATAGAAAATCCGAAATTTTCGGCTTTACCGACGCCACCATTAAACTCAACGTGAGCCATAATGGGACTCTTTCCTAATTTCAGGTCACGGGCAATCTCTAGATACATAGTTCCGATATTTCCCCGGCTCTGGTTAAAGTCTAAATCAACAAACATGAACGTAGAACCCCATTTATCCGGTTTGAACATTTCGAATGTTGCCGTGAAATAATTCTTCTCCGAAACTTTGTCTCCATGCAGGCCATGACGAGGGTCGAAATGTAACTGCAGATTCTGTGCATACACTGAAAAAGAAGACACTAGTAAGATTAAAAGAAAGAGTGTTTTTTTTAGCATTGTTGTATTATTTATGAATTAAGATGCAAAAATAAATAAAAAATAGTTTTAAAAACATAACTATACTTATTTAACAGAAGAAATTTATTAACAACAATTTAAGGGCTTCTGGGTATTGGCTTTTATAACTTTGTTGAATGAATTATTTCTAAAAAATTATATATTTGTTTTGAAATATAAAAAAATGTCATACCTTTGCACCGCTATAAGCAAAAACGGGATGTAGCGCAGTCCGGTTAGCGCACCTGCTTTGGGAGCAGGGGGTCCCAGGTTCGAATCCTGGTATCCCGACGATTGAAAAAGAGACACTTACAGAGATGTAAGTGTCTCTTTATTTTTATGGGCGTGACGAATCCGTGACGTTTCAGAATGTTAAATAATACAAACACCCTACAATCTACACCTCTATTTTACCTAATTTTCAGCTTTAGATTTAATTGATTTTGGTTGAATATGACAGCAGAAGAAAAGGCTTATTTACTAAAATGGAATATCGAGATTGAGAATGCTCCATTTGAAGATGCTCATTTTATTGAAATAATGAAGAAATATAAGGGCTTAAAAGATGATGATATAGATATTCTATTTCGATACGGATATAATATTATTTCGGGAGTGTTTAAAAATTGTATTTCCTTGTCAAAGGATGGTATTTACCATAAATGCAAAGAGTATTATAGCTTGTTGAGATATTTAGACGAAAATCCCAAGACAAATATTAAATTCACCCCTTTCAATTCCAGCCGAGAAGAAAAGCTATTTCCATATAATACTATGATTAACGAAACTTTATACGATGGGATAAAGTTAATATTGGAAAATGAGATAATCCGATTTTTTATGATTGGATTTAGTGAGAGTTACGTTAAAAAATTGTATTCCAAAGAAAAATACTCTTCAATCCCAGATATTCAGTACTTAAAAGAGAAATATCCAAAGCAAGATGATTTTGTTATAAAATTTAGAGAAGACATAGAATATTTGTCTTCCGATTTAGAATTTGTTAAGTCCATGCTCCAAGTCTTAGAGTTGGATATTGACGATTTAGAAAGAGAACCAAAAATGTCTAATAGATTTGCAGACACATATAATGTGATATATACTTTGATTGACCCACAAAAAGCATCAAGAATTTGTCATTTACAGATTCAAGAAATTGCATTATTCTTGATGATAGATGAATTTCTTAGTTCCGATGTTCAATCCATACAAGAAATAACATTACAAGATTGGCAATGTAAAGTTATTTTTGAAGTGTTGTCTTTTTTCAAATTGTATAGCTTTTCCAAGAATAATATTGCTAAATCTGTGAGAAGACGATTCAACCATTTCAAAGAACTTAAAAATATGGAAAAAGAACAAGCTATTATTGAGGAAAAGATCATTACAGTTGATAGCTATATAATTAAGAAAAGATTTTCAAAAAAATGAATTGAAACTTTGTACATAAATTTATATTAAAAAGGTTTCATTATCACCGTGTATTTTTACTTGCATCTGGTTGTATGTTTGCGAAAAGAATTCAAAAATATGCAATTATGAATACAAGATTTGAAGAATTAAGAAACAAGCCTTTAGCTTTGCTTACAGTTGAAGAATTCCTTGAATTACAACAAGGACAGAAACAGGAATCTCCCCGACAAACCTATATATCGGATATTATAGGAATTGAAGAAGCCGTTATTCTTACAGGCTATAAAAAATCTACCCTATATAGGAAAACATCAACCAATGCTATTCCTTTTCATAAGCGAAGCAACAAAGTTGTATTTAAACGTTCCGAACTTGAAGCATGGATGCTTGAGAATCGACAAGAAACAATTGACGAAAGGGTGAAAAGATTAGACCAACAATTCTTATCCAAAAAACAAAAAGCATAGGGTTAGCCGACCTTATGCTTTAATTAATTACTCATTGTTTAATAATTATTTTCGCTTTTTTCAGAGAAAGCGAAGATACAAAATAATCTGTATATGATTGAGAATCCATATATAAGAGTTGCCACATCTTACTTAAAAAAAGTAGAAAAACCTCTGATGTCAAAAGATACAGTAGAGATTCTTATTCCATGGAATAAGGATACTATTATATCAGACCACGGCAAAGACTATTTATCTAAAATACCCTGTTTTGATGGGTTTTGCTGTATTCCGTCACATATAAATTATCAACAACAAATAGGGACATTCTATAATCAGTATTATGAGCTTAAATATAAACCAAAAGCAGGCGATTGTAGTCTGACATTAGAATTTATCAGACATATATTTCAGTCTCAATACGAAATAGGCTTAGATTATTTAAAAATACTATATGAGCATCCGCATCAGATATTGCCTATTTTGTGTTTAGTCAGTTCAGAGAGAGGTACAGGAAAAACAACATTTTTAAATTTCTTGAAAATGATTTTCGATAAAAATATGACGCTCAATACAAATGATGATTTCCGTTCGCAATTCAATTCTGATTGGGCAAACAAGTTAATTATTGCAATTGATGAAGTCTTATTGGATAAACGGGAGGATTCAGAACGAATCAAAAACTTGTCAACTGCCCGACAATTTAAAGCAGAAGCCAAAGGAAAAGACCGCCAAGAAATTGAGTTTTTCGGAAAGTTTATATTGTGTTCCAATAATGAGACCAGTTTCATTTATCTTGATAAAGAAGAAATTCGATATTGGGTAATACAAGTGCCACCTTTTTGTGAGTCACTTAAAAATAAATTAGATACTCTGATGGATATTCTTAAATCTGAAATACCTATGTTCCTGTATTTTTTGATAAATAGAGAATACTCAACACAAAAACAGTCAAGAATGTGGTTCACGCCTAAGCAAATAGAAACAAAGGCTTTATTTCGCCTTAAACAATCAAATACAAGTTTTGTGGAACGGGAAATTGCCGATATCCTATTTTATATTTTGGAACGAAGAGAATTGGATAAAGTACAATTTCAGATACAGGATATAGTTATATCAATGGAAAATCGGAGAGTCAGAAAAAGTATATCATATTCAGACATTCAATCTGTCGTCAAAACAAATTGGGGGCTAATCTCGAAAAATTCATCATACACAAAGTATATAATATGTTATGATGGAGAAATAATATCTTCGGTTCAGAAAGGGCGATTCTATACAATAACTAAACTCTTTCTTATTGAAAATTTTGTTGACTTGTTGAACTTATAGTTTATTGAATTGATATACAGCAGTATAATGGTCAACAAAAAGTCGACATCTCTTCAACAGAAGTAACAATTATCCATTGTTGACATTAATGTTGACTGTAAATCATTGAATATCAATCCCTGTCAACAAATCAACAGATTCAACAATAAATTTATCCGTTAGCAGAAGAGAAGACAGTTTTATCACCTTTTTTCTTTTGTTTCTCTCTCATATATTTTGTAGAGTTGATTAGCAAGAGGGGAACGTCACAAAGTAACATTCCGAAGACTAAGCATAGCTTAATCAGTTAATTACAATATAACATAAAACCCGATAAAGTAACATTTAAAACAAAAGGGAAGAAAAATGACTGTTTCACAGAAGATTATAAAATTATGGAACATAAAATAATACGAATCTCGCCTACATTACATGCAGAATTTAAGAATCTCGTAAAAAAGCACTCTGACTTAAACCTATCACTTGCAACAGAGATATTGATAAAAGATGCACTTAAACGAGGTGAAATAAAAGAATCGAATCAGACAGCATATAAGGCAATAAAAGAATTAGACCAGACTTTTCGTAAATGGATGCGACAACAAGAGAAAACTCATTTGAGTAAAATATCAGAAGAATTACTTGCTTTAGCCCATGAGTTGCGAGATACTACAACTAAACAGGATTTGAAGCTACAAAGTGAGAAAATAGCTAATGCTTTTGAAAAATCCTATGAGTATATATCAAAAATTATAATTGAAGACTATTCAAAGACAAAATCAGAACTAATAGAATTAAAGTCTGCGATTGACGAGTTATCCAAAATTATAGATAAAAAGCTGACAAAGAAATTACTTAGCTGATGTATACTAAAATCATAAATCCTAAAGTTCATGGGAAATCAGCTTATAATAATACTGGCTCATGTGTTGCTTTGGTTAATTATCTGAATAAAGAGAATAAAGCATTACAACTTATTGATAATGAATTATTCTTCGACCAATATCGGAATAATGCAACATCAAATGAAGTACTGCAAACCATAGACAACAGTCATAAAGGATTAAGAAAAGACACCCTAAAATTTCATAGCCTTGTTATTGCTCCAACGGCTCAAGAGCTATATCATATCAGACAAAGTACGGAGTATATGAAAGATTATACACGGGCTGTTATGGAACAATATGCACAAAGTTTCAATTTGCCGAATGGAAAACGATTATCAAGTGATGATTTAGTTTGGTTTGCTAAGTTAGAGTATATGAGAAATGGCGAACTATCCGCTAATAGTATGCATATTCATATTATCGTTTCAGCACGGGATAAAAGCCAAAGTATTACCCTCAATCCTAATATCAATAACCGAAATCGCTTTAATCGAGTACAGTTCTATTTGAAAAGTGAGAAAATATTTGATAATATGTTCGGATTCAAGCGGAAAGAATCTCTGTTGTACAATCATCAAGTAAAAAGATATGGTTCTCTCTCGGAAAGATTATCTTTATATAAAGATAACCAAAAGTCAAAAGAAGCTATTCATAACTTAGTAGGTATATTTGAAAATCTTGATTATGGAAATGAACAGGATAATACGAGAAAGAGGAGGAGAACAAGATAGCTTAAAAGATAAATCATTCTTTATTTACACTTTAAAAATGTAAATGGATTACAAATATTAGACATGAAATAGTGTAATTTCGATTTTTATCTTTAAATTTACAATTGGATTACAAATATTAGACATAAAATGATTATCAACTTTAGTGTACAGAATTTTGGTTCAATTAAAGATAAACAGACTTTATCTTTTGAGGCTGACAGGTCAGAGCATTTAGAGGATTATTATATAATTCCGATTAATGGCTTGAGATTATTGAAATTGGGATTAATATATGGAGCTAATGCTTCGGGGAAAACTACAATATTGAAAGCTCTCGACTTTTTGAGTAATATCGTGCTAAACCCTAAAGAGAAGAAAACTGATATTTTTGACTTTAATCCATTCTTATTTGATTCTGAAACGCCTAAGCAAAACACGATTTTATCTATTGAGTTCATACAGAATTCAGTACGATATTATTATGAGATTGAGTTGAATAAAAAAGCTATTGTAAATGAGACACTTGATTTCTATAATTCACATAAAGCCAATGTTTTTAAAAGAACAACCAATTTAGAAACTCAATTTTCTGAAATAGCCTTTGGTAGCAAGATTAAAACAGATAAGGTTTTTGAGAAAACTTTAGAATCAAATACTTTATGGAATAATACTGTATTAGGAGGATTCCTTAAAACCAATATTGAGTTGAAAGAGTTAAAGGATGCAACGGATTGGTTCGCTAATCATTTAAACTCATTAATCCATCCTAAAACACAGCTGGATACATTTGTTATAACTCAACTCAATAACTCGACTATTAAAAAAGATGATGTTATTCAAATCTTGCAAAAAGCGGATTTAAACATATCCGATATACATATAAAAGAGGGTAATAAAAGGATTCTACTTGATTCTATGAAATCATTTCAAACTTATAACTTAGAGTTTGAGCATACATTAAATAATGAAAAATATAATTTGCCTTTTGAATTTGAATCACAGGGAACTCAACGATATTATGGGTTTGCGGGGATATTGAGTCAAGCAATTAGAGAATCTTTTGTTTTTCTCATAGATGAACTTGAATCTTCTTTACATCCCGATTTATTTACTCATTTTCTATTATCATTCTTGGTAAATTCAAAAAACTCCCAAATTATTGCGACGACACATAATCGGGAAATATTGAATAATAAAGATATCTTCCGAAATGATGCTGTTTGGATTACTGATAAATCCGAAAATTGCGCTACTGAACTTTATTCTCTATCTGACTTTGATACTTCGGTAATCAGAGATACTAGTAATATTTACAATGCGTACAAGATAGGTAAACTTGGCGGTATTCCTAATTTGGGAGACTATTATATTGATATTGAAGAATGAGACAGAATAGAAGAATCCCCATACAAGTAAAACCTAAATACGCAGTTGTTGTAGACGGTGAGACAGAATTTTGGTATATACAAATGCTGAAACGGAACGAAAGGCTTATCAGTGTTGATTTAAAACCCGAAATTCCTCAAAGAAAAAAAATATCAGAGCAATATTCAAAAGTCGTTGACCTATCAAAAGACTATGATAAAGTCTATTGGATTATTGATTTTGATGTTATTAATAAAGAAACCCGTGAGGCAAAGAGAGGAACAAAAACCGCATTACAAGAGCTAAAAGAGTACTGGGATAATATTGAGAAAAACCATAAAAATATTGTTGTTGTCATTGTAAATAATCCTTGTTTTGAATATTGGTTATTATTACATTTTGAAGCAACATCTAAGTTTTATAACTCTCATGATGAATTAATTAAACAATTAAAGAAACATCTTTCGGATTATGAGAAGTCGCAAACTTATTATACAAAACAAAATAGAGATATTTATTTGCGTCTTACCTCAAAATTAGCTGATGCAATTTCTAATGCAAAAAGATTAACCGAATTCGATTTTGAGAATCCCAGTCGAGGTTTAAGCCAAATGCACTTGCTTTTTGAAGATATAGGAATAAGTCCAACAAAAGACGGAAAATAAATGCACTCACTCTATTTCTTACGCCATGCCGAAACAGACTATAACGCCAATAATCAATTTATTGGTGGTCGTTCCAATCATTTAGAATTATCAATCAAAGGAAAAATACAAGCCAAAGAAATAGGCATATTATTGAATCAATCCGATACTCAATTTGATAAAGTATTCTGTTCCATTGCTAACCGCACACGGCAGACACTTGATATTATTTTATCTCAAACCAATATAACAAATAATTCTATTACCTATTCAGAAGAAATACAGGAACTCTCTCAAGGAGATTGGGAGGGCAGACTTCGTTCTGAAATCTATACTCCCGAACGATTAGCCGAAATAAATTCTAATCAATGGATTTTCAAAGCCCCGAATGGTGAATCTCAAAGAGAGGTAGAAGAGCGGATGATGTCTTTTATAGAGAATAATATAGTCAGTCAATATTCAGAAGGTAATTTTCTGATTGTCGGGCATGGAATGGCATTCAAATGCTTATTGAGAGGCATTCTCGGTATATCCTCTCAAATGGCATATAAACTTCTGATTGACAATGTTTCTTTGACAAAATTACGCTACGATTCAAATAATGGTTGGTATCTTGATTATCTGAACAAGACTACTTCTATTTGAAAGAGTGTGTTTTCAAAGCATCCATAGATTCATGATAAACTAATTTGAAAGTTGTTTGATTTTTCCATGTTACAAAAATCTCTTGAGTTTTAGATAAACTGATATATTTTTTCAAATTATTGCGAAGTTCGGTTGCAGTTATTGTTATCATATTGAGGAATTAATAGTTAAATGATTAAGTAGTTTAATAATAAAATAGTTTTATTGCTTTATCATTTTATTACATTTCTTACCATCGGCAGATAGTATAAATATAGCATTTATTTCTTGACGGGTCTGCAAACGAGGATTCAGAAATGAAAAACGACTTCCAGCTTTCTTAGCTAAAATATCGGATGGATTATGAGAATTATAACGATACAGATAATCGGGCTTCCATTCTTGAGCAACTTTAAAATCATTCTCGGCTTTTGCTAATTTCTCGGAATAATCAGAAATAAGTGCTTTTGCAACAACATGATTCTTCTTTCCCTTTTGTTTTTCTATGGCATTTTTCCAATGGGTAATACTTTTTTCTGCTGATTCTATCTACTTCTCTGACTCATATTGAGTTTGTAAAATACTGATGCTATCGGAAACAGTTATATCAGAAGTATCAAAACTTAGAAATTCTATTTTTAAATCCGTTCTGACACTGTTTTGAGTTTGTAGGTAATCTATGATAGCTTTTTTAGAATCGGATTGAGCGGAACAGGAAGAAATAACCAAAGGGAAGAAAAATATTATAAATAGCTTTCTCATGATTTACAGGATTTAGTGAGGAAAAGATTAAAGGCTTCATTTGTTGCTTGTGGTTCTGTTTTGCCGTTCTCTATGGCTTTATCATAGATAGCGCATGCAGACCAAAGCAATTTCCAGACAAGAGGTAATGCTTCTATATCGTCAATGTTCTTATGTCGTTCCTTTACAACACAAAAAGCACAGGGCATAAATAGCTCTTCGATAAGTTTGATTGATTCTGTTTTAATCATAAGCTGTTTATTTTGTAGTTAATACTTACTGATTGTTTATTCACTATTTCACAATAGCTATTCACTTAACCACAAAAAGAAGACTCTAAGTTTGCAGAAGCAAGATAAGAGATCGGAAATTTATCTTAAAAATGCCAAGCGAGGCGAATAAATACCTCTGTATCTTATCACAATAGAATATCGGTCTTATTACCTTTGTCGTATAAAGGGAAAGACAGATAGGTGGAGAGAGGAAACCTGTAAGAAGCAAGCACTTGAGGCTACCCCACGTAACGGCCTCTCTCCACCAAGCTGCAAAACTCCGATAGAATATTAAGGCCGCGAGCCTATTTAGAGTTTAGAGTCAAAAACAGCGTTTATCCGTCTTAAAACAAACACAACAAAGTTATGAAAAAGTTATTCATTGGCATCGATTTTTCAAAGGAGAAGCTCGATGTGACGATTATCCTTGCATGCGGAATGAAGGAGATTGGTTCCAGGGAATATGGAAGTTTTCCTAATGACACCAAAGGCTATCGCAAGCTCATGGGGTGGGTTAAGACCAACGCATGGGATACAAACCCTGAAGAATGGCTGTTCTGCGGAGAAGACACCGGTTCATGCAGTATCGGCCTAAGCAAATGGCTTTATGGCAGAGGCTGCGACACCTGGATTGAGAACGCCTATGCCATTAAACACAGTAGTGGAATCCAACGTGTCAAGAACGACAAGGCAGACTCAGCTGCTATTGCTGAATATGCCTGGCGGTATCAGGACAAGGCTATAACCTTTGAACCATTAAGCGATTCCTTGTTTCAACTACGAGAGGTTTTCCTGTATCGTCATAAACTGGTTCAGCAGAGAGTAGCCATGGAGGTACGAAAGATGGACAAATCCAACACCGGAAAGTGCAAAGCCCTATCGTTTATAAATCGTAAGAGCAAGCATCTTATCACAGAGATAAACAAATCCATCAAGGAATGTGACAAGATGATTGATGCGATAATAGATGCAGACGAAGAACTAAAGGAGAATTATGCCATTATAACCTCAATCAAAGGCGTAGCACGGCAGAATGCAACTTGTATGATAATATACACCAATAACTTTAAGAAATTTAACGGTAATCCTCGAAAAATTGCCTGTTATTATGGTGTCGCTCCCTTTGGTAAACAATCCGGTACAAGCATTAACACACCGGCTCGTACAAGCCACTTTGCAAACAAACTTATCAAGTCTTTATTGGGGCAGGCTGCCCATATCGCAAAGATATTTAATCCTGAAATTAAGGAATACTATCAACGGCTGATAAGTAAGGGAAAGAAACCGCAAGTAGCTCTAAACAATGTCAAGAATAAGCTAATCCGAATAATTGTGGCTCTGGTTAGGAAAAAAGTACCGTATGATCCATACACGTACAAGTTTTATGCATCCCGCATACAAGAGAGGACAACTGAGAATAATAAACAGTTAATTTATTGTTAAATCAAATAAAACATTAGGATATTAGCATAGAATACGTGG
>JAITVV010000071.1 GCA_031285625.1 Prevotella sp.
ACATTGAAGCGAGGCGCAAAAGCATTTTTGGTTCCTTTTTTTGATTTGGAAAAAAGGAACACAAGCAATCTGTGATTGCGCGTAGTATAATTGAATTGAACATATAATTCTAACTACCGGTTCACATAATTTCAATAGATAATTGTTGCAAAATATTAAATGCGTCTCTTTGGTATGAACGGTATATAGGTGCATTCTTAATGGTTGCATAAACAACAAATATTTGATAATCAGATAGATAAAAATAATATTTTAACATGGTTTCTTTTGAAACTAATATATTCCTTATACCTTTGTGCCCTGTTTTAATTAATTTTTGCAAAATGAACAAGAAAAAATCGCTGGCAATAGCCATACTAACTTTATGCAATGCCTCGTTTGCCTTCGCCGGAGGTATATTGACTAATACCAATCAAAGTGCAAGATTTGCCCGGCTAATGGCTTTGGAAGCCACTACTACAACTGATGCAGCATATTATAACCCGGCTGGGACTATAAAGCTTAGCGAAGGTTTTCACTTTTCTTTTAGTAATCAAAGTGCATTCCAGGAAAGAATTATAAATTCTACATTTGCTCCTTATACAGGTTCCGGAGGAAGTGCTTTCAAACAGTTTAAAGGTACTGCCTCTGCCCCGATTATTCCTTCATTGCAGGCTGTGTATAGAAAAGGTGATTGGGCTCTATCCGGAAGCCTTGCTGTTGTTGGAGGCGGTGGAAAGGCTACATTCAATGATGGTATTTCTATGTTTGAAGCTCCAATTGCAGCAATTCCTCCTACTATGCAGCAATTTGCCGGATCGCTAGGTCTCCCGTTGACTTGCGATCAGTATGCGTATGATACATATATGACAGGAACAAATTATATATTTGGGGGACAGATCGGTGGAACTTACAAGATTAATGATATGTTTTCTGTTTATGCGGGTTTCAGATTAAATATTGTTCATAATAAATATGAAGGTTATATCAGAGATATTAAGATTAATCCGAATTCTCAAATGCCGGGATTAGGCAATGGAGATATGGTAAACGCTTCTGAGTATTTTACTCAGTTGTCAGGTAATCCGATGTTGAATGAGGAACAGCAAAATATGTTAAAGGCCTATGCTACTTCTACGGCCGATAAAGAACTGAATTCAAAGCAATCAGGCTGGGGTGTCGCCCCTATCTTAGGTGTACATTTCTCTTATGCCGGCTTAAATATTGGCGCGAAATATGAATTTAGGACTAGTCTGAATGTTGAAAATAAGACTCAATTTAATAAAGATGCAGGGTTGGATTCATTTAAAGACGGTGTAAATACTGCACATGATGTACCTGCTTATTTTGCAATAGGAGCATCTTATGATATTATTAAACCTCTGACAGTAAATATCGGATATCATCATTTCTTTGATAAAGATGCAGATATGGCAGGAGAAAAACAAAAACATCTGACTGGGGGAACCAATGAATATTTAGCCGGTGTCGAATATCGTATCAATCCTATGTTCCTGGTAAGTATGGGTGGACAAATAACAAGATATGGATTAGCTGATGGTTTTCAATCTGATTTAAGTTTTTCCGTAAATTCATATTCTTTGGGCTTTGGTGGTGCAGTAAATGTATCTAAAAATGTTCAAATAAATGTAGGATATTTCTTCACAGATTATTCAGATTACAAGATGGCAGATATTGAAGGTAGCCCTTCAACATCATATACAAGAAAGAATAAAGTATTTACAGCTGGAGTGGATTTCTCTTTCTGAAAAAAGACAGATTTATAAAAATACCCGGTGTAGTACACCGGGTATTTTTTTATCTAACAATAAGCCCATCAACTGTTTGTTATTATAATATGTAAAGTTTATTCTCTAATATGTAATCATAAACATCATCCTGCAAAAAAGCCCGCACATCTTTTCCCTTAGCGAGGCTCTCTCTTATAAAGGTAGAAGAAACATCAATAATAGGCGAGTCTAATGCCTCGACACAATGCTTTAACTTATCCGGGATCATAATATGTGAACCTAAGCGTGGATAAATCTTTAGTTTACAGTTCTCCAGAATCTTATCATTATCCTTCCAGTTTCCGAATAGATTCCAGTTATCTGCACCAATAATCAGAGTGAATTGATGCTCAGGATATGTTTTTTGTAAAGTATTAAGTGTATTTATAGTATAAGATGGTCTGGTCAAGGAGAATTCAAAATTGCTAGCTTTTAACTTCGAATATTTCTCTAAGGCTATTTCTGCCATTTCAAATCGTATATCTTCATCCAAGAGTTCTTTTTCTGATTTCAGCGGGTTACGGGGGCTAACAAGAAACCATACTTCTTCTATCTCCGTAAATTCTACAATGTAGTTTGCCAAGATCAAATGTCCTACATGAATAGGATTGAAAGAACCTGAAAATATACCTATATTCATTTTGCAAGAAAATCCGTGACTACTTTCAATGCTTTTGCTTTCGCTTCTTCAAGATTATCATTCTTTATAATAACATCAAACTGAGGAGCAAATGTCATTTCATGTTCCGCCTTTTCAATACGGGCTTCAATTACCTCAAGTGAGTCAGTACCTCTTTTTATCAGGCGCTCACGAAGTTCCTCTACTGATGGCGGTTCTATGAAAACTGATAAAGCTTTATCTCCATAATATTTCTTTATATTGCATCCCCCTACTACATCAACATCAAAAATAACGTTTCCACCGCCATTTATTATTCTTTCTACTTCAGACTTGAGTGTTCCGTAAAATTTATCTTTATACACCTCTTCATATTCAAGAAATTCTTCGTTATCAATTTTTGAACGAAATTCTTCGGGTGTATGAAAATAATACTCTACCCCATGTTGCTCTTCGCCGCGAGGCAGACGGCTCGTTGCCGAAATAGAAAATTTCAAATTCAGATTCTGAGAAAGTAAATAATTTACGATTGTAGATTTACCGGCACCCGATGGAGCCGAGAATATAATTAATTTACCCATTCTACCGATATTTTCTTACAATACATTTAGTACCTGCTCCTTTATCTGCTCCAGTTCATCTTTCATGCGGACAACAACCTGCTGCATTTCGGCATGATTCGATTTTGAGCCCATTGTATTTACTTCACGACCTATCTCCTGGGCTATAAAACCAAGTTTTTTACCTTGCCCCGATGAGCCTGAATTCAGGGTTTCCAGAAAATATTTGAGATGATTACTTAATCTGCTTTTCTCTTCATTGATATCAAGTTTTTCGATATAGTAAATCATTTCTTGTTCAAATCGATTCTTATCATAATCGAAGTCTTCTATTTTATGTAAAGCTTCTGTTATCCGTCCTTTTATTTTTTCTACTCTTTCTGCCTCGTATGGCTCTATATCTGTCAATAGAGTTGAAATATTCGCTATCTTCTCTTCAAAAAGTTTCTGAAGCATAGCACCTTCTTGTTTACGGAAAGCAAAAAGCTGGCTTATTGCCTCATTAATGACTTTCGATACGGCATTCCATTCTTCCTCATCTACTTCCTGAGCTTCATACTTTAATACATCCGGTAAGCGAAGTAAGACCTGAAACCAGTCTTGAGGCACTTCAACTCCCAAATTTTCAGCCGACTCTTTTATTTGTTTGTAATATCCCTCCACTATATTCTGATTGAGCTGAGTTGCAGTCTCATTACCTATATTTTCCACATAGATAAGAAAGTCTACTTTTCCGCGTTCTAATTGACGGGATAGCAAGTTACGAACACCCATTTCATGTTCTTTATATAAGTTAGGCATGCGCACCGACAGATCAAGTTGTTTACTATTCAGGGATTTTACTTCTACGGTAACCTTCCTTTTGTGGAGTTCGACGGAAGCTTTACCAAAGCCGGTCATAGATTGTATCATACTGTTATTTTTTATTTTAGTTACAAAAATAAACAAATTATCATGCCATGGTCAACTTTAGGGGATTAAACTGCGTTATTCATAAGTAAACATTTATTTTTGTATATTGTTAAAATATAAAACAAACATATTTATGATACCAATACTTTTTTTACAATACCCAAAATGCGGCACTTGCCAAAAAGCAGCTAAATGGCTCAAAGAAAATAACATAAATGTTGATAGCAGAGATATATCAAAAGAGAATCCGACAAAGGAAGAGTTATCTGTATGGATCAGAAAAAGTGGACTACCTATATCCAAGTTTTTCAATACATCAGGCAAAATATATAAAGAGAATAATCTGAAAGAAAAGGTAAAGACTGCTTCTGAAAGTGAATTAACAGATATTCTCTCATCTAACGGGATGGTTGTAAAACGTCCTATTATTGCTACCAAAGATTTCGTTCTCGTTGGATTCAACGAGGAAGAATGGGCCAATAAGCTGAAAAAATAGTTACATGGAGGAAACCAACGAAATTATAAGCACACCTGAAGAACAGCCTAAGAAAAAAAATATAATCAAAAGGCTTCTAAAAATTCTTCTGTACATAATTCTATCATTGATAGGACTAAATGTGCTTTTATTTATACTACTCTCTATTCCGGCTGTACAACAGAAAGTAGCCGATTTTGCAGTAAATGAATTAAAAACAAAATTAAATACCGAAATAGCCATAGAAGAGGTGCGTCTTAAGCTATTCAATCATGCAACCCTCAAAGGCATTTATATAGAAGATCAGGCAAAAGATACACTACTGTATGCTCAATCTTTGGATGTGACTCTCAGCCCCTGGGAATTTATAAAAAGCAATACACTGGCAATAACAAGTATCACTGCCGATGATTTTTTAATAAATGCAACCCAGAAAGACAGTATTAGTGATTTCAATTTTCAATTTATCATAGATGCATTTGCCGGAGATACTGCACAGGTTGATACTACTAAAAGCTCTCTGATAGTTAAAATAGAAGATGTAAATCTGAAAAGAGGCCGTATAAACTATGATGTTTTATCAGATTCTGTAACTCCTCATTTATTTAATGCATCCCACATATCGTTATACGATGTTACTGCAAACCTAGATTTAAACTCTATTGATACTGACAAACTCGATATTGATTTGAAGAGTCTTTCAGTAAAAGAAAGAACTGGAATAATAATTGAAGAGTTGAAAGGCCATGTTTTCTCAGATAAATCTCAATATTGGGTCGACAATCTTTCTATTAACTTACCGAACTCACACCTGATAACAACTAATGCCAGATATAACTTATCTACAGACGAATTTGAGATCGGTACAGAAGACACGGAAATATCCCCACAGGACTTGTTGAGCTTTCTTCCTAATCTGAAATTTCTGAAGAATAACATCACATTAAATACAAATATAAAAGGAAAATTACCACTGATCGATATCGAAAATATAAATTTCGCCTATGGCAAGGATGCAGAACTGATTGGCAAAGCATCCATTTCAAGTTATGAGAGTTATGGAAGCGCCGATATTAATCTTTCTATTGATAAATTCAAGGCTACGACCTCTGCCATCACGTCATTTGCCAAACTAGGCGATTCTACCTTTATCACCCCCGATATACTAAGGGATATGGGAGATATATTTCTGAAAGGGAAAGTAAATGGACGATTAGATAAATTCAAGCTAGATGCAGAGGCCTGGTGCAAACAAGGGTTGATCTCTGCAGTTGCAACAGGAGGGACAGACAGTACTTTTTCTAAATATAATGTCATAGCCGATCTTAATACACAGAACTTTAATCTTGGTAAATTATTAGGAGACACAATAGGACTTGGCCGTTTATCAGCACATATTGATTTAAGAGCAAAAGGTGAAAATGAATCTTTAATAGCGCAGGCTCAAGGCACAATCAACGCAATAGACTATGAACAGGATACATTTAGAAATATCCCTTTTGATGCATATTATAATCCATCTGAAATGGGGCTTACAACAAATGCGAACCTTCCGATAGGAAAAGTATATGCAAAAGCAAGTATGTCACAAGCCAGGGTTCCGGATATTAATGTACAGCTCAGAGTAGACACATTACATGTAGATCATTTCTATAAAGATGAGAACTGGATCAATCCACGCCTTTCATTAGTTATGAATGGAAATATTAAAGGCTTGGATATAGACAATATGACAGGGAAGGCAACTATTGACAGTCTTGACCTGCATGATGCCAATTTTAGCTTCAAGCCCGGTAAATTCACTCTGGAAGCAGGTAGAAAAGCAGAAAATGATAAGTTTATAAGCCTGACATCTTCTCTCATCACTGCAAACATTGCCGGACAATATACATTTATGTCACTTGCTGATGAGTTTACCAACCTGATGCACAACTATCTTCCTGCTGTCTTCCAGCAAACCAAACGGGTAAAGAATGATCAGAACAACTTCTCATTCAGCCTGGCTGCCAATAATACAGAAGAACTTGGTAAAATACTATCCTTGCCCGTAGATGTTATTCTTCCTGCAAACATAACCGGACGTACAAATACAATTGATAAACAGATCACAGCTAAGGGAAATATTCCGCATATCCGGTATGGGGAATACGATATAAAAAATACGGTTATTGATATAGCTAATGTCGATTCGGCTTTTAATATATCATTGGTAAGCGGAGTATTGATGGAAAACGGAGTATATAATTTATCTCTGAATATAAACGGTGCAGACAATATGATGCATGCCATTACTAAAATAACGAGTGATAAAACAAATATAAATATCGATGGAGGTATAGAGGCACTGGCACAATTCAGCCTGGATGAAAAGGATGAACTCATATCATCCCTGAAAGTAGAACCATCGGACATTATGATTGATAAACTGGCTCTTAATCTATTGCCTGCCGAAGTCTGGAACAAAGGGAAACGGACAGAGTTGCATAATGTAGGTTTAGGCGTGAACAAGAAAAAATATTTCAGTATGGATGGAGTCATCTCCGACCAGAATACAGATAGTTTAAGTGCATCATTTACCCATGCCGAAATAGGGGATCTATTGGAAGCTTTTGATATAAAAAACATCCGAGGATGTATTCATGGGGATGTATTGCTTACCAATATATTAGGCCAACCGGAACTGTATACACGGAACTTGGAGATGGCAGACATTGTGATATTTGGAGATACCTTGGGCACAATGAATATCGACAGTCAATGGAGTGATGAGTTTGGAGGTGTACGCATGGATGCTGCCTTGCATAAGGGTGACCAAAGTCTGGCGGAAATAGACGGGACAGTATATACCAATCAGGATTCACTGGATCTTCAGTTACGGATGCAGCAAATGCCATTGAAATGGATGCAACCTTTTGTCGCCGACATGCTGAATAAGGTTGATGGCAGCCTCAGTACCAACCTGATGATAGAGGGCAGCACAAAAGCACCTAAGTTGAGAGGATTCCTCGGATTTAACGATACACAAATAGGTATAGACTATACTAATGTAGTTTATACGATATCAGATACAATCCGTATCAGCCCCGACAGAATCGGGTTTGACAATCTAACACTAAAGGATAGCAGAGGCAACACAGCAAGTGTAAATGCGACAGTTACACATAAGAATTTCAACGATATGAAATATTCTCTGAATATGCAGATGAGAAACCTTATGGTACTGAATACCCAGCACCGCACCGACAGCCTTTTCTACGGACGAGTATATGCAACAGGGAATGTAAGAATCAATGGGGACGAGCAGAATATAAATATGAATATGCAGATAAAGAATGACAAAAATTCTATTCTGAATATTTTATTACCTCAACACTCCGAAGCTTCCGATTATAAAAGTGTGGTATACATAAATGTACCTGAGGAAAAATTAAAGAATGACCTCAAAAATCTAGTACAAACCAAAGATGAATCTTTACCAATAAAATTGAATATAAAACTGGACGTTACTCAGGATATTCAGTTGGGAGTAGTTATAGACCAGGCTACAGGAGATGAAATGCATGCCAAAGGAGCAGGAACAATTACGTTCTCATATGACATGGCCACCGAAAATATGGCTGCCTATGGAGACTATACACTCACCGATGGAAATGTAAAACTGAATCTGCAAGGAATAAAGAAACTAGACTTTAAAATACAAGATGGCAGTAAACTCTATTTTGTAGGAGATCCACTGAAAACAAAATTTAATATAACCGCATACCGAAGAGTAAGGGCCAACTTAGCATCTCTGGATAATAGTTTCACAGCTGAAGGCACGTCAAAGGTAGATGTAGACTGTATATTAGGCATAACCGGAAATATGGATAAGATGGAGGTAACATATAACATTAGTCTTCCGGGGGCTGACGATGACACTCAACGGAAGGTAAACAGTCTTATTAGTACCGATGAACAAAAGATCAGACAATTTGCATCACTGGTGGCAACAGGCTCTTTCTATTCCAGTATGGGCAATAGTGGAGTGAATTTTACCAATGGACTCTGGACAAGCCTCGCTTCCAGTACTCTTTCAGCCGGATTAACCTCATTGGTAGGAAGTATGCTGGGTGATCAATGGCAGATCGGAGCCAATATAGAATCTGATGACGGCTCTTTCTCCGATATGGATATGAGTGTAAATGTTTCACGTAAATTCCTTGATGATAGATTGAAATTCAATACTAACGTTGGTTATAGAACCAGTCAAACAACGACATCGGAAAATTCATTTATAGGAGACTTCGATTTGGAATACCAATTAAATCCGGTATGGACACTTAAAGCATATAGCCATACCAATGATCAATTCTACCGACAAGCTCCAACCACACAAGGCATAGGTATTGTATATAGCAAAGAGGCTGCGACTCTGAAACGCTTGTTCCAGTCTTTCAAACCAAGAAGACGTAGGACTGTACAAGTTACAGATTCAACCAGAACTCAAATACCAAATGATTCTATGCAGGTCCAGGTACCACAGATAACAGGCGATTCCACGCAGACCCGTATACCAAACGACTCTACTCAATTGAAGATCGTAAAACAGCCTGCGATTAATGACGAAAAGAAAAAATAATTTCTACCATAAATAAAAAGAGCTCTGAATATTCAGAGCTCTTTTTATTTTAGTGCAACAATATATCTTTCAGCTTTTGCCTCTTTTCTGGCGTAAGCTTTAATTCATTCAACATATAGTCATCTACAGATCCGCTCTTTTCGCGAATACACGATATACCATATTTAAGATAAGCAATATCAGACCTGGAAAGCATGGTAAATGCCTCTTGTCTCGATTCGGACAAGCTATCTGCATTCCTCACCAGCTTCGACCTGTCGATAGCCAAATCGGAAGCCATATAATCGTCCTCAATCACATCCATAGGAACATCCAGTGCACGTAATAAAAAGTATGTAGCCAAACCTGATTGATCTTTACCTAAATAACAATGAAAAACTAAAGGATAATTCTTTTCATCACATAAGTAATCAAAAAAAGTTGCATATTGGCTTGCAAAGTTGTTTACCATATCGCGATATGTATCCTGAGTATATATAATTGCATCCCCACGGAGAAATTGCCCATCCATTACTTTCTGGGAGATAAGGCTGTACCCGTTATAAGCTATCGGTATGCGAATATTATTCACTCCGGTAAAGCGTTCCGTGCTTCTCTTCTTCACATCCTCTGATCTCAGGTCTATGAAGGTTTTGATATTTAAACTGTTCAATTCCAAACTATCATGATTCGTCATCCTGAAAAAGCTTCCCGATCGAAAAACCTTGCCCCAGCGTACACGCTTATTGTCGCTGGATATATAGCCTCCGATATCTCTAAAGTTCTGAACACTATCCATCTCAAAGAAACGGTTGCTCACTACTTCAGAGAGATTTCCAAGCACCTTGATCCGGAAATATTTACGTCTCTCAACCGTATCAGACTCATTTTTAATTACAGCAATGTAATCATTTGAATTAACTATCAGCTTTGCACTTGAAGGGAATACACTATCATTATCTGATACAAATATTTCAACCGGAGTATTATCTACCTCAGGGTATAACTCCCACTTAAGGATATAATTACCCTTCCGATCCTGTTCACATAAGACAGTTACAGTTGTAGTATTTGATGAACAGTTATAAAGGAATATGATGCTAATTAGAAGACCTAGTAATTTTTTTTTCATAAGAAATAAACACTATTTTTTATATCATCACTTTAACAAAGATACATTAGTTCCAAATGCTTATCAATAGTCTGTATCCTTTTTCCGATCATTTACCTTTTTTTCACACTTCAATGCTATTTTTCCATACAGTTGTAAATATATCAACTAATTGCGTATATTTGTTTTGTTTTATCAAAATCAGGTGTAATCTTACAACCATACAAAAAAAGGAAACCTCTCTTAATAAATGGATACAGGCATTCAACTAGCTCAAATTATACGTGACAAACACACAAAAAGCGCTAGTCTCAGAATCGAGGCAGAGGGCAATTGGCTACTGTATGCCGGCGATACATTAGACAATATAAATCTTACCCACCCCATTTTATCAGGAAACGGCAGTGGTCATTTTCCTTTAAATGTGAGTACATCTATACGAATATATTTCAGATTGGTTAGTGGAAACAATCAGCTCTTCCTCTCCGAGAGGCACTTGCCTATGGCCGGAGGATATAATTTTCGCGATTTGGGTGGCTTCAAGACCAAAGAGGGCAGATACACCAAATGGGGGAAATTGTTCCGTGCCGATGAACTATCTAACCTAAAGGATGAAGATGTAAAATATCTGGCAAGTATTCCTATTACATCTGTAATAGATTTCAGGGCGATGGCCGAAGCACGCCGTTCTCCCGACCATCTGCCATCTACAGTTCAGTTTACCTACCCTATTTCTATTACTCCGGGCAATCTGAGCACAGAAGGGGTACAAGCCAACTTACTCAAGACCAACATTGATGCCCACATGAAACATATGAATCGCCTGTTGGTGAGTGATCCTGCATGCGTGAGGGCATTCCGCATATTCTTCGCCATTGTGCAAAACAATCTGAGCGCCCCATTAATATTTCATTGCTCCGCAGGAAAAGATCGCGCAGGCATGGCTGCCGCCTTAGTTTTATATTCGCTGGGAATTGACGAGGAAACTATTATGCAGGACTATTTATCTTCTAAAATATATCTAAGTGACAAATACGATACTTTTATAGCAAAATACCCCAGAGCCGAATCTATATTCACTGTCAAACGCATGTTCTTACAGGCAGGGATAAATCAGATAAAAAGAGATCATGGCACTATCATGAATTTCCTCACCAAAACTTTAAAAGTTGACATTACCAGAATGAGAAGACTGTATCTGGAATAAATGTACTTTTCACCCGCAAACACTCAAAAAACTTTAAAATAGAGAGCTTCCCATAAACAAAAGCAACACTTCATTGTTTAAGATATACACAGATTACATTATGCTGTATGCCATAAATATAATCTATATCAGTATCTAAACATTCAATTATTATTGTTTGGATTCATGATTTTGTTTTATTAATTTTGTCTATATAAAAAGAAACTAAATAAATAAATTTTATAATTATGAGTACAACAACATTAAAAGACAAAAAAGCTGCAACAGTAAATACTGACATTGCAACATTCATTGGTAAGATTTTTTCATTCAACAGCAGTTTAAAACTTCACCATTGGCACATTACAGGGAAAGGTAGCTATTCTCAACATATAGCACTTGACCAGGCTATCGAGGATCTACTTGATGTAACAGACCGTTTAGTAGAAACTTCATACGCTGTAAAGGGAGATTTGGAAATTGTTATTCCTGAAACAAAAAATCCATCGGATATTATTAAACATGCTGAAGACTTCTTCAACTATTCAGAAACTCAAAGAGAACTATTTGCAGAAGCATTTACTCAAGCTATCATCGATGACCTTCAGGAAGCTATCCAACAATTATTGTATCGTTTAAAAAGATTACAATAAGCTAGCTCTAACTAAAGATTTCATAAGCAGGAATGAAAATTCCTGCTTATTTTTATTATACCTAATGAATAAATCCAGGAAAACATCACACTGAATAAAAATTTATATCTTTGTGCCCTTGTGAAACCATAAATAGAAAATGAAAACAGATATCGAAATTGCTAGAAGCATTAAACTTCACAATATATCAGGAATAGCGAAAAAAATAGGTATTGCAGAGGAACATCTATACCACTACGGAAAATATATCGCTAAAGTACCAGCTTCACTTATCAACGAAGAAAATGTAAAAAAGAGTAATCTCATCCTTGTTACAGCCATTACTCCAACTAAGGCAGGCATAGGAAAAACAACAACATCTATCGGATTAGCTCTTGGACTAAATAAAATTTCGAAGAAAAAAACAATCGTCACATTACGTGAACCATCATTAGGTCCTTGTTTCGGAATGAAAGGCGGAGCAGCCGGCGGAGGTCATGCACAAGTATTGCCTATGGAGAATATTAATCTCCACTTTACAGGTGATTTTCATGCAATCACATCTGCCCATAATATGATCACTGCATTGTTAGATAACTATCTATATCACAACAGAGGAACTGCAAACTCGTTGAAAGAAGTAGTATGGAAAAGGGTACTCGATGTAAATGACCGTAGTCTCAGATACATTGTCACGGGACTTAACGGTACTGAAAACGGGATTCCTGCAGAATCAGGGTTCGAAATAACTCCGGCTTCGGAGATTATGGCAATACTTTGTTTATCAAAAGATATAGATGATCTGAAAAGACGTATAGGCAATATCATACTTGGTTACAATAGCGATGGTAGTGCATTTATGGTTAATGACCTGGGGATATCGGGAGCTATTACCGTCTTACTGAAAGATGCTATAAATCCTAATCTGGTACAAACTACCGAACATTCTGCCGCAATTATACATGGAGGGCCATTCGCCAATATTGCCCATGGATGTAATTCTATTATAGCTACTAAAACAGCCATGTCTTATGCAGACTATGTTATCACAGAGGCAGGATTTGGCGCAGATCTTGGTGCCGAAAAATTCTTCAACATAAAATGCCGTAAAGCCGGAATCTCTCCTAAACTAACAGTAATTGTTGTTACCACACAAGCATTAAAAATGCATGGCGGTGTACCAATAGAGAATATAAAAGATAAAAATATAAAGGGGCTTAAAAAAGGCTTTATCAACCTGGACAAACATATTGAAAATATGAAATCCTTCGGGCAGAATGTCGTTGTAACCCTTAATAAATATAATTTTGATTCTGACGAAGAAATTTCTCTCATTAAAGACCATTGCGACCAGCGACATGTTTCTTTTGCAGTAAATGAATCCTTTGCATATGGAGGTGACGGTGCAGAAGAATTAGCCAAAGAAGTAATAAAAGCAATAGATGGAACTCCATCACAAGAACTTCATTTCACATACGAAGACAACGACCTTGTAGAAACGAAGATCAATAAAATTGCAAAAAAAATCTATGGCGCATCAGACGTAAAATTCGTAGGAAAAGCAGCAAAGAAATTAGCCTTGATTGATAATCTGGAAATAGGACATTATCCTGTTTGCATAGCAAAGACTCAATATTCTTTTTCAGATAATGCTCATGTATATGGTACCCCGAAAGATTTTACTATAACAATCAATGATATCATAATAAATAATGGTGCTGAATTTATTGTTGCCATTGCAGGCAATATAATGCGTATGCCGGGCCTACCTGCCGAACCTCAAGCTAAACATATTGATTTTGTGAATGGATTTGTAGAAGGATTAAGTTGATATATCATGAAATATTTACGACCCCTTATATTTTTATTGTGCGTCATACCCTATATGACTCAGGCTCAAAATATAATCTATAGTAAATCAGATTCTGTCATTTACACCAATTATATAACTCAGTTTAATAATCAGAAAGACAACTCTGTCAGTGAGTTAATAATTAAGAGTGCAAAATTTTTCCTAGGTAGACCTTATGTGGCATCCACACTTGAAGTAGCCGGAAATGAAACCCTTACTTTAAATCTCAGAGAGCTCGATTGTACTACATTCATTGAAAATTGCATTGTATTATCACGCGTAATTAAGTCCGGAGATCATTCTTTTGATAACTACTGTAAGACATTGCAAAATATGCGTTATAGAAATGGAGTTATTGATGGTTATACTTCACGCTTGCATTATACTAGTGATTGGATCTATGAAAATGAGAAGAGGAATATTCTTCAGAATATAAGTCTAGAAATTGGTGGAGAAATAGTATCTCACCCTTTAAATTTTATGTCAGGACACCCCACATCCTATAAGCACCTGAAAGACAACCCTTCTAATACAAACAAGATGAGAGACATTGAAACTGCAATAAATAAAAGAGATAACTATAGAATTATTCCATTAGCATCTATTCAAAAAAATGAGAGAGGTATAAAAGATGGGGATATCATAGCTTTTGCAACAGGGCTATCAGGCTTGGATTACTCACATGTAGGGATTGCATATTGGCAGAACGGCCAGCTTCATTTTATACACGCATCAAGCAGGGCTAAAGAAGTTGTAATTGAGAAGAAGACACTTCTTGATTATAGCAAAGATTCCAAAAATTGCACAGGAATAAGTGTACTCCGTATAAATAATTAAACATATGACAGATAACAACAATAAAAGCTTATTGCATGGAATGAGCGGATGGTCTCAATTATTCTTCTTCCTGTTTCTTTCAGTATCAGGATTCATGCTAGCTATTGTTGCTATACAACTCAGTGTAGACATCAGTCAATTAGAACAATCTCCCAGAATAATGAGGATGGCATTAATGATACAATCCGTATGTATCTTCTTAATACCGTCTCTCACCTTCGCATATTTATGTCAGGAGAATTCTAAATCGTATCTTCACACCGAACGCTATAAGAACGTTCCATTACTATTACTGTCTATCCTGCTCATTATTATCATACAACCTGCAATAGATTGCATTGGGTATTACAATCAGCAACTCTCTTTACCTGAATCCATGGTTTCTATAGAGAACTGGATGAGAGATAGCGAGCTATCTGCAAAGAAAACAACAGACTTGCTATTTGGAGACAAAACAATTACAGGACTTATATTCAATTTATTGGTCATAGCTGTGGTTGCAGGATTAGCTGAGGAATTATTTTTCAGAGGTTGCTTACAACAGATCATACAAAAAATAGTTATAAATAAACATGCTACAGTATGGATCTCAGCAATTATATTCAGCGCAATACATTTCCAGTTTTTGGGATTTGTTCCCAGAGTCCTACTTGGTGCTGTTCTAGGATATCTTTTTATATGGTCAGGCAATATATGGGTACCAGTTATTGTACACACTGTTAATAATGCAATAGGAGTGATATTTTCTTTCATATATTATGGAACACCCGAATACGAGGAAGTTGGAAGTTTCAATTTTGAACATAATTGGGGAGTTGCTATAGCAAGTATTATTTTATCGCTTTCACTTTTATTTTTCATCTACCAAAAAAGAAAACTATCAGCAGAAACAGGAGATTGAACAAATATTAGGAACAAATAACTATCTTTGCACTCTCCATATATCGCACGCTATGAATGTAACTGAAGGAAAAGAAGGCTATGGATATTTGATTGACTGGATAATTCGCATTGGCGATTTACTCCTCATTAATTTATTTTTTCTACTTGGATTCTATATCTTTCGCGAATCGGTAATCATAGGTGGATTACAATCCAAAGAATTTATCACGGCTTTCCTTTTAATAAATTTATGTTACTTCTTTGTAGCATCATTTATTCGCTTTCATATATCGTCAAATCTGGTATACCTAGATAATATTGTACAAAAGTCTTTTATATTCATAGCTTTTTATGCATTCTTACTGACAACAGGATTCTCCATTTTCAATATATTATCAATATCTGTATTACCTTGGATATTAGGATATTTACTTCTAACTATCTTATTTATCACATGGCATGTCTTATTCAGACTTGTATTAAAGGCATATCGCAGAAGAGGGTACAATTACAGACAGGTAATTATTGTTGGAGGTGGAATAAATGGGATTAAAATACATGAGTCTCTTTTAATAAGCGATTTTGGATATAAAGTAATGGGTTTTTTTGATGATGATCCCAATAAAAAGGATGTGCTACCCAATTATCTGGGAAAGGTATCGGAAGTAAAAAAATATACCCGTGAAAACAAGATTGATGAAATATTTTGTACACTTCCAGGTAGTGAAGATGATACTATTGTAGACCTTATTACCTATTCGGAGAAAAATATGATAAGGTTTCATCTTGTTCCGGAATTCTATAAATTTATAAAACGTAGATTTTCCCTTACCTTCTTGGAGTCTACACCAATACTAAGTTTACGAAACGAACCATTACAACACTTTTCAAACAGGCTGGTAAAAAGGACATTTGATTTAATTTTCTCTATAGTTATTCTTCTTACCGTTTTTCCTATTATCTACATAATATTTGGAATAATAATAAAAGCAACTTCCCCCGGCCCGATTATTTTTAAACAAAAAAGAACCGGAAAAAACGGAGAAGAATTCGATTGCTATAAATTCAGGTCGATGCGTCCGAATAGGGAGGCCGATAATCTTCAGGCTACAGCAGGAGATCCAAGAATAACAAAAGTGGGAGCTTTTATGCGCAAAACCAGTATAGATGAACTTCCCCAGTTTATGAATGTATTTAAAAACGACATGTCTGTGGTAGGACCACGTCCTCATATGCTGAAGCATACAGAACTCTACTCTTCCATTATTGACAAATTTATGGTTCGCCACCTTGTAAAACCAGGTATTACAGGTTGGGCACAAGTTACAGGATTCAGAGGTGAAACCAAAACCGTAGAGGAAATGGAAGGACGCGTAGTAAGAGACGTATGGTATCTTGAGAACTGGACTTTCTTCCTTGACCTTAAAATCATTTATCTAACAATAGTGAATGTCTTTAAGGGTGACCAAAACGCATTCTAGCTTATCTTATCCCTCTGGCATCTAAGGCCCTTGTATATTTAGCTCTATTCCTCAGATGATCTGCATAATTTGATGCAAAGTTGTGATATCCAGAAAAATCATCTTTTGCACACATATAAAAATAATCGTGCTTAGAATAATTTAATACAGAATCTATTCCTTTAATAGAAGGAATGCGAATAGGGCCGGGAGGCAATCCTGTACGTCTGTATGTATTATAAGGAGAATTTACTTCTGTATGTTTATTTAAAATACGACGCAGGCTGAAATCACCTACAGCAAATTTCACTGTAGGATCTGCTTGCAACTCCTGTCCTACCCTCAGACGGTTTAGATACAATCCGGCAACTTTAGGGTATTCATCTGTAAACATACATTCTTCCTCAACAATGGAGGCAAGGGTGGATACCTCAGCCGGAGTTAAATTAATCTCCTTAGCTTTTGCCAGACGTTCTGTATTCCAGAATTTTGTATATTCTTTATTCATTCGCTCCAGAAAAGTGCTGAGACTCACATCCCAATAAAATTCATACGTATTCGGAATAAACATTGCAACAACGGTTTCTGTATTAAATCCTAATTTTTGACATTGATCAGGATCATCTAAAGCATTTAGTAATATATCTTTACTAATCATTAATTGATCGGAAATTCGTTCTGCCAGATCTTCTTTTGTACGGATATTATTAAACTTCAATTTCACAGGAGTCTGCTTCCCGCTACGTAGATTCTTTATCAGATCATAAATGTTCATTTCTGGAGTCACAGCATAACGCCCGCTCTTTATACTCTCCTTATAATCAAGAACGGATACTAACAATTCAAAATTTGATATATTTCCAACTTTAGCACTATCTATTACCTCACGCTTCAGAGTTTCATAATCTCTCTTTTCGTCTATATATAGATATACCGTTTTATCAATATTAAATCCCGTATTCATTACACTATAGCCATAAAAAGCACAAGCTCCGCCAATAACAATAAGGATTAGAATGGTATATAAAATTTTCTTTTTCATATTTTGTCTATGTTATTCTTTCAAAAGAAGCGAACTATCACCGTAACTAAGAAAACGATAGTTATTATCTAATGCATGTTGATATATCTCTTTCCATTTACTATCTCCGACCAAAGCTGACACTAAAAGTAATAATGTACTCTGAGGTTGATGGAAATTAGTGATAATACCATCTACAATCCTAAACTTATAACCCGGAGCGATGATTATCTGTGTATCGGCAACTAATGTAGTTAAATTATTTAAATGCAGATGATCCAATATATTATTTAGCGATTCCTTTACTGATAAGCCAATAGAATCCTGATAAGGCATCCATTGAGAAACCCGAAGATGTGAAATCGTCTTATCTTTCAATATTACACCCAAATAATATAAACTTTCGAGTGTGCGTACCGATGTAGTTCCTACTGCTATTATTTTCCCTTGATGATTCAGCAACTGCTCAATAGTTTCTTTCTTTACAGAAATAAATTCGGAATGCATTACATGATCTTCGATAAGTTTAGACTTTACCGGACGAAAAGTACCCGCACCTACATGAAGTGTCAGTTCAGCCAACTTCATACCTCTATTTTCTAATGACGCAAAAACTTCCGGAGTAAAATGTAACCCGGCGGTTGGGGCTGCAACTGATCCGTCAATCTTAGAATAAACAGTTTGGTATGTCTGTTTATCCTGTTCTTCCGTATCTCTGTTCAGATAAGGAGGAATAGGGAGTTCGCCTACAGCCTCTAAAAGTTCAGAAAATGTAATATGTTTATTGTCCCACTCAAATTCAACTATATGAGAATCGCCATGAGACTGTATCCTTCGGGCTTTAAGTTCGATCCGGTCTCCTTCAATGATAATTTCTTTTACTAAATCTCCCTCTTTCCATTTTTTAAGGTTACCAATAAGGCATACCCAAGAACATTTATCTGTTTGTTGAAAATTAAGTTGATAATCATTGGGAGTGTGTGGCTCAAGGCAAAATATTTCAATCTGGGCACCTGTAGCCTTCCGAAAGTGTAATCGGGCCTGAATAACTTTAGTATTATTAAATACCATTAAAGTATTCTCAGGTAAGAAATCACCCAAATTACTAAAAACAGTATCTGATATTTTTCCGCCCTTGTATACAAGAAGTTTTGAACAATCACGTTTTACTAAAGGATATTTAGCAATACGATCGTCGGGAAGATTATAATTATAATCTTCGATACGTATTTTCCGAGGATCTGTTATTTCCACTTTTACTTTTTTTATCCGACAAAAATAAGCAACTTTGCGTGAATAAAAAAGCTAGTGGATAGCTTGAAAAGAATAATTAAGTAGCAGAAAGTATTTCGTGATACTTTCAAAGCCTGACATCCGGTGGCTATTATACCTGGATGGATAATAAATAGGTCTGAGACCTTAAGATTTATGAAGATTGGTGATAAAGTTCGCTTCCTTAATACTACCGGAGGAGGCATAGTAAGAGGGTTTCAAGGAAAAGATATTGTATTGGTAGAGGATGAAGAAGGTTTTGATATTCCTGTGCTTATTCGTGAAACCGTAATAATAGAATCTGCAAATGATATGCAGGTAAGACAATCGACAAAACCAACTGCACATATAGATACAACGCAAAAGCGAGTAATCAAGGAGGAAGAATATAAGCCGGAGGAAACCAAAGAGGGCGAATTACTTACAGTACTCCTCTCCTATCTCCCTGTTGATATCAAGAACCTCAGTACGACAAATTTTGAATGCTATCTGATAAACGATAGCAACTACTATTTGTCCTATAACTATATGAGCAGGACTGATGCCGGTTGGATCAGCCGTAATACAGGTATGATCGAGCCCAATACTAAACTCTTTCTTGAAGAGTTCGAAAAAACAGATCTAAATGATATAGAGCATGTTTGTCTCCAATTCTTAGCCTACAAGAAGGGCAAAATATACTCTCTCAAAAACACATACTCAGTAGAAGTGCATATTGATACGGTTAAGTTCTATAAACTGCATAGCTTCAAAGAAAATGACTACTTTGAGGACAATGCAATGCTTTATACCGTAGTCAAAAGAGACCTGGCAGAAAAAGAGCTAACTATTTCCCCTGAAGAGATAGAAACCGCAATGAAGCAAAAAGAGGACAACAGGCGTCCACGTATTCAGCCCATAGAGAAAAAAGGAAAGGATGCCATTCTTGAAATAGACTTACATATTGATGAATTATTAGATAATACAAGTGGACTATCATCCAGTGATATCTTAGATTATCAGTTGAATAAATTCAGAGAAGTAATGGATGAAAATAAACGAAACAAAGGACAGAAGATAGTCTTCATACATGGGAAAGGAGATGGCATCCTTAAGAATGCAATACTCAAGGAACTAAAAAACAATTATAAGTCAGTTTACTTTTAGGATGCTTCTTTCAGGGAATATGGATATGGAGCAACAATGATAACAATAAAATAATTCAAAAAACTACACTAAATCACGAATCACAATGAAAAAGAGAATTTTAGCACTATGTGTAATCATAGTTACACTGATTAGCTGCGACAGCGTTCAGAAAAGTCTGTCAAGCACATACAATATGATCAACTGCGAATATAACTATAAATCAATTTCCAGTCTGACAATATCAGGAATAGATGTATCGAAAGGATTATCCGTTACATCGATACCCAAAATAACATCAATATTGTCAGGGACGGCCTCATCCATTCCTCTAAACTTCAATCTGAATCTGGATGTAAAAAATCCGAACCAGTCTGCAGCTATGCTCAATGGATTGCAATATATTATTAGCATAGACGATATTCAGTTTACAACAGGATCTGTAAATCAGGCGCTAAATATAGGAGCCGGTCAGTCACAGATTCTCCCTCTATCTATCGGTGTTGATCTTGCAACACTTATGAAAAGCAATTCAAAAGATGCAGTTGTAGACATTGCAAAAAACTTCATCGGTATCGGGAATAAGAAATCAAATGTATCAGTTCAGCTGAAACCTACGTTTATGGTAGGTAATGTACCAATTACTTCACCGGTATATATTCCTGTAAGCTTTAGCTTTGGAGGGAACTAAAACAAGCCTGTAAGCGTTTATGCTATATAACTTATAACATTATGGAATATAATATTAAGCATAACAAGGCAGAAAGCCGGTTTGAAACAGAAGTAGAAGGTAAACTGAGCCTAGTAGATTACCGTGAGCGGGACAACGTTTATTTAGTCACTCACACAGAAGTTCCAAAGGAACTGGAAGGCAGAGGCATAGCAGCTGCCCTAACCAAGACTTTGTTAGATCATGTTCGCGAGAATGGATTGAAAGTTCGCCCGATATGCCCATATACAAAAGCATATATCTTACGACATCCGGAATATAACGATATAGTAGCAGGAGCTTAAAAGAATAAAGGCAGGTTAATAACCTGCTTTTTGATTTATATTATGGCCTCTTTATTTTTTCTCCCTATCTCCTTTGACAATTACCGATATTATCTCTGCATTGCTCTTTATAACACTTGAATTCAACAGACCGAGTAACCCTTCTAAATAGCTTTTGCTAAAAGCCCCAGAAATGACCAGACTGCCTCCTTCAATTTTGTTCATTACAGTAGGAGCAGAAAGTACTCTCCCATCTGCAACAATAGCCAAAGAACGCCCTATATTTCTCTCTGTCATCTGAGTAAACTTAGTAGCTCCAAGATCATTCAGTTTAAGATTTACAGATTCGTGTGAGTTATAGGAATTCTTTTCAATTCCACTGGATTTGTGAGTTGCAATAAGGTCTATATTATGATCTGTCATCTTTACCATATATAAAAGATATCCGCTAACCATATCATCTTCGACATCCCAACTCCAACAAAACTTTATGTTATGAGGAAATCCAAATATACTTCTTTTTGACGCTAAGAGGCTATCAATTAAATGTATGTCCTTATCTCTGACTCCCCCTAAGAATGCATTCCCTGAGAAAGAAGCGGGATGAAAAGAAGGGTCAATGTATTACTGCAACAAAGTATCTGATAATGTTCTCCTTACAGCATCCTCCACATCAGGAATCTTATATACCTCACAAATGCTTAGCTGACCCTGAGAAACCAGTTGCTCTGCATCTACATCTGTTACTCCCGGTATTTCTATACGAAAGATGCCCGTTGTATCATTATAAGCAACTGTTGGTGTCGTAGCCCTTTTCTGATATTTAAGTCTGGAATTCAGTATTTCTAAGATCTGAGAAGGGGATTCCCCGCTCTGTTCCATGTCAGAGAATCTGCATTCGATAATAGTACCTCCTATGTTATCTACAGTTTTAGGATGCATACTGCAGGAAACAGTACAAAGTAATGCAAAAAGTGTTAAGAAATAATATTTCATAGTTAGGCTTTATGTCTACTTCTCCTTCGGTCGTCGTAGGTTGATATCCCCAAAAATATACCACAGGCAGAAGCAATTAATATTACAGGCGCAAAGAATTTTATAGAATCAAGAGCATCTTTACCCCCTGAGAAATACACAATTAGCCCTGTAACAATAATTAGTATATACATAATACCAAATATAGTCATCATATTATTGATAGCGGGACGTGTATTCGTTACCTTCTTACGGGCCAGGGCCTGTTCTGCTTCTATCTGATGCATGATCCTGAACCTCAGATTCTCTCCGGCCTTTATTTTTGTTCCGGACAATAGATCTTTAATCTTGTCATCTTGCATATCTATGTTGTTCTTATTCATTTCAAAAATATATAAAAAATTTTATACTCATATCGTTTCATGTCTCATAAGAAGATTTACAGTATCGGCAAACCGCTTTCGGGCCCGATGCAGTTTCACTTTTATATTAACATCAGTCAGACCGGTAATTTGAGCTATTTCTTTCACCGAATTATCTTCGAGATAATATAATGTAAGTAATACGCCCTCATCCCCCGGCATTTTATCTAAGGCCTCATTAACTATAGCTTTACGCTCATTTTCTTCAATTTGATCCATCGTATCAAAATCGGAATATGATGATGTATCCATCTGTTTATAATCCACAAATTCGGTATTATAAGTAGTAGCTCTTGTCTCCGTAATTGCAGTGTTATAAACAATCCTGTAAAACCAGGTAGAGAATTTACTATCCGATCTGAATGTATGTAAATTATGAAAAGCTTTAACAAAGGCATTCTGTACTATATCTTCCGCATCCTGCTTATTGCCGCAGACACGGAAAGCTATAGTGATAGCCATGTCTTGATATGTGTCCACAAAATACCCAAAGGCAGAAGTATCCCCCTTGAGTATTTTATGTATCAGTTGCTTTTCATCCATCTTTATTCAGCGTCGTCAAATTCTTTTTTATCTTTTACTACCAGGTAAAACACCACATAGGCCAAACCTAAGAATAGTAAAACACTACTACCGATTATAAGATATTGAAAATCTAAAGTAGCTGCTACATCCGGAGCAACTATGACTCCCAGCACAAGACCGATTGCAATACCAATACAAAGGAAGCCATTGCGCAACGATGTATATTTGCTAGGTGGTGTTTTACCCTCAGGAGGAGGGATAATACCTTGTTTAGCCAGCTCCATACGTACTTTTTTATCAGAAGACATTAATTTGAGAAGTACCAGACCTCCAAAAACAACAGGAAGGCCTACTGCACATAAAATTGCGATTATTGGAATTAATTCACCCATAATATTCTTATTTTTTTATTGTTAATAATCTGTTTCCGTAAATATGACTACATAAGATTTCATTCGGTTACAGATTTATTTAAATATTTTTCAAAAAAATGTATTTAGTATAAAAAGTGACACACTCAATAAGATAAATATCGCATTGATTATAAACAATATACACACAAAAAGTAACAAAGGTGACACTTTTCAGTCTGTTTATAAATTGTTACTTTTTCTATTTAAATAACCTCAAATATAAGACAATATTATTTACTTAAGTCAACCTAATTATCCGAGTCGCCAACAAGAGGGCTATTTAAAATCCTGAATTTTTTATTTGTGTTCCAGATATCAATCAACTTATCAAAATTTTTATCCGGATCTAATAATATTGTTGCTAATTGATCTATTTCCTGAAAATCAGCTTCTGAAAGGTTCTCAAATTTCCCATCAATATAGCAAGGCTGGAATTTATAAGAGATTTCATTATTCATCAATGCATGAAAATCATAGAATATAGCTCTGATTATGGCTTTTAAAGAATTAGTTCCAAGACCGTCTGAATATATGTACCTTATACCATCAACCCTATTTGCCCTTACATCTAACCAGGCTTTAGCCGCCCAATCGAACTGGTGTTCAGGTATATCAAACTGATTAAATCCGAGAGAAATTTCCTCAAAGAAACCATCAGCATCAAATGTTACCCATCTTTTATCTTTTTCATTCCAGTACTGATTAATCCAATGATCACCACTCTCATTTTCACTAAAATAAGGTGCAAATCCGGCCCTCGAACGGCATGGGATTCCTTTTGCCTTTAATATTGCAGACATTAATACAGAAACATATCTGCATGTCACTACAATTTTATTCTGAACTTCCCTCTCTAAATGAAATCCTTTATTATCCAATCTGAATAGTTCAGCTGTCATTGCTACTGCAGATAATAATATATCATCTTCGCAACGTAATCTATGCCATGGAAACTTATTCATGTCTCCATAAATTAAGTGTGCATTCGCATTAGTATTACCTTCAGCCAAGGTTGCCCGGTGAATTACCTGCGAGCAAATCAACTGACTTAATTCCTCTATCGTATCCGGCAAACTCTTATAATAATTTTTATACGCTCCTGCATATGTGTATGTACCAGTAGATTTATAGTGTTTTAGAATATTTTCTTGCATTATCATTTTCCTTTCAGCTCATCCTCAAGCCGGATTATCTGATCACGATATTGAGCAGCTTCCAAAAACTCCAGTTTCTTTGCAGCAGCAGCCATGTGTTTCTTCGCCTTAGCTATTGCTTTCTTCAATTCGTCTTTGCTCATATATTCTATCTGATCCTCTGACGCAATAGCTAATGAAGTATTCTGATCATAGCCCTTCGCAATGGTTATATCCTCTTCTTTTCGCTGACTGAATACGGAAGTACGGGCCTTCTGTATCTGTTGTGGAGTAATACCATTCTCCTCGTTGTATGCCATCTGTTTTTCACGCCGCCGATTTGTCTCATTGATTGTTTTTTCCATGCTTTCAGTTATTCTATCTGCATAGAAAATAACTTTTCCATTGACATTACGTGCTGCACGGCCTACTGTTTGCGTTAAAGAACGGTGCGAGCGAAGAAAACCTTCTTTATCCGCATCTAATATAGCAACAAGCGAAACTTCCGGAAGATCAAGCCCTTCGCGAAGGAGATTAACCCCTACCAGCACATCAAAGGTCCCCGTTCGCAGGTCATCCATTATCTGCACACGGTCAAGCGTATCCACATCGGAGTGAATATAGCTGCAATTAATACCATTATTAGCTAAAAAGTTAGTCAACTCCTCAGCCATACGTTTAGTTAATGTTGTCACCAAGGTACGTTCATTCGCCTCAACCCTCATCTGTATTTCCTCCATGAGGTCATCAATCTGATTCAGACTGGGACGAACATCAATAGGGGGATCAAGTAATCCTGTAGGACGTATCAACTGCTCCACAACAATCCCTTCCGACTTAATCAACTCATAATCAGCAGGAGTGGCGCTTACATATATAGTCTGAGGGACCAGTGACTCGAACTCCTCAAACTTCAATGGCCTGTTGTCTAAGGCTGCCGGAAGTCGAAATCCATATTCCACCAGGTTTTCTTTCCGGGAATGGTCTCCTCCATACATTGCACGTATCTGAGGAATGGTTACATGGCTTTCATCTATCACCATCAAAAAATCATCGGGGAAGAAATCTAAAAGGCAAAACGGACGGGTTCCCGGTTTCCTGTTATCAAAATAGCGCGAATAGTTCTCTATACCTGAGCAATGCCCTACTTCGCGAATCATTTCCAGATCGTAAGTAACTCGTTCATAGAGCCTTTTAGCCTCCAAAGGTTTTCCTATAGACTGAAAAAAGTCAACCTGGCGTCCTAAGTCGATATCAATCTCGCTAATCGCCCTAACCATGCGGTCTTTGGTGGTCACAAACAAATTTGCCGGATAGATACGAAAATCATCATATTGATTCAGTTTCATTCCACTAAGCGGATCAAGGCATTCTATACTTTCTATTTCGTCTCCCCAAAAGACAACACGCACTATAGGATCGCCATATGCAAGGAAAACGTCCACTGTATCACCTTTTACCCTAAAGTTTCCGGCTTTGGGATCAACCTCATTACGTGAATACAACGCACTGACTAATGACCTTAGGAATACATCACGAACAATACGCTGACCTACATGTAAGCTAATTGTCGAGTTTTCAAAGTCTTCCGGGTTTCCCATTCCATACAGGCATGATACGGAAGACACCACAATCACATCGCGACGACCCGATAAAAGAGAAGTCGTAGTAGCCAGTCGCAGCTTTTCTATCTCATCATTGATCGATAAGTCCTTTTCAATGTATGTATTTGTAGAGGGAATATACGCTTCGGGTTGATAATAGTCGTAATATGAAACAAAATATTCAACGGCATTATCTGGGAAGAATGTTTTAAACTCGCTATATAGTTGTGCTGCCAATGTCTTATTATGGCTCAGCACCAATGTCGGTTTTTTTACATTCTGAATGACATTTGCCACTGTAAATGTTTTACCGGACCCTGTCACCCCTAGCAAAGTTTGTGAAGGTATATCCTGAAGTATCCCCTCGGACAGAGCAGCTATTGCTGCCGGCTGATCTCCTGTAGGGCTGTAATTTGAAGTTAATTTGAAATCCATTGTATGTTTTTTCCTTTCGCAAATCAAAGATAATAAGAAATTTGCACTTTTATTTTTTTATTACTCCTATTAACTACATATGTGAAAAATGATTTCCGATTAAAAAATGTATTTTTGCATTACGAACCGAATATCATGAGTATGAAGAAAATCGTTCTATTTATTTATGAGCTGTTTATTTTCGCTCCAATTTTTGTTTTAGCGACTATTATCACGGCTGTTACCGTTATGATAGGCTGCCTCTTCGGCAATCGCAAATTCTGGGGGTATTATCCTCCCAAATATTGGTCTAAATTGTCATGCAGGCTTGCATTATGTCGTATAAAGGTAGTACGTCACAGCAAGTTGGACCCAAACAAATCATATGTATTCGTTCCAAACCATCAGGGCGCATTTGATATATTCCTTATCTACGGATACCTGAACCAAAATATAAAATGGGTACAGAAGCAGGAGTTGCGTAAGTTACCCTTTGTAGGAAAAGCTTCCGAGATAGCCGGACATGTATTTGTAGATCAGTCAAATCTAAAATCGATGAAAGATACAATAGTCAAGGCGGAAGCACAATTGGGAAAAGGTTCATCTATGGTCATTTTCCCTGAGGGGGCCAGAACCAAAACAGGTAAAATGGGACGATTTAAGAGAGGTGCTTTTGTTATAGCCAAAGAAATGAATCTCGAAATAGTGCCCGTAACAGTAAATGGCCCATTCGATCTGATGAAAATAAATACATATCTTATCAATCCGTGTAAACTGGAACTAATTGTACACGAGCCCATATCTACAAAAGACCTGAATGACGATAATATGCCTGAATTTATAAATAATTGCAGGGAAATTGTATATTCGGGACTCTGGGAAAAATATAAATAACACAACTACATCTTATAAACTTTACAACAAATGGAAAATGAATTTAGCTATTACATTATCGAACCTAATATAACAGAGCGTACACCCTTATTGATGAACAAAAGCGGAATGAATCCTGAAGGCATAAATTTTTTATATTATGATAGAATGGTCTCAGACGACTATATAGCGTATTTACAATTTTTGATGCCATTAAAAAATCCGGATATGGATACTGACTATTTAGTCTTAGAAGGAAATGGCGTTTTTTCTGGAAAGATAAAGAATGCATTAATAAAACATATGCCTATTAGGAGTTTGCAACTTGTAGAAGCTGTTATTAATGAAAACAATGCAGAATATAAAGATTTTTGGATAGCCAATATTTATAATAGTTTTTCATTATTTGATGAAGAGTTGAGTGAGTATGATGATATAGATGACGAAATGTGGTTTGGAATTGAGAAAATCGTATTGAGTAAAGAACGTTTAACAAAGATACCTTTGGAAGAGCGACTGGTATTTGAAGCAGCTGAAGATTGTGCTTTTACTCTATATCATGAATCGATAGTAGATATTATTAAATCCGTTGACCCCAAAGGGATGCATTTCATTCCTGTAGAAGAATGGAGAGGTTAATTGAGCTATAATAAATGTTAGAAAAATTACTCACATTCAACATACTGATTACATAATAATTGAATAACGCTCATTTTTTGTACTTTTGCGTTTTACCTAACAATATTAAGCATGAAATTAAGAAATATATTTCTACTATCACTTTTACTCACAATAGGTTTTACCGGACTATCGCATGCACATTCGGTAGCAATAGCTGTTACGGCTTCAACTAACGATGACATTATCACACACACGGTAGCCAAAGGAGAAACAGTATACTCTATTGCTGCCGCATACCATACCACTGTAAACCAGATATATAAATTAAACCCTAAAGCTGAGCAAGGCATCCGGTCAGGAGATAAATTACTGATACTGAAAGTAAAGACAGTTACAGGATACAGTAACCATACTATAGATGCAAAAGAAACCTTATACTCTGTTTCGCGGATGTATAAGATTTCAGAGAGCGACCTCAAAGATGCCAATCCCGGACTAAGTGAAAATACATTCAACATAGGAAGGACTATCAAGATTCCTGTTTATAATGGGATGGCTGCTACAGTATCTGCAAATACAAGATCTGCCGAATATAAAGTAAAGAAAGGCGAGACTCTATATAGTATAGGGAAAGCTAATAATGTATCGGTAGAGGCCTTGATGAATGCTAACCCTGTAGTAAGAGAGAGCGGATTAAGAGAAGGCATGTCTTTGATTATACCCGGCAACATTCAGGCAAATACATCAAACATAGCAACTATACAAAACATCGACAGGACAGAAACCACCCCATATGCAACCAAAGGAGAAACTGTGAGAGTAGGGATTCTACTACCTTTTACCGACAATGGAGGCAGTATACAGAAAGACAAATTGGCAGAATACTACGAAGGATTTTTGTTAGCTGTAAAAGATTTAAAAAACAAAGGACTAAATGCTGAAATATACACTTTTGATACAGGACCTGAAAAAAACACCAAAAGGATAGAAAGCCTTATGGAAACAAATGAAATGAAAGGGCTTCACCTCATTATCGGAGGCGTTTCCAAGCAGCAGATAGATATCCTTACCAAATTCTCGAAAAAAACAGGAATCAAATATGTAGTTCCTTTTGGAACACCTTCTGAAATAAATTCCGATCCTTTATTATTCCAGATGACAACATCTCATTCCAGTCTTTATCCTGAGGCTATTTCTGCATTTGCGAAAAGATTTGGTAATTACAATATCGTGTTTGTATCAGAATCCGGATCGAATAATGATAAAACAGACTTTACCAATGAATTGAAAAAAAGGCTGACTAAAGAAAATATCAAGTTCAAAAATTTATCGGGAGGAAGCGATCTTACAGAAAGTATGAAAGGTGTGCTAAGTTCATCCGGAAAAAATATATTAATACCAACATCTTCTTCTGAAGCGACATTAAGACGGATTACAAGCGCAGCCAATCTCATAACGGACAGTTCGATCACCCTGTTTGGTTACCCTGAATGGCAGACATATTCAAACCAGCTTGCAAATCTGCACAAATTTAATGCATATATTTACAGCATCTTCTTTTTAGATGAACAGCAGAATGCCGTGCAGGACTTCTCTAAACAGTTCAAGCAATGGTATAATAAGAACATGATTAATTCGTTCCCTAAATGGGGATATCTTGGCTACGATACGGGATTATACTTCCTTACAGCACTCAGACAAAATGGAAGTAGCTTTGAGAACAATATATCAAGAATAAAAGTGCCAACCCTGCAATCTTCTATATACTTTGTGCAGACAGGTACAAACGGAGGATATATTAATAATGGACTATATTTTATCCAATATAAAGATAATTCCAGCATTGAAAAAATTGATATCATTAACTAAATGGTAAAGAAATATATATTGATGTGCCTATACCTTTCTTTTGCTTTGCTTACATATGCACAGAAGAAAGAATTCAAGCCGGAATGGAATGTCGGTGTAGGCTTTGGCCCTACCTTCTCCGCCGTTGATTTTGAGCCACGGGTAAGTACAAAAAACCGTATGCAATACCATGGAGGTATAGCCATTCGCTACTTATCAGAAAAAAATCTGGGAGTCATTGCCGAGTTGAATTACAGCCAGCAGGGATGGGAACAGAGCTTTAAGAATGATAATGAAAAAGAGTTTCAGCATTCACATCAATTAAATTATATAGAATTACCTATCCTTACCCATATATACTTTGGAAACAAGGTGAGGTTTGTCTTTAATCTAGGCCCTAAGATCGGGTATCTGGTGAGCGACAGTGAAAAGATGAACGATCCCTTAGCCGAATTCCTTGCTAGCGGAAATGCGAGTAGTGACTTCGTTACACAGCAGTATTACCGTCTGGCTGATAAGAAAATAGACTATGGGCTCATGGCGGGGCTAGGACTCGAATTCCGTACGGGAATCGGCAGCTTCACGCTCGAAGGAAGATACACTTTTGGGCTGGGAGATATTTATAAAAGTAGTAAGGCTGATTATTTTTCACGATCAGCAAACAGAGTCATATCTGCAAAGTTAACCTATTACGTCAAGTTGTTCTGATATGCCACGCATATACAAACTTTCTCGAACCGGATTAAAAATACTATATAAAATACGCCACCACAAAGGACATGGTATACACTCTCCTTTTGTATTCAATCTGGTAACCAAGGTTATTGAGGAGAAAACCCCGTTTCATGTATATGAAGATATAAATACACTCCTCGATCCTTATAAATCTTTACATTTAAAAAAATATAACCATCTTTCGCTTCGCCTGGTGAATTATTTTAAGGCACGCCGCATCTTAGAGATCGGATCCGGATATGGAGCTAATACTTTATGTTTGACAGCTCCTTCCAGCAGTATTATCTGTACATGCATAGAAACCGAAAAAAAGAAATATTCGCTGGCACAGGAATTATATAAAGATTGGAATAGAGATATAACACTTTATACTGATAAGCAACTCCCGGTATTGAAAGAAAAACAAGATTGCATTTTTATAGATCTGAATAATTTTAATTACTTATCTTTAGATATTTGCAAATATCTATCTGACATTTCCCATGAAAAATCTTTTATAATTATAAGAGGAATAAGAACAAATAGACGCAATCAGATGTTATGGAGAGGTATTATTGATATCGAGTCCAGAACAGCTGTCCTGGACATGTTTAATATCGGTATTATATTTTTTGATAAAAAGCTGTACAGGTGGAATTATCAGATAAGTTTTTAGAATTACAGGCCTAAATTTTTACAAGCACTTAAATAAGAATAGATGAAAAAAAGCTCTGTATATACCAAAACTGGAGATAAGGGATTAACATCCCTTGTTGGTGGCAAACGTGTGGCAAAAGCACATGTAAGATTAGATGCATATGGTACAACTGACGAGTTGAATTCCTTTGTCGGATTTCTTATTGAGGAAATAGAAGATGAGCATGACTTGGAGATTTTATCTTTTATTCAGCATAAATTATTCACTGTGGGGTCATATCTGGCTACCGAAACAGAAGCAATTCTGCCAAAAGCTGCCAGCATTATTACAGATAAAGATATTTCGATTCTTGAGAATGAAATGGATAAGATGGACAGTGAGTTACCTCAGCTGCGCCAGTTTGTTCTACCAGGAGGAAGCGAATCGGCATCAAGAGCCCACATTTGCCGTACGGTATGCCGCCGGACTGAACGTTGCATATACAAAGTGAAGGAAGAATTTCCTGTTGATGATCTTGTATTAATGTTCGTAAACAGGCTCTCCGACTACTTTTTCTTACTGGCCCGAAAGGAATGTAATAAGAAAGGAAAAGAAATATTTTGGAATCAGGCTTTGATATAAGAAATAATGTTATATTTTTGCGAAAAATATAACCAAACTGACAAATAAATAAACGAAAATATTATGTACTGGACTTTAGAATTAGCATCAAAATTAGAAGATGCACCATGGCCTGCAACAAAAGAAGAGTTGATTGACTATGCCCAACGTTCGGGTGCACCTCTTGAAGTTATAGAAAACTTACAGGAGATAGAGGATGAAGATGAGATTTTCGATACTATCGAAGACATCTGGCCTGACTATCCTAGTAAAGAAGATTTCTTCTTCAACGAGGACGAGTATTAGAGGTAAAAAATTGTAAAATGCTTTAAAATAAAGCGTATATACAGGAGATTAGGGTAACAAATAATTACTTTAATCTCTTTTTTATGCCTTTTTTTACTATATTTGTTACCCTAAACGCAACCCTATAAAGGGTAATATTCCTAAAAAAATACATAGTAATGGGTAGAAAGAAAGCTGACAGACCAACAGGAAAGTTTAAACTTCGTACAGACCAAAGCAAAGACGATGGTAAATATACCTTATATTTAGAATATAGTCTGAATAGAAAATTTGCAAAAACTACCACAGAATATAAATTTAAGCCTTCAGAATGGGATGATAAGAATCAAAAAGTAAAAGGAACTGTTCCAAACTATAATCGTATCAATGCTCAATTATCCAAGCTTAAAAATGGCATTGATGCAGCTATTATTGATTATCTTGATAGAACAAAGGGTAACACAAAGAGAAGGTTAACTATTGACATCTTACGAAGTATTGTCCAGCGAAAACCAATTACGACATTAGGCAAAGTAGAAAACAACGAATTTTTCGCTATGGCTAATAAAATTCAAGAAGATGAATATTCACATGGAAAAAATTCTTATAGCCTTTATAAGAATAAGCTAAATCAGATAGATATATTCAAAAAGTTTGTTTCTAAAAAGATAGGTGAGCAATTTATTAATTGTGATGACATTGATATTGACCTGATAAATGATTATATTAAATGGCGTATAGATAGGGGAAATAAACCTGTTACTATTAATAAAGCTCTCGTCCCAATCAATCAAACTCTAAAAATAGCAAGTATTAAAGGCTTTGCTAATGCAGAGATGGCATATTTAATATCAAAATCGTATCTACCTATCAAGACTAAATTGAAAGATGAAGAAGACGAGGAAGATGATGTAAGATATTTAACAGAGGACCAGATAAAATCGTTATTAGAATTATATCCAAAATTGCATATTAGAACAAAAGATTATATAGATATGTTTCTTTTTGTAATTCATACAGGATTACGAGTTTCTGATATAATAACTTTGCGATGGATAAATATTGATATTGAGAAAAAAGAACTGAATAAGATACTATATAAGGGAGACATTAAACTATCGACACCCCTAACAGCACCAGCTATAAAGATTTTAAATAAATGGAAAGAACGCAATCTAAATGATGTTTTTGTTTTTGACATCCTGCCTTCTGATTTTAATTTACAAGACGTTCCATTACTTGACAAAATGCGTATCAATAAAAATCGTTCAATTCTTACATCATTAAATGAAGTCGGTAATAAATTGGAGTTGGCTTTCAAAATGGGTATGCACGTAGGTAGGCATACATTTGCAGTTTTAGCCTTAAACAGAGAAGTAAACTTGCATATTTTAAGTCAGTTATTGGGACATTCAAGTATATTAGTTACAGAAAAAGTGTATGCTAAATTCTTGCCTAAAACAATAAAAGAAGAAGTTGAAACCAAACTCGATTTCAACTTCCTTCCTGATGGATATTAACCAACATATTATTTCAGTCATAAGCATAAGCTTCTAAACGATTCTTTTGATAAAAGTACATTATATCCTCATAACTGTATAAAAATTTATCACCAACCTGAGTATAGGGTAAATAACCCTCGTCACGATACTTCTTTATCCAATTTTGACCGACCCCTAAAAGTTCGGGAAGGTCTTTATTGGTGTAAAAAGGTTTTACAATATTATTTTTAGTGTGTTCGATTAGAGTAGAACATAGGTTCTTTAAATCTTTTATCTCTTGTTTCAATTCGTTTAGTTCATCGCTATGAACTGCAATCAAAGTGCTCATCATTCTGAATTTTAGCAACTTTATTTTTCATGGAATTTCACAATCCCAAGCTATACTTAAAATCATTGTACTTCTATTATTGAAGTAACCAAAACAAATATACCTTTTTTATTTTTGAAAAACAAAAGAGATTTTAACAAAATTTGAAATGGCATATTTATGGCATCCTTAAATCTATTGAACTACTTTATCCCCATTGACCCATCCCTCATATATAAGGGGATTATGTTGTGAATGAATAAATTCTCAAAAAAATTATGTTTAAGAAGGTCATCTATATTGAACTTTCAAAAATATTGTAATATTTATTTATATAGACTTTGATAGCTCTATGATATGTATAATAATTTAATAAAAATTAAAGTATGAATAAGAGAATTTACAGAGAAGCGGATGAGATGACTAAGTACAAAATGAGTTTAAGCAAATCTAATTCATTAAATCCTAACTATGGGAAACCAAGAGATGAGGAAACTAAACAAAAGATTTCGGATAGTATGAAAAAGTATTGGTCAGAAGTCCCATTTAAAAATGACTTAAATAAAAAATGAAATTTTAGAATTGGATGTTGCCGGATACGGCAACATCTTTATTTTATATGAATAATATTTTTCATTAACTATTGATTATTTATTTTCAAATTCTATTTTTTATAAAGAAGTTTCATTCTCTCTATCAAGAAGGGAAATATGTAGCCTGTGGACTACACCACTAATTAGTAAAGTTCACTTGAAGAATAAGAAGTTTAATATTAAAAAATGAATAGTTATGAAAATAAACATTTAAAATTTGATACAGTAAAAATTAGAACAAATAAAGAATATTTAAAAGATACATTTATTAAATTCAATCCAAAATATAAATCAAATGGAGAAATAATAAATAAATATTATAATTCAAAAGATGATGATAGACTTATTCCCTATAATTTATATATTGGAATTAGTGATAAATCATTAACATTAGAATTTTCATCTAAGATATTATTAGATGATTATCCGAAGCTTATAACAAAAGATACATTCAAACAATGTTTAGAGAATATCAACCAACTTGATATTTGCGCCCTCAATGCTGATTCTATTGCAAATGATTGTTATTTTACGAAAGTTCATGTTACCAATGATATAAAATATCCATTCACTGATAATGTATTAGATAGCCTTAATTCAAATGTCAATGATTATAGACGTTACCAATGGGAACATTATCGAAAAGACGGCATACGCTTTAAAAAGGATGTAAAATCAATATCCTGCAAAGAGAGTATTGTTATGTACAATAAAGAAAAGGAAATTATAAACAATGTAGATTTTCTTTCAATTCTCAGCAAGCCGAATGAAGTAATTGATTATTTTGATGGGGTCACACGTTTTGAAATGGAGTTGGATAAACCAAAGAAAATATGTGAAGCTCTGAATATTGATACCACCCATATAAGTAAAGTGTTCAATTCAAAGGAAAACCCCTTACTTGTTCAGTTTAATAAAATTTTTGGAGTAGGAGAGATTAAAAACAGACAATACATTGCTAACTATGAAACCTACGCTATGGATGCTATAATTGAGAAACACAACGGTGACATCAAGAAGATAGAACAGGAAATGAAAGACCTGCATGTTTACAGTTCTAATTCTCGTAATGGCTTATCGGAAAGAATGAAGAAGATTAAAGCTCTTATAGAACAACGAAACGAGAGATTGTATAATTCCAGAGGAATATTGACAGAAATTAGAGAAAAATTAGGCGAAAAAGCACCTATTCCAGCTCAACTATGACACGCTCAGACTATCATTTTTAGCTTTGAAACCTACTGTTTACGTTGATTTTGGTGTGTGTCGCTTGTAATAGATTATCATGCATGTTTATAAAAGAAATAATGAGGTAGAAAAAAAATCTACCTCATTATTTTCTTTATATTTTTATATTATTGTTTATTCCTATCTATTTTATTTAAAATAAACTTTCTGCCTATATTTGTTTGGTTTGAGCCAGTACCTCTATCATAATAATCATATACCATCTCAATTTTATTTGTTGTCATAGATATTATTTTATAATGGGCTGTAATTTCATCATATGTAATTTTATTAGATAATTTAAAATAAAATCCATTATTAGTAAAACTTACACTTATACTATGAAATGATATATCAAATTTATCATCGTAATGACTTATCATTGAATTATCTATGTATGTTGTGTTAAATCTTAAATAAAATGGATTACTTTCATATTCTTGAAAATTTATAGACCCTTCAAAAAAACCATCTTGTTTACATTCCCAAAAAATAGGTCCTTTATCATTAGGGATATGTAATATTTTCGCAATATTTTCCTTATTTATTTGAACAATTTCGGGCACTTCTATTTCGGGAGTTTCAGGTAGTGTAATTTCACCTTTATACTCGTATTCGTTTTTAAAGTTAAGTGTAAGTGCATTCAGGTTATCATTGTACATATTTTTAATCTTCGCATCATCAGTAAATGATTCACTTTTGACAATAGTATTGTTATTCAATAGATTAAAAGTAACCTTTGTAGCATATTTGATATAAGTGTAATATACATCGTTAATAGGTATTGTTGTACCCTCATCTATATTTGCTTCAATGACGACTTGTACATTATCATTGAACAGCAAGTTAAGATAGGTTGTAACAAAAGTGCTTTTTAGTTGTGATTTAGCAATGATAGCCGATTCAACTTTAAGGTCTTTGTTGTTGAAGTTTACGCCATTGTTTGAGATTGCGCCAGTTGTTGTAGGTACAATCGGGTTTGGGTCAGTATCGTTGTTGTCATCGCTACTACAAGAATAGAATAAGGTCGTTGCCATCAGACACAATGTGAATAATAGTTTTTTCATTCTCTGACCTCCTCTCTAATTGCGTCTTTTACACTTTTTTCAAGTGTTTCTAAATCGTAGTTAGAATCTACAATAGAACCATTCTTTACAACTTGATATAAGTTTTCACACTTATAGATGTCTGCAAATTTTTCTTTTTTGATAAAAAAAGTTTTTACCAAAATACCAGAGAATACATTTTTGTTCATCATGAAATACGTTCAATTTTGCTCATCAGCTCCAAATGTGCAGTTTTGTAAATAGAAAACGTGGAGACTGCTAACTTACTCGCCTCGAGGTCTTGGTCACCCTGCAACAGAATAAGTCGCAGCTCCACGTCTATAAAATATAAAGACATGGAGCGATTGACTTACTACCCTGTTGCATGAAAGTTACCAAGTTTCGAGTGCGGGTAATATTAAACGCTTTCGTTTTTTTTAATAAGTCCTTCTATCAAACCATCTCTATGGTATTTGATTGAATTATGATACAAAGATTGATATTTTATTTAAGCCCTGCAAATTATTTCGAATAAGATAAATATAATATTCTTTAGTCCAGATAGTTAATTGTTATTATTTATTACACATTTATTAAATTGATGTTCAATAAATGTGTATTTAATGAAAATAATAGTTATATTTGTTAAGTATTAAACTTTTAACCAATGGAAGCTAAAAAATATACTTGTTATTATAGAGTGTCTACAAAAAAACAAGGCAAATCAGGATTAGGTCTTGATGCACAAGAAACAATCTGTAAAAACTACGTAGATGGTCAGAAAGGTATAATCATAAATTCTTTCGTTGAAGTTGAAAGTGGTAAAAATGATAACAGGGAAAAACTGCATACTGCTATTGCTGAATGTAAGCAAACTAACAGTACTCTGTTAATTGCCAAACTTGATAGGTTATCGAGAAGTGTTGAATTTATTTTTAGTTTGAAAAATTCAGGTATTAATTTTACTTGTGTTGACCTACCTGAACTCAATACCATGACCTTGGGTATCTTTGCAACCTTTGCACAGAGCGAAAGAGAGCGTATAAGTGAGAGAATCACAAATGCACTCGCTGAAAAGAAAAAAAAGGGTATTAAACTTGGTAAACCTGAAAACTTACTGAACAACTTTGATAAAGCATACAGTAATAGTTTAGCTACTCGACAAGGCAATGCAGTAAACAATGAGAACAACAAAAAAGCAGGTCTTTTGATTGTGTCTTTGCGTGATGGTGGTAAAACATGGAATGAGATAACCCAAACTTTAAATGATAATGGTTTTAAAACTCGCAGGGGTGGTGTGTTTGGTATAACTCAGGTGGTGAGGCTGTTCAATAGATATTACTCATAAATTATTGACATATAAAACATTAAGTTTTATCAGATTGTTTATCTATAAGAGAAAAAGAAGCAGATAATCGCATGATTATTGATTAATAATTGTATTTTTGCTAAGGAATATGAAACAAAATGTGTCGCTAAACAAGTTTCTGATTCAGTTAGGATTAGAAAAGGTGGTCTTCTTTAAGGACGAAGAAGGAGTATACTCCTCTGTTCTACACTTTGACATACAGAATAAACTCAAACTAATCAGTCCTGACGCAATCTATATATTCAATAATCAACCTTTAATTTTATTTTTCGATTTAACTGATAATACAGACGATAAACGAGAGGATGATATTCACAAAAAAGTATGGTCTTTTGATAATTCTCCGATAGCTTTTATTATAAAAAGTAATGAAATAAAAGTATACAATGCACTGAATTATATAAAGAACGAGAATCGCTTAGAAACGATTAACTTAACAAGTGATGAAATCATTAATAAATTCTCTTTTTGGAATTTACAAAGCAGCAATGTTTGGAATTGGTTTCAAGAAAAATATATTGAAACCATACAAAAAAAGGAAACTAAAAAACGTGTAAACGAAAGGCTTTTTCAGAATATCAGAGATGTGAGAAATGCTTTGATAGATAAGAACAATGACCCTGAGGGAAGTATTCCAAACTCTCTTATTCTTAGATTGATATTTATAAGATACTTAATAGATAGAAATATTGAAATTGGTTCAGAGTTTATTGATGGGTGTGATACTTATTCAAGAAGATTAAGTTTCAGTAAACTATTACAAGACCCTGACAAGCTATCTCGGTTATTTGTAAAATTAAATGATAGATTTAACGGTGTTCTATTCAAAGGTGTTGATATAAAGCTAACTACTACACAAGCTGAAAGTCTATCTGATATCTTCAATGGTGAAGTACCAAAGAAAAACTCATTATTTTATGGCAGTGATTTCTATTTTGAGATATTTGATTTTTCTATAATTCCTGTTGAAGTAATTTCAGGAATATATGAATCTTTGATTGACCCTGAAACAAGAAATCTACAATCAGCAGTATATACCCCATCTTTTTTAGTTGAATATATTTTAAATGATACTATTGATGTTTTCCTAAATGAGAACAATACATCGGAGTGTAAAATATTCGAAGTTGCTGTTGGCTCAGGAATTTTCCTTGTTCAGTCTTTGAGAAGAATGATAGAAAAGGAAATTGAATTAAAAGGAAATTTAGACAAAGAAGCTTTTAGTGAACGTATTAGAGACATAGCAAAACAAAATTTATACGGTGTTGACATCAATAAGGAAGCATTAAAAGTAACATGTTTTTCAATATATATTGCTCTATTAGATTATCAAGAACCTAAAAATATCTATAAATATAAATTTCCTAATCTATTGGGAGAAAACTTATTTGAAGCTAATTTTTTTGACACAAAGAATGAGTTTAATCAAGTAATAAATAATGCAAGACCCCAATATATATTGGGTAATCCACCTTGGAAAAGTAATAAAGATGATTACCATATAGAATGGTTAAAGTCTAATAAAAAGACTGTTGGAAGATTTGAAATTGCACAATCCTTTCTTCTGAGGACAAAAGATTTTATGAATCTCGATACCAAAGTTGCATTAATTATTACGAGTACCATTTTCTATAATGTGTCTAAAACAACAAGAGCATTCAAGAATGAATTTTTATCAACATACTGTATTAGTAAATTCTTTGACTTGTCCCCTGTCAGACGATTAATATTTGAAGAAAAAGATAGTCCTGCAAGCGTTGTATATTATAAATTATCTGAGAATAATGATTACATTAATAATGTAATAGACCATCAATCTGTTAAAATCAACTATTTTCTTAAACACTTTAAAATGTTGGTCATTGAAAAGTATGACAAAAAAAAGATTTTCCAACGATATTTTATTGAATATGATTGGATGTTTAAAGTTGCTTTATATGGTAATACCTTAGATTTTGTAACCATTAATAAAATAGTCGAAAATAAATCAAAAATTAATGATTACATTGATAATAAAACAATATTTAGTGGTGATGGTATCCTAAAAGGAACACCCAAGCCAACCCCTTTCTCTTTTCTTATTAATTTACCTATTATAGAAAACGAAGAGGTTAAGTCGTATTATACGAATGTCAATATTGAAAAAACAATGACATTAGATGATACATATTTGGAAAGTGGACGAAAATTAGAATTATTTAAGGGAGAACACATATATTTAAAAAGTCAGACTTTAAATGAATCTGATATTGTAGTTTCCTATAATAATCAAACCGCCGTTAATCGACATGATGTGATTACGATAACGTCTGAAAATGAAATTGACAAACTGAAAGAAATTTACGCTTTGCTAATCTCAGATATTCATACCTATTATCAATTCCTAACATCTTCTGCATGGGGAGTTTCAACAAGACCTGCAATAAGATTAAAAGAATATAAAAACTTCCCTTGTGTCACATTAAGCACACAACATCAGCAAAAGTTAACATCACTAATAAATGATTTTTTTGAAAATTTCATACTCTACTATAGCGATGAGATAAGGTCTGAAACTCTTCCTGTAAATAAGAATATATTAAAGAACATAAATAAACTTATTAATGAATTATACAGGATAAATGAAGCTGAAAAGGACTTGATTAATTATGTTCTAAATGTATCGAGATATCAATTTCAAGAAAGTAAGCAAGATTTAATAATAGATTTTACACATACGAATAAGAACGATTATAGAAACAAAGAAACTGTCTTAAAGCAGTATGCAGAAGTGTTCCTACGAGAGATTGAAGACATATATGATAATGAATATATACAAGCAGAAATATATTCATTACATCATTTTGTTGCGGTAAACTTTGTATTTCATTCAGACCCGATTAAGGAGAGAATAATATATCAAAAGAATGCAAATATTATTGAATCATTAGAAAAATTGGGAAATCTAAGTATCTCTCAGATTGCAAGTGTAACTGACCCTACAAAGAACCTATTTATACAAAAAGATATAAAAGGTTTTGAAGATAATTCATTTTATATAATCAAACCTAATGAATATAAATGTTGGCATCGTGCTATGGCATGGTATGATGTTGCTGAGTTTAAAGCGAAGATTGAAGAAGCTGAGTTAGAATATCTAAACAGTAATGAAGATGAGTGAAGCTTCAAACTTTATTTCTAAGCGTAAACAGCCTCTTTCTCTTAGGCAAAAGAATATCCAAAACATACTTTGGTATATGTTAGAATGTTATAGCATAATCCTAAATGAAGGAAAAACATACTCATTATCAGATATAAAAAAAAGTAACGTAAAACCTGAAAATTATCTCAGAAATAAATTAGTTGATGAATATTTAAGAAAATATACTCATCTTTTCAAAGAGAAATTTAAGACTGAATATATATTTTTTGATAAAGACACAGAGGAAACATATATTGATGAAAAAGGTAGTGAATCTACTGATAAAATCGACATTTATATAAGAAATAAAGCTTTACAAGATTATTGGTCAAATAAGCCAAATGTTTACTATGCAGTGGAATGTAAAAGAATAAAGGAGTTGTCGGATACTCAGAAATACATAAATGAAGATACTGTTGGCAAGTTCATAGAAAGAAAGCATACTGAATTTAGACAACCTATTGAAGGACAGCTAGCTTTTATTGAAAATTCAGATATAAGTCCGCTTAATATAGTAGATGACATAAATAAAAAACTTTGTAAGAACACCAATACAGAATCTCTTTTATCATCAATCGAAGTGCATGAAATGCAAAAATGTTGTTTTATATCTAAACATAATCGCAGTTTTAATATCAAAAGTAAGTTTAGTATCTATCATTTACTATTAGATTATTCAGATATTGTGATAAATTGAGGGACGTAAAGTAAGCATTTTCAAAATGTTATAAGTTTCACTAAAATATACCCTTAAAATAATTAATATATTTATAATAAGCAAATTAATTGTTAAAATAAATTCTTCAACGAGGATGAGTATTGATATTAGAAGTTTGTAACAGGCTAAAAATTAGTATAAAAAAGAGATTAGGGTAATTAATAAATTACCCTAATCTCTTTTTTCAATTCCTCAAAGCTTCTCCTTCAAAAAACGTCCGGTATATGATTTCTCACATTTAGCTATTTGCTCGGGAGTACCTTCACAAACCACATAGCCACCTTCTTTTCCTCCCTCAGGGCCTATATCTATAATATGATCGGCACATTTGATCACATCCATATTATGCTCTATGATTACAATAGTATGCCCTCTCTTAATCAATGAATCAAAAGCCTTTAATAATGTTTTTATATCATGGAAGTGTAAGCCGGTAGTAGGCTCATCAAAAATAAACAATGTTGGCTCAGGTTTTTCATCTACAAGATGGAAAGCCAGTTTTACACGCTGATTCTCTCCTCCTGACAAAGATGATGAAGACTGTCCCAGTTTTACATATCCAAGTCCGACATCTTGCAATGGCTTCAAACGTTTCACTATCTTCTTTTCAGTACTGCCCTTTCCTTCTTCAAAGAACTCTATAGCCTGGTCGATAGTCATATCCAAAACATCATAGATACTTGCTCCCCGATATTGTACATCCAGTATATCCTGCTTGAAACGCTTGCCTTTGCAGACCTCGCATTCGAGCAATACATCTGCCATAAACTGCATCTCAACGAGTATCTTTCCTTCTCCGGCGCACTCTTCACAGCGTCCGCCTTCTACATTGAATGAAAAATAAGCAGGAGTAAAATGCATCTGCTTAGCTAAAGGTTGCTCGGCAAATAATTTGCGAATCTCATCATAAGCCTTTATATAAGTAACAGGATTTGACCGCGATGACCGTCCTATTGGATTCTGGTCAACCATTTCTATTTCTTTGATCAGGTTGAGATCTCCTGCAATACTATTGTATTGCACAATCTGATCACCTTTCCCTTTGTAATGACGTTCCAGGGCAGTATAGAATACATCAGTAACAAGAGATGACTTACCTGACCCACTTACTCCCGTAACAACAGTCATCACATTAAGCGGGAACTTTACATCAATATTTTTCAGGTTATTCTGTCTTGCTCCTTTTACTTCAATGTAATTATTCCATTTACGGCGAACTTTCGGAATATCTATTTTTTCTTCTCCATTCAGATAACGGACAGTATAACTTTCTGTATGTTTTTGAAGACCCTTGATATCTCCCTGATAAACGACTTCCCCACCCAGACGTCCGGCTTTAGGACCGATATCGATTATATAATCGGCGGCAAGGATAATCTCTTCATCATGTTCTACCACAATCACTGTGTTCCCTATCGACTTCAGTTCCTGTAGTACATTGATTAACAAATCCGTATCGCGCGAATGAAGCCCGATACTGGGTTCATCTAGAATATATAAAGATCCTACAAGGCTGCTACCCAGAGACGTCGCCAGATTGATACGCTGGCTTTCACCTCCCGAAAGAGAGTTTGACAAACGATTAAGTGTAAGATAACCCAACCCTACGTTTACCAGATACTGTATACGTACATTTATATCAGTCAACAGGCGTTTGGCTATTGCAGCATCCGTTTCGTTTAATTCAAGTTTCTGAAAAAATTCCTTCAACTCAGATATTGGCATCAGTACAAGATCTGCAATGGTACTACCCCCTACCCTAACATATAATGCCTGCGGTTTCAGGCGGGAACCTTTACAAGCAGGACAGGTAGTTTTACCGCGATAGCGGGCCAACATTACCCTGTACTGTATTTTATACTGATTCTCTTCTACCATCCTGAAGAAATCATCTATACTATGCAAGCCTCTGGCTCCATGCCACAACAGATCTCTTTCTTTATCCGATAACTCAAAATAAGGACGATGAACAGGAAAATCATATTTACCAGCTGCATGAATAAAATCACGCTTCCATTCGCTCATCTTTTCACCCTTCCAGCACACGACAGCATCCTCATATACCGAAAGGCTTTTGTTAGGAACAACCAAGTCTTCATCGATTCCCATTACACGTCCAAATCCTTCACAAACAGGACAAGCGCCTACAGGGCTATTAAAGCTGAACATAAGATCGGAAGGTTCTTCGAATTGTATACCATCTGCTTCAAAATGTCGTGAAAAATCAAAAGACTCAATTTTATCACCTATATAAAAACGTACAAAACAATCTCCCTCTCCTTCAAAGAATGCGGTTTCTATCGACTCCGAAAAGCGACTTATATTGGCGGCATCCTTATCACATGTAAGACGGTCAATCAAAAGGAGCATCTCGTCCGGTTTATGCTTTTCTTTAGAAGCAAGAACATCCTCTATCCTTTCAAATTTTCCGAGAATTTCTACACGGGAGAAACCTTCTTTGGAAAGGATTTCCAATTGTTCTTCGAGTGTACGGTCGTCCCGGAGAATTATCTTTGTTAGTATTGCCAAACGTGTTTCCTCAGGATAAGAGAGCATTTTCTCAACAATATCACTGACCTGATGCTTTTTAACAATCTGACCTGAAACTGGAGAGATAGTTTTACCCACACGGGCAAATAACAGCCGCAAGTATTCGTATATCTCAGTGGATGTACCTACGGTAGATCGCGGATTACGCGCACTTACTCGTTGCTCGATCGCAATTGCAGGAGGTATCCCTTTTATATAATCACTTTCGGGTTTGTTCATTCTTCCAAGGAACTGACGCGCATAGGAAGACAAGCTCTCCACATAACGGCGCTGACCTTCGGCATATAATGTGTCAAATGCTAAAGAAGACTTTCCCGAACCCGATAAACCTGCTATAACAACAAATTTATTGCGAGGTATTTCTACGTCAATATTTTTCAGGTTATTAACCCGTGCTCCCTTTATAAATATATTTTTTTCCTCTGACATATCTTTTTCAAAAAATGGCTACAAAAATACGAAAAAATAAGTGTATTCTTATACTCATTACAAACTTTGACATTCAAGATAAATACTCTTTACTTTTTAGCTATCAGAATTATAAATCCAGGCAGTCAGGTTCATCAATACAACTGGCTTAGTATATGATTGAAGTTCTCGAAATAAGTTATGAACAACGATCCTTTTTGTAATTTGCATACAGCTTCTATTTGCTTTATCTTTGTATCTCACAAAAAAATTAACACGAAATGGAAGAAACTCCAAATTGTCCTGTATGTAGCATGGAAAATACATACTTTGATGGTACTGCATTTATTTGTCCTGACTGTTTTCATGAATGGACAGACCATGCAACTGATGAAACTGAGGATACAACACCTAAAGATAGTAATGGGGCAGAGCTTTTTGACGGTGATGCTGTTACAGTAATTAAAGACCTGAAAGTAAAAGGGTCATCTATGGTTATCAAGCGTGGTACAAAAGTAAGAAGTATTCGTTTGACTGAGGAACCTACAGAAGTAGACTGCAAAATAGACGGTTCAAGTATTGTACTGAAAACCTGTTTTTTAAAGAAATAATTATTTTATATGTTTATAGATAAATGGTGGGGAAATTATATTGGGGGTTCTGACGATTCTTTTTTATTGTTAGACTATTTCGGCACCAGGAATTCTACAGTTTTCAATTTAAATGATATTTTACAAGAAACAGGGCTTAGTGATTTATTGATAAGTGGAGGGTTGGAAAACGGCGATCTTTCTTTTCAGGTGAAGGAAGGATATGTTCCACACTTCGATATGACGATAGATGTATTGATCGATTTATCCGCAATAGTTATAGAATGTTTACATAATCAGCGTGTTGCAATTAAGGATTTAGATAATTCATCTAACTATTCAAATACAATATCAATTTCTGCAAAACCAGAGGATCTGATGTTACTAACTAACGGTTTGGATAACTTTATCAAGAATCCTAAATCATATGAGCTATCTGATATGATGGATGAAGAAAGCCTTTCAGAACTGCTTGCAGATTGTAATGAAGTCTGCGAATCTCTCAGAAAATATATTTTATAATGCTGGTATAAAAAGATGCAATACGAATTATTCACACAGTATAAATACAAGTTCTTCAGCCTGGGTAGTGGTAGCAGTGGAAATTGTTATTATCTGGGGACTAATGAATACGGTATTCTTATTGATGCCGGTATAGGTATTCGTGCTATTCAGAAGGCATTAAGGGAATATGGTGTGTCTTTCAGCAAAATAATGGCCATACTTATTACACACGATCATGCTGACCACATAAAAACTGTTGGTTGTTTAGGTGATAAGTTTAATATTCCAGTGTATACAACAGAGACAGTTCATCAGGGTATACACAGAAACAGGGCTGTTCGGGCCAGTTTAATTAATTCAAGAAGAATTATAGAAAAAGACATTCCCTTTTCTATTAAAGATTTCGAAATAACAGCTTTCGAAGTCCCTCACGACAGTATTGATAATGTTGGTTACCGGATCCGGTTTGAAGGTCAAACTTTTGTGCTGGTTACTGATGTCGGTCGTATTACTGACAAAATAAGAAAATATGCCAGTGAAGCTAATCATTTGGTTATAGAAGCCAATTATGATGAATATATGTTGCAGACAGGCAAATATCCGTATTACTTGAAACAGCGTATAGTTAATGGAATGGGACATTTGAGCAACCGCTTATCTGCAGAATTTATAGTAAGTATATACAATAAGAACTTACAGAATATATGGCTTTGTCATCTCAGTCAGGATAATAATCATCCTGAAATTGCATTTAAAACTGTGGAAAAGGCATTATTTACGAATGGAATAAAAGTGGGTATAAATGTAAGGCTTGAAACATTGAGCCGCTATAAAGTATCGGGATTGAGAGAGTTCTGAATAAATATTATTCTTATATCAGAATATTTTATATTTTTACTGTATCGATAACTTACAATAAACTAATACTATGAATACCTCTTCTCGAAAATGGTTTAACCGCATTTTTAAAGGAGCATCGCTGGCTACAGTGGCAATGGCTTTCCAGGCATGTTATGGCGCCCCCCGTGATTTTGGTATGGATCAATATATTGATGGGGTTGTATTAAGTGCTGAAGGTGAGCCTTTGCAGGGTGTACTTGTATCTATAGACGATACAATACAGCATACTCAAACCGATGCAGAAGGAAAATTTCAATTTTATATTTCCCGCAAAGATGAGTATAAACTATCTTTCTCGGATGATAAAGGAAATAATCTGAATAAAGATACTACTCTTACAGACCGGCGTGGAGGAATTTATTTAACTATAAATGTAGAAAAATAAATGTTCTTGGATCGTTTTAAACAATCATTACATATAAAGGCAAAAGAGATTGAACACAAGCAACACAATCTCTTTTATCTTTTCTGGGAGTGTACACAGCGCTGTAATCTCTCATGTCTGCACTGTGGTAGTGATTGCGTATCCGATTCGAAATATAAGGATATGCCAAAAGAGGATTTCTTTAAGGTACTCGATGGTATCAATGAGTATCCCCATGATCATATTACTGTAATTGTTACAGGAGGGGAACCTCTGGTAAGGAAAGACCTAGAAGAATGTGGTTTTGAAATACGCAGGCGGGGATTTCGATGGGGAATTGTTACCAATGGATATGCTTATACTAAAGAGCGTCATATTTCGCTTCTAAATGCAGGAATGGGTTCTATCACTCTCAGTTTTGATGGGTTGAGTGATACACACAACTGGTTGCGAAACAATCCTAAAAGCTTCGAAAGGACAGTGAATGCACTTCAACTTATATCTGCCTCTGAACGCTTAACATCGGATGTAGTAACGTGTGTAAACAAGCAGAATATTTCTCAGCTCGAAGAAATCTATCAATTGATTCAGCTAAACGGAGGCAAAGCTTGGCGCTTGTTTACCATTACACCTATTGGCAGAGCAAAGAACAACGAAGATATGCTGCTCAGTGCGGATGAGTTTACATATCTGATGGAGTTTATCAAGGTGAAAAGAAAATCCGGAGGGATGAATATAAAGTTTAGCTGTGAAGGATATGTCGGCCGATACGAAGGTGAAGTACGGGAAGGTTATTTCTTTTGCAGGGCAGGTGTTAATGTGGCCTCTGTCTTAATCGATGGGAGTATAGGCGCTTGTCCGAATATAAACCGCAGCTTTACGCAGGGCAATATCTATAGAGATAACTTTATGGATGTATGGAACAATCGTTATGAACTATATAGAAATCGTAACTGGACCAAAACAGGGCAATGCGCTTCATGCAAAGAATATAAGTACTGCAATGGAAATGGTATGCACTACTGGACTGAAAACAAAGACAATGTATTAACCTGCCATTATAATCTGATAAAATAATTGTTGTGAAACAATTTGATATTTAGTTTTGTTTATTTAGTCATAGAGAGTATTGATAAACTTAAAGAAGTACCATTATGACTGATAAAGATAAGAAAGAGCATAACTCTATGCTGGATAACAGACTGGGTACACCCATGAAAAAAGCCGAAGGATTGAGCAGTGATATGAAAAAAGCCGAATCGGAACATTTACATGCTTTTCGTGATGACGTAAATATCAATGATAAAGAAGATAAGCTATAGAATAATGGTGCTATTTAGACTTCTAAATAGCACCATTATTAAAATATGACTTCATTAATTAATGCTCTATTTAGCAGCTAGCTGAATAAGCTTCAAACGAGCTTCGAGCAGCTTTTCAGGTTCTCTGACAAATTGAGTTCCACTGCTAACTATTTCAGCACAAATAGTCTGTGTCTGAGCTAAATTCTTTTTTGCGGCCAATGCCAGTATTTCATAATCTTCGAAACTATCACGTACAGAGGTAGATCGCGGCCCTTCATAAACAGAATGATTTTCTTTGTCCGGATATACCAACCAGCCATCCCCAGCTGCTCCTTCGCAGTACATGTCTGCAAATGGTTGGTTTGGATTTTTAGCCTGGCCGTATAGATTCCATGCCCAATGTAGATACCCTGTTATTTTTCGCTGCCACAGATACCAACCTATCACACGCGAACTTAGTAAAGGATAATCGGCAATACGTGTCATAAAATCGTCCATCTGCGGATTGACGCATGTGTAAGTCCAGAGCTCCTGATTGGGTCTTTCTCCAATGGCATCGTAGCCCGAACGGTCTTCTTCATAATAATTTATTTGTGGACAGAAAATACTCAGGTCATCAGCAAACCAATCTTTTTGCCTGCTGCCTGCATCTACAGTCCTCACCATAGGCATTTCCCGCAATATCCGGTTGTACATTTCGTTAATGGCTACATGTTGTACTGTTACCATCGGTTCATCTTGTACATGTTGTATCCACATTTTTTCCCAACCTTTTGCTTTCAGGTGATTATACAGCAGGGGTATAAATTGGTCAAAGTATGATTGTGCTTCAGGTGAATCAACGGCAACCCGCGCAAACTTTGCTTTCCCATTTTCTCCCTTGTGTATAATTTTTGCAACCAGTGAGGTATTATAAGGATCTTCAGAACCATTCCAGTTCATCTCATACCAATGCTCACCTTCCAGATTCTTTATAGAACCATTATCTATGAAAGCCTGGATATATCGATCGAAGCTTTTGAATGTAAAGTTCATTTTACCATCCGAATTGAAGGTAGCATCAGATAAAAGCAAACCTAATGGTACCATAATGGTATTTTGTCGCTCTTTCTTCATCACCTTTGCAAAGTTGGACATAAGAGTAAAGAAATTATTATCCAATTGATTAACTGACCAGCAAACATTATAAGTTTCATTTACTTCGCCTGACCACCAGTGAAAAGGAGTAATCCAGTTAGTATAAGAGAATTGAGAATCCTTAGGATCTGGTAATACAACATCATGTACAGTTATTGTAATGGGAATCTTTCCCAATTCATTTTCTCCAGATGACAGAACTGCAGTAGTGTTATATGTCCCAGCTGGAGTTGAAGATGTACTTGTGGCCTCAATAGCGATACCATAACTTCTGTTTTGATCCACATTTCCGATTGCATTTATAGTATAATATTCAGGAAAATAAGCTGGTGAATCTCTCCGTTTATAGGTAGATTTTATACCGGCATGCTCTCCTGTAAAACCATACGATGATTTTGAATTAAGGACAAGACTGATTGGCATTGCTTTAATCTTTGGCGCATCAGATTCAGCGAAAGGTTCAATCTCAATCTTTACATCACTTAATTTTTCAGGAGAACGTAAAGCTATTTGCATAGACTCACTTTCGTTTCTCACCATTTCTATTTGCAACTGTTTTGCTGATTGTTCAGAAGGTTTTAGGTCATGAAAAATATCAATAAGTGAATTTTCGACCCATAAATCAACATTTTCCACTTCACCTGATCCGTTTCCATTACTATTTCCAGCGTCATTTTCCTTATCACTACAGTTGATGAATGATAAAATCGTAAAAAGAATTAAAAATCCCATTTTGTTCATGTTATCCATTATAAAAATATTTAAGAGGTTAGTATCCAGAATTCATATAGAATAGCAGTCCTGCCATTCTTGCCAGGATAAAATGTTTATATGCCAGATAAAGCATATCTGATTTTCATCAGTTCCGTTCCTACAATTGAGTATTACTTGATATTGAGTCTAGGGCATTTACAAGCTATCAATAATCATAGAATCTTCCTCCAAATTCATTATAAATAATGAACCTAGAATAGTAGGTGGGGTTTTAACAATAGAGGTTAAAGGTAATAGATTGACAGTCAGTCCTGTCATGCGTTTTTCTGTATTTTCTCAAATAATCTTGTTACGAATCTACATATTTTTTTTCAATCTACCAATATATCTGCCTCTTTTTCAATTGATATGACAGATAATGCAACAAGTTTCGCAATTATTCCTATCTGTTTTTCTGAATAACACCTATTTTCATAACCATATTTTCAAACTCATCACGAGAAACAGCAGCTTTGTTTCGTGCCTTAGTACGGTAATTATATATTGTGCTTAAGGAATACCTCAAAAATCCTGCAATTTTCACACTATCGGTGATCCCCAGACGTATAAGGGCAAAAATACGCAATTCGGTATTTAATAGTTCTCCTTGTTTGGGTAAGACTTGTTCTTCGCTTATTAGTAGAGAATTAAAGTCTTCAACAAAAGTAGGATAAAGACTCAAGAAGATATTATCGAATTTTTTATAAAGTTCTTCCAGCTCATTATCTACCATTGTAGTCGATTTCAACATTTTGAAGAGTTCATCTAATTGGTTGTTTGCAGCTTTCTTATTCAGTGCCTTTCTGTAATCTTCCAGCTTAGTAATATAAGCAGAGCATAAATCAAAGAAGTGGGCAATATATTCTTCCTTAATATGATTTGATTCAGATAACTCTGAGTTTACTTTATATAATTGGTTGTTTGTATTGCTTATTCCTTCATTTAAGTCTGTCAGCTTTACATTTGTACGATAGAGTTCTTTCCGAATTTTAGAAACTCTCTTCATTTGCTTATATACATAGATAACTGCAACAATAAGAAACAGGGATAATATACTGATTAGTATAAGATACAATTTCAATTCGCTTTTTTGTTTAGCTTCTTTTGCCTGATAAGTTGTATTAATAATTGAATAGAATTCTGATATTTCAATTGTTCTGAACCGCACATTACAAAAAACAGCATCTTCGATAGCTGATTTTGTAAATCTATAAGCTTGATCGATATCTCCGCTTTCATAATAAGTCAAAGCAAGACTTTGCATCGATGCATTATCTTTTATCGCATTTTTAATATCAGTAATTGCCGAAAGAGCATAATATTTTTTCTGCGATATAGAATCATGCTTATTTTTATACACATTTCCTAAAAGGTAAGTAACCAATGCATAATCCGGATCATCTTGGGGTATCTTATTTAGTAAGGTTAAAAGGCGATTTCCTGCAATCTCCAGCTGTCCTTGATAGAGTATCTTTTCAGCATAGGTAATCTGGTACTTAATAGAATTGGGATCTAATGTGGTTAATAAAGAATCCCGGTAAGCCTCGTTTAACTGAAAATATGTATGACGATTGTTACTTTGAGCATAATGTCCGTAAAACTGGCTATAAGTTTCAAAATATAATGGAAGGAGTTCTTTTGATAAAGATTTTCTATCAATCTGATTTAATATTTCCTTTGATTCAATATACATTCCGGTGGCAGAATAGAGTAAACATAGGTTGAGATTTGTTTCATCTCTAAGATTTATATCACCTATATCTTTAGCTATTTTTTTATTCTTTTCCATATAATAGATTGCTGAATCTATTATATATTTCCTGTATTCTTTGGCTAATTTTGAATTGATTTCGTATTCTTGATTTTTGGGTAAGTTTTGAGTGTGCAGGAGTTGTTGCAGACTGTTTATCTTCTGCTCCTTTTTTTCCACATAGAATTCTTTATTATTTATTTCCTTATTCAACCAGACAAATAATGTATCCTGATCGTCCTTCCCGAAAGAAAGCAAAGGCATAAAGCATATAAGTAAGGCAAGTGTGATTCTTTTCATATAAAACCGGGTATGATAGCCTCAAAGTTAATGAAAAAATAGTTTCCTCATTCCAAATTTATTAAGTACTATCCGGAGTGGAGTGCAGGTGAGGAAATTTCTGCACTAATCTGAAGGCAGGCGAATATATTGCATAGCATATAAAAGATATAATATAGCAGAAAATCAGTATCTTTATATACGAAATATTAAACACTATGATGACTTTTAATAACTCTTTATTTCCATTAACCTGAATTCAACCATAAATCCTAATATGCATACTTCGATTAAGAAAGACCTCGAAAAAGCAGCTGTTTTCTTCAAAAGGAAGAAATATGATGTAGTAATCAGTTATTGCGACAATATTTTAAGACTTGATAAAGATAATGAAGAAGCAACAAAACTAAAACTCGATTCATTAGTCGGAATAGTCAGGTATTATTTGAAGAAAAAGGATTATGCTACTGCAATGCATTTTTCATATGTCGGTTTAGAAATTGATAAGTTATATCCTCCATTAGTACATGCTTTTCTCGATTGTTGCTTTAGGGGAGGTTTTGCCATTGGTTCCGACTATAAAAAAGAAATCCTTGACACTGAATTTAATTATATACCACTAATTGAGTATAAAGCTGCGCTTCTTGATATATCTGAAGGTACAGTAGAAGCATTAAAATATTTAGAAAACGAAACTGCTAAAAATCCGGATATTTCCAATTTATATTTTGTAAAAGGATTCAGCTTATTCAAACAAAATAAATTTGAAGAAGCTATGATTGAATTTGACAAATCTATAGAATTAGCTGACGAAGAAATATTTAGACTGCACCTTTATAAAGCTTTATCTTTAGCCAATATAGGGAAACATGAAGAGGCAGCAGAGATTATGAGAAATATTAAAACGAATATAACCGATATAATTGATCAAACCTTCTTTATCGAGCATTATAAACAAAGACTACCTGTTATTTATGAATTAATATACGGAGATGAACAATCTGAATTTAATCGTATAGTAACACAACATGGAATTAAGAGGGATCTTAATAATCCGGAATATAAATATTATGCAAAGTATTTCGTAAAGAAGCATATTTATTCGACTAATAAAAAACATCTGAAAGACAAATTAATATTTCTATTACTGAAATTCAAGTTATTCAGGAATAGCATCCATAATTTTTTCTTGAAAAAAGAGAAACAAAACAAATTTACGATTAAAGCCTTTTGTCCGAATATAAAAAAACATCAACGTAAAATATTTAAGGTTGCTATGGCATTTATATTCTCTCTATTGCTTTACTGTTTCTTAGTTCTTTATCTGATAATAACATTCTTTGTATTACAAGAGGTTTTGAGTAGATTCCTGCCGTCCTACACCAGAGGAGGAAATATTGATTTATTGGTATTATATCTTTCGGTAACAGTATTTACCATTATAATCAGCTCAAGATCGATACTTCCTGCAATCAAAGATGGTTTTAATGAAGGGTACATTAAAAAATATTTAAAGAAATCCAAAACGAATAAGATTCAACAAAAAAGTATCAGATATTACATGAACCTTCTGCCGAGTAACATATTAAGGTTTTATACAAATCATTATAAGGTCGCTCATTTTTACAATAAAATTCCAAAAAATCCAGTTATCGCCGGAAAAATAGAAAAGTACAGAATAAGTAGAATCAGAAGAAACACTAATTTTTTCAGATACTTAAAATACTTATTTTATAAGCTAAGTCTTAAACTGACTATTATAAAACAAAAGGATTTTTCTTTTGAAAAGGCCCAAAAGTTCACTGTATATTTTATCTATTTTACTTATTTCTCTTTGATTTTAATAACATATATATTTAAGTACGGACAATTCGAATTTATCCACAGGTATTTTGAAACTAAGGGAATCGATATTGCATTCGTAGATGATGCGATAAATACTATAATATTTTCCCTGATTACTTTTATGGCATTTGAAAATATCCGCTCAACCCGAAATGATTTAGATACCAGCCGGAAACCTGCAGCGGTTTATCCGGATGGAACAGATGCTATAACAAAAAAGTAGAACTTGCCCGAAAAGAATGTAACAAAAAAGGTCACCAAATTGGTGGCCTTTCCTTTTCCTAGTGATCCCGCTGGGGCTCGAACCCAGGACCCCATCATTAAAAGTGATGTGCTCTACCTGCTGAGCTACGGAATCTCCTTATTGCTTTATTAAAGCGAGTGCAAAGGTAGTTGAAAATATTTATTTACCAAATAATTGGCTGTGAAATTTATCCAGAATGATTTTTTTTTCTGTTTCTATTTTAATTTTGTATATTTATTATTTTGTATATTAATCAATTACACAACATTGGAGGTAATGAAAAAAATATTCAATACTGAATGTTTCTAAAAAGGGTTCTTGCTTCTCGTGCTTTATTCAAATATGTGATTAAAACATTTCTATCAAATAATTCCGGATTCTGGGGTACATAGATAAGCTGAAATAAAGACATTAACTCTTTATCAGTAAACTGGTCTAATATATCATTAAATTGATCTTTATCATCTATTTCGAAATAGAGCAAAGCCAAGCGTTCTTTTATTGCCAGATTATTTGGATCGAGCTCCAAAAGCTTTTCTGTATAATAGGCAGCTTTTTCATAATTTTCTTCTTTTATATTTATAATAGCCAACCTATCTATTAAATGAAAATTATCGTCATTTTGTAAGTAAATATTTAGATAGTGGACCTTAGCCTCCTCATAATGTCCTTGCTTAAATGCAATTTCTCCGGCGATCATATTCAAATCCAAAAAATCCGGATACTTAACCAAGCCGTCCTGCACTATGTCGTACGCAGCATTATAATCTCCTTTTTGAATGTATATGTATGCCCGCTTTGATAGCAGCTCTGCAGTTTCAATATACGCAGCCTCATATTTAGACAAACATTGAAGAGCCTCATCGTACATTTCCAATGATTGGTAACATTCTGCGAGCAAGAAATAAATTGATATATCCTCCGGATCGGACAGAAGGAGTTCATTGAAAATTTCAATAGCTTCCTCTACACGCTCAGCCAAAGACATACAGTGTGCTCTTAATTTTAACACGTTACTATCCGAATCATTAATGGTAAGCGCGAAATCAAAGGCATCTATTGCTTTCTCAAATTCTTCATTAAGAGAAAAAAGCTTACCTAAATTAACCCATGCCTCATATGTGTACGGTTCTACGTCTAGTATTTTGTTAGTAGTGGTAATCGCAAAGTCAAAGTTACCCAGCATTTCATATGCGTACGCCAAATCTGATAATACATCTATATTTTCAGGATTGTATTTCAGACTTTCCTGAAAGTAGATAACAGCTTCTTTGAAGTAATCAGCCTCTACATACAGAAAACCTAGTTCCATAAATATATTTTCAGGATCTTCGTCTTCTTCCTTGTTAAGCAGCTCTTTTGTTAATTCATATGCTTTTGAGTAGTTATCTAATTGAAGATAACATTCTATCTTAAGAAGAAATAAATCGAAATCATATTCCAATGATAATTTCTCTAATATCCTTAAGGCAAAAGAGTATTCTCCGTCATAAACAGCAAATTTAGCCTTTTTAATCACCAACGAGTTATTCCCCGGATGGATGGATAATCCGGTGTCAACTATTTCTCTGGCAATATCTATCTCATCTTGTGAATCATAATATTCAGCAAGATCTCCAAATTCATCCGCATCAAAATAGATATTCTTACCAGACTCCACCGCCTGCTCATATCTTTTTATTAGCTCTAATATATCTTTTTCCGCCATCTTATCTATTTCATAAAGGGCTACAAAGGTAATACTTTTTTAAGGTGTTTTACTTTGGTTTTATGAATCTATTCGTCTCAAAAGTAGATATCAAACAAATAAAAGGCTACCCATTGATGGGTAGCCTTTTAAATAATAGACCGGGATACTATTTTGTTATTTTGCTGAAAGTGTCTATTAACATTGCTTTAGTAATTTCTTTTTCATCGATTTCCAGTTGCTTGGCAATTGCTGCTTTGACATCTGTCGAACTACTAATCACTTTTTCTTTATAAAGAAGTGTTTCCGAATCTTTATCTGTAGTAAGAGTTAGCTTGTCATCTTTAAGTTTATAAGTTCCTTCTGTTTCAACGCTTGATTTTTTAGCTTGGAATGTTCCATCTAACTTAAAAACATAAGTATTGTTGACATTATCTGTCATTTCCTCTATTGCCTTAACTACCTCATCCTTAATGTCAGGATTTGTAACTTCTACCTCAGCCGCCGTTTTTGAGTGTTTCCATGTGCCCAAAAGTTCAACATTTCCATTTCCGCCTTTATCATCATCGTCATCACTACAAGATGTAACACCAAGGCCTAAAATAAAGGCGCACAGAGATAATCCTAGAATTTTTCTAAGTTTCATAATTAATTTTTCTTTTTTAATTAACTAACAAATGTTTTTACAGTGATATCACTTTATAAAGAAACTTTCGATCGGTTTCTAAGAGTAAGATGTAAAGACTCGTTATTATGTTGCATCAACAAATCTTTATAAAATATAAAAAAAATGGAGGTGCTTTATATCAAGAAGTTAGACACCTATTGAGAGCTATCTTTTTTTCTCATCAGTTCGTCCCTTAATAAAGAAGCAAGTTCATAATCTTCGCCATCAATAGCATCTTTTAGCAAAGTTTCAAGCTCATCTTTATTAAGCAGAGAATAGTCGAGGGCGAGATTGTCTTTTTCATCTTCATGCAAATTTTCCGGAGTTACATTTTCATCAAATACAACAGCCTGACTTTGCATGATAAATTCTGAAGTAAAAATAGGAGCCTTGGTTCTCAAAGCTATAGCTATGGCATCAGATGTTCGAGATTCTATCTCTACAGTCTTATTAGCTTGACGAAAAACCATTCTGGAAAAGAAAACTCCATTCTCGTATTTGTAAATATTTATTTCGAGCAATGATATCGACAATTGAGACAGCAGTGACTGGAATAGATCATGAGTCAATGGCCTTGGAGGGATAGAGCCCTGAAGTTTAAAGGCAATAGACTGCGCTTCCGGTGTACCAACTATGATCATAAGACGGCGTAATCCATCCTCCTCAGCCAAGACTAAACCATACGTGCCCGACTGAGTTTGATTGAATGAGAATCCTAAAACCGATAGTCTTATCTTATCTTCCATACATGTCAAAAGTAGATATTTATTTTTTATATTTATAAGAACAGCTCTTGTTTTAAAACATTTTATCTTAACTTAAGATTGCTAAATTTTATTTTTTTCTTGTTTTTTCTGCGTAAATATTAAAAATTGTTTTATTTTGCAATAGATTTTAATTAGTGAAAGAAAATCGCGATACAAACAAGTGCAAAATACAAATTTACACATTGACAAAAGGAGAACCTTCTTGTTCTTTTTTCTAATATTTTTTACAATTACTATTTCTGCTGGCGGTGGGGATAGTATATATGTTAAGCAGTATAATAAAGTAAGATATTATCATTCTGATTCCATCTTTCAAAAATATGCTCAATCCGGATTTTTGTCTGTAATAGATGAAATGTACGATTATTATGAAGACATTGTCGAATACCTGCCAACTGACAGACAATTTCAGGAAGTAGCCAAAATAAGACAAATAGCCAAACAATATAACTCAACCGAACTGGACACTGAGGCTGACTTTATGCATGCTTATGTTTTGCCCGTAAAATCCGATAAAGATATTGCCTATAAAGTTTCCCGGATGGAGTCGGTTGTCAATAATGCTGTCAGGCAAGGTAACGTGATAATAAAGTTGAGGGCGATGGAAGCTATATTCGAAATCCATTGGAAACATTCTCAATATGCCAAAGCTTTTAGCCAAGCCTATCTGATAGATAATGAACTGCAAAATGTAAGTGAATCCGAATATCCGGGAAAAGGAAATGCATACTTCCATATAGGTCAAGCCTTTAGTTTTTTCCATGATTATGACAAGGCAATGCCTTATTTACGTAAGGCCTTAAATCCTCCCAAATATTACTTTGACAGGTCAGACCTTTTAGCTAGAAATGCTATTGGTGAATATTACAATTCAGTAGGATTAATAGATTCAGCAGAATATTACTTCCGTTCAGCATACTTCAGCTCACACAATGTTAAAGCAAAACCCATTCTGGATGCTATTTCCCTCAGTAATATCGGTCAATCATTGTTGAATAAGAAGGATTATAACAATGCTATTTCATATCTCCGCGCAGGCTTGAACCGTATTTTGATGGATAATGATTATGAATTTGCTTCGGATGTCACATTAGGACTAGCTAAATGTTATTTGGCGAAGAATGATTTCAAGAAAGCCAAGAGTTTAATAGATTCCACAAGAATGTTCATCGACAGAAGTGATCATGTAGATTTATATCAATCTTTATATCCTTTGATGTGTGATTATTATTCAAAAACAGCTAATACTCAGCTTTCTGCTGCATATTTTGATTCTACCCTGATGATCACCAAACTATACGCAGATAAATATAATAGTTTGCATATCTTAAAGGCCGAACAAGATCTGTATGAATCGAAAGCAAAGGCAAAAGACGAAGAGATACGACTGAAAGAAGAGAATTTTAAGTCTAAAATATTTTATGGCGTTGCAATTCTCCTGATTATAACCATAGGTTTGCTTTTTCTTATTGTGTTATACCATAAAAACAGGATAGCATACAGAGCTCTTGTCTTAAAAAATCAGGATTGGGCACGAGATACATCTTATGATACATACGAAGCTCCGGAGGTAATTGAACCTGAACCTGCTGCGGTTGACACAGTGGAAGATACTGTAGAAATAGTAGAAGAGGAGAAAGAAGATGAGCCAACTAAAGAGGATATTGCTTTGATGAAACAAGTACATGAGTTGGTTACAAAAGATAAAATATATAAGGATATGGAGTTAACACTTGATGCTTTAGCCAAAAGAATGAGTGTTAACCGAAATTATTTATCCAAGGCAATAAACAAAACGACAAATAAAAACTTCAACACATATATAAATGAATATAGAGTGAAAGAAGCTATAAAAATCTTATCCTCCAAGAAGGCCGACCTAATGTCAATTGATGCTATCGCTTTTGATGCCGGATTTAATAACAGAACCTCCTTCTATCAATCTTTCAAAAAAATAACAGGGCTATCACCTTCTGATTTCAGGGATAATAAACCCGCCGAAAAAGAGTCTGTAAAATTTAGATAGTCCTATATTCTGAGAAAATGGAATCTGTAATGATATTTCCATTCTGTTTTTCTCAAATCATAAGAAACTCATTGATAGAATAATACAAAACTTGTAGTTAGGATTTATAAAAATTAACCGGGATTTTAGGATTAAACTATATTTTTGTTAAGTCATCGGAAATATTGACAGTGGATGTTTTATATTCCCAACCTTACACACTTTACAGAACAAGCAAACTTAAAAAGGAGCAAATCGGTGAGATTCGCTCCTTTTTGATTATAGAAAAATGTAAATTGTTAATTTGTTCTCCAGACAATATAAGATGTATTCAAAGGTACTTCAGGCTGCTCAACCCCAAACTCTGTTTTGTTATGTTCCTTGTCATAATACCACCCAAAGGCTGTGTTTGTTCCCACTAAATAGATAGCATCACTTACACCTATATCAATAAGTGCTTGTGAAAAGTCATGAAATGATTCGGCACTACGGCTTTCAACCATTACAACCTTACTGGATCTCACAGCCAGAGCCCGGCGTATCGATTTATTCTTGGGATTGTTTTCTATAAGCTCACCTTCGCTAACAAGAGGATATTGTCTGAAGAAATAACCTTTTGAATCAATTGCTTTTTTTAAGAGCGGCGTATTGTCTTTAACTCCAATAGTGATATCGCCATCTATAATGGCGCAAAATCCCGTTTTTGCAATACCTCTGGACAATTGTTGCCCTGCCAGTACAAAGTCTCCCACAATCTCAAGATTATCGCCTCTGATATCCGCTGCCTGCGTGATAAAGATGATTGTGGAGTCAGATTTATCCGGCTGGCCTACCGATAATGTCATTTCCGCATCGTGAGGTAGATAGACAAATAAAGGTACATCGTTAACCGTCTCCTCCAAAACTTCTACATAACCTTTTATTGTATCATTTTTTATGGGGCTGGGGATCGTTTTTTCTATAGTTTGATGTGTAACCGGTTCAAAATAGTAATCGGGTTCTTGTTTTTGTAAAGAGAATATCAAGACAAGTATGATTGCTATTACGGCAATACAGACACCGATTATCACCCATATTTTACCAGAATTAGGTTTTTTCTCTCCACCTTCCTTCGAACCAAGAAAGTAGACATCATTTTCAGCTTTTATATCTTTCTTGCTCATATCTCTACCCTCCTGTTCTTTAAACTATCTTCTAATACATTCTTTAGCGCTCTCAAAGCTTCTTTTGAAGCTGAGAGTACAAACTTATGAGGAAAACTACTGTCTGATAAAATAATCTGCTGCTTGGATACATTCACATAATAGATATACTTAGCATTAATTATCAGACTTTTTCCTAGTCGGATAAATGTTTGGGCATCCATACCCAACTGTTGCTCTATCACTCTCTCAAAGGTACCCAGATTGAATGTAAACAGATGCTCATCTTTATTGATAAGTACCATGGTAGAATAGTTCCCATCAGAAGAGATGTACACTATCCTGTCAGGCGAGACTCTTACCAGATCATTACTGTTTGTTAAAACCAGATATCTTACCATCATAATCTTTTTATCAATACAAAAATAGGCTATTCTTTGTATTTCCGGTTATTTCCATCAAGTATATGTATAAAATACTATGTTTATTGTATGAAATTATCTGCCTGAGATGAGAAGGGTCAGAATAAGTATTAGATAATCTTTCAGCACAATTCTTAAAATTTTGATTGTCTTTGTTATATGATATTCCACAGCTTTTACACTGAGGTCATACAATTCGGCAATCTCCTTGTTGGATTTATCACCAAACCGGCTCAACATAAATATATCCTTAGTCTGTGGAGGGAGATTATCAAGTGTTTTAACCAGTAAGGACTGTATTTCACTAGAGAATAATTGTTGAGGTTCACAAGCCTCGAGAGTAGATATTCTTATATTCATATCCGCTTCGTACAGTGATTTGATATTATCAAAAGCCCGGACTTTAACGGCTTCATGCTTCAGATGATCCAATGCTTTATTCTTAAGAATGCTTATGAGTAAGACCGCCTATGATATCAAGACCTGTACGGCCACCGCCAACATCTACAACTGTATTTTTCACATATGATGCATTTCCGCCTATATTGAAATTTACTTTACCAATATTAAATTTATAAGATGCTTCCAACTCTATACCTTCATTCTTTACAGATCCGGCATTTGCATTCATTCCGTAAAATCCTGTATATTCCGGCAGAGGAACATATAGTAACATATCCTTGGTCTTTTTGTGGAAATAATCTGCCGTGAATGTCAAAGCGCTTTTAAAGAATCGTAGATCAAGACCTATATCTGTTTGTTCTGAAGTTTCCCATTTCAGGTCGCTGTTTACATATCCTGAGGTTTTACCTCCTGTAAGCACCTTGCCGTCAACAACAGCATTGTATCCCATCGACATCATACTGGTATACCCAAAAGCTCCGATAGCCTCATTACCATTTTGTCCCCAGCCGAAACGGATTTTTCCAAAATCGAGCCAGTTTGAAGTTCCTTTCATAAAATCTTCGCGTGTAAATGCCCAGCCGACAGATACTGAAGGGAAAGTTGCATACTTATAGTTAGGTCCGAAATTTGAGGATCCATCACGTCTGATTACGGCCTCTAACAGATATTTTTCGTCATAGTTATAGTTTACACGACCGAATACAGAAGCCAGTTTGTGATCGCTACCGCCACCACTTACACGTTCGAGGCTACGGTCTCCAGTAGCGATATCTATATATACTTTGTTAGGATCAACAACTAACAGATCGTAGTCTGTACCAGAAATATTTGAAAAAGTATATGACGACATAGTTGTACCTCCCAACAAACCCAGGTTGTGCAACCCAAAGGATTTGTTGTAAGAAACAATATTTTCCCATTGCCAGAAGAATGATTCTGTTTTTTCGTCCTCTACACGCGAAATAGTGTTCTTATCTGTTGTATTCAGGTCATATACAGGAATTGCATTCTTGATAGAATTGAATCCCCAGTCGAACCCAGCTGTCGTTTTATATTTTAATCCGGGAAGAACGGCAATATCGAGATTAAAGTTTGCACTGAATACCTGCGGAACTCTCTTTTGATTATTATTTACCTGTAATGCTGCAAATGTATTGTTCACATCATTCATGTCTATAATATTATATGCTCTTCCGTTAGGAGCTTTTATGTAATTAGGATAAGTTACTGCATATCGTTCAAGTTCTTTCGGATCATCCTGATATATGCTCTCTGTAGGAGGTAACATATTCATAGAGGAAATAATACCTCCGGCTTCAGTATTGTTTATAGTATTACCTGTTCTTGTAGTTCTTGAATAACTGGTAATTGCTCCTAATACAATGTTGTTTAACCAGGTTCTCTCTTTAGTATCAACAAGTGTATTTGAATAGTTAAGGCGTCCGTTGAACCTTTCATAATCAGCATAGCCCTTTGCCATAATACCGCTTTGTTTTACATAACCCAGCGAAACATAATAAGTACTGTTGTCACCACCTCCGCTAAGAGACATCTTGTGATTTACAACCGGAGCATTCTTGTATGTCAGTTCTTTCTGCCAATCTGTATTAATTGACGATGGAGTTTCAAAATATGGTTTCTTTCCTGAGTTCGCAGCCATCTCATTCATCATCATCTGATATTGCTGGCTATTCATCAAGTCTACCTTTCTCTCAGGATTTTGTATACCATATGTGAATTCATAATTTAATGTCGTCTTAGACATTTTTTTCCCACCTTTTGTAGATATCAGCACCACACCATTCGCACCACGTGAACCATAGATAGCCGCAGAAGCAGCATCTTTTAATATTTCGATGGATTCGATATCCGATGGGTTCAGATGATTTATCCCGTTGTATGATGGCATACCATCGATAATATAAAGTGGATCAGAGTTGTTTACTGTACCTGTCCCACGGATACGTATTTTGGAATCGGCACCAGGTTGTCCCGACTGGGAAGTGATTTGCACTCCGGATACTTTACCCTTCAATGCATTCTGCACATTGGTAGGATTTCCTAAGTTAAGGTCATCGCCTTCCACTTTACTGATCGCAGATGATAGTACACTTTTCTTTTGAATACCATAACCAACTGCTACAACTTCGGTCAGCATATTGGCTGATCCTTTCATAACTACATTAATAACATTCTCATTTCCGGCATCAATGGTTCTGGTATCGTAACCAATATACGAAACTTCGATTATAGTCCCGTTCTTCAGAGCCAGGGAGTATTTACCATCAAAGTCGGTCATGACTCCATTTGTAGTCCCTTTTTCTACAACAGTTGCCCCTATTAGAGGTTCTCCCATTTCATCGGTTACTGTTCCCGTAATTTTTCTTTCATTTTGTTGAGGTTGCTGTATCTTATCTCCTTTCATCAGCATAATATTATTGCCGGTCATGGCATAAATAATATCTGTATTACTGAAGATATTGGTTAAAACATTTGCAACTGACTGTTCTTTTGCTTTAACAGATACTTTTTGATTCAGGTTAACTTCGTTCTTGTTATATACAAACAGGTAGTCTGTTTGTTTTTCTATTTCATTCATAATTTCCCTGATAGTCCCGTTTTGTTTATGCAGACTAACTTTGGCAATTTGAGAATGTGCTTCCTCTGCAAAGATGGCAGTTGTGAAAATAAATAAAAAGAGAAAACTGATTTTCATAATTCGTAATCCTCGTTTTAAGTGTGTTTGGAAGTAATAAGATTTCGGATACAAATATTTTTTCATATTTTTGTATAACTAAGGTTAGTACTAAGATTATTTAAACTCTAGTCTGGTATAGATCTTCTGCCCGGAAAATGTTGGAGCATTTTCCGGGCATTTCTTTTTATTTTTTAGTTTATCATAGGCAAAAAATATTTTTAAGGTTGTTATTCGTTCTGCAATTATAAAATAGTAATGGTGTTTGTAGAATCATCCCGTGTATATTTGAACTTATGCTTCAGTTGTAATACTTTCAACACTTGTTCGACACCATCTTTTGTTCTGAATTTTCCTGAATATCTGTGCGTAATTATAGATTTGTTTTGTAAGTCTATCTTAATGTCGAAATATAATTCCAGTTTTTTCATTATTTCCTGTACAGTCTCATTATCAAAGTAGATAATGCCTTCTTTCCATAATAAATAATTCTGATCGGTAAGGGCAGCTGTCTTTAATTCACCTCCTTCGGCATATGCAATATTATTTGGTGAGAGTAGGCAGGAAGACTGTTGATCATGCGATTTCACTTCTACCGAACCTTTTATTAATGAAGTCTCGAATAGTTCAGAGCCCCTATAAGCCATCACATTGAATTCGGTACCCAGAACCTTTACGTTATATTTCTCTGTCTTTACAGTAAAAGGTCTTTTTTCATCTTTCTCTACATCGAAATAACCTTCTCCATCCAGATAAACTTCTCTGTGATCCTGATCAAATTTTTCAGGGAAAATCAATTTAGTTTTAGCGTTTAGCCAAACTTTTGTGCCATCAGCTAATGTGATTTCGGCCCTTTGCCCCGGTGGAACAAATATTGTGTTTTTTACGGCTTCTGTTTTTATGGCTCCAGGGGCATCGAAGAATTTAATAAAAATGTAACTCCCTAATATAGCAATGACAAATATTGCTGCATATTTAGAAAAAGATATAAGCTGCTTTCTGATATTCTTTCTTTCTTCTTTTGGTTCAGAAAGGACATTACCATTCTCTTCATATTCGTTCCAAAGAAGTGCATCATATATTTTATGAAGAGTTTTATACTCATTCATATTCTCAGGCGATTCTTCGATCCAGGAAATCACTGTATCGCGTTCGTCATCTGTCAGATAATCTCCTTTTATATATTTCTTCAAAAGCTCTTCGTTCATCGTTTTATTTTTAGCCTTACATTATATAAAACGATTCAGAAAGAAATAACCCTAAATAAAAAATGAATTTATTCAGGGTTATTTCTTTTCTAGTAGGTCCAAAAGGAAATCTTATTTCAATTTGAATCCTATTTTGGATTTTATATCTGTTGCAGAAACTCCGATTAGCGCTTCGAAGTCACCACTTTCGGCTACCCAGTCATGTTTCTTATCATCAAAGAAGCTTAATGCAGTCTTATCAATAGTAAAAGTAACTGTTTTTTCTTCTCCCGGTTTCAGGTTTACTTTTTCAAAACCTTTGAGTTCTTTTACAGGACGAGGAAGTGATGATTTGAGATCGCTGATATATAACTGTACTACTTCAGCACCTTCGCGATTTCCTGTATTCTTCACACTCACATAAAAAGAGATTTTGCCATCGGCTGTCATTTCTTTATTATCAGCTGATGCTTTTCCATACTCAAAAGTAGTATAGCTAAGACCATGTCCGAATGGGAATAATGGTTTAATTTTCTCTTTGTCTATCCAGCGGTATCCTACAAAGATACTTTCATGATATGTCGCTTCTTTGTTCAGTCCCGGATAATCACCCAGCTTATGAGCGCCATTATCATCTAATTTTACAGGGAATGTAAATGGCAACTTGCCTGATGGATTTGCATCTCCTGCAAGGATGGAAGCTAATGCTGTACCTGACTCAGTACCATTATACCATGATTGAACTATGGCAGGTACGTCATTTATCCAAGGCATTGCTATCGCATTACCGGAGATATTGACTACGATAAGATTCTTATTCGCTTTCGCCAGTTCTGCTATTACATTGTCCTGTCCATAAGAAAGATTTAATGCTTTACGGTCGTTCCCTTCACTATCCTGACCATCACTTTTGTTCAGTCCTCCTATAAATATCACAACATCGGCATCCTTAGCAAGCTTAGTAGCTTCGCCAATCAGTTCAGCAGCCGAACGAGAATCATGGAGATCTCTTTTCAATTTTACTCCGTTATACTCACTGGTAGGATCACCTACATAACCACGGGCATAGGTTATTTCAGCTTGTGTGCCCATACGTTTCATTATTCCGTCTAACGGAGCTATTTCATATTTTGCTTTCAGGGAAGAACTACCGCCACCCACAGTCATCGGCTTAATCGCATTTTCACCAACGACCAGGATCTTTTTTGTCTTATTCAGGTCGATTGGTAAAACATTGTTATTGTTCTTCAAAAGAACAATACCTCCTTCGGCAATCTTACGTCCTGCCGCAGCATGTTCAGGAGTTCCAAATGAGCCCCAAGGACGTTTTGTATTCATTGTAGTGCGAAATGCCAGACGTAATATATTACGAACTTTTTTATCCACTTCTTCTACTTTTACTTCGCCTGAATACAGAAGCTTCAGAAAAGGATTAGCCAGATAGTAGTTGTCATAGGCATTACTTGCGCCTTCGCTCAGTCCGTCTGTCCAAGAGCCAAATTCCATATCAAGACCGTTATAGATAGCCTGCTTTGTGTTATTAACACCGCCCCAATCGGAAACAACCACACCATCAAATCCCCATTCTCCACGAAGAATGTCATTCAACAGGTACTGATTATGGCATGCCCATTCCCCTTTATATCTGTTGTACGCACCCATAATTGCCCAGGCTTTACCCTCCTGTACGGCAGCTTTGAATGCAGGCAGATAAATTTCGTATAGAGTACGGTCATCAACATTTACATTCACGGTATGGCGGTCAATTTCCTGATTATTCAATGCATAATGTTTTACACAAGCAGCAACCCCATTGGCCTGTACTCCCTGAATATAAGGAACCACCATCTTGGAAGCCAGAAACGGATCTTCACCCATGTATTCAAAATTACGACCATTAAGAGGTGTACGATAAATATTTACACCGGGTCCTAGCAAAATATTCTTGTTGCGGTAACGAGCTTCTTCGCCGATACTTTTTCCATAAAGAGCAGATAAGTCTTTATCCCAGGTTGCAGCAAGGCATGTAAGTGCCGGAAATGCTATACATGAATCATTCGTCCATCCTGCCTGATCCCATTCATCCCACAAAACTTCGGGACGTATACCATGAGGCCCGTCCGTAGCCCAGTTTTCAGGAATACCCAAACGGGGAACACCCGCCGAACTGAATTTGGATTGAGCATGACACATGGCTACCTTCTCTTCCAGTGTCATTCTGGAAAGGGCATCTTCTACCCGTTGTTCTATAGGCTTTGATTCATCTAAGTAGATAGGTAAGTTGTTTTGTCCTACCATATTTACACTTATGGTACCCATAAGGATACACAACAGTGTTATTACTGGTTTCAGCATAATTGATAAATTGATAAGTTAGTATTCTAGTCTTCCGGGATGATTCGGACACAAATATACTCTTTATTATTATTTCCAAATACAGGAAATAACAGATTTTGATGGAACATTGTATGTGAACGAGTTATTACCCTGTTGTATTGTTACATTTCTATCCATCGACATATCATTTTGTAACACAATAGAATATGTATTATCCGGATTCTCGAAAGCAGAATAATATATACCTTCTGTAGTATTACCCTCCGACTTGATACGATGACTTCCCGGCTTAATTACTTTAGACAAATGTGCCATTGCATAATAGTGGCTGTTTTTATCCATGGTAGCATAGTCATTCGAATCTATTGTGATGCATCCTAAACAGATATTACAGCCACCCGGACGATCCGGACCGTGTTTGTCATCAAGCATATAGTTCCACATAATAACTGCTTTGTTATAATTATTGATAGTACCTATACAAACCTCACGCATATTCCACATCATATCTACAGCAAAAGAATATCCTTCACCCCACAGGCCAATAGACATTTCAGTAAAGTATAGGTTTTTGTCGGGACGGGTATTGTGAATTATAAGCAATTCTTCTTTCTCACCTCCATAAGCATGATAAGCAGCCCCATCAATATATTTTGCAGCATCTGCGTCTTCATATATTCTTAGTGGATATTGTTGTTGATCGAGATTCTCTTCTTTATCCTCATCATAATTGTAATTGTGGTCGTATACAACAATCTTAGTTTTTATACCCGCTTTTTCGAATGCCGGGCCTAATGCCTGTTTTACGAAGTCGCGCTGTTCCTGCCAGGTCATATATAAAGACATGGAGTTACCTCTGTTCAATGGTTCATTCTGTATTGTGATGGCATCTATGTAAAAGCCTTCTGCCTCCATTGCCTGAAGGTATTTTACAAAATATGTAGCATAATCTTGATAATATTTTGGATTTAGCTGCCCGCTAGTCCATGAATCGAAAGGTTTCAAATCTTTCAAATTATTCACTTTCATCCATTTAGGGCAAGACCATGGAGAAGCCATTATTTTAACTTCAGGATTAATCGCCTTTATTTCTTTTAATATAGGGAAAAGATCACGCTTATCATCTTCGTGCATCGTAAAGTTTTCTATTCCCGGTTTATCACAATATGTATATTCGTCTAAAGAGAAATCGGAAGCTCCTATTGAGATACGGATATAACTATAACCAAAGCCCTCTTTTGGATCAAAGGTTTCTTTCAAGATAGCCGTCCGGTTTTCCGGTGTCATCTTTAGCAGATTATAACAGCTGGAACCTGTAATAGCAGCGCCAAACCCATCCATTTCCTGATATTTTTCTTCGGGATATAGAGTGATAGTATTATCTGTGGTTTGTGTTTCGGATTTTGCCTTTAATACGACAGAATCTTTTTGCATTGTTTTTGTCTTATCGGCTGTAGTCGTGTACACATCTACAAAAGCCTGCTTCTGGGTACAAGAAAACAGGATAAAACAAGATAATGCCGTGTAAATAATTTTTTTCATGAGAATTTATGTTCAAGTTTTTCAAAAAGGAGCCTGCACTCAAAATTAACCATATTACAGGCTCCACCAAACAATCTTTATTTCAAAATAAATGATGCTACAGCAGAATTAGGCACATTATAAACAAATCGTTTACTTGTTGCCTGATCTTTTACTGTAAGATTAATATTGTTACCCGATTCGTTTACTACAATAAGTCCTTTTGTTCCGTCAGGATTTAGGAAAGCAGTAGCAGTAGCTCCATCAGGGAATACTCCTGCAAATGAAGTGCTAATCATTTTAGCCCCGCTGCGGCATACTTTTCCAAAATGGCTTAACATATAATATTCCAATTCTTTTTTGTATTCATCACCATCGATGGTGACAATACCTCTACAGTCTTCACAGAATACACCACCCGGTGTCACCGGACCGTGTTGTGAGTTAAGGGCAACATTAAACATCATGTAATTACTAGAACCATTCTGGATACATGGCACTAAGAAATCTGTCATATAATAAAACATAGTTTCCATCTCTGTTCCTGTATTCCAACCACCACCAGATAATTCCGTCTCATAAATACTTTTATCAGGAAACGCCGCTTTCACCGCATTTATTGCTGATGGATTCCCTGCATATCCGTGAAATGCTGTTCCATTAATATACTGATTAGCTGTAGCATCGCTCAGAACATTTATTGCATAATCATAAATATCAAAGTTATGGTCTAAGATAAGTATCTTAGTTGTAATTCCTACAGCTTTAAATTTAGGGCCAAGATATTTACCTATTATCTCCGCTTGTTCCTGCCATGACATTTTCATTGAAGGGTGGACTCCCGACTCAAAATCGGCTTCGTTTTGTAACGTGATGGCATCAATGGTAATACCTTCCGCTTTCATAGCCTGAACATATTTTACAAAGTATGTAGCATAATCATCATAAACCTCAGGTCCTTTAAGGGTTCCATTATTCAATTTGCCCGAACTCTTCATCCATGCCGGAGGAGACCATGGGCTGGCAATCAATTTTATATTAGGGTTGATTGCAAGGATTTCTTTTAAAACAGGAAGTAAATCACGCTTGTCTATTTCCGGTATAGCAAAGTTTTCTATTCCAGCCTTATCACAATAAGTATACAGATCCATAGAGAAATCCGACGCCCCGATACACAGGCGTAAACTTTCCAGTCCTGCTCCTTCTCTCGGATCAAATAATTCTTTCAAAACATTTGCCCGAGCTTCAGCACCCATTTGTTTTAACAAATATGCGGAAGAGCCTGTAAGACCGCCGCCAAACCCGTCGATAGTCTGATATTTTACAGTAGGATCAATGCGAACGACTACATCTGTGATATCATTAGAGTATTCCAAAGGGAGCTCTTTCATCATATATACTTTCGACTGTGTAGTCAGCCACATTCTCACTTCGTTGTTCTCTGTTGAACCTTGTTGGTCTTCATCCGCAAAACCCGAGTCAGTGTTATAATCAACACATGAAGTCGCAAGAATCAGAGATAATATAGGGATTAAATATTTTTTCATATTTATTTTTCTTTGGTTTCGCCCTGTCTCTGTGATAGAAACAGAGCGAAAGTTTTACTTGTGTTTAATTATTTAAGGTAATGTTACACTTTCGGCAGTTACTACCTTAGTTGCCAGATTAATCGTTATCTTATAGTTTCCGGATACAGCTCCATCAGCAGCATACCAGTTACCATCATCTTTACCCAAGTCAGTATCTTTAGCTATGAGGGAAGGCATTGTATAATCAGATGATTTCTTTTCATTTGCCCAATCCCTGTTTTCAAATGGTTTGAAGTTTGCTTTTGTAGCATCAAAGTATACCACTGCCTGATAAATATCGGTTGTCACCTTACGGAATACAATAGCTTGCAATGGCGCGTTGAAATCCCAAGTTGTGTGAGCTTCTTCTTTTACTTTAGATGGATATCCCAGACCTTCTCCGGCAGCAAGCAGTACATTCGGATATGCCCTGTCGGCAGGATCTACAATTACTACTTTGCGGGTTTCGCTATAATATAAATCGTAACTTCCGGCATCTCCTATGAATTTAACCGTCTCATCAGAGGTGCGTTCAAAGTAGTTGAGATCATATACAATATCGGTAGAAGTAAGTTCGTCAAACAGGTTTACATCCTGATTTTTCTCGAAAGAACGGGATAATTTCTTAAATGCTTCACCGCTGGCTGTTACATCGCCAAAGTTGTCCAAAACAAGATCATTCGGATTAAGCTTATCTCCGGCAAAGGCTGTTGCAAACATATAATTATCGAATGTGATACCTGTAATATAATCGACAGTAGTACTTGTAGTGGTGATATAGTCTCCTGTCTCATCAACCAGTTGAATTGCTCCGGCTTTGAGCCCCCATACATGTCCTGTGAAATCAATTTGATTGTCAGCAGTTAGTTTCTCAGCGATTCTGTAGCGAAGGCTGTTAGACTTGATCATTACTTCTGGTGATTCATATTTATCTGATTTTGTTGCCTGAGGGGTTAATGTGAATACTTCCCCATTATCAAGAACCATATACAACTTATTATAGTAAGTTCTCTTTCCTTTCAGCCCGGCTATGCTTCCGGCAGTTTCATCCCCTTCCACATTGATGAGGGTTAACAATACTTCTATAGTTGCATCTTCGGGCAATTCACTTGTATATGCCACCTTGAATTTAGATGAAACTTCTGCACTGTTGCCGGAAGTCCGGATTGATTGCTGTGCAATAAGTACATCGTTTACAATCATTTTCATTTCTAAGGAAGACAGAGGAGTTGTAGGATCAGATACCTTTGCTGTGATGACAACTGAATCTCCATATGCAAAGATCGAAGGATTGATCGTAGCCGATTCTATTACCGGTGTCGAATGCGGAAAAGTTGTCCGGGTATCTTCTTCCTCACACGATGTGAATAGAAGGCATGCACATAATCCGCATATGATGGTTTTATATATAGATTTCATATATTTTTCAATATTTAAGATTAATAACCAGGATTTTGTTCAAGATTTACATTCAAGTCCAATTCACTCTGAGGTATCGGCCAAATCAATTTATTTTCATTCAATCTGGCTGCATATTCGTTCTGATGATCGGTACAAGCTCTCATAACCTGAATAAATCTGCCTCTGCGTTTAAGATCCATCCATCTCTTGCCTTCGAATGCAAACTCAAAACGGTTTTCATTCTCAATAGCCAGACGCATGTTATCTTTGGTTGATGCGGTTGTATTTGGCAGTTTTACACGGGTTCTTACTTTATTCATCTGATTTTTGGCTTCTGCAATATTGCCTAGTTCATTTTCAGCTTCTGCTAATAATAAGATAGCTTCAGGCAAACGGAACAAAACTATATTTCCTGCTTCCTGTGATCTTAGTTTGTAGCAATACGGATATTTATTAGATGGCCAGAATTTATCAGTCCATTTACCAGTAACATCTCCAAACGTAATAGATGCATCGCGGCGGACAATATCCCCGGCAGATGTAAATGCCTTATATAAGTCTTGACTTGGAGTATTGAATTTCTTCCAGTCGATACCATAAAACATTTGTGCACCCCAGTTTCCCAGTGTAGACCAGCTATTATAATCAACTTCGAATATAGACTCTTTGCAATGTTCGTTTACAAGATTTACACTAGGAAGGACACCATTCGCTGGTGTTTCTGATACTGCAAACAGGTCATCATAATTATCCATCATGCCATAACGGCTATCATCCACAACAGCTTTAGCGTATTGCTTTACTTTGTTCCAGTCTGTTCCTTCAAATCCGTCTTTAGTAGCATATACCTGAGCCTGGATCAGATGTACAAGCGCTTTTGTAATTTTGAATTTATCTGTAGAGTAATCCATTACATTTGCCTCAGCATATTCAAGGTCACTTACGATCTGAGCATAAATATTTTCTACAGTCTCCTTAGTCGGATATAGTAAAGGATATATTTCATCAATGTTTTCCAGACTGATCTCCGGAACATATTGTGTAATTAAAGGAACACTTCCATATATTCTTACCAGATTGAAATAGCATATTGCCCTCATAAAATGAGCATCACCTGTTATTTCCGCTCTGCGTTTTTCTGTTAATGCTGCATCTGTAATTTTAGGTGCCCATTCAATAATTGTATTTGCTTTGGATATATGAGAATAGAGATATCCCCAATCACGTTTTACTCCACCATTAGAAGCTGATATCCTCAATTCATCTATTTGAGTTGTCTGGTCTTTATTTTCTCCTGCATACGCATTGTCAGCCTGTGCATCGTTCATAATGTACCAGTCTAATTGCCAGAATTCATTTGCAAAATCCCCGTAAGCTCCTGTTAATAATTGCTCCATCTGAGTAGCAGTAGTATATTCGGTTGCATTGTCTTTATCTCCTGACCCCCAGTTCTCATTGGTAAGTTCAGAATCAGGTGATTCGTCAAGGAAACTGCTGCATGACACTAATGCCATACATGCTATAGTTCCGCAAAGGATATTTTTTATATTGTATTTCATTGTATTCAGTTTTTAGAATGTTAGATTAAGACCAAAAATAAATGTGCGCGATTGCGGGTAAGTTCCATAGTCGATACCAAGCTGAGCTGCATTATTACTGTTGGTCCAGCTTAGTTCTGGGTCATAACCTCTGTATTTTGTCAATGTAAACAGATTATTTACAGTTCCATATACATTTAGTTTGGAAAGACCTAATGGTTTCAATACTTTTTGACCGAAAGCATAAGATAATGTTAAAGATTTAAGGCGGATGAATGAGCCATCTTCGATAAATCTTGTAGAGTTCAAGGAATTGCTAAGAACACCTGATCTTGGTACATCAGTAATCATTCCCGGGCGTACCCATCTGTCAAGAACTGTTGTTGTCTGGTTCTTAGAATCGAACATACCTTCCGAGTCAATTCTGGAAGCATTGAATATATCATTACCATAAGAACCATTAAAGAATGCACTCAGTGTAAAATTCCTATAAGAGAAGTTATGCGTAAATCCGAAAGTAAAATCCGGTTGTGCATCACCTATCACGGTTCTGTCTCCTGAGTCGATTACACCATCTTCAGATACACCGCCAACTCCATTACCATTCAAGTCTTTATAGATTACATTACCTGTCTCAGGATTAATTCCTTCAGCCACATACCCGTAGAATGAACCTAATGGAAGCCCTTCTTTTATTATAATCACATCATCTCCATTGCTTTCTATATTAGCTACAGTAAACTGAGGAGTAAGACCTAATTTGGTAAGCTTATTTTTATTAAATGACATATTTAGTGTTGCATCCCATTTAAATCCACCAGTAAGGATTTGTCCGTTTACGTTGAATTCGAAGCCTTTATTTACCATTTCGCCGTCATTACGCATTGGTAATGTTGCACCAGATGAAGCCGGTGTAGTTATATATAATAACAGGTCTGTAGTTTTTTTATAATAGGCATCAAACTCGGCTGTTAATCGTGAGTTGAATAGTGATAAATCCAATCCAGCGTTGTATTGGGTTGTAATTTCCCATTTCAGGTCGCGATTCCCCAATCTACCGGGTGTTACAGCCGGTCCTTGTCCTGTGGTTTCCTGTTTATTGATATTATATTTATCATAAAAATCATAATCTCCGATACCATTCTGATTACCGTTTCGTCCCCAACCGACTCTTAGCTTGGCATCATCTACAACTGTTGTTAACGGTTCAAAGAATTTTTCACTTGAGAAACGCCATCCTGCCGATAAAGACGGGAAATATGCCCATTTATGATAAAGTTTGGAAGATCCGTCAGCACGGAAATTGGCAGTAAATAGATAGCGGCTCTCATAATCATATTGTACTCTGGCAAGGTATGACATCAAGGAGTTACCCTCTTTCTTGGTAGTGGCACTGTTAACCTTATTAGCCATATTCAACGTCATTGTTTTATAAGTTGTACCTTTCACGAAGTCTTCAACAGACATATATGAATTATTATGTCTATAGCGTTGCAGAGTAACACCTCCTAAAGCACTGAAATTATGTTTATCATCAAATTTCTTGCTGTAAGATAAAATGTTCTCACTTTGCCATGTCAGGTAACCATCATCAGCATGTTCACCACGCCCGTTTGCCTGACGTCCGTATTGAGTTTTTACTGGGTCGATAAATTTATCCCATGTGTGAGAAGTATAATCTACTGAAAATCTAGGCTTGAAATGTAATCCTTCCAGAATAGTAAAATCCAGTTCCAGATTACCCATGAAACGATATTCCTGATTTTTATCATATGTATTTGCCTGTGCATACGGGTTTTCCCAAGAAGACTGAAACGGATTAGTCGAATATTGCCCCGGGTTATCAGCATCCCATATTGGCATAAAAGGAGGTGTGTTTATAATAGACATAATAACACCACCACGACCTGCATTCTGATTATCAGTAGCATCCATACGCGAATTACGTGCAAAGCTGAGATTTGAGTTTATCTTGAACCAAGACTTGATTTCAGTAGAAATGTTAGATCTGAAAGAATATCTGTCATAGTCTGCAGGAGATATAATTCCCTCTTCTTTTTGATAGCCTCCCGATAAATAATAGCTTGTTTTGTCTGTACTTCCCGAAAGTGAGATCTGATAGTTTTGTTGAACTCCTGTTCCGTACATCTCTTTAGCCCAGTTGGTATAATTATGGTTTGTGCCATCTACGCTTATTCCGATTTCATTCATCAAATCATAGTATTGCTTTGTATTCAACGTTTTGATTTGTTTTGTTACATTCGAAAAACCTGCATACATTGACACATCAACCTGAGTTCTTCCCTTAGCTCCTTTTTTGGTCGTGATAAGGACAACACCGTTTGCTGCACGGCTACCATATATAGCTGCAGACGATGCATCTTTCAATATCTGCATACTTTCTATATCGTTTGGCGATAAGTTGGTGATGTCATTAGTAATGATACCATCCACAACATAAATAGGATCATTCCCGGCATTCAGTGAAGTCGCTCCACGTACACGCACCTGAATACCTACCCCCGGTTTTCCTGAAGGTTGTACAACCTGTACTCCGGCTGCTTTACCTTGCAATGCCTGTTGTGCCGAAATAATTGGCCTGTCGGCCCATTCATCGGCAGAAACGCTTGCTACGGATGTGGTAAGGTCAGCTTTACGCTGCGTACCATATCCGATAACAATGACTTCTTCCAGTTGTTTTGATGATTCTTTTAGTTGTACATTTATAGGTCCTGACTTTGCCTGCATTTCAACAGTTTCGAAGCCCATATATGAAAATACCAGAGTTGAATTTTCGGGTACATTATTTAAGGAATAGGCTCCATCTATATCTGTCATAGTCGCATTAGTAGTTCCTTTTTGAGTCACTGACACTCCAATCAGAGTTTCGCCAGTAGCCGCATCCGTTACTGTTCCTGTCACCCGTATACTATTCTGTGCGAAGGTGATTCCCGGAAGCAGTAAAGCAATAACAAGACAAATCTTGTATAAGAATTGTTTACAATTGTTACATTTCATGATTCTTTAGGTTTAAAAAGTAATTTTGGTTAGTCGATTTATTGAATAATAATGTTGATAAAAGGTTAATTTGCTCACGTCATATCATGGTATTTAAAATTTTGAAAAATTAAGTTTGGAAGTATTAATATTTCAAAATTATGGATATAAAGCATCACTGCTTTTTTTTGAGCTAAAAAAGTAGTGAGTCAGAAGCATTATATAACTAATTATTAAGTAAATAGATATTTTGTAACAGTGTCAAAAAGTAGTGATTTTCCATAAAGATTAATGCATATGATGTCAGGCAACCGCAATTCTATGCATCAAAAAAACCGATGAATAAAATCCATCGGTTCCTATAATATTTTAAGAATCTATATAGAATTACATAATTCCTTTCTCTCTCAACTTCAACTGCCATTTCCATGCAGAATCCATTGTATCCTCAATGTTTTCTTTTGCAGTCCAGCCTAAAACAGTATTGGCATGTTTAGGCTCAGCCCAGATTTTTTCAATATCACCTTCGCGGCGGCCTACTATCTTGTAGTTTAGTTTTGTACCCGAAACTTTTTCGAATACTCTTATAAGCTCAAGGACTGAAACACCGCGTCCTGTACCCAGGTTGAATACCTCTACCTTCTCAGGAGACTTGCTTTCCACCATACGGTCGATAGCCACCACATGAGCCTTGGCTAGGTCTACCACATTGATAAAGTCGCGGATACATGACCCGTCAGGTGTATCATAATCATCACCGAACACACTCAGTTGCTCACGCACACCCATAGCTGTCTGTGTAATATATGGCACAAGGTTTTGAGGTACTCCGTTTGGCAACTCACCTATCTCTGCAGTAGGATGCGCACCTATCGGGTTGAAGTAGCGAAGAATGATACTCTTCACATCTGCTCCCGAACGAACTACATCTTTTATAATTTCTTCATTGATTTGTTTTGTATTACCATAAGGTGATTCGGCAGGTTTGATTGGTGCAGTCTCATCAATCGGGTTTTTATCCGGCTCTCCGTAAACAGTACAGGATGAAGAGAATACAATATTCTTTACTCCAAACTGTGGCATCAAATCAAGCAGATTCATCAGTGAATTCAGGTTGTTTCTGTAATACAACAGCGGCTTTTGTACCGATTCGCCTACTGCTTTGCTTGCAGCAAAGTGGATAATTCCTTTAATATCAGGATGAGCAGTAAACAGTTTTCTCAATCCTTCAAGGTCGTTACAATCCAGTTTTTCAAAGACAGGACGAATACCTGTAATACGCTCTATGCCATCGATAGAGTCGGCAGTAGAGTTAGACAGGTCGTCGATGATAACTACAGAATAGCCGGCATTCTGTAATTCTACTACTGTGTGGGAACCGATATATCCGGCACCACCCGTGACAAGAATTTTACCTTTCATTTTTAGTGTTTTTAAATTGAGCTTTAAAGATACAAAATATCAGTTAACAGTTAGCAGTCAACAGTTAACAATTTAGGGCAAACGCATGAAGAATACGCCCATACAGGCCTACCATAATTTTGATATGGATAACAATTTATATTCTGATATTACACTACAGCTTTCTCCATCAATTTTATTGTCATACTCATAGTATCCAGTTCTGCCTCTATACCTATCGGAAATGTAAAGTTGTTGCTAATATGTCCGAAAGACAAACCATGTACTGCAGGAATATTTAACGGCTTAATTCTATCTTCGATTACTTCTCTGAGTGTAAATGAGTTTGGAGCATTTGTCTTTTCTGATATGTCACAATCATTGTTTACACCAAATACAATACCTCTGGCTTTTGCCAGTTCACCGGAGGCTATAAGCTGTGTCAGCATCCTGTCTATCCGGTATGGTTCTTCGCCAACATCTTCTATCATTACTATTTTGTTCTTCAGGTTAATCTGATAAGGTGTACCCATCATAGCAGAAAATAATGTCAGATTACCACCAACGAGTTCTCCCCGTACTTTTCCAGGAGTAATTGTATAGCGTTCATATATTTTCTCGTCAAAAGCTTTAAGTAAATCATCGGAAGAACTTTCGATTGTATATCTGTCTGTTGGGTACATCACCACATCCATAAATTGCTTCCTGCTATATTCACTATCGAATATCTTGGCCACCGGTCCGTGAAACGTTATCAACCCTGTCTTTCTGTATATGGTATTGATAAGGGCAGTATCGTCACTGAATCCCATGATTACCTTTGGGTTTTTCTTGATTGCCTTATAGTCAATCATGTCCAATATCCGTGTACAGCCGTATCCTCCAGCTGCAAAAATAATTCCCTTTATTTCGGGATTCTTTATCATGTTGTTAAAGTCTTCAGCCCGTTCTTTATCGGTACCGCTAAAATAGCCATGCTTTCCGAGAATCTTATCAGAATAAAGAGGCTCGAAACCAAGGTGCTGTAAATTTTCGATAGATGACTGCAATGCATCTTCACTTAGTAAATAAGCTGGAGCCGTCATTCCTATTTTATCTCCCGGGCACAATCTGGCAGCTTTTGTGGTTCTTTTGTTTACTTCGTCTGCTGTGTTGTTCTTTGCTGTCATTATGGTAGGGATTAAAGAAGTGATTGATAATGCAATTCCAGTATGTAGAAAATTTCTTCTGTTCATATATAAATTTATATTTTATTATAGAGTTTTTTCCCGCTTTATTGTTCATCCCGAGATTTTGAAAAAGTGACAAAAGTGACACTTTCTCTCTGTTATTTCATGTTACTTTTTTATCAGGTTAAAATTAATAGTTACTATTAGATAAATTTCCTGCCGAAAGAAAATTATCTCTTTCATAGCCAAAGCTAAGAAGGGTATTACTTTTTTGAGAGTTTTTTCTTTTCTTCTTTCATATATACAGATAAAGCCTTGTAAAGATTCTTTTTCTCCAAATACTTCAAGGCTTTTGGATAATCGGCCACTAAGGATTTTAATGATTCTACAGTAACTGAAGTTAGATCATTATCTCTTACCTGAAAGTGTGTAATATACTCTAATCCAGATTCTGGAAAAGCAGCATAAAATTTTACATACCCAACACTATCTGTCCTAAATAACCAATTGGAATCATTATTATAGGGAATTCCTGAAATATACCCTTGTTTTTGTTTAACAAAGATACTTTTAGTATTCTTAGGATAAATCACCTGTTTCCCATTTTTTCTATCAACTATAACAATGCTATCAAGAGGAGAGAAAAAAGAGACTTTCATTTTTTTATCAGATACAATAGTTTCACCCGTTAGAGATACAATACCAAACTTATATTTAGCACCTGTTTTCTTTATTTGCTTATTCATGCTGATCTGCCACATCATGTTATTCATGAATCGTTGTTGATTCTGTAATTGTGTATTCATGCGGGATATCTGCATATGATGCTGCATGGGATTCATCTGTGCCTTACATAATAATGTACAAAAGAGCAAAGTAAGTATGAGTATAGTTTTCATGAATTATATAAAATTTGATGGATGCGGAGCATCTAACCTCTTGTAGTGTTTTTCAAACTAGATTACAATATCAGACAAATATAAATCTTAAATGAAAACTTGCAAAATTAATACCGATACAAATAAGAAATATTTTTCCTATCCCGTAACATACCACTCATAACTCAAAAAAGTATATCTTTGTACCTTAATTTTTTTGTATGAAACGACTTGCGTATTTGACTCTTACTCTATTTATTTTCATCTTATTCGGTGCATGCTCTTCTCTTGAGGGAGATGCAAAAAAAGCAGCTGAACTAAATAAGAGATCTATGGATTATGCTAAAGACTCTGACTTGCAAAAGGCAGAAGAATTGTATAAAGAATCGCAGGAAATAGTCGATGAATACAGGAAAACAGACGAATACGAAGAATTCCGGAAAGCATATAATAAATATATGCTGGATGGAGCTGCAAACTAAAAAACTAATATATTCCTATACTATATGTCTGAGACTAACTTAAACCCGGAAGAACCTAAAAAGAGCCTCAATTTTATAGAGGTTGCTGTTGAAAACGATCTAAAAGAAGGAAAGAATGATAGCCGGGTGCAAACCCGATTCCCACCTGAACCTAACGGATACTTGCACATTGGCCATGCAAAAGCGATCTGTATAGATTTTGGTATAGCTCAAAAATATGGAGGGGTCTGTAATCTTCGCTTCGACGATACTAATCCAGTAAAGGAAGAGGTAGAATATGTAGATTCCATAATGGAAGATATACAATGGCTGGGATATGACTGGGCTAATGTATACTATGCTTCAGATTACTTTCCTCAGTTATGGGATTTTGCAGTGCAACTCATCAAGGAAGGTAAAGCCTACATTGACGAGCAATCTGCTGAAGAAATAGCAAAACAAAAAGGTACACCTACCGAACCGGGAACAAACAGCCCTTATCGTAATCGTCCGATAGAGGAAAGTCTTGATCTTTTTAATAAGATGAATGAGGGAGTTTTTGAAGAGGGAAGTATGGTGCTTCGTGCTAAAATAGATATGGCTGCAGCCAATATGCATTTTCGTGACCCTATTATATATCGTATTATTAAGCGTCCGCACCATCGTACAGGAAGTACATGGCAGGCATATCCCATGTACGATTTTGCACATGGACAATGTGACTACTTCGAGGGAGTAACCCATTCGCTCTGTACATTGGAATTTGTGCCTCACCGTCCGCTTTACGACTGGTTTATCGACCAGTTGGCAACCAGCGACTATCGTCCGCATCAGTACGAGTTTAACAAACTACAATTTACCTATACACTATTGAGCAAACGCAATCTGCGTGCAATGGTAGAAGAAGGTATACTAGATGGCTGGGACGACCCACGTATGCCTACTATCAGCGGATTCCGCCGTAGAGGATATACTCCCGAATCTATCCATATACTGATGGATAAAATTGGTTATACAAAATATGACGGAGTAAATGATATTGGTCTGTTCGAATACTCTATCCGCGAAGACCTGAATAAAAAAGCGACCCGGGTATCGGCTGTACTCAATCCGGTAAAACTGGTTATAACAAATTATCCTGAAGGCAAAACAGAGATAATGCCGGCTCAGAATAATCCCGAAGATGAGAATGCAGGAAGTCATGAAATATTATTTTCACGCGAACTCTATATTGAGCGTGACGATTTTATGGAAGATGCACCTAAAAAATATTTCCGTCTGACTCCGGGCAATGAAGTACGCCTCAAAAACGCTTATATAGTAAAATGTACAGGCTGCAAGAAAGATGAAGCAGGTAACGTTATTGAAGTTTACGCCGAATACGATGAGATGACCAAAAGCGGTATGCCTGACAGCGGCCGCAAGGTGAAGGGAACTATTCACTGGGTATCTGAGGAAGGATGCTTCGATGCGGAAGTACGATTGTACGACCGCTTGTTTATGGTAGAGAACCCTGCAGATGATGAGCGTGATTTCAGGGAATTGTTGAATCCGGACTCATTAAAGGTACTTAAAGGCTGCAAAATGGAGTCTTACCTGAACGATGCGAAAGAAGGAGACAAATTCCAGTTTCAGCGTACGGGGTATTTCTGTGTGGATAAAGATTCTACACCCGAAAATATGGTATTCAACCGTACTGTATCATTAAAAGATTCGTGGGCAAAAGCAAAAGATAGATAAACTAATCACTTATATATATGAGATTTGCGTTCTTTACGTTAATAAAAACAAGCGTAAAGAACGCATTTTTAACTTAACAACTTTACAATTATGAAGTACCTGACGACACTAGCTTTAGCAGTACTGGCATTTTTTGGCTGTAACAAAAAAACTGACTCATCCGGCGATAGCGAATGGATAAACAAAAAAAATCTGACTATGAATGAAATTATAGAACATGTTATGTCAGATATCGAAAAGGCCGAGTCGTTTAAATATACTTCTGCAAACAGCACTAATGTAAATTTTTATGGAGGACAGAAGACCAATACATTTCTGCTCGACAAAAAAGGAAATGCTTTTTCAAGCAGGAACCGCGAACAAAATTTCCGGATAGACGGGAAAATGTATACCCGCAAAACAGGCCTCAAAGAAGAAGGGCTTGTAGCCACAGTAATATCAGATGTACTGGATAAATCCATTCTGGACGAAACATACTTTGAAAGAAATATACCTTATGTGAAACAAAATGGGGTTGTAAATGTAAAAATGCTGAAAAAATGCCGTATAACGACTTCTGTCTCAGGAAATACACTCACCATAAAAACTACAGACTTTGATAAAATAGATGCTAAAGACACCAACTTGCTGACAGATATAACAATTACATATACCCCTAATAAAGAAGTTATCCACAAGGGCACATATCTAAAAGACGGCAAAACCATTATCACTACTTATTCTTTCTATATCAATCCCGATGAAGAAGTCAAGTTACCTAAGTTGATGAAGCTGGGAGAAATATTATCTCCTGTAGAATAAGCAAATATTATAATAACTACTTTTCGGTTTTTTCTTTTTCATCATTCTTCTTTCCTGTAAAGAAGTTCTTTACCTTCGAGAAGAATCCGGCTACTTTCTTGACAAAGTTTTGTTTTCCTTGTGATACTCCGACTGATTCAACTACAGCCGGTTGAAGAATTTGCCAAAAATAATTGAATGTAGAGTGATATGGATCACGATCAATAGTTATATGGGCTTCTCTTGGTTTCGATTTTTCATTATTCGGATTATTACTTCTCACCATCATATTTGCCAGGCGTGATAAGAATTTATTCGGTTCTTCATTTTCCGCATCTTTTACGACCAATAGTTTCAAATCATTGTATAGGAACTGCATATCGGCTGTAGCTCCTGTGCTTGAAGCCTCAGTCCTAAAATCAAAATTCTGCAACATACCACTTTTCAGTTCAGCCTTAGCGAGAGGAAGAAAGATGTCATTCAGATTTTTCAGATCAAATTGCTTCATGTTAGCTTCCAGAACAAAACAGTCATAATCCGGACTGACCGGAATATCCCATCTGGCTGTAAATTTTCCTCCCATAAACTTCCCATCCGCATCTAGTCGTATAAATTGATCGGGATATGAAGCTATATTAGTTAGTCCGGTTAGTTTTCCATTCATATTGTCAAAATAGATCTTCCCGGCAATCGTACCTTTCTTCGGTAATTCTTCATATAATACCGAAAAATTATATACATCAGCAGTATCTATATCTAACTTAACCGGGAGTTGTTGTATCTTCTCATATATCAAAGGCATTATATTATGCTGAATCTCTATCTGTTGATTTTTGAAATTCTGAAGAACCACATCTTTTACAATAAGATTCTTGGCCTTTACACTATTATCAGAAAAATATGCCGGAAAATCCAATCCCGAGAGAGCTATATCCCCCACAGTTACATCAAACCAATCTTTGTGTTTTGGATGCTTATATGCAAATTCAAGTTTTGGATAAGATGACTTCATTCTTATATCTGAGATTTCCGCTTTCTTTTTCTTCTTGTCAATATCTATACTCCCTATTCCCAAAGTATAGAATCCGTCCATGATAGGGAAATAAAGATCTTTTGTGTTGAAGCGAATATCCGCCATATCAAATTTCCGTTCATCAGTATTGAATGCTAAGCCATCAATATCCAGGTTTGTCTGGTTTACAGTCTGGTCTACTTTCTTACCATTCTGTGTATAATTGATATTGGCGTTTGTGATATTAAACTCTTTGATGTCTGCCTGATTTACAAAAGGCTTAATAACTTCATAGAAGTCTTTTGAAGAACCGGAACCTTTCTTAACTGAATCTCCGGGTATACCTTTCTTATCAATATCTAAGTAAGGTTCATTTATATTAATAGCAGCGAGGTCGAATAGTGATTTCCCATTCTGAACACTCCATTTTAACCCGGAAAAATCAAAGTTCTGCATACTGAAACGAACGCTTTCATCGGGTTGTTTCATATTGAGACGAGTATCTGAAATAGAAAATTTGCCAATGCCCACATTATCACCAAAGAATGATAAACTCATATTCTCAGATTGACTCTTATCTTTCTGGGGTGTCTCATTATTAGCATATTCGATCTGAGGAGATCGCAGAATGAACTCACCTATCTGGAATTGTTTATTTATTTTCCAGTTTATAGCCTTTAAACTTAATGTATCCAACCTTGCCTGTAAGCTAGTCTCTCTATCAACATACCCGGCATCTATGTTGGTAATATTTACATTATTTACAAAAAGGCCTTTTACCAGTGATAATATATCCTTATCGGAAGAATTCCCTTTTTTGTTTTTTTCTGAATCTCTCACTTTTGTAATTTTTATTTGAGGCGATTCTATCGAGAAAGATTTAAATGCGACATTCTTATTTTTAATGTAAGTTTCATTATTGAATCCTGATATATTGATAAATGGAGAACTAAAATCTATATAACTGTCAGGAGCTTTAGCCCAAGTCTCTGTTTGTGGTGTAAGCTTCAGGCCTGCCAGTGTTATTCTTCCGGAAAGAGTAGAAATATCAGCTTTTTTTATCTGTAAACGATAGTCTTTACTGAGGATAAGATTATCAAAATTACGGAAAGACAGTCCAATATCATTATAAGTAAATAGGTAGGGCGAACTGCTTCGGGTCTGATCGTTGATTAAGAATTCAGAAGCATAGAAATTGAGGTTATGCACCTGATATGTATCATTATTATTTCTGTCGTGATAAATTATATTGGCATCCTTCAGGTTGATCTTTTTAACTGACAGAAAGTCGGAATAGGGCTTAAAATTATCCAAAAAATCCTCTGTGGATTCCAGATCTTGTTTTGCAGCGGTATTTTGTTTTTTATCAGCTATTTTAAAGTACTCTATATTAGCTGAGTCTACTTTTATTTGTTCTGCAGAGACTCCCATATTATAGTCCAGACCATCTACTCTGATCAACTTTATGCTTCCCCGCACGTAATCCTTTTTTGTATTTGTGGACAGTGGTTTTATCTTGATATCAGACAAAGAAAAATCATGATCCATTGTATTCAAATATAAGCGTCCAATGTTTATATCTGAGTTATTACTGTTTTGTAAGCCATTTATATTAGTACTGGTAATTGTAAAATTATCAACATACCAAAACTTCTTTTCCCGTTCGGATAAAGGATCTACTAAGAATTTATTGGCATGAAAATCAAATTGTTCGAGCGAGTAGGTATCTGTATATCCACCTTGTGTTATGGCATAGCTGAATTTTGTTTTTTCTATTCCAACTTTATTGATCGCAATAGTATGTAAAATAGGAGATATAATACTATACAAAGACCATGTTTGAACTACAGAATCCTTCTTCTGGGTAGTAACTACAGAATCTGATTTTACACTGTAGTACTGAATATCTGTAGAGGATATATCAAAAGTGCGTGCATCCAGATAGTTTAATCCGTTATCTCTTTTAAATCCGATACCATTAACTGCTACGGATTGTATATTCGCTTTTAAGTATCCTCCCTGCTTGGTTGTCCTTCCCTCCCAATATTCATCTATCGGGTGAATACTTACACCTTCTATTTTTATGATAGAATCGATAGTACTTAATTGTATATTATTGGTGGTTAGTATTACCTGATCGCTATAAAGGAGTGATTGAGGTTTACTAGCTGAAAACTCGAAATTATCTGCATATAATAATTTACCCGATTCTGAAGAATTTTCGTCCAATCTAAAATTATATGCTTGAAAGTTAGCTTCCTGCAGGGCATAAATAACAGGTGAATCCTGATCTAATACCTTGTATGAAATATTGGCATTATTTAAGCTTATCCTATTTACCGTCAATAGATTTATATAAGGAGATACAGTTTGGTATAACGTTTTTAATTCATGGTTTGCATGCTCTTCTTTAAGGGTATCTGTGGAAAGAGTAGGTTCAAATATTTTTATATTGGGGGAATTAATTTCGAAAAGGCTGAAATTTAATTTCTTATAATCTCTTTGCCAAGTAAGGTTTATCCCTTTAAAATGAATTCTTCCGATATGAATATCATAATATATATTAGGGAGACTATCCCCTTCCTTCCACTGATGAAAGGTAACAGAATCAGGTACCAATTTAAGACCCTCTATTGCAAGTTCTCCGGAGAATAAACCAATAGAAAGATGGTCAAATGAAAAACGGTAGAATCCGTCTGTAGCATTGTATACAACTTTACTAAGCTCTTTATTCAGTTTATCCTGAAGCCTGTATGTCATATACCAGTTAATAAAAAAGCCACCTATTACAAGAATTGTTAATGTAATAAGTGAAATCTTTATTATTTTTCGTCCTCCTTTAGTCATCAAACAAAGTTAGTTTTGTTTCGTGCATTTATTTAGTTAACAAATTTTGAAACAATTTGTTTGCTTCTGACTATCAGACTAGAAGTTTATCCTAACGTTTCATCGATAATATCGGATGCAACTTCTTTTTTTGATTTCAGGGCGAAGTCTTTTCGCTCACCATTTTTATTCAGGATGGCTATCTTATTGGTATCGTACTTAAAACCCGCTCCGGCATCATTTAACGAATTAAGTACGATGAAATCGAGATTTTTCTTAACAATCTTTTTCAGAGCATTTGTCTCCTCATCATTTGTTTCCAATGCAAAACCGATAAGGGTCTGATTTGCCCTTTTCATTTTGCCAAGTGAAGCTGCAATATCTTTATTGGGAACAAGGGAGATGGTAAAAAGGTCTTCCCCTCTTTTTACTTTTTCGGCATATTGTTCCGAAGGACGAAAATCTGCAACGGCAGCGCACAAAATTGCTGCATCCATCGAGGAAAACTCTTTAACGGAGGCATTATACATTTCCTCTGCAGACTCCACATCTATCCTTGTTATATTGGGATGATTAACTTTTAATGAGACAGGACCGGCAACAAGAGTTACTTCAGCTCCACGACGGGCACATTCTTCGGCGAGAGCAAACCCCATCTTTCCGGAAGAATAATTGCCGATAAAACGAACAGGATCTATTTTTTCATACGTAGGTCCCGCCGTTATCAGTATTTTTTTTTTTGATAAGGCTTCTCCCTTTGCAAAGAAATCTTCTACAATGGTCAGTATTTTTTCCGGTTCTTCCATGCGTCCTTTACCTATAAGGTGGCTTGCCAGTTCTCCGGCGGCCGGTTCAATTATAATATTCCCGTACAAGCGAAGTATTTCCAGATTGCGAACAGTAGCGGGATGAGCAAACATATCCAGGTCCATAGCCGGAGCTATCATAACAGGCGCTTTCATCGACATATATGTTGTGATGAGCATGTTGTCAGCCACACCATTTGCCATTTTCCCTAATGTAGAAGCGGTAGCCGGAGCTATCAGCATCAGATCAGCCCATTGTCCCAGATCTACATGGCTATGCCATGTTCCGTCATTCGCAGTGAAAAACTCACTCACTACAGGCTTTCCTGTCAGAGCAGATAAGGTAACAGGGGTAATAAACTCTTTCCCGGCAGGAGTAATAACAATCTGCACCTCTGCACCAGCCTTTATTAGCAGACGTGCAAGCGATGCTGCTTTATAAGCAGCAATACTACCGGTGATACCTAGTACTATATGTTTATCTTTTAGTGTCATAAGTTCATATTTTAAACAAAGATATATGCATCCTGTATCTAATCAAAACATATTTGGCATAAACAATATTAAATATTTACTTTAAGTAATTGACCAGATAAAAAAGCAATTGATATACAATTATTTATGCTGAAAAAGTAACAAAAGTAACACATTAAATGAACTTTTTTATTGTTACTTTTTACATTTCATTTTGTATTTATAGCTTCTATAAGACAAATTTAATTCTTATTTAACAAATAATGCCAATTATTTCAAAATGAAACAAAACTACTAACTTGATGTGTCAATTGCTATAAAATAGCCTATTTACGTTGCACATTGAAAATTTATTTATAAATTGCACACCTGAAATTTTAACATTACTATAAACTAATATCATGTCAGAAAATTCTTCAAAAATCAAGTTTTACAGTGGAGAAGATATTCCATTGGAGTTACACAAAGTTCGTGTTGTTCAAAAATTACATTTAGTTCCTATCGAACGTCGTTTAGAAGCACTATATGAAGCAGGATTTAACACCTTCAGGCTCGATACCAAAGATGTATTCCTGGATATGCTTACCGACAGCGGTACCAATGCATTAAGTGACCGGCAGATGGGGGCAATGATGATTGCAGATGATGCTTATGCAGGCTCACAAAGCTTTGTACGCTACCAAAAAGCCGTTGAAGAAGTTCTGGGTAAAAAATATTTGTTGCCTGTTCATCAAGGTCGTGCTGCAGAAAATATTATATCCAATGCATATATCCGTAAAGGTAGCATTGTACCGATGAACTATCACTTTACTACTGCGATGGCACATATTACACAATATGGCGGTAAAATCGAAGAATTACTTTATGACGAAGCTTATGTGATAAATAGCAAGCACCCTTTCAAAGGGAATATGAATCTGGAAAAACTGGAAAAATGCATTAACAAACATGGTGCGGCAAACATTCCTTATATCCGGATGGAAGCCTCTACTAACCTGATAGGCGGACAACCCTTCTCTATCGAAAATTTTAGAGGGGTACGTGCTATTGCCGATAAATACAAGATTCGCCTGGTATTGGATGCAAGTCTATTGGGTGAGAATGCATGGCTGGTTAAGCAGCGTGAAGAAGAATTTAAAGACAGCAGCATGGCCGAAATTATTTTAACAATGACTGGCCTGGCTGATTTAGTTTATTTCTCTGCCCGCAAACTAAGTTCGTCTCGTGGCGGAGGCATTTGTACAAATGATTATGCCATTATGAAAGAGCTGGAACCACTTGTGCCTCTTTTCGAAGGTTTCCTTACATATGGAGGTATGTCGGTTCGTGAAATTGAAGCTATAGCAGTTGGATTGTATGAAACACTCGACGAAGGGATGATTTGCCAAAGTCCCCAATTTATCGAATATCTGGTCAATTCTTTAGATAAGAAAGGTGTTCCTATGGTTACTCCGGCAGGAGTCTTGGGTGCACATGTAAATGCAATGGAAGTTTGTGCGCATATTCCGCAATCCGAATATCCTGCAGGTGCTTTAGCCGCCGCATTCTTCCTTATTTCAGGTATTCGTGGAATGGAAAGAGGATCGGTTTCAAATCAGCGTGATGAATACGGAAATGAAACATATGCGGATATGGAGTTGCTTCGGTTGGCTGTTCCGCGCCGTGTATTTACACTGTCGCAAATTAAGTATGTAGAGGACCGTATGACATGGTTATACGATAACCGCAACCTGATAGGCGGGCTCAAGTTTGTATACGAACCACCTGTACTCCGTTTCTTTATGGGAGGATTGGAACCTATCAATGACTGGCCACAACAACTAATGGCCAAATTCAGGGAAGATTTTGGAGATAGTCTGTAATCAAGACTTTATAACTTGGAGGGTGTCAAAAGTAAAACTGCACTATCAAAGTGCGACCCTCTTTGTCATCCTGAGTGCAACGAAGGATCTCGACCCTCCGGACATGAGATGTTTCACTTCGTTCAACATGACAAAAAGATAGCGAAAAATACTTTTGACACACCTCTTTTTTATTTTAATAAGAACGTTTTGAACTCTTCGAAAGCTTTACTCATGCTAAGGCTTTGTTTCTTACCTTTCATGAATGCTTCTAATTTTTCCGGTATAACTACTTTTTCTCCTATTATAGATTCTACGGTCTCCAAAAATTTTGCAGGATGAGCAGTCTCCAGGAATACACCTGTTTCATTTGCTTGCAGCTCATCTTCCAATGCTGAATAGCCACATGCACCATGCGGATCGAGAAGGTAGCCTGTCTTTTTATATGTATCTTTCACCACTTTACGGATTGTATCATCATCGTACCATTTTCCTGAGATATCGCTCTTTATCTTATGCAACGATTTATCATAAAGATCTAATATTCGTACAAAATTGCTCGGATCACCCACATCCATTGCATTTGCTATTGTTTGAACAGATGGTCGCGGATTATATTTTCCGGTTTGCAGGTATTCATAGAAAATATCATTGCTGTTATTGGCAGCAATAAATCGTTTTACCGGCAATCCCATTCGTTTGGCTATCAATCCTGCTGTTATATTACCAAAGTTGCCGCTAGGAACAGAGAAAACGACATTTTGTGCTTTTCCCTGCTTTAACAGTTGAGCATATGCATGGAAATAATAAAATGCCTGAGGCAGGAAACGGGCCACATTAATTGAATTAGCTGATGTCAGGTTCAGTTTTTTATTGAGCTCGTCATCCAGAAAGGCTGTTTTGACCAGAGCCTGACAGTCGTCAAATGTTCCATCTATCTCTATTGCAGTAATGTTCTGTCCCAGTGTGGTAAACTGGCACTCTTGGATAGAGCTTACTTTTCCTTTCGGATATAATACATATACATGGATACCTTCAACACCCAGAAAACCATTTGCAACTGCGCTACCTGTATCTCCCGACGTGGCTACCAGCACTTTTACATTTTTTTGGCCTTGTTTCTTAATGAAATATCCTAACAAGCGCGCCATAAAACGTCCGCCAACATCTTTGAATGCCAGAGTAGGACCATGAAACAATTCAAGGCTGTATATATTATCAGCAACATGCACAACAGGGGTATCGAAGCTTAATGTATCATATACAATTTGTTTCAGAACATCCGTTTCAATATCTTCACCAAAGAAAGCATCAGCCACGGTATATGCTATTTCCTGAAAACTCATATCACCAATATTCTCATAAAATGATTGTGGCAATGTTTTTATATGTTCAGGCATATAAAGGCCTCTGTCAGGTGCTAACCCTTTAACAACTGCTTCCTGCAGTTTCACATCGGCTGCTTGCTTATTTGTGCTGTAGTATTTCATATACGAATAATTATTGGATGGCGAAAATAATAAAATGACAACAATAAACCAACAGAATAGATTTTTATTTAATATTATGGATAATAATAAATCAAATTGTTCCTGTTTTATTATTCTTCTTTTACATGGAAGAAAAATCAAGTAAAAAGAGTTTAACAAATCAGTATATACTTGTTTTTATAAGCATCCTATAGCTTCCATCGAAAATACTTTTTTAAAACACGCTTTACATTATCAATGGACACAGTCAGTTTTTTAGGCTTCATAGATTTTCCTGCTATAATAAGTATTACAGCTAATAGTATCATTAATATACCTGTGGCCAGCCGCATTGTAAATAATTCACCAAAAACGGTAACTCCTATAATGACTGCAGTAAGTGGCTCCAATGCTCCCATAATGGCTGTCGGGGTAGATCCAATAATATGTACAGCTTTCACCATCATTATCAGAGAGATAATAGTAGGAACCAGAGCCAGCATAATTGCCCACATCCACATAGAAGGGGTGGTAAGCATGTGTAGATGGTTGGCCTCATTTGTAAATGAGTGGATAATGATTGTGGATACACAAAATAGTAATACATAGAATGTCAGTTTTACGGACGACATCATCAGTGAGGACTTATTTACTACAATAATATAAATAGCATAAGTGAATGATGATACCATTACTAATATTACACCCAATGTACTTAAAGTATTTCCCCCTTCGTTTTTGTATAGAAGCACAATTCCTCCTAATGCCAATAGGATGGACAGGACAGTGACAAGAGATATCTTCTCCTTAAAAAATACAGCCATAATAATGGCAACCATAACAGGATACACAAATAAGATGGTTGAAGCTATTCCGGCATCCATATAATTGAAACTACTGAACAGGCTTAATGAGGAGACTCCGAACAGGATACCCAATGGACATAATATCGAAATTTCTTTTTCTGAAACAGAGAAAGATTTCTTTTGTATGAGCATTAATCCTCCAAGAATTATCGCAGCAAGAGAAAAACGGTAAAATAATACCGAATTGGCATTCATCCCTTCTTTATATAAGGATAATGCTCCAAGAGGATTTGTCCCATAGCTTATAGCCGCGACAACACCATATACTACACCCTTAAACTTTGTATCCATCAGGAAATTTCAAAGTGCAAAAGTAAATAAATAATTAAGTAATAGTAGAGGCTCTCTTGTTTAAATATTTAATTTAGATATCAAATATCTATGTTTTGAAGCAATATACCCCAATTTATAATTCTTTTCAATACTTTTGCATAGCAAATTTAAAAATGAACTATAAAACCAAACAAGTCAATCATGACCGAAATATTAAGAAAAAAATTAAGTGATTCGAAAGCTGCCCGATGGACAGTCCTGATAGTTATAGCTTTCACTATGTTCTGTGCCTATTTTTTGAATGATGTGATGGCACCTTTAATGGAAAAATTAGGAGAAGAATTTGGATGGAACTCTCAAGACTTCGGTACATTCAACTTTTCATACGGGTGGATCAATGTATGCTTGTTTATGCTTATTTTCGGAGGTATGATTCTGGATAAGATCGGAGTACGTCTGACAGGTATCGGATCATGTATCTTTATGATTATCGGAGCTGCCATCCAATATTATTCAGTAGGAGAATTCGTCGTTTTTGAAGGAACTATATTTGGTCTGAAGATGCAATTATTTGTGGCATGTATTGGTTTTGCTATTTTCGCTTTTGGACTTGAAATGGCAGGCATTACTGTTACGAAAACGATTGTCCGGTGGTTTAAGGGATATGAAATTGCATTGGCAATGGGCTTGCAGGTTGCCATTGCCCGCATGGGAATGGGACTTGCATATCTGATAACTCTTCCTTTAGCTAACAGATTAGGGCTTTCTACTCCTATTCTGGTCGGATTACTGGCACTTTGCATAGGACTGATAGCTTATCTGGCTTTCTGTGTAATGGATAAAAAACTGGATGCTTCGATGGAAGGAGAAGAAGTTTCGGATGAGGATAAATTTAAATTCTCGGATATCCTGTATATTGTAAAGAATAAAGGTTTCTGGTTAATAACACTTCTTTGCCTGTTGTTTTACTCTGCCGTCTTTCCATTCATGAAATTTGCAGTTTCATTTATGAAAAATAAATATCATATCGATGATGATTTTGCAGGGATTATCCCTTTCATGCTACCAGTAGGCGCGATCTTTCTTACCCCTTTGTTTGGTGGTATTTATGATAAAAAAGGAAAAGGAGCGACAATTATGATTCTCGGGGCCGTCTTATTGATTGGCGTTCATTTCTTATTCTCCATACCTATGCTTGATCATTGGCTGATTGCGGCAATATTAATGATTATATTAGGTATTGCTTTTTCCCTTGTTCCATCGGCTATGTGGCCTTCTGTTCCTAAAATTATACCTGAAAATAAGCTGGGAACAGCATACGGACTTATTTTCTGGGTGCAAAACATAGGGTTAAGCGGAGTACCTCTCCTAATAGGTAATATCTTAAGTAAATATGTGATCGGCCATACAGATAAGGGTGCTGAAATTTATAATTATACAGTCCCAATGATTGTATTTACATGTTTTGGAGTATTGTCACTTATTGTTGCTTTATTGCTGAAAAGAGAAGATAAGAAAAAAGGATATGGGCTCGAACAGCCAAATGTCAAAAGATAAAATCAGAATCCGGTTCCTAAAACAACCGGATTTTTTATAAATAATAATACAGAATCAACACTTTAGTAATTGTAACTTTATTTATGCAATTTTCTCTATATAATACAGATAATTAGCATATTATATCTATAAAGGTTACATTTGAAAAACAGCCTTAAAAGTGTTACTTTTGTTACCTTTGCAGCTTACAGGCTGATTATAAATAAAATAACAAAATCAGGAATGGCATCAGAAATAAACACCGCTCCAAAAGGACACCCTAAAGGTATATATCTGCTTTTTGCAACTGAGATGTGGGAACGTTTCAGCTATTATGGTATGCGGGCATTATTCTCTTTGTATATGCTCAACGCCTTATTGTTCGATAAGGCATATAGCGGACAAATATATGGAAGTTATACAGGGCTGGTTTATCTGACTCCACTGATTGGAGGCTATGTTGCAGACCGCTATTGGGGCAACAGGCGTTCGATAATAGCAGGTGCTTTGCTGATGGCAATCGGCCAGTTTCTTTTATTCCTTTCAGGTTGCTTTTTTGAAAATGTAGATACAGCTACAATGCTGATGTTTTTAGGGCTTGGATTCCTCATTTTTGGTAATGGCTTTTTCAAACCCAATATTTCATCGATGGTGGGACAATTGTATGTTCCGGGTGATAGCCGTAAAGACTCAGCATATACTATATTTTATATGGGAGTGAATACGGGTTCGTTTATAGCTCCTTTGATCTGTGGTTTCTTTGGTGATACAGGGCATCCTGCCGATTTCCGGTGGGGATTTCTGGCGGCATGTATTGGTATGCTGCTTGGTATGGTAACATTCATCCTGTTCAAAGACAAATATCTGCTTACACCATCGGGTGAAGCAATAGGTGTGACTCCCAACAGTAAAGATATTAACAAAATAAAAAAGGAAAATCCTGTTGAGGGTATATCTGAAAGTAATAAAAAATCAAGCCTTAGATTGATATTGATTTGGGGAGCAATCTGGATAATTTTATTCTATCTGCTCTATGCGGTACTGGATACAGATGTGATTGGCTCTATTATTTTCTCATTAACGGTTGTTGCGCCCGGATATATTATCTCAGATCCATCATTAACTAAGATAGAGCGCTCACGTATCTGGGTGATCTATATTATAGCCTTTTTCGTTATTTTCTTTTGGGCTGCATTCGAACAGGCCGGGGCTTCACTCACCTATTTTGCCGAAGAGCAGACTGACAGGCATATCGGACTATTCGGCTGGACTGTTCCTACATCGTATTTTCAGTCGGTAAATGCCCTTTCCATCATTGTTTTTGCTCCTGTATTTGTTATAATTTGGACAAAATTGAATAAGAAAGGGAAAGAACCTGCTTCACCGCTTAAGCAGTCAATCGGATTATTCCTGTTAGCACTGGGCTATCTTGTTATTGCTTTTGGTGTAAAGGGACTGGCTCCCGGTATGAAAGTAAGTATGCTGTGGCTGGTTAGCTTATATGTAATTCATACTTTCGGTGAACTGTGCCTATCCCCTATCGGCTTATCGATGGTAAACAAACTGGCACCTTTGCGTTTTGCATCCCTGCTAATGGCTGTATGGTATCTGAGTACCGCTGCAGCAAATAAGTTTGCCGGAACACTAAGCGGCTATTATCCTCAGCCGATAATAGAACTGGCACTGGTACAATCAGCCGAAAAAGATAATTCATTAACATTACTCCCTAAAGACTTTGAGGAATCGGTAATGGAAAAAGATGGAGCGGCTGTTATTCCATTTGATAAAATCACATTCTCTAAGATAGAAGACAAAACGCTTAAAAGCCATATACAAAACAGCCTGGAAAAACAGCAACTGGAAAATCCGAAAACTTTTATGGGTTACCGGATCTCCAATTTATACGATTTCTTTATGTTGTTTGTGTTTATGGCAGGAGCAGCCTCAGTCATTCTCTTCTTCCTGTCAAGAAGGTTACTGAAGATGATGCATGGTATAAAATAGGATTAGTAAATAATATCGATATGAGAAAAATTGCATTTCATCCTATTGTAAGCGAAAAGTCACGAGTATTGATCCTTGGCACAATGCCCAGTGAAGAATCTATCCGTAAACAGGAAAGATACGGGCACAAGAGCAATCAATTCTGGAAAATTATATTTGCGTTGTTCGAAAAGCCATTACCCGAAAGTTATGCAGAAAAGAATGCTTTACTTACAGAATACAACATTGCAATATGGGATGTCTTGGAATCCTGTGAAGGAAAGGGTAGTCTGGATAGCAACATTAAGAATGAGATACCAAACGATTTCAAAAAATTCTTCGCCCAATATCCTCAAATTGAGTATGTATTCTTTACAAGTAAGAAAGCTGAAGAATTCTATAGAAAATACGTTGGATTCGACGAAAAGAGACAATTCGTAACTCTTCCGTCTCCTAGTCCCGCTAATGCGCGTATGACATTGACAGATAAGATCGAAAAATGGAAAATACTGGCAGATGTTGTTAATTCATTTTCTTAAGACCTGAAATCTTAAGAATGAACGAAAAGTTATCTTAAAAGACAAAGACTTAATTTTTTCATTTGGAATAGGGATATTTCCAATTTTATGTCTCTTTATAATTATAAGGTAATTAATCAACATTTAATAAACTAACGTATGAAAAAAGTATTTCTATTCGCATTCATTTTATTAATTGGAATAAATGTTTCAGCTCAGGATTCTCCTTTCAGGTTTGGAGTAAAGGCAGGAATGAATATGTCAAATGCCACAATAGAGAACAAAGATGCCGATCCGAAATTCAAAATAGGCTATCAGATAGGAGTAACGGTGGACTATAATTTTACCCAGAATTGGTTGATCCAATCCGGGCTATCTTTTACAACAAAAGGTTCTAAAATAGACGACTTCTATGCCGGGCAAATGGAAGGTGGAAATGGCAGAGGTACTACACATACATTTAATCAGCAATATTTACAATTGCCTGTATATGCAGCATATAGAGTAAATGTATCTGATAATTTTAACATTGTAATTGGCGCCGGCCCTTATATGGCCTATGGAATCGGTGGAAAGGTCAAATATAAATTGAATGATGGAACATTTGGAGATGGCACTAATGAGCGTAAATTCAGTACGTTTGGCAGTGGAAAAGATAATTTAGAACAATTAAAAAAGTTTGATTTTGGCCTTGGACTAAACGTAAGTGCCGAGTTTGGTAAAATAGTTGTAGGAGTGGGTTATGAACACGGACTCCTCAATGTCGCAGCATATGACGGCATGAAATATCGCAATAGGAATGCGGCTCTGACATTGGGCTATAAATTCTAAGATGCCGTCTCACCTTTAAATAAATATCGTATCTAATTGTTTAATTGTTGCACATTTTTACTATTTTTGTGCGGTAAACTATTAAAGCTATCAGCACATATTTTATAAATAGCTAATAATCAATAAATATTATAGAAATGAGTAACAATTTATTAAAAGGTAAAAGAGGTATTGTCTTTGGTGCATTGAATGAGAAATCAATCGCTTGGAAAGTAGCCGAAAAAGCTGTTGAACAAGGTGCAACTATTACACTATCCAATACGCCTGTTGCTGTAAGAATGGGTGAAACAAAGGCTCTGAGTGATAAACTAAATGCAAAAGTTATTGCAGCTGATGCAACTAGTGTAGAAGATCTTGAACAAGTTTTTGTACAATCAATGGAAGCTCTCGGTGGTAAAATTGATTTTGTACTTCACTCAATAGGTATGTCGCTAAACCTTCGTAAAGGAAGACAATATGATGACCTTGACTACGGATTTCTAGATAAAACATTGGATATTTCGGCTGTTTCATTTCACAAAATGATGCAGGTAGCAAAAAAACTTGATGCAATAGCTGAAGGCGGTTCTGTAGTTGCTCTTACTCATATTGCCGCACAACGTACATTTACAGGATATAATGATATGGCTGATGCTAAAGCATTGCTTGAATCATTCGGACGTAGCTTTGGATACATATACGGACGTGATAAGAAAGTACGTGTGAATACAATATCTCAATCGCCAACAATGACCACTGCCGGACAGGGTATCGGAGGTTTGGATGCATTTTTCGATTTTGCTGAAAAAATGTCTCCACTTGGTAATGCCAGTGCAGAATCTTGTGCCGATTATTGTATAGTCATGTTCTCTGACCTGACGCGCATGGTTACCATGCAAAACTTATTCCATGACGGAGGATTCTCCAATATGGGTCTGACTCAGGCAATTGTTGAAGATTATATCGAAAAGAAGTAAAAACAACAAGAATACAGGGAACGGCTCATAAATAATTATTTATGAGCCGTTTTTTCATATAAATCATTAATTTTGATTTCTATTAATTATTGAATAGAGATAATGATATTTTCTTTGTCATGCGGAACATAGAATACCTTATGGCTTAACGGCAAAGTGGTATTCATTCACTAAGGAAGGCAAAATGAAGTAGAAAGAGAATTTGATTAAAACTTAAATACCGATAATTATGAGCATGATTAGCAATTTCTTGCGGGTGAGTCAGGAAGAACTGGATTCTTTTCTGGAAAATAGTACACTTCTGGAAGACAGATTTTATAATGAAGGGAATGATGAAGACCCTTGCATGCTGGATATAGACAAAGCATGGGATGGAATTATTTATCTTCTAACAGGAAAGAGCATACAAGGTATCGACATGTCTGATCAATCGGGTCTACATACTATAATCCTTAGCGGGCAGCTTATCGATCCTGAGCAGGATATGGGCTATGGACCGGCTCATTACCTTACTCCTGACCAAGTACAAGAACTTAGTGCTACTATATCTAAAGAAACCAGAGAAAGTATGCTTTCCAGATTCAAACCTGCAGATATGCATGATGTGTACCCAACTATCTGGGAAGAAGAGGGCGAAGAAGCATTCGACTATGTTTTTGCAAATTTCCAGGAATTACAAAAATTTTATGCTCAGGCGGCGAAAGAAAATCAGGCCGTTATATCTATACTTAATTAAGATCACAGGATATGGGATATTATATTTTTTCTTACGGAATAGATTTTAAAGAAGTTCAGAATTCTTTTAATTCAAAGGATCAGTCTCTATTTGATAAAATACTTGAATCAGAAGTTTTTGATACATATGCATCACAGGATTTTGATGAATGCATAACCACTAAGGAGGCTTTACAAAATATTATTTTTGGGGAACCTTATAAGGATAACAATGCACATGTATATGGGTATGCCTTCATTTCTATATGTGCATATCTTGGTAAAAGTGTTCCCGCAGGACAGGAAATAAAACTAGGATATGAAACAGACCTGATCAATAAATATTTATCAACAGACTTCGGTATTGAGACTGAAATTGAGAATATACTATTTGAAGATACACCAGCATTAGGTTTGCCTAAGATTGAGGATTGGCCACTGAGCGGCATAATGCGAAGAGAGGAATTAACTGCCTTGCAAACACGTTTATCACCTATCGAAATCACAGACGAGCAGATCGAAGACCTCTGGGATGGTGAAGAGGAAGAAGATGAGGACAAGGCCTGTGCATATGAACACATAAAAGGTATCAAAGAAAACATTGCATTCTGTTTAGAGAATAATTTAAGTCTTATCTCTTTTTGCCACTAAATATGGGACTACTTGTAAAAATATACCCCGAAAATCCGAATCAGAAAGAGATTGACCGAGTTGTATCGATTCTGCAAGATGGCGGATTGATAATTTATCCTACCGATACTGTATATGCAATTGGCTGTGATGCACTCAATGTACGTGCAGTGGAGGAGATATGCAAGATAAAAAACATAAATCCGGCAAAAAGCAATCTCTCCATTATCTGCTATGACCTGAGTAATATCAGCGAATATGCGAGGGTAGATAATGCTACATTTAAACTGATGAAGAAAAATTTACCGGGAGCTTTTACGTTCATATTAAATACGACATCGTCCCTACCTAAAATATATAAGAATAAAAAGACGGTAGGTATCCGTGTGCCTGATAATAATATTATCCGAGAACTGGTTCATAGTCTGGGTAATCCTATCCTTACCACATCGGTAAAGGATGAAGATGAAGTGATTGAATACACAACAGATCCAGAACTTATTTATGAAAAGTATCAGGATATAGTAGATATTGTAATCGATGGCGGATTTGGAGGAGTAGAAGGTTCTACTGTAGTAGACTGTACAGATGACGAGCCCGAAATAATACGGCAAGGGAAGGGTGAATTAATTTTGTGAAGAATCATTAAATACATATATTTGCAAATCATTGGCTTTTGGAGACAAAAATCTACATCATGCCATAATACTTCAACATTTATGAAAGCAAAACTCATATTTTCATTACCAATAGTTGCTTTATTGTTACTTCTAGGAGGATGTAGTGACAAGGATGACGATACACCAAAGAACACCCAGTCTGATACCGAATATATAAATACATGGATGTATAATAAGATGAAATCACTCTATCTATGGAATGATAAGCTTCCGGCTTCACCTGATTATACAAAGAGTCCTAAGGATTTTTATCAAAGTATCCTCTATAATTATGGCATGACCACAGGAGATCGCTTTTCTACCATAGAAGAAGATGAGACCAAAAGTACAAAAACACTATTTGGTGGAGGTAATCTGGGTTTCGACTATTTGCCATATTCTTATTTTCCTGATGTTAATACCACTTCTTCTTTGATAGGTCTCCTTGTTATATCTGTAGATAAAGGGACTGATGCAGAAGCAAAAGGGCTGAAACGGGGTCAAATAATATATGGCGTAAATGGAGCTAATGTAACATACGAGAATTATCTTACTATACTTGATAAAAGCTCTTTAACTTTATCTGTTTATAATAAATCGGGAGAAAAAGAAACATTACCGGTTATTCAGGCTTCTGCCGTTGAAAGCTCTCCTATATTTATGAGTAAGGTTATCAGTACATCTGGAAAGAAAATCGGGTATCTCATGTATAATGCTTTCGATAGAAATGCCAATGATGAGGAAAACAACTATGAATACGATATAAAATTAATAGAGAGTATAGCAGATTTGAAAGCACAGGGAGTAACGGAATTTGTACTTGACCTGCGCTACAATCTGGGTGGATACCTTACATCTGCAATGGATTTAGCCAGTGCCCTTGTACCTAATAGAAATATTAAAAATATCTTTGCCATCGAAGAATATAATGATCATTTTCAAGACTCGATAGTAACAAGGTATGGCGCAGATGCCTTAAACGAATATTTTCTGGATAAAGTCTATGGAACAAGTGTTGAAATACCTAAATTGAATTTATCACGCCTATATGTAATTACAGGTAATTATACGGCTTCAGCCAGTGAATTGGTAATAAACGGACTAAAACCATATATGACAATTTATCAGATAGGGGAAACAACAGTTGGAAAAGATAAAGCATCGATGCCTGTACAAGAAAAAAACAACAGCCGTATCCCATGGATATTACATCCGATCATATCCAGGCTAACGAATGCAGACGGTGGGGGCAATTATATCAATGGTATAGAGCCCGATTCGGAAATATTTGAGATGTTTGAAGGTTATGAAATGGTAAGTGCAGTTTATCGTGATGATGATGGCAAAGAAATTCGTCAGTATCTTCCTGTATTAAGTCCATGGAAAGGCGGATTAGGTGAGTTGGGTGATCCATCCGAACCTTTGCTTGCAGAGGCCATCGCCCACATTACGGGTGTCCCACGTACTAAGAGCGTGAAGTCCATAACACCTCTCGATAATAAAGTAAGACAAGTTCCATATATAAAACAAAATAGAGATCGCTACAGGATGATTATCGATCAGAATAAATTTGATAATCTGACTAACGCTAAACAGAAGTAATATCAATGAAAGTAATGAAATTTGGCGGAACCTCCGTAGGCTCTGCTTCCAACATAGCAAATGTAAAGAAAATAATAAGTGCGGTAGAAGAGCCGATAGTGGTAGTTGTTTCAGCTTTCAAAGGTATAACGGACAAACTCTTATTGACATCTAATCTGGCAGCAAACGGAGACTACTCCTATGAGCGCGAATTCAGAGAGATCGTGGAGCAGCATGTGACAGTTGTCAGCAAGCTTGACATCCCGGGAGAACAACGATCCAAACTGGAAATAGAAGTAAATAAATTACTGGAAGAACTTAGTAATATCTTCAAAGGAGTATTCCTTATCAATGACCTGTCGCCCAAAACATCCGACAAAATAGTGAGTTATGGAGAACGGCTATCTACACTGATAATAAGCTATTCATTTTCCGATTACCAGTTGCTGGATGTTACCCAATTAATAAAAACTGACTCATTCTTCGGAAAGCACACCCCGGATATAGATCTCTCAAATAAGCTGATCAGGAGTGCACTTGATAATTCTTCGCAGAAGATATTGGTTGCAGGCTTTATTTCGTCATGCAAAACAACTGGGGAAATTACAAACCTGGGACGTGGTGGCTCTGATTACACAGCTGCTATTTTTGCCTCAGCCCTCGATGCTAATATATTAGAGATATGGTCTGATGTGGATGGTTTTATGTCTGCCGACCCTAAAGTTATTAATGGGGCACATGTCATTGAGAACCTCACATTTACCGAGGCCACCGAACTTTGCAATTTTGGTGCAAAGATTATCTATCCCCCTACAATATTCCCTGTTTATCACAAGAATATTCCTATCCGGATCAAAAATACATTCAAGCCTGATGCTCCGGGTACTTATATCTCCCATGACGGAGATACTCGCAAGAGCAAGGCTATGATCAAAGGGATATCTTCAATATCAGACTCTTGCCTTATTACTGTACAGGGACTTGGTATGGTAGGTATTATCGGTGTCAATTTCAGGATATTCAGAGCATTGGCAAAGAATGGCATCAGTGTATTCCTTGTATCGCAGGCATCATCCGAAAACAGTACATCTATTGGGGTACGTTCTGTAGACTCAGAATTGGCAGTACATGTCCTCGAAGAAGAATTTGCTAAAGAAATATCACTGGGTAGTATAAACCGCGTTTTGCTGGAAACCGATCTGGCTACTGTAGCTATTGTCGGTGAAAACATGAAATACACTCCCGGCATAGCAGGAAAACTTTTCGAAACACTTGGGAAAAGTGGTATTAGTGTTATTGCTTGTGCGCAGGGAGCATCTGAGGTAAATATATCTTTTGTCATAAAGAATAAATATTTACGCAAAGCACTAAACTCTATCCATGATTCGTTCTTCCTCTCCGAATTCAAAGCATTGAACCTTTTCATCGTTGGAATCGGAACTGTTGGTGGTAATCTTATAGAACAGATCAGGCAACAGCAGCCAAAACTGATGGAACAATATGCCCTAAAGTTAAATGTTGTAGGTATTGCCAGAGGCCGTAAAGCATTATTCTGCCGTGAAGGAATAAATCTGGATAATTATAAAGCAGAATTGGAAGAGAGAGGAATAGCCAGTTCACCCGAAATACTCAGGAATGGTATACTGGATATGAATATATTCAATGCCGTATTTGTCGATTGCACAGCCAGTGACTCCGTTGCAGAAATATATGGAGACCTGATGTCACACAATATCTCTGTAGTAACAGCTAATAAGGTTGCTGCATCTTCAAGTTATGATAATTATATAAAACTTAAAAATACAGCGCGTGAGCGTAATATAAAATTTCTGTTCGAAACCAATGTCGGCGCAGGGCTTCCGATTATCAATACAATGAACTCTCTTGTTAATTCAGGCGATAAAATCATTAAAATTGAAGCTGTATTATCAGGTACCCTCAACTTTATTTTCAATACGATCAGTGCAGAAACGCCTTTTAGCAAAGCTATCTACATGGCTAAGGAAAGCGGATTTTCCGAGCCTGACCCGCGCATAGACCTAAGCGGAATGGATGTAATTCGTAAGCTGGTTATTCTTACCCGCGAAGCAGGCTACCGGGTTGAACAGTCGGATGTAAAGAAAAACTTATTTGTCCCTCAGGAATACTTTGACGGAACAATTGAAGAATTCTGGGCAAATATCAGGGAACAGGATACAGAGTTTGAAGAAAGACGGAAGAAATTGGAAAACGAACATAAACGTTTACGTTTTGTTGCCAAATATGAAAATGGACAATGCGGGGTGGGTTTACAGGAAGTGGGACAGAATCATCCGTTCTATGACCTTGAAGGTAGCAATAATATCATCCAGATAACAACTGAGAGATACAATGAATATCCTATGATAATAAAAGGGTATGGTGCTGGAGCCAGTGTAACAGCAGCAGGTGTATTCTCCGATATTATCAGTATTGCCAATGTGAGATAATTGTCAAATTACTTAGTCGTATTGATTTTTTGTAATAAGAAATATGTTGGAAGATGAGTTTCTCAGATAATCACATCTGAATCTTTTGTGGTTGGAGAATTATTTCAGCTTATAGTTAAAAAACGGAACCTGCAATTAGTATAAGTCCGATTATAATTAATCCTACATATACATATTTATAGAAGGAGTCTCCTTTTAATTTCTTATTCAGATACCGTCCCAGAAAAATAGCAGGGAATATTACTATTAGTGAATAAGTAAAATTATTAATTACCTGGTCTGTAACCATCCTTTATAAATATACCCAAATAGACCTAATAAATTTGCAACTAAGAAATAGGCCTGCAAGGTAGCTCTGAAATATTGCGCATCCCACTTTCTCATATTACCATATACTACAAGAGGTGGACCGTTTACGCCATAGGCACCGCCAAAAACTCCTGATAAAAAACCACAAATGAAAAGCCATAATTTATTATCTTCTTTAAGTACAAATATATTTTTGGCAAATAATGAATATACAGAGTATAATACTATCAAAATACCAAGTCCTACTTTTACATATAATTCATTACCATAAAAAAGGATCAACAGTCCAAACGGAATACCTAATGCTGCAAATAATATAAGCCACATTGCGCTTGAAAAATGAATTTGCTTGTAATCCTGAATAACCACAGTTAAAGCAACAGTTATTGACATAAGCACCGTCAAGGGTACGGCAACTTCTATCGGGAGGAAAAAGCTAAGGAGCGGAACTGCTATTAATGCTTCTCCAAAACCAAATGTAGAACGGAACGTAGTAGCTATAAAGGCAATAAGTAGTATATAAATAATCATTGTTCGGATTTCGACCTGGTGTTTCTCTGCTAATATACAAAAAATAAGAGGAAAGTACATTTTACAAGCGTGATAATTTGTATCTCATTTTAAGCTAAATGTATACAAAAGTTGTTTTTAAAATAAATTATAGCGAATTTTGTATTTCAAAATGAATTAATAACATTAATATGAAAACAATTATAATTCTTGCAGACGGTGCTGCTGATGAACCTATCGCCGCCTTAGGAGGTAAAACTCCATTACAAGCTGCAAAAAAGCCATATATTGATATGTTGGCTGCAAAAGGAAAAAGTGGAGAATTGGACACCATCCCTGTAGGATTCAAGCCCGGAAGTGAAATTGCTAATCTTTCAGTATTAGGATATGATGTACCAAAGGTGTTTGAGGGCAGAGGTTCGCTCGAAGCTGCAAGTATGGGAGTGGAAATATTGCCTGACGAAATGGCTATGCGTTGTAATCTGATATGTGTAGAAGATGGAAAAATAAAGAATCATTCGGCGGGACATATCTCCAGTGACGAAGCTAAAGAATTAATTCTGTTCTTAGCTAAAGAATTAAACGATGGAAAGGTTAGTTTTTATCCCGGCGTTTCATACCGCCATTTATTGAAACTAAAGAATGGGAATAAGAACCTTGACTGCACTGCACCCCATGATGTAATGGGAACACCATTCAAAGATGTGCTGATAAAGGCAGAAACACCCGAAGCTCAGGAAACAGCAGATTACTTAAATCAGCTGATAATCAAGTCGCAGGAATTACTAAAAGATCATCCGGTAAATAAAAAGCGAATTGCAGAAGGAAAAGATCCGGCCAATAGTATCTGGCCATGGTCTCCCGGGTATCGTCCTCAGATGGAAACCTTGCAGAAATTATTTGGGATAAAAAGCGGATCTGTTATTTCTGCTGTCGATTTAATAATGGGTATAGGTGTATACGCAGGACTTAAATTAATCCATGTAGAAGGAGCAACAGGATTGTATGATACAAATTACGAAGGAAAGGCAGAGGCAGCCATAGAGGCGCTTAAAAATGACGATTTCGTATATCTGCATATCGAAGCCAGTGACGAAGCCGGACATGAAGGAGATTACGAATTGAAAACGAAAACAATTGAATACCTTGACAACCGTGTGGTAAAAACAGTATATGAGGCAACTAAAGATTGGGACGAACCTGTTACAATCGCTATTTTACCCGATCATCCTACTCCGTGTGCTATTAAGACCCATACAAACAAGCCTGTACCGTTTCTGATTTATCGTTCGAATGGCACTGCTGATACTGTTCAGGTATACGATGAGTTTGAATCTCCGAAAGGAGCCTATGGACTGATAAAGGGAAAAGAGTTTATGGAAACATTATTTAGTGATAAGTAAAAATAAAAAGGGAAGATTTTAAAATCTTCCCTTTTATATATCGTTCTCTATTTCTTTATCCATTCCTTTTTCTTCTCATCATAAATATTCATGAGCTTGATCTTGAACCAAAGTGTTGTATATCCCGGAATGGTCTGTACACCACTGCTATTGTATGAGCCTACAGTTCCATAACCAAGGAGATAAGGAATACAGACTTCAGTCTGTTCATCAATCTTCATATTTTGCAGCATAGTAGCAAAACCGTCAATCAATCCGTTATTGATATATCCTTTGTAAGGGATTCCATTTTTATCGCCTTCGGTAGAGTCAAAGACGTACTTTGTACCATCCAAACGATAAAGCCATCCTTCATACCTCATTGATATACTGTCAGTAAAAATAGGATATCTATCTATCGATGGTTTATCCCCAGGAACAAAGTCGGTAATAGATTTCCAATATACGTTTCCGTTCCCGCTAATAGAAGAACGAGGCGAATATTCACTATTAGCAGAAACTTCCCTCACCTGTTTATCATTGTATGTCTTCCACTCTTCACTTACTGTGTTATTATTGTCATCATCATCAACACAAGAGCTGAAAGATACAATTGAACAAATTAAAACGATTAAAGCAAATAATTTTTTATTCATATTCTTAATTATGGTTACAAAAGGAGTTATCCTATTGTTTTCAATAAATTTTTCATGCTCACCTTATCAGAAATAATATCCGATAATTTATCTATTGCTACACGTTCCTGTTCCATTGTATCACGGTAGCGGATTGTAACAGTATTGTCTTCTAACGACTGGTGGTCAACAGTCACGCAATAAGGAGTACCTATAGCGTCCTGGCGGCGGTAACGTTTACCTATACTATCTTTTTCGTCATACTGACATTTAAAGTCAAACTTTAAAGCATCAATAATTTCGCGGGCCTTTTCTGGTAATCCATCTTTTTTCACTAATGGAAGAACTCCAAGCTTAATTGGAGCTAAAGCTGCCGGTAATCTCAGTACAACACGGGTTTCGCCATCTTCCAGTACTTCTTCTGCATATGATGCAGAAACAATAGACAAGAACATACGGTCAACCCCGATGGATGTTTCAATAACGTACGGAGTATATGATTTATTGAGTTCCGGATCAAAATATTGTAATTTTTTACCGGAATATTTTTCATGACTACTTAAGTCAAAATCAGTACGGGAGTGAATTCCCTCCACTTCTTTAAACCCAAATGGCATTTCAAATTCTACATCTGTAGCTGCATTCGCATAGTGGGCCAATTTATCATGGTCATGGAAACGATATTTATGGTCGCCAAAACCAAGTGCCTTATGCCACTTCATACGTACTTCTTTCCATTTGGCAAACCATTCCAGCTCTTCACCGGGACGAACAAAAAATTGCATCTCCATTTGTTCAAATTCACGCATACGGAAGATAAACTGACGGGCAACAATCTCGTTACGGAAAGCTTTACCAATCTGGGCAATACCAAAAGGTATTTTCATACGTCCTGTCTTTTGTACATTCAGAAAGTTTACAAAGATACCCTGTGCGGTTTCCGGACGAAGATACACTTTCATTGCACCGTCGGCTGTCGAACCCATCTCTGTTGAGAACATCAGGTTAAACTGGCGTACTTCTGTCCAGTTACGAGTTCCGCTGATAGGGTCAACAATCTCACAATCGACTATAATCTGACGAAGCTCTTCCAGATTAGAATCATTTAAGGCTTTCGCAAATCGTGCATGTACTTCATCACGCTTAGCCTGATTCTCCAACACACGTGGATTGGTCTGGCGATACATTGCCTCATCAAAGCTTTCACCAAATCTTTTGGCAGCCTTTTCTACTTCTTTATTTATTTTATCGTCAATCTTTGCCAGATAATCTTCGATAAGGACATCGGCACGATAACGTTTTTTACTGTCTTTGTTATCAATCAAAGGATCATTAAAAGCATCAACATGTCCTGAGGCTTTCCAGATAGTAGGGTGCATAAAAATGGCAGAGTCAATTCCTACAACATTTTCGTTCAATAAAACCATACTGTCCCACCAGTATTTTTTAATATTGTTTTTCAATTCCACTCCCATCTGACCATAATCATAGACAGCACTTAACCCGTCATAAATTTCACTGGACTGGAAAACAAAACCATACTCTTTACAATGCGAAACTATCTTTTTAAAAACATCTTCTGACATATACCTTTAACTATTATTTTACGTTTCTTTTATACCTGATTAAATAATAAACAGGTCTGCGATCTTAAGTTGCACAAAGTAAACATTTTTTTTTGATATAGAAGTAAATGATTGCTCTGCATATTTAAGATATTACCAGTCCTGCACTCACTATTTTATGTATATTTAGATTTGTTTCGAGGAGTTAACATCTTGTACCCAAGAGAATAATATCTATAAAGCCTTAATTATAACTTTTGAGATCGATCTCCATAAAGTCAGATACCTCTGTTTCCCATCGTTCTTTCACGAACTTTACATGGCTGAGATTATCATTATACGCTTTAATATACTATAGAGTCGCAAACTCCATATAGAAACAAAAGTTGAAATACCGGACTGGGTTTAAACTAAAAAACGGGAATATCTGGTATATTCCCGTTTTCTATACTTATAATTGGTTTTATTTTATTTCATTCAGTAGATCAACTTTTCCTTCATTTACTAATTTAATAATCAGTTCGCCGAACAATGTATTCTGCCAAGCAAACCATTCGCGGGTAAATTTCTTAGGATTATCTTTGTTGAATGATTCGTGCATAAATCCTGTGTCTGCATCTGTTTCGAGCAGCATTTTTATACATGTCTGGATTTCTTTATCATCCTGACTTGTAAATGCTTTCATCATAATGCTCATTGGCCATATCATGTCATATCCTATATGAGGGCCTCCAATGCCTTCTCCTGCGGTACCTTTAAAAAAATAAGGATTGTCTTCACTCCATACATAGTTACGTGTATTCTGGTAGATTGGATCGTTTACGTCCATATCCCCCAGGTAAGGCATTGCTAGTAAGCTAGGAACATTGGCATCATCCATCAACAGGTGATTACCAAAACCGTCTACTTCAAAAGCGTACATCTTACCATATTTAGGGTGGTTATAAACCGCATACTCTTTCAATGCTGTTTCCACTTCCTGTGCCAGATCGGAGCATTCTTTTGCCAAAGCAGTATTGTTATTTACTTTAGTCAATATTTCAGCAGCCTTTCTCAATGAAGTGACTGCAAAGAAATTGGATGGAACAAGATATTGTAAGGTAGTTGCATCATCAGAAGGACGGAATGCAGATACAATCAGCCCGACAGGCTTCACCGGTGCTCCCAGCCCGCCATTGTTCAATGTATCCAAAGCCCTGTCTGTTACGCGAAGGAATGAATAAGGGCCTACACCATCTTTACGTTGCTGCTCTTTAAATGTTTGTAAAACCAATGCAATAGCCTGTAACCATTCCTGATCAAAGACGCTTGAATCTCCTGTGGTTTTCCAGTATTGATAAGCCAAACGGATAGGATAACAAAGTGAATCTATTTCCCATTTACGCTCATGTAATTCCGGTTTCATCGCTGTTCCGTCCGACATCCACTGATGGTCAGGATTCGGATCGTGTGGATCCAAAAATGCATTTGCATACGGATCAATAATGATACATTTGAATTGACGGCGGATGACTCCGGCCAGCATTGCTTTCAGTTCAGGGTCATTATTGGCCAATTGTACATAAGGCCATACTTGTGCTCCCGAATCGCGTAGCCACATTGCATGGATATCTCCGGTATAAACAACAGTATCATCCTTTCCATCGGTTTTACGGTAGCGAACTGTAGTGTCCAGTGTATTTGGAAAACAGTTCTCGAACATCCACGCCATCTTTGGATTTTTTAGCATTTTTTTGATGCGTACAATCTCATTTTCTACTGCTTTGGATGTGAACAACCTTTTGTCTACAGCAGGGCGGTTACTCTTATAAGGGTCTGCCTTAATAGTAGTATTGTCCTGAACAAGTGTAATATCAGATTTAAGGATGTCTGATGCCTTGATTTCATTAGAACATAAAGTAGAGCCTACCAGACATAGTCCAAGGATACCTTTCTTTAAATAGTTTTTGTTTTGCATAGTTATTATTTCTTTTTTGAATTTCTTTCCTTAGAGAATGAATATGGCGTATCATTAATATTTATTCCTTTATTTTTATTCGGATTTGGCGCCATCAGATAGTTAATTGTTGCCCCCTTTAGCAGAGTATCGTGAGTCAGGTAGTTTTTAGTATAAGGCTGTCCGTTCACCGTCATACCGTTCACATACCTGTTTTCCTTACTGTTGTTCCCTGCTTTGATGGTTACCTTCTTTCCGTTTTCCAGGT
>JAITVV010000074.1 GCA_031285625.1 Prevotella sp.
AATAAGCTACTTAAATCATTTGTAGTATGTAGTAAGAAAAGTTCGGTAAAATTTAAAAACAAGATTATGACAACATATAACGAAGCAAACAAAATAAGTATCAAAGCCTATCTGGCAAGCAAAAGTATCCATCCGGTTAAAGATCATGGCTACTATGGTATGTACCGTTCCCCATTCAGGGATGACACTAATGCAAGTCTGAAAGTCGATTATAATAAAAACCTTTGGATCGATTTTGGGAGTAATGACGGGGGAACAATGATTGATTTGGTTATGCGAATCAATAATTGTTCACTGGCACAAGCTATGGATGAAATAAAAAAATATTGTGACACAACAGTAAATCAGTACAACAGCATGACAGTACAATTACAATCACAATCACAATCACAATCACAGTCTTTTTCTTTTCACGGCAATAATTCAAACAAGACTGCTCCGGCTATAACGATACAAAAGGTGCTTCCGCTCACGCATAAAGCCCTGATCGATTATCTATCGGAAAGAAGGATCAGTCTTGATATAGCCAAGCAATATTGCTCTGAAATACATTATTCCGTAAACGGAAAACCTTTCTTCACTGTCGGGTTTCCAAATGACAGTAAGGGCTGGATATTACGGAGCGAGCCATTTAAGGGTTGTACCTCTATGGATATAACAACATATAACGGAGCAAACAATACCAACAGTCCGAAAGAATCGTGTTTGGTTTTTGAAGGTTTTACCGATTTCCTTTCCTATTTGACATTAAGGAATATTCATTCTCCCAAAGAGGATGTTATAGTGCTTAATTCACTATCTAACCTTCCCAAAGCTATCAACAAACTAAAAGGCTACAAAGAAATCCATGCTTATCTCGATAACGATAATCCGGGAAAGAAAGCTACTCTAACCATCAAACAAACTCATCTGGCTGTGATTGACCAGTCGGTAAAGTATACAGGCTATAAAGACCTGAATGAGTATCTTATTTCAATCAGGCAGATACAGCAAAAAGAGAAGCCTAAAGTCGAAGTCAAACGGAAACCTTCCAAAGGTTTCAGACCCTGAACTTTCGTGCGTTCCCAAGGGGCTTTTGAAAAAGCCATAGCCTATTAGGGATTTTTCTTTACGCTCACGTTGCACTACCACTAAAAAATCCCAATAGGCAAAGGGTGTCCCCCCCCGTTTGAATCCCCCTGAGCGGTCTGATGACCGCAGTCGCTTTAGGCGACTATTTACAATGATGAATCATTGTCCACCGGCAAAGGATAGTCGGCAGGCATGGTTTCCAATTCTCAAAATTACGAACTTTTTAATTAAAAACAGCTATGGGATATGTTGTTCTCCATTTAGATAAATCGCCCGGAAACGAAGCGGCGATGACAGACCATATAGAACGGAATGTTATAGCTCCGAATGTAGATCCGAAACGGACACATCTGAATAAAGAGTTAGTTTCATTCCCCGAAGGGGTAACCAATAGGACGGATGCAATACAGCGCAGGATACAAACAGCGGGTATAGGTCGCAGTATTGGTAAAAATCAGGTGTTGGTTATCCGCTTCATCCTTTCCGGTAGTACCGAAGATATGTTGCGGATACAGGCGGAAGGCAAACTTGATGACTGGTGCAAGGATAATATGGACTGGCTCAAAAAAGAATACGGGGAGAAAAACGTTGTGGCTGCAACTTTACATCTGGATGAAGATGTGCCGCATATACACGCTTCGGTTGTTCCCATCGTCCGGGGAGAGCGAAGAAAAAAGAAAACCAACAAAGTACAAGATGTTCCTAAAAAGCAGTATAAGAAAAAAGATGTAAACAGGCCTCGCTTATGTGCCGACGATGTGATGACGAAAGAGAAATTAATCCACTATCAGGATAGCTATGCGGAGGCTATGGCTAAATATGACTTGGTTCGTGGCATTAAAGGATCGGAAGCCCGGCATATAAGTACATCGGAATTTTATCGTAATCAAAAAGTAGAGTCTGATAATCTACAAACAGATATTGCACTGCTATTGCAACAGAAAGAAGCAGAGCAAAAAGCTTTGGAAGAAATAAAAAGCCGGAAGAAAGCCGAAAAGTTTAAGAACACGGCTGCCGATGTAGGTTCTACAATAATGGATGGTATTGGCTCAATGATAGGTACTTCAAAAGTGAAACGACAACAACAGGAAATAGAGAATCTTAAAGAAGAAAAGGAAAACCTGATTCAGGAAGTGAAAGAATTGAAACAAAGTATACAGACCATGCTGAAAGAACACGAATCGGCTATGGATAAACTAAAGCAGGAACTAAAGAAAATCCATGACCTGTTTCCCAAACTCAAAGAGTTACTGTGGATTGAAAGGCTGTTGCAGGCTATGAAGTTTACAGAAAGCCTGATTAAAGAAATATTGGATATGAAGCCTGTCATATTCAAAGGAGGTATATATTCTCCGGAATACAAACGATATTTTACAACGGAAAGGTCTGTTGCGGAGATTAAGCCACATCCTGAAAAGCCGGACAAATACGAACTGACTATTGACGGAGTGGATGATACAAATTGGTGCAGGAGAAAATACAGGGAATCGCTGGAAACTCTTGGTATAAAACCGAATGAACAGAAAAGGCAGCAGGGGCAGAGAAGATAAAATAGAAAATACACAGACATAAAATGGATTCGCCCGAATTTATCGTGATCTCTATTAACATATTACAGAGATTTAATGAAAGACATAAATTAATTGACAATAAGCAACTTAAAGCAGTTCGTATCCATTCATATTTCGTTATAAACAGATACAGTCAATAAGAAACTGATGACGAATAAGAAATTGTTTGTTATCTTTACAATCATAATGGATATGAATGCCGACATAGAAGAACAATTGAAAGAGATTTCAGAACACGATAGCATGGAATCTTTCAGGTGTGTGTATTATCATTATTATAATCGTCTTTTCTCTCAGGCTTTATATTATTTAAATAACAACCCGGATTATGCACAGGAAGTTGTTTCTGATGTTTTTATTGCAATATGGCAAAGCCGTAAAGTTCTGGATAAAGTCAGTAATCCGGATTCCTATTTCTTCATAGCTTTGAAACATGCCGCTTCCAGGTACATTGAAAAGAATTATAAAAAACAGACAGAACTTCTTACTGAAAATCTACCGGATTATCATGCCTCAAATACCTCCACCGATACAGATTTATTAGACAGGGAACTTCAGGATAAATATAAAGCAGCTTTAGAAAAACTGCCGCCCCGTTGCGCTGAAGTATTCCGTCTGATAAGGGAAGAACATAAAAAATATTCTGAGGTAGCCGAGATATTAGGTATATCGACAAAAACAGTTGACAACCAAATGAATAAAGCTGTAAGAATACTATATCGGGAATTGAAAGAGAATCTTTTTTCTGTATTTTTCTAAAATCAGATAGGGATATTTTTATTTTATCTCCTCTTTATTATTATAACAGTAGATAATGCAGGAATGGAATATAATAACATAGTACAAAAAGCACGCCGGAAATATCTGAATAGAGCAGCTCTTTCACCCGAAGAGCAATCCGTTCTCGACAAAGACTTTAATGGGAAAGACTATATATTCTACAAGGAGAACGACGGAAAAGACTTTCTGTTTGACACCCGGTACTCTGCCGATCAGACCTTTCCTCGTATCAAGCAGGCAATATCACAACATACAGCATATAAGAAGAAGCTACTGATTCGATATATCGGTTCAGCAGCCGCTATCCTGATTATCTCATTCATCTCTTTTCATTTATATAAAATGTCCAGCATTCCGCAAATGAAATATGTTTCCACATCATACGGAGAGCATAAAAATATAAGTCTCCCTGATGGTACGGTTATAACTCTCAATAGCCTGTCATCAATCTCCTATCCACAGGATTTGAAAGGAGATACCAGGCAAGTAGAATTAAAAGGAGAAGCCTATTTTGATGTGGCAAGTGAAGCTGACAGGCCGTTCATTGTAAAAGCAAATGATTTAGAAATAAGAGTATTAGGAACTAAATTCAATATAGAAGCTTATGAAAATGAAGAAAACATCATTACCAGCCTATTTGAGGGCTCTGTATCTATTAATGCTAGTAATGGAGTTACCAGAAAACTTGTACCGGGAGACAAAGCTGTTTATAATAAAAACTCCGGAGAAATTAACGCATTACATACGAATGATATTGATAACCAGATATATTGGTTGAAAAATATCCTTTATTTTGACAATGAGCCTCTTGCTGATATATTGAAAACGTTTGCACGGGAAAGAGACGTTCTCTTCAAATTAGAAAATCCAACTACAGGCAATCTGCGAATGACAGCTCGCTTTGACGGAAATGAGACGATGGAAGATATTTTAAGTATACTTTCTCAATCAGGCGATTTTTCTTACAACCGACAGGGCAATATTTACTATATCAAATGAACATATCGATACAAACAAAACTGATATACAGCTTTCTATTCCTGTTCTTATTCATTCAACAGGCTTATCCCCAAGAGAATACCGGGATTATTATACGGGTAAAAGCTACTCCACTTAAGGATATAATGAAAATGGTGGAGAAACAGACCGGATATTCGTTTACCTATAACGAAACTGTTGATCTTAGCCAAAAGAAAAGTGTCGATATAAAATCTTCGAAATTAACAGAGGTATTGCATGCTACCTTCAAAGAAACCTCTATTGAATGGAAACTGGAAGGACAGCATATAATACTCAAGAACAGAAAGATAGAAAAGAAACCCCGGAATGTGACAATTTCCGGATATGTTACAGATATTGAATCTTCCGAAACTTTAATCGGCGCATCTGTAGTGAATAGTAATTCCGGTTATGGGAGCTTTGCAAATTCTTACGGGTATTATACAATACAGGTACCGGCAGGAACAATTAAGCTAAAGGCATCGTATACAGGCTATACCCCTATTGAAAAAAATGCCTGTATAAATAAGGATACTGTCATTAACTTTAATTTAAAGACCGGAATCGAATTAGAAACTATTACCATAACAAATACGAGCACGTTTTCACCATCTGGAAGTTCCATTGAGTTAACCCAAGACCAGATAAAATCGATGCCTGCCGTACTCGGGGAAGCAGACGTCCTGAAATCCCTGCAATTCATACCCGGAGTACAATCCGGAGCCGAAGGTTCAGCGGGCATGTATGTACGGGGTGGCAATATCGACCAGAACCTCACGCTATTAGACGGGATACCGATTTACAATACAGGACATTTCTACGGAATCGTGTCTATTTTCAACGGTGATGCAGTGAAGAAGGTTTCTCTTCATAAAGGCAGTTTTCCTGCAAGATTTGGAGGACGATTATCTTCGGTCGTTGATATCCGGTTGAAGGATGGAGACATGCAGAATTATCATGGAAGCTTCAACATAGGAATACTGTCGGGCAGGATAAACTTTGAAGGGCCCATCATAAGAGGAAAAACATCATTCAACCTGTCGGCGCGGCGTTCGTATGCCGATGTATTTCTCCGGGCAGCCAAACTCTTCACTGACGAATCCGTTCCCATTTTATATATGTACGATCTGAACGCGAAAGTAAACCATAAGTTTTCCGACCGTAGTCGTTTATACCTGAGCCTTTATAACGGAAAGGATAAAGAGGGGGCAGTATCAAAGCAGGATGAATCCAATTTTTACAGCAAATCCGAGATCGATTATAAGTGGGGAAATACAGTTGCCGCCCTCAGGTGGAATTACATTTTTAGTAATAAATTGTTTGCTAATACGACGGTTGCCTACAATCGTTATAATTTTGATTTTAGGTCTTCTGAAGAACTTAAAGAAATGGATTTCAACAGTTATTATGAGAATTTCCAAAATTCAGAAATCAAAGATATCAGCATAAATGCCGATTTAGAATATATTCCAGATAACAGGCATCAAATAAAGTTTGGCAGTGGTTTTACGTTCCACCGTTTTAATCCTGAAATACATGGAAGTAAAATAAAAGAAATAGAGAATGGCGAAGAATCAATAAACAAGTCCAATCACTTTCTAAACAGTCGTATCATCGGGCGGGAATCTTTAGTCTACATAGAGGATGAATTTTCTGTTTTTAACCGGTTTAAGGCTAATCTGGGCCTTCACTTTTCGCTTTTTAACGTACAACAAAAAACTTATACGTCATTACAGCCCCGGATTTCATTAGGATATGAGTTTAACAGCCATATGGCAATCAAGGCTTCTTATACAAAAATGAACCAGTATATAAACCTGCTTACTTCAAATTCTTTGGTACAGCCAACAGATTTATGGGTACCCATCACTAACCGGCTCAAGCCGATGGTTGCACATCAATACACTTTGGGTGTATATTACGATAAAGGAGACGGGTACAGCCTCTCTGCGGAAACATTTTACAAGCGAATGAAAAATGTTCTGGAGTACAAAGACGGGGCATCATGGAAAGATACCTATAAATCATGGGAGGAGCAAGTGGAACCGGGTAAAGGGTGGGCCTATGGTATAGAACTGTTCGGACAAAAAACAATCGGAAAATATACAGGAATGGCAGGTTATACGCTAGCATGGAATGAACGGAAATTTGAGACAATAAATGAGGGTAGACGTTTTGCCGCCAAGTATGACCAAAGGCATAATATTTCTTTGACCATGACATATAAACCCGGCGATAAAATAGAATTGTCCGCATCATGGATGTATGCGACAGGAAACAACGCAACTCTGGCTCTCGAAGAATTCCAGCCTTTACCTGACGTAAATGTTCCCAACGGACAAATAATCCATCCGCTTCCTACCATTGAACAGGTAGATAAAAGGAATAATTACCGCCTGCCGGCAAACCACCACCTCGACCTGAACCTGAATTATCACCGTTCGAAAAGGAAGATGTGGAGCTTTACCATTTACAATGTATATAACAGGGCAAATCCATTTATGGTGTATCCCGGTTACAGTGAAAGAAACGGACAGGTTGGTAAATATAATCTGTTCCGGTATAGTATATTCAGGTTTGTCCCATCGATATCTTATACCTACAAATTTTGATGATTATGAAGAGATATATTATAAATTCAATCATATTATTTATTCTCATCATGCTATCCTCATGTGAGAGTGAAGTCGATATGGGAAGTATCCCCATTGAGCCGCGACTTGTCATAAACGCATCTATGGGAGCCGGTAACGATACTTGCCGGATATACCTTACCGAAAGCCGTCCGATATTCCGTACCGAACAAAATGCGTATTGGGGAAAAGACCCTTATACTTATATTACCGGAGCCGATGTCGTTTTAAATATAAATAATAAACCTGAGAAACTTATATACAGCGCCAAAGACAGCGCTTATTTGTTCCTAAAGCCTCTATCCGTAAATGATGGAATCGGGATTTCGGTAACTTATAAGGATAAACAACTCAGCGCTTCGGCCGTAGTTCCGGAAAATCCGCAAATCATATCGGTCGATACAATCGCTATTTATAAAACAGTATCCGGATATAAAGGGAAATACCTGAGATACAATGTAAAAATAAAAGATAGAAGCCAATCGGATAATTTTTATCGTATCAAAGTCGATGGGGCCTATCACTATCAGTCGAAAGACTGGTTAGAATTTGAATACTGGAGGTATATTACACGGTTCAAATCGGATGATGTTATTTTAAACAACGGAAATCCGGAGAATACCGATAACGATGACTTGTCCATAGTCACATTTCCTCCCAATTATTACGGTATATTTACTAATACGATGTTTAAAGGTACAGAATATACGTTGAGCTTTTACATTGAATATCCTGACTTCTTGTATGAAAATGAATATGATAAGGGGTATCTTAACATAACACTGCAAATGATAAGCCCGGAGCTGTATAAGTATTATTCATCAGTACAAAGGTACAGGTATTTGGATGAGTATGAGATGACTGAACCCGTAAAGATATTCACCAATATAAACAATGGATTAGGCATATTCGGAGCATACAGCGAAGTCCCGGTTATGCGAATGTTAAAGTAAAAGATTATCCGGATAACTAATTATAATATTAATCATTTAAGAAATTTAAAGATGAAAAAAACGAGTAAAGTGAAACGAAGAGTAATACATTTTGTTTTATTTAGTTGTGCATTGGCTTTATTTAATGCTTGTTCCAATGATGATTTAGATTTGAGTCCGAAGGACAATACTTTAAGAAGAGAAAAGGATGTTGAGGTTGTGAATATTAATGATTATATAACAGGACAGACAAAAAGCTTAAGATCTACCTCTAACGATGAAATAAGTCAAACAGCTATTAGATTTAAAGATGAAACAGCCTATGAAAGGACTATTGCTAAATTGGAGGCTATGAACGAAGAAGAGAGGAGCCAATGGTATAAGACATTGGAAGGATTTAATTCGCTTCAAGCAATTTTTGAAAAAGCTATGGAAGATGTGGAAGATGTAGATGAAACAGAAGAATCATATATGAATTTTAAAGCGAAATATGATAAATACCTGTATTTCCCTATGTACGAAGAAGATTATGGAGTCTATATTCCAATAATAGAACAAGAAATAGCTTCTGTCGCTAATCCTGACGGCTTGGTTATTGTTGGAAATGAAGTGAGAAGCCTGAAGAATATCACTAATTATTCTGATTTGCAGCAAAGCGGTCAAGCATATTATGAGCCGGTTAAAGAACTGGGAATGCAAACAAAAGCCTTGAATCCGACAGAGAATATAAGAAGTAAGTACATAGGCCAGGAGTCTTCAGGCTGGGTGCGAAGAGGAAAACGTAAATTGCAAATTAAATTTGGACGAAGAAGTAATCAGGTTGTCGCACCCAGCCCATTCCGTTTATATTTACATATGGAAGTATCTTTCAGAAAAAAGACATGGATTGGCTGGGTTAATTATTCAAGTATTACAGATACCAAAGTAGATTATACTTACGGAGGAATAAAATACACCTATACTTTGCATAAAAACAACTATTCCTCCCATGATTGGTTTGATAGTAAAAATTTACCTTTCTCCAGAGCTGGAGCCACATATAATGGAATAGCAGTATATTCAACCCCTGTGATAACTGCATCTTTCAGAAGTGAATTTAGGGGTTTTGATCAACCTTATTATTGGAGTTGTACCTTACCTGAAGTCTTATTTACAAATAATTAACTACAAATATGTTTGGGCTTCTTTAAACATTAAAGAAGCCCAAACATTAAAATAAAAAGATTGCTTTATGAAGAAATTATTATTGGTATTATTGTTGATTGTATCTGTTGGTGGATATGCTCAGGTATCATGGAATGCAAAAGCAGGGATCAACGTAAGTAAACGCACGCAATTTGACGCTGATATGAAAATTGGTTACCAGTTCGGGGTAGGAATGGATTATTATTTTAGTGAGCATTGGGGAATCCAACCTTCTATTATGCTAATAACCAAAGGATTTAAAGTTAAAGGGAATTATTATTATCCTCCGGAATGGAATGACAATTTATCCAAATATAATATAACTGAAAATCGAATATATTTAGAGGTCCCTATTATGCTTGTGTATAGATTTAACGTAACCGAAAATATTAAATTGGTTTTAAATGGAGGTGCATATGCTGGTTATGGCATAGGTGGGAAATACAAAAATAAATTTACTAAAAAAGATGGTTCTACCGGTAATTACGATTATAATACGTTCTCATTAGGTTCAGAAAAATTTGATGCGGGCTTAGGAGCAGGAACAACGCTTGAATATCTGAACAAATACACAATTGGTATTATGGGAGAATGGGGTATGAAAAATACATTAGGAAGTTCGAAGAACCAAACTTATGGAATAAATATAGGATATAAGTTTTAGAAGAATCAGAATATCTGGTCTAAGTAAAGATCAGATATTCATTTTCATTTCCATTTCCATCTTCATATAGAGGTATATCCAATTCAAAACACAAGACTGGATTTTAAGATAAAATTACTGAAAGCATAAAAGCGCATAAATAGTTCTATTTCTTTCCAGACAATTCATTAGTAATATTATATCCAAAAAGGAACAGAACATTTGTATTATAAAAAACATACAAAATATGAGAAAAATAATGCTAATATCAATCACGATATTAATCAACATGTCTTTTAGTTCATGTGCAATTTACAATACCCTTTTTCATAATACATGTGAGTACCCTAATTGCCAAAATTCTCGCGCAGAACAATGCTTATATTGCCCTGTCCATTGCCCTGAATATATAAAGCCCCCCCCTTCTTCCGATATAAAAATACAAGTAAAAGAACCCCCTTGATATGGAGTACCGTCAAAATGTAAAAACCAAAAACAAAGAATTAAAATTCCGCTCTAAATTTTAGATAAAACTTTTTTAGGTGGAAGAGAATAACGACTAGAGAAATACTCTAACTACTCAGGTATATCTTACTAGAATCAAAGAAAGTATTTGACACCGTTAGATTGTTGATAAGTATGCATTGTCTCTACTTCTACACTACTATTTATCAGATAATTATAGAGATTTATGTTTATTTACTTATCTTCTAATTCCCTCTTTATAAACTCTTCCAACGCTCTCTTTTCTGGTAGCCTCACTAAATATTTAGAAACAAATAGTTGATTATCCATCCCTGAAGTAGCATATTTAGCCAAAGTTTCACCTTTGCTTCCACAAAGTATAAGTCCGATGGGCGGATTATCACCATCCGACATTTCATTGTCTTTGTAATAATTCAGATAGACATTCATTTGCCCGGCATCAGCATGGTCGAATGAGTCGATTTTCTGTGTGTTGTGAAGCAAAAAGTTTGCTTTACGAGCTAGATGCAGATAGAATATCTACGCCAGCAGGAGGCTGAAAGAGAAAGACAGCATTATTGAATTATTACAAGAAATTGCTAAGGATAAGAAGTGATTTGTTTGTGAGTTTTTTTATAAAAGCATATATTTGTACTGATATAAATTGGAAATATGGAAAAGATAAAGTTTATCGACCTTTTTTGCGGCATTGGCGGGTTTCGACAAGCAATGGATGAAGCCTGTTCTGAAAACGATTTGATATCTGAATGTGTGTTTTCTTCCGATATCGACCTGTTTTGTCAAGAAAGCTATGAGGCAAACTTTGGTCACAGACCAGCAGGAGATATCACCAAGATTAGCGAAAAAGATATACCTGACCATGATATTTTGTTTGCGGGATTTCCGTGTCAACCATTCAGTATTATTGGACAAATGCAAGGTTTTAACGATATCAGAGGAACTCTGTTTTTTGATATAGCAAGAATCTTAAAACATAAACGTCCGACTGCATTTGTGCTTGAAAATGTCAAACAACTTGTGGGGCATAATAAAGGGCAAACGTTAAAAACCATTCTTAAAACTTTACGAGATTTGGGTTATCATGTTCAATATGCCGTACTGAATGCTCTGGATTATGGACTACCTCAAAAAAGGGAACGAGTAATCATAGTCGGTCATAGAGAACCTATTTTCTTTTCTTTTCCTTCTCCAATAAAACCTTTTAAGCCGCTTTCGGATATTCTTGAAAAGAAGGTGGATAAGAAACACTACGCATCTGATTACATCGCATCAAAAAGAAAAGAAAAACATACATCAGCTTATAAACTTTCTATTTGGCATGAGAACAAAGCTGGGAATATTTGTTCGTATCCATATTCTTGTGCATTACGAGCAGGAGCGTCTTACAACTACTTGCTTGTAAATGGAGAAAGACGATTAACACCGAGAGAAATGTTTCGATTACAAGGATTCCCAGACAGTTATAAAATAATCGTTAATGATAGCCAAGCAAGAAAACAAGCAGGAAATGCAGTGCCTGTCAATATTGTAAAGGCTGTTATTTTGAAGCTCTTGCCATACGTCGCTACAACATTGGATATGACTTGTGTATTAAGAGATTATGAAGTAGAATATGGAACAAGATAAATCACCCAAACTCAGAACGGTTAATAAATCCGTTTCCGCATTTCCGTTGAATGAGTTTCCGAAAGACTTTCCTTTTCTTCTTGGAAAAGAATTGATTTATTTATTGGCATCCAAAGGTAAACCAGATTTAGAGGGTTCAGATTGGGAAAATATTTTCGCAAATTGCATAGGAGCCGATTGGAAGCCTTCGAATGTCGGTCTTGATGATGTCGTAATGGGAAATACAGCATGGGGAGCAAAAACAGTAAAAGCAACAAGACCCTCTACTCAAAAAAAGGTCAGGTTAATTTCAGGAAGAAATTCTCTAGTATACTCTTTTGATGAAAGTTTGGATACAAAAGCAGATCCTAATCTATTCGGCAGGCTTGTTTTGGATATTTGGAATGAAAGAGTATCCGCTGTCAGAGAGAAATTTAAACATTTACGCACGGTTGTATTAATAAAATCAAACGACCTCTCCGAAGTCTCGGTATTTGAATTTGAAACAATTCGTTACGATCACGAATTATACAACTGGGAATGGAATAAAAATAAAAACTTAATAGGGATTGATAAGAAGACGGGAGAACATCGCTTTACTTGGCAGCCCCACGGTTCTCAATTTACCATTCTAGAAGAAGTTCCTGCAAAAAGTTTGACGATCAGAATAAAACAGCCTGAAACCCTCGATAAAGAGCAAGTCTTGGAGGCTCTCGGGTTTGATAAATCTTGGATAACTGTAATAAAGAATAATGGCTGATGTTTTTACAAAGGAAGAGCGAAGTCAAATTATGCGGCAAGTAAAAAGTAGTCGTAACAAATCCACTGAATTAAAACTTGTCGCTTTTTTTAAAGCCAATAATATCAAGGGTTGGAGAAGAAACTATAAACTTTTCGGAAAACCAGATTTCACCTTTCCTAAAAATAAACTTGTTATTTTTGTTGACGGGTGCTTTTGGCATGGTCATAATTGTAGGAATACCAAGCCAAAAGACAATGCAGATTATTGGATAAAGAAAATCGAACGCAACAAGAAACGAGATTTGGAAGTAACTCAAACTCTCTCGAAAAAAGGCTGGAAAGTAGTACGCTTTTGGGAATGTGAACTTAAAAACACAGTGCTATTGAAGGAAAAATTAACGTCTGATTTAGTTTTACATTAATTCAACAGACATTGTCTGTTGAATTAATGTAAAATAGAAATCGGTGGGCAGTGTTCGTCAAATCTCCTAATCAGAGAAAAGTAAGAATAAATTTACAAGGTTTGCAATTCGCCAGTCGCTGATTGGCTTTTATCGTTAGTATTGCTTATGCATCCTATTTCTCAATGCTTTCAGCCTGTTTGCCGCCTGTTGGTTATCCACTTTGATATATCGCATAAATGCAGCAGAACTTTTGTGTCTTGATATTTTCATGAGTTCCTCTGCTGGAAACCCAGATAAATACATATTGGTACAGAACGAACGCCGACAAGTATGCGAAGACATTAGTTCATATTTCTTGCGTATATCTGTTACTCTGGTATTCCCTCTCTTTCGGACTATTTCTATTTTCTGATTTAGCTTAATTTTCTCGCCCAATTCTTTGACACGTTCGTTGAATTTGTAAGAAGAAACTTTCGGTAAATCGTAGTTATACTTTTTGAGAATATCCGGTACATAGTCAATCATAGGGATAACAACGGCTTTATGTACTTTCCGTTGTTTAATATTGATGTTCCCGTTTACCAAGTCGATATGTTCATTATTGAGTGTTGATAAATCGCTGTACCGTAATCCGGTGTAGCAGCCAACAATAAATATATCCCTGATTTCCTCTAATTCTTTATCATCGGAGAGATTAAGCTGATATATTTTAGCCAATTCATTTTCGGTTAAATAGATAGCGTCTGTTTCCTCTTCCACAACCTTAAAGGATTTCAAATCGACTGTCGGGATAGTCCCTTTTGCCATTTGATAGTTTACGAAACCTTTTAACAATCGTACTACCTTTCCGGCAGAGTTTGTTACCAGTCCAACTGTACCATCAGGCTTTATGGCTTCGTAAAACAAATAATTCATAAACTCGTTGTAGAACTTCATGTTAAGATTGCGAAAAGATATTGGTTGAGAAGAATACTTCTTAAATGCCGTCAAATGCTTCTTTAACGTCTTGTAGTCCTTTACTTGGTCTTTAGATACGAAAGGACCTTTCTCTTCAACATACTTATCCAAGAGGGCAAACAAGTCTGTCCGAGCCTGTTTCTGTTCATATTCTCTTTCAACAGCTAATTCTTTCAAAACAAAGTCAACAGTCGGTTCTATATCGTTTTCGTTAGCGTAATCCAATATATTCGACAGGCGCAGATAGATTTTATTAACAGTTACTTCTATTTCGTCATATTCCGAACAGGCTCGCTTAACGCATTTCTTTTTATCGTCCCAATGCTCGAATTTGATAGAGTATCCGGTCGATATTAAAGTACGTTTAGTTCGGTCATAGTTGTAACGGACATAAAGTGGTGTATAACCCGATTTAGAGTCATAGTCTTTCTTAATGTAAACAAAGTATTTAGCCATAGAAAAATTGTGTTGCATTTGTGTTGCAAACATACAAAAACTATCCGAAAATGCAAATAATTCAAGAAAATATAAAAAGTTAAATAGTTGATATTCAATAATTATAAGAAACTATTGAAAACTATTAGAAAATAATTAGAGTCCCGTCATAAGACTCATTTTGAGATAGTTCAAAGTAATTTTGTAACATTAAAAATTGAGTTTATGAAAAGTACATTTCGCATTCTTTTCTATGTGAAAAGGGACAAACAAAAATCAGACGGCACATTTCCTATTATGTGCCGAGTCACTATTGACGGACAACCAACCCGTTTCAATACCAAAGTAAGTGTTAATTCCAACATCTGGGATGCAAAGGCATGTGGAAAATCCAGTGAGCGTTGCCCCTCGTGCCAGTCTAAATTGACCCCATGTACCAAAATATGTTTGACCCTTTTCGCCAAAATAAAAATGTCCCCTGTCGGAATATAAACCAACAGGGGATTTTTATGTAATTTAGATTTACCCTCCTGGTCGATGGGTTAAAACTAAAATTACTATGACAACAAAATTAGCAAACATTCTTCATTGCTATGC
>JAITVV010000048.1 GCA_031285625.1 Prevotella sp.
TTTTTATAATAATTGCCCCCTGTGTAGTATACGTTGTAGTACAGGAATGTTATAGCCGGATTAATATGTTAGTAATCAGTCGGATGAAAATTAAAGAAACTTGTCAAAAGTAACAGCTTTCACATAATTCTATTTGTTACCTTTTTGTTACCTTTCAATTATACACCTTATTATAAGATAAATTAAGAACAAGTTATAATGTCAAACCTGAACAGATTTGATAAAAGATAGAATACTAAGGTCTCGGACCTATTTATTACTTTTTTATCTGCAGCAGCAACAATTAGTTAGATTGAAATAATGTATCATTAAATACTTTCTTTTACTTAAAAGATAAAAGAGTTTTACTTCTTACCTAGTTCTGTCTTTAATTGTGCGACCTCTGTTAGTAATTGAGGTGATAATATTTTGCCCAGTACACTCAGATTATCGGAAATACTCAAATACCTCCATGTTCCATCTGTATGAGAATCCTTTACTGCCATTAGGTAGGCAAAACCATCCAGCTTAACAGAGTTAGAATCGATTTTCTTTAATTCATAATCCGGATACATGCTTTTTCCTTCAGATAAGACTAATTCTGTGAATTGAGGATTCTGGAAATACATAGTCATATTCTGATTATACTTACATAATACAAAAGAAGTTCCTTCTATAGACTCCACACCACTTAATTTTATATTGGGTGCAATATCTTCATACGATATTGTTATTCCCAACTTAGGCATCATAGAATCCATCATAGCTTTCATTACATCTCTCGATGTTACTTCAAATAACCTGGGATATGTCATATCCAGTATTTTTTCAGTTTCTTTATTTTTTGTAAAATCGATTATCTTTTCAAAATCATTTTTTACAATATCCTGAGCACTATCCTGAGCAAATACCCAGGTACATGAAAAAATAAGTAATAAAGTAAATAATACTTTTTTCATTCTTTATTCATCATTTAAGGTCGCAGACCAATTTATTACTTTTGTATGTATAACAAGTATAGCAAGTTGCAATTAAAAAACGTTAAATACTTTCTTTACTTATACGAAGCAAATTTGAGACATACAGGCATATCCAATTCTATATCTTTATATGTATTCTCCAACAAGCCAGTGGCTCTGTCGATAAGGAAAATCTGTATTATATCACTATCACGGCTCGCCACCAAGAGATATTTACCATTAGGCGTAATCACAAAATTACGGGGATGGATTCCGGTTTCCTGATACCCTACCTTTGTTAGTTTACCATTTGTTTGATCTATCGAAAATATAGCAAGGCCATCCCCTTTCAGGCGATTGGATGCATAAAGAAATTTACCATCGGGAGAGATATGAATATCTGCACTACCTTTTGCATCCAATGTATCGGCTTGTATTGTCTGAAATTGTGATAGATTTCCACTATTTGCATCATAGTTAAATGCTATAACCGCACCTGATAGTTCCGTGATAAGATATGCGTATTTACCATTCGGATGGAATTCCAGATGTCTCGGACCTGAGCCGGAAGCTACATCGAAGGCAGCCGGAGCACCTACTTTCAGATAATTACCTGGTTCTCCGGTATTTATATCAAACTTATGGATTTTGTCTGTACCTAAATCATCTGCAAACAGATATTTTCCATCAGGAGAATATCGTACACAATGTAAATGAGGAGCTTTTTGGCGTTCGGCATCCGCCCCTTTACCTGTAAATTTCACCAGCTGGCTGGCTGAGGTCAATGTACCATCTCCATTTACATTAAAAGCAGTAATACTTCCTCCAGAGTAATTGGCTGTAACTACATGTTTTCCGCCTTTATCTATTTCAATGTAACATGGGTCTGCCCCCCCGGTGAGTTGTGTATTAAGCGATTTCAGGCTACCATCCACTTTATCAAAAAGGAAAGCATTGGCTGCAGCTTTGTTATCCCCTGTTTCAGAAACAGCATACACAAACTTTTCATCATTACTGATTGTCAAATAGGAAGGATTGCTCACCTTCACCATATTCTTATATTTGGAATATCCGGAAACTGTATCAAACTGGTAGACATAGATTCCTTCACTCTCGCCTGTAGTGTAAGTTCCTACTAATAAATACAGGCTGCTATCATCTGATATAGTTTCTGCATTCATATTGGTAGTATCTGATGGATTGATCATATTATTTGTATTTGAATTCGATGTTTTCTGATTACATGATAGTAATGACAAGCCGAAAACAGCTGATAATAGGATATATTTATACATAATTCTCATTTTTAAACCATTTAGTCCTTATAAAGTTCAAAGAACAAAAGAAAGCAAAATTTATGAGTTTGAAGCACATTTTCATTGTAAAATTCGGGATAAATATTTTGTTTTAATGAGATTAAAAAGCTATCTTTGTCGGCTGAAAAAGAAGAAATAATTTAAATCACTATAAAATGAAAAAAGATATTCATCCAGAAAACTATCGTCCGGTTGCTTTCAAGGATATGTCAAATGATGAGGTATTTATCTCACGTTCAACTATCAATGCAAAAGAAACTATCGAAATAGATGGAGTAACTTATCCATTGGTGAAGCTTGAAATCACAAGCTCTTCTCACCCGTTCTATACAGGAAAACAAAAACTTGTGGATACTGCAGGACGTGTTGATAAGTTTATGAGCCGCTACGCTAAGCGTACTCAACCTAAGAAATAATTGTAAGCAATTACAAATAGAAAATGAAGGCTATCAGAATCTGATAGCCTTCATTTTTGTCTCTAATATTTTAATTTACAGCTTTTCCAATCTATTTATTAGTTCTTCCCCTAATTTGGTCTTAGAATCGATATGCTTTAGGACTGTCTCTACAAAAGCATTTTCTTCAAACAATCCCCTTACCTGTTCAAAATCGGTTCTCTGCTGATTACGGTCACCATCTACACCAAATCCGGTATGAGAAGACAATGAAAATTCTTTTTTCGCATCCTCATAAATCATTTTATCCAGCTCTACTACAGCATCCCTCCATCGGCTAACGATAGAAATTATATCCTGTGCAGTAATAGTATCTGCAGACAGGTTATAATATTGTTGTATTTTGTCCCAGGCCCATGTCCATTCCAGAGAATAATAATTCTTATGCAGTTCTTGAAATACTTCATTCATTTCGCTTACATGAGTAATCTTATCAGACTCAATATCGTCTATCAGCCTGTCTATCTCAGAGCGGGGAGCCAGCATACCTGCAATATCACTCCATTCATGCAAACCAATAGTTGTATCAGGTTTTAAGCGTGCTCTGATTTCCTCATCATTTGTACAAGGACAATCCCTTAAACGGGAGATGATAGAATTACCCAGGAATTTGTTTATAGCCATATTATAAAGCTTCAGCCCTCTTTTCAAGGAAGTACTTTTGATACGGCAACTCTGATAGGTATATGACCCGGATGTTTCACCACAGGTATCTTTCAATCCGTTCAGTATATCGATAGCCTTAAACATCTTTTGAATAGTATAAGGACTTAGTAAATTGAAATTTATCTGATCCAGTTTTTCAGGGTCTTTACGTCTGTCCCGCTTAGGGAACTTCTGCGCATCGCGAATTGTACCCACACTCCTTAGATTAATTCCGGGCACCAGTACAGATTCATTCTTATCTTCTATAAGATACGAAAATGGCATATCAGAAGTATCTGAATTATGATAATGCCTCCCCATAATTAAAGAAAAAGCACCAATACGGGCTGGCCATAATATATAAGAGTTACTGGTGGTTTTACCTCCCCGCTCTACAATCCCCTGATGAATAGGTCCCAGCTTATACATGTGATTGCTCTGGTTAGAGCCCGAGCCTGCATTCATAAACGAAAACATACCTGCAATGAGCAGTGTCGACTTATGATGCGTCACAGTATATGGTCCTGCAAACAGCGCACATGCTTCTCCATTCTCACCCTGACAGTTGCTAAAGAATAAAGAATCGCTGGCAGAATAAGTATGCCCTAACTGACACGATTGTCCAACAAAGCAACGGGTAAGCATAGTACCATCTTCAACCCTCGAACCCGAACATATTACAAAATCATATGCCATTACGCTATATCCAATGTGTACTGGATCATATTCATTGCTATTGATACTACCATTCTCCAAATGGCGGGCACCTTCTATCTCAGCATAATCACCAATGTAAACATTCTTTATCGCCCCAGCATTCACAATAGATACATTATCGCCAATGCATCCTATGTCTGAAGTATACTCCTTTGCATACGATTTTACCATATCCTGTAGCTTCTTAATCAACACCGGACGGTGCCTGTAAAATGAAAGAATATAGGCAAAATGAGCACTTAACTTATCATAGATTATAACCTCACGTCCACCGGTTTCATTCAGCACAGAGACCTCTACCCCATTTCCAAATGAAGACTCTCCCTCAACATACAGGTGATGTATATTTTGTATACGTACATTATTTCCAATACGATAATTTGCAATATAGTTCTGGATATTCTCTATCAATACGTTGTTACCCAGTTCACAATTATGAAGACATGCATGACGTATACCTGAATGTTTTCTCAGTCCACCAGGCAAAGTAAATTCCTCTTCGAGAACCCCTAATTTTATCACGCCCGAAAAATTAACATGCTTAATATAATCCGGCTTAAAATCAGGGTGTACCATTATATTATTCCAATCATCAGCGTTACATCCCTGAGATTTCAATATCTCTATCTCCTGGGCAGTTAAATCTCTATAACTCATATAAGTTTCAAATTCTTAATTTACAGACGCAATTTACATAAAAAAGTAAAAATATAACTTAATTTATTTAACAAAAAGTTGTAAATATAACGTTAAAACTCCCTTTGTGCATAAAAAAGTCCCCGATCAATTTTATTTAACCGGGGACTTTGAATTATATAATATTTAATTATTGCATTACTTCTTCATCCGGAATTATATCCTGAATAGATGTAGATAAACCGTTGATACGCTCCTGCAGATTATATTTGCGAATCAATTCCGCAACCTCAGGATCCAGTGGTGCACGATATACCTTAGACGGATCTAATTCACAAGCACGCATCAGGTGATCAATAGCTTCATTGTCTTTATTTGAACGGATAGATAATATTGTGCGTAGATATTCATTATTTCCAGTCTCCGGAAGATTATCCAACACTTCTTTAGCTTTTGCATTATATCCCATACAGATCAAACATAATGCTGTATTGTAATCCGGATAATCAGACAGGATTTCCAAAGCTTTCCAGTATTCTCTATCTTGAAGCAGTTTCAGGCCTTTCTCATAATTTGGTCTCTCCTGTACATCAACTGCTGTTTCGGTATCCATATTAGGACGATGCATATTGAATTCAAATACAGCTTTATTTAGAAGAGGATATATTGAATCTCTTATAACTTTATAGTCATCAGGGAAATCTTTCTTTATTTGTGTTTCAGTACCGTCAGGATCGATAGCTCCTTCCAGCAATGCCAGAATCTGAGTCTTATTCATTATATCGTTCCGTTGCATAATCTGAGCAGCTAGTGTATTCCAGTCTTCACCCGAATGTTCAACCTTAATTACATTGCTGGCATCTCTGATCTCTCCGGATAGTGATTTCACGAAATAATCCTTTATGGCCTGGGAACGTTTTTCCGATAACTTATAATTATTATCATAAGAGCCATCCAGTGCTGTAGAAACTCTAAGAACAATGCTATCAACTACAAATTTACCATCTTCAGTAAATGCACGGTAAGTAGTCAGCATTTTATTCAATTCAGCTTTATTATCCTGATAATTCAGACTAAAGTTTGATTTGCCCGGTTGAAATTTGATATAAGTTGTCAAACGATTATAAGCATCCCTGTACAATTTGGTTCTCTTAAATACCAAAGATGTATCAACGAGTTGAGACAGAGAAGATATAAAGTAAGAAATAGTATCGGCAGGAGGCATAATATACCTACTACGGTCAATAGCATCTACTCTACCATCCATTGTAAGACGCAGTTTCTTCAAACCTACTGTTACCGGATGATCTTGTTTATAGTAATATACAAAATCGCGACCAGCATCTACAATACTGTCAAGGCGCATACCTTGCTCATATGGAAAAGGAATCATTTCTTTAGCTACATCATCTTTCCTTTCCTTCTTCATTTCATTTTCAGCAATAGCCTCAAACATATACCTGTTTTTAGCCATTTCGATAGAATCGCTTTCTGTCAATACATTATTTATGATATCATCTAATGAACGTCCCTCTTCGTATGCTTCGCGGAATTTAGCAGGCATTTTCATATAGCTTACCTCAAAATCCTTATCATCTAACACCAGAGATTTAGCATTTTTATTGAATTTCTTCATGTATTGATCAAACAGGCCAACAGTATCTTTACCATTAGTCATATCACGCATCACCTGTTCACGCGCCTTACGAACATACTCATTGTAGAAACGTTGACGATATCCTTTCAATTTGGCAAGTTCAGCAGCATCAAATTTGCTCTTTTCAGTCTTCCACTTTTCATATTCCATCTGCTTACTCCATTCTCTGTAATATTCTTCATAATACATATTCTGGCGATTGCGGATATCCTTTTCTGTTCCTTCTCGATCAAAGAATATATCATCATATTTATCGTCTCCAACTATAGACTTCATATATTGATCATAGTCTGCATAATCCTGTTTTTGCTTAGCAAGGAAAGCATGACCTTTTAATATAACATCTTTCAAAGGGATAATTGAGTCATTATGGAATAATTTAGGATGTAAAGTCATTCTAAAGTTTTCTGATAAAAGTTCTTTTGGAACCTTTACTATAAAGTCAACACTTACTCGCCCATTACGCTCAGGAGTGAAACGTGATTTTGCAGTTACAACAACTTCAGATAAATGCTGCACATCACTAAGACTAGTTGGCTTTTGATTTTCTTTATCAACAGATTCCGTAATGTTTTCAGCATTGGTAAATGTAACTTCTTCCGAAACGGTTCTAGTACCAGCCCCAAAACCTTTTACGCCTTCCTGAAAAGGCAGTTCGATATTAGCCTTCTTTAATTGTTGCATAAACAAAGGTTTAACCATGGCTTCTTTAGGTTTACCTCCTGAATAAGAAAAACCACGTGAAGCAACATCTTCTCCCCGCGCAGCACGTATATCACGTACCGAATTGGATTTACAAGAGAACATGATTAAAATAAAAACGGCCATCAAAGGCATGGACAGAAGCGCTAGCCGAGAAGTAGAGGCATTAATGCTTTTTTTCATAAGTTTATTTTCGTATCTCATTAAACAGCAATGATTTGTAAAGTTTCTGTAAAAAACTGTGCAAAGATAATGAATATCATGCAATAAATGAACTATTTAAAATTAATTTTTCGAAATAAGAATCTCTATCATCAGATTGTATTCTGTTATTACAAGCCCAGTTATACATATATAACTCAAAAAAGTCTTTTATATTTTATTTACTATAAAAAACATATGTTAAATTTTCATGACAAAAAAAAATACTGATACTTTTTCAACAATATCAGTATTCCTTTATAACATCTATAATTCAGTATTGTTCTCTGAATCCTTTTTTTTACTATTCTTTATCCGTCCTGCTTTGCGTAAAGCCTGATTTAATATAAATTGTATTTGCCCATTGGTACTGCGAAATTCATCTGCGGCCCATTTTTCGATTGCTTCCATCATTTCCTGATCGATTCGCAGGACAAAACTTTTAACGGCAGAATCCTTTTCCTTTTTAGCCACAATCTTAATTATTAGTGATGAAGTGTTCCAGCATTTACTATTGGTTGTGCCGCCTCATCTGCACACAATACAACTAATAAGTTACTCACCATAGCTGCCTTACGCTCTTCATCCAGTTCCACTATTTCTTCTTTTTGTAATTTATCCAGAGCCAACTGTACCATACTCACTGCGCCCTCTACAATCTTTTCGCGGGCAGCTATAATTGCATCAGCCTGTTGGCGACGAAGCATTACACTTGCTATTTCAGCAGCATATGCAAGATAATTGATTCGCGCTTCAATGACTTCTATTCCTGCAATAGCCAGCCGGCTATTCAATTCTTCTTCCAGTTTCTGGCTAATTTCACCATTATCAGAACGTAGCGTCACCTCACTTTCTTTACTCTCATTGTTATCATAAGCATACATTCCTGCGACTTGACGGAGGGCAGCATCACTCTGTATCTTTACAAAATTTTCATAAGCCTGCATTCTATTCGAAAACTGTATATAGTTATTCGCCGAACCCGGGACGATTCCTGAAATAGAAGAAGTATCTATATCGAACATAGCCTTATATGTATCTTTCACCCTCCAAACCAATACAGAGCCAATCATAATAGGATTACCAACCTTATCATTTACTTTGATAGGAGGTACATCCAGATTACGTGCACGTAAAGTCACTTTCTTTTTATTATAAAAAGGATTTACCCATAAAAAGCCATTATCAGTAATTGTACCTCTATATTTACCAAAGAATACCATCACACGCGCATTATTTGGTTCTACTATAATAAATCCCATTACAGCTAAAGCTGAAAGTAGAATACCCAATACACCCACAAATGCAAATAATACAGAACCTGTACTAAAAGCCCAGATACTGCCTCCCATAATAAGAAGTATAAGAAGAAGAGCTAAAAAACCAGAGATTTTAGTTCCATTAAATTTCTTTTCAAGTGTTTCCATAATTAATTTATTTTGATATTAAAATGATATCATAAATATATAAACTAATTTATAGAATTCCAAATATTTTTATATTAAAAATGGCAGGCTAAAATTTAGCCTGCCACGATATATTATGTTCTTTAGATATTCTGCTAGCTTGCTAAAAACATTTCTATATCTTTATCAACAGTAGAGATACCACCGATACCAAAATTATCGACCAACACCTTAGCCACATTCGGAGAAAGGAATCCAGGTAAAGTTGGTCCAAGGTGGATATTTTTCACTCCAAGGTGTAATAATGCTAACAGAACGATTACAGCTTTTTGTTCGTACCAGGCAATATTGAAAGCGATTGGCAACTGATTGATATCATCCAGTCCGAATACTTCTTTCAACTTGAGTGCAATCACTGCAAGTGAGTAGCTGTCATTACATTGCCCTGCATCCAACACACGCGGGATACCACCTATATCACCCAATGGAAGCTTGTTATATCTGTATTTCGCACATCCGGCAGTCATTATAACAGTATCATTCGGCAAAGCTTTTGCAAAGTCAGTATAATAACTACGACTTTTCATACGTCCGTCGCAACCTGCCATTACAAAGAACTTACGGATAGCACCCGATTTTACAGCATCGACAACCTTATCAGCCAAAGCCATTACCTGAGCGTGAGCAAATCCTCCAACAATAGTACCCGATTCAATCTGGCGTGGAGGTTGAGAGTTCTTAGCCATTTCGATAATCTCAGAGAAGTCTTTTTGTTGTCCTGGTTTACGTTCTGCTATATGCCTTGCTCCATCGAGTCCGGCTGCTCCTGTAGTAAATATCTTACCTAAATAAGAAGCATTGCGTGAAGGAGGTACAATACAGTTGGTCGTAAATAGGATAGGCCCATTGAAAGCTTCAAAATCCTCTTTCTGTTGCCACCATGCACCGCCATAATTACCTACAAGATGCTTGTATTTCTTCAATTGCGGATAGTAGTGAGCAGGAAGCATTTCGCTGTGTGTATATACATCTACACCTGTACCTTCGGTTTGTTGCAACAGTTCTTCAATATCTCGCAGATCGTGTCCGCTGATAAGTATTCCAGGATTTTTGCCTGCTCCGATATTTACTTCTGTTATTTCAGGATTACCAAAGCGTCCGGTGTTGGCTGCATCCAGCAATGCCATTACTTGTACACCATATCTTCCTGTTTCCAGTGCTAAAGGTATAAGTTCGTCTATTGTAATATCTTCTCTTGTAATCTCGGCTAAAGCATGTTGCATAAATGAGAAAATCTGGTCATCTGTCTTATCCAGATTGTAGGCATGTTCGGCATAGGCAGCCATTCCTTTTATTCCATAGTGAATAAGTTCTTTCAGTGATCGGATATCTTCATTTTTGGTGTGCAGGACACCGACTTCTTTAGCTTTGGTCATAAATTCCGACTCATCGCCATTCCATGTACATGCATCAGGAAGATTTTGTGTTGTATTCAGTTGAGAGGCCAGTTTATTCTTTAAGGATAAACCTTCTTTTACTTTTGCCTTGATAGCTTCGAAATCGAAGTTGGCATTTGTAATACTGATAAATAAAGCATCTACAACAAACTTATCGGCTTCCTTTGAGGCTTTTCCTTCTTTGCGCAATAAATCGTTATAAACCGCGATACCTTTCGTCACAAACAATAACAAGTCCTGAATATCGGACACTTCCGCGGTTTTCCCGCATACGCCTGCTATTGTACAACCTGTACCTTTAGACGTTTCCTGACATTGATAGCAAAACATACTCATATTAAAATAGCTTTATAGTTATAGTATTACAAAGCTATCTATATCAATCAGCTATAATTTGTATCAAATGTTACAAATCCGGATTATTTTTTATTATAGTTAATAAAACAGGCTCTATGAACTGAAAAAGATATCAATTGTTAGTATTGGAAACAGATTGATATGAAAAAGGCTATTTCTATAATTATACCTGTCATCGTTTGCTTTCTTACCGGATATACTGCTCAGTTCTTCCAAGCAGAAGCAATCGAACATTGGTACCCATTACTAAATAAGCCTACTCTTACACCACCAAACATTGCTTTCCCTATAGCCTGGAGTATCTTATATTTGTTTATGGGGATATCTATAGGACTTATCATTGCATCTGAAAGCAGAAGGAAACGATTCTTTATGGTTTTGTTTATTCTACAGTTAATACTGAACTTCACCTGGAGTATATCATTCTTCTATCTGCAAAATCCTCTTTTGGCGTTGATAAACATCATCTTACTCGAAGTAATATTGATATACTATGCCATAGCAACTTTTAAAGAATTTAAGATAAGCAGCATATTATTTATCCCTTATATATTATGGGTTGGTTTTGCCACATACCTTAATTTGTATATTCTATTCTATAATTAAGTTTCAAACTCAAATATTTCCCCATATTCAGCCATCCTGTCAAAAGCCCCCTTCAAATCTGTTTCACCGAAATAGACCCGAAAACAATTGATAACGCCACCATGAGCAAAAATAATAACGGAAGAGTAATCACTCTCCTTCAGTTCGTCCAGAAAAGAGGCTATACGATTATACATTTGCTTAAATGACTCACCGTTAGGAGCAGGTGTGCTTATCCAATCCTTATCCCATTCTTCCATATCTATCTTATCCCATTCCTGCATCTCCCAATCACCAAAATGAAGTTCTTTTAACCGATCATGTAAGCGGATATCTGTAAAACCACAGTATTCAGCAAGACGTTTTGCCCGGCTTAACGGACTGGAGAATACAGCATCGAACTGCAAGCCTTTTAAATTTTGCTTCACAATTTCCGCTTCACTTTCAAATGTATCTTTCAACGGTACATCTGTTTGTCCGTAGCAAACTCCATTTACTCCTACCGCTGTATGCCGTACTATATATATATTCATATTTGAACCAATTTCAATATAACGGTTATACCCAGATAAAAAGACAATTCGCACATCAGAAATAAAGCTCCGCAACAATCTCCTGTATAACCCTGTATCTTTTTCTTCATTAAAAGAACCAATCCGAGAAAAACAAAGATAGGAAATATTATAGCTACCCAAAGGTGAAATTTTAATAATAAAATGAAAGGGAGTAATCCGAATACAATAGAAATAAGGGCTGTCTGTAATGACATTTTTCTATATATGGTTTTGGACTTACTGGTTTCTTCGTTTCGCGCATATGGTAAAAACAAAGTAATCAGCGAACTTATAAATTTACATAAAGGGTCGGCTGCCAGAATAACGAAACAAGCCGTATGCAAATCCAGATTACTCAACAACAAATAGAATAATAGAAAATAGAAAATTAAAGTTAATACCCCGTAAGTGCCTATATGAGAATCTTTCATAATAGCTAAAATACGCTCACGTGTATTACCTCCGCCAAATCCGTCAAAGAAGTCGGCAAGACCATCTTCATGCAATGCTCCTGTAATAAGCAGGCGGCTGAGAAGGGCTACAATCACAGCAACAGAATATGGCAAGACTTGTACCGCACACCAAAGTGTTCCTGCCATCACCACAGCCGTAAGCCACCCAACTACAGCCCAGTAATTTATCACCTGCTTAAAATATTCGGTAGGGACATTAAATGCCCTAAAACGCCAAAAAGGTAAGCGGGTAAAGAAAACCAGTGCTGCAGCTATATTTTTCATATCATTTAATTGCCAATCGGCATATCATTAAAAATACTTTGTTACTTTAATCTCTTTGAAAGAATTCATCTCATTTATCATTCGTACTGCCGAATCGATAATAGGATATGCACATAATGCACCTGTCCCCTCTCCCAACCGAAGGCCTAAGTTAAGTATAGGTTTTGCTTTCAGGTAATCCAAGATAAGCTTGTGCCCTGCCTCATCTCCCTGATGTCCAAAGACAGCATAATGCAACACCTTATCATTTAGCTTGGAAGCAACAAGCATACAGTTTGTCATAATAAAGCCGTCGACAAGGATAATCATCTTTAATTCCGCGGCTTTCAACATAGCACCAACTGTCATTACCATCTCATAACCACCAAAATAGCGCATAATGTCTTCAACAGAAGCATCACCTTTGTAGTTATCCATCGACTGTTTCAGTACTTTATACTTATGTCCGATGATATTTCCGGTATGGTCGCATCCAGCTCCGATACACTGATCTAAAGGAATTCCGGTCAGATATGTCATCCATAGGGAAGAAGATGATGTATTGGTAATTCCCATTTCGCCAAACCCAATCACATTGCATCCTTCGTCAAAACATGCCTGAACGCATTCGGCGCCATATTTTATTGCAAGTTCCATTTCTTCATGAGTCATAGCTGCTTCATGTAAATAATTCCGGGTGCTTTTCCGGATCTTCTTATGTATAATCGGGTCTTCGGGCTTGAAGTCAAAATTAACACCTGCATCTACAACTTTAAGATCGAAACCATGCTGACGGGCTAAGAAATTGATACCTGCCCCACCATTCCAGAAGTTAACAATCATCTGATACGTTACTTCCTGTGGCGACGGACTAACACCTTCGGCTGCGATTCCATGATCTCCGGCAAATACAATATGGCAAGGATTAGTCAGCTTAGGATTCAAAGATTGCTGTATCCAACCTATTTGCATAGCTAAATCTTCCAGCTTGCCTAACGAACCTTTTGGTTTTGTCAGATTATCAATTTTCTCCTGTAAGTAAGAACGTACTTCGTCTTGTGGTTTTTCGATGTTAAATTGTTGCATTGTTATATTTTAGTTTTATATTAAAAAAGTGACATTACATTAAAACTATTATCTTCTTTATAATCAGGTTCTATATTGTTAAAAAGTGACAAAAGTAACACATTTTAGCTTGTTTATATATTGTAACCTTTTATTTGATAATACTCTTGCTATCTGTACTATATAGATAAATCTATAAAGGTTATTTTACTTTCATCGCTATACCCGATACCATTAAATACACCTCATCAGATTCAGCAGCAATATACTGATTGAGCCACCCTTGCAAATCTGCAAATTTTCGTTGCAGGTCATTTTGAGACATCTCTCCCATACCTATTTCATTTGTTACGAAGATAAACCGGGCATCCTGAGTTATAAGCTGATCAAACTCAGATTTTAGAGCAGAGAGGGCAGCTTCTACATCAGAATGAAGATCAAAAAAGAAATTAGTAGCCCATAAAGTGATACAATCCACAAGCACAACTTTTCCTGTAAAGTCATGTTTGCTTAGCTCCTTTTCTTCTTCTATATTGACCCAATTCTTTTCTCTTTCAGCTTTATGCCTTTCTATGCGCTTCCGGTGCTCCTCATCCCATACCCGCGATGTTGCCAGATATACAGGATTAGGAGAAAATGACAAAGCCAGGTTCTGAGCATAGCTACTCTTCCCGGAACGTTGTCCACCTGTAATGAGAATAATTTGTCTAGCCATTTACTTTTTTCTCTTATATAGAAAATCTTTCCAGCGTTCTTCCATGTCTCCGGCTTTATACATATCATAACGGGCCATTGTAAAAAATAAGTCCGACAAACGGTTTATAAAACGCATAACGGCAGTCGGAACTTCATCCTGCTTATTCAATGTCCATAAACGGCGTTCGGCACGGCGGGCTATAGAACGCGCCAGTTGCAAATGAGCTGAAACGATTGTCCCTCCGGGAAGAATAAAAGTTTCACTTGGCCCCATTTCATCTGTCATCCGATCCATGCACTCTTCGCAGAACTTATCCAGGTCTTCATCAAGCTTATTCTGATTTGTCTCTCTTATAGCCGAAGGAGTAGCTACCTGAGACATGACAACCATCATTTCGGTTTGTATTTTAAATAAAACCGGTTGCCACTCGTGATTTGCAGGTAAGTATGCCCGTACAACACCTAAGGCTGAATTCAGCTCGTCAATAGTACCATTGGCTTCAATACGTACGTCATCCTTATCAACACGTTGCCCGCCAAAGATTCCGGTTTTACCCTTATCTCCCCCTCTTGTATATATTTTCATCTGTTTTGATTTTTATTTAAGCATAACAAAGGTACAATAAGTTATGCTGAATACATTTTCATTTTTAAGCTTTTTCCCTAAATCTTATTAACATCTGAAAGAATGCTCACAGCACTTTACGGTACAATATTTTAGTTTATCTTTGTGCAATAATAATTGTTAGCTATACACTTATGCACATTAAAGCACTCTTAATTTCCCTGGTTATATTCTTATTGGTTACTTCCTGTTCAGATAAGAAACCTACTTTCGATCAACGGGAGTTCATTACACTTTCTGGAAAATGGCAATGTGACTTAGGGGAAATCAACTTACCGGGAACAGTAGATCAGAGTCGTCTGGCTCCACAGACTACCGACACATTAAACACAGGACAGCTTACCCGATTGAATCCCTTTGTAGGAAAAATAAAGTATAAAAGAGAGGTCGAAATACCTGCCTCCTCAGCTGATAAAGAATGGCGACTGATCATGGAACGGACAAAACCTTCAACTGTATGGGTTGATGGGGACAGCATAGGATCCAGCACCTTAATATTATCTCCACAATTATACAATCTTGGTAAATTAACTGAAGGGAAACACATTATAACAATAGAAATAGATAACAGCCCCAGTTCTGTACCACAGGGCATACATGGCTCGCATGCATGGACAGATGCTACACAGACCAACTGGAACGGCATCATAGGAAAATTTGGTCTTGAAGCAAATGACGGTATATTAATCAGTGATTTACAGGTTTATCCTGATATATCTTCTAAAACGATACCAGTTGTTGCCCGGATCAAATCATCTGTAAGCGGAGCGGCAAAAATCACTGTAAAAGGATATGTGTGGAACACTGATGAAGATGTAACCATACCTGAACAGATCGTTGATATCCGGCTTGAAGAAGGACAAGATACATACCTATTCGAGATAAATACCGGAGATAAACAAATGCTATGGAGTGAATTCGACCCGGCTCTATATAAGATTAACTTTGAAATAGAAAGCCAGAATATAAAAGACACATATACTATTGATTTCGGCATCAGAGATTTCTCTACCGAAGGTACCCAGTTCACCATAAACTCACTAAAGACATTCTTACGGGGAAAGCATGATGCCTGTGTATTTCCTCTGACAGGCTATCCACCAATGGATAAAGCAGAATGGAAAAAGCAAATGCGAATAGCAAAAGAATATGGACTAAACCACTACAGGTTTCACTCATGGACACCGCCGCAAGCAGCTTTCGATGCAGCTAATGAAGAAGGTATTTATATGCAGGCTGAACTCCCTTACTGGGGCACGATGGATACAGCAAATGTTGAACTTAATAAATTCCTTATAAACGAAGCTGAACATATATTGAGCTCTTACGGCAACAATCCGTCTTTTGTTATGATGGCACTGGGAAATGAGTTGGGCGGTGATATAGAAGTAATGCGCAACATGGTTACTGATTTCAGGAAAATAGACAAGCGCAGACTATATGCTTTTGGAGCAAATAATATGTTGGGTACAGCAGGCCAACAGGAGGGTGAGGATTTCTTCGTTACATGCCGTGTAGGCGGACAGGTCGGTTCTGACGATTACTCGCAGCATACGCGTGCTACATTCTCTTTCGCCGATGCTAAAGACGGTGGCTATATGAATGGTGTTTATCCGTCTACCGGTCTGACATTCGAAAAAGCAGTTGCCGATTGTTCCGTTCCTATCATCAGCCACGAGAACGGACAGTTTCAGGTGTACCCTGATTATAGTGAAATAAAGAAATACAAAGGAGTATTATATCCTTATAACATGGAAATATTCCGTAACAGATTGCAAGAAAACGGTCTTCAAGACCAAGCTGAAGCTTTCCATAAGGCTACTGCCCGCTTTGCCGCCCTTTGCTACAAGGCGGATATAGAAATGTGCTTCCGCACACAGGGATTCGGGGGTTTTCAGGTGCTTGATTTACAGGATTATCCCGGACAGGGAAGTGCATATGTAGGTATTCTGGACGCATTCATGGATAATAAAGGAGGAATGGAAGCCGAAGAATTCAGGGGATTTTGTGATGAAATAGTACCTATAGCTATTATGCAGAAATACTGCTGGAGCAATAATGAGCAGTTCTCAGCTAAAATAAAAGTGACTAACTTCTCGAAAGAATCGTTGTCTAAAACAAAAGTGGAATGGTGCCTAAGTACGACAAAAGATAAAACAACAATAGCTGAAGGTGAATTATCAGCAGATATTCCTCAAGGTACATTAACCGAAGCAGGACAAATTGAGACTTCACTACAAAAGATAGATATAGCAACCCAGCTACAACTGACACTGAAATTAGGTTCACATATTAATAAATATGACATATGGGTATATCCTGATATAAAGGATATTAAAGAAACAAATATAGTTGAAACAACTTCGCTAAAGCAGGCTCTGGATATGCTAAATGCAGGGAAGAATGTTCTATACATTCCTAACCATAATGAAATAAGCAAGCTCTCAGTTGGTGGGTTATTCACTCCTGATTATTGGAATTATGCTATGTTTAAGAATATTTCAGAATGGGTAAAACGAGATGTATCACCAGGAACACTGTCCATCCTGACCAATCCTTCACATCCCTTGTTTAAAGAATTCCCAACAGAAGCACATAGCAACTGGCAATGGTGGATTATTTCAAAAAATTCGCGACCATTTATTCTTGACAGAACTCCTAAGGACTATAAACCATTGATTCAGGTTATAGATAATATAGAACGTAATCACAAACTAGGTTTATTATTTGAAATGCAAGTTGGTAAAGGAAAGCTACTGGTAAGCACATGTAACCTGGAAGCGATAAAAGATAAACCTGAAGGTAAGCAATTTAAAAAGGCTATATTAGATTATATGAGTTCTGCAGACTTTGCTCCTACAAACGAATATACAGAGGAAGATATAAAAAGTCTTTTCAGCACCTCCATTAAAGAGAAAAATATTGTGGGGGTTAAGAATATAACAACGTATGAATAAATAGAAAAACGGAGGTTAGCAACAAGGCTGAACCTCCGTTTTTATTTAGAATAACTAAAAACTCTAATATAATGTTCTGGCTATACCCAACTCCAGCCCCCTGAGCTCAGCCAGCCCTCTAAGCCTGCCAATGCAGGAATAACCGGGATTTGTTTTCTTCTCCAGATCATCTATCATCTGGTGTCCATGATCGGGACGGAAAGGAATAGATATATTACGCTTCTGTTGTATTTCCAGAAAGCCTTTCATTACATTGTACATATCAACATCTCCTTCAAGATGATTCGCTTCATAGAAATTACCTTCTCCGTCTCGTTGTGTAGATCGCAAGTGAACAAAATTCACCCTGTCGCCCAAACGTTTAATCATATTAGGTAAATCATTATCGGCACGTACACCAAAAGAGCCAGTACAGAAACAAAGTCCGTTTGAATGATTAGGAACAGCTTCTACCAGTTTATTAAAATCCTCTTCGGTACTAAGAATACGAGGCAAACCCAAAATAGAATATGGGGGATCATCCGGATGAATAGCTAACTTCACCTCTACTTCATCAGCCACAGGCGCTATCTCTTTAACGAAAGAGATCAGATTCCTTCTTAACGTTTCTGCATCTATATTCTTATACCGGTCAAGCTGAGCCTGAAATTCCTCGAGAGTAAAGCTTTCTTCTGCACCCGGTAATCCGGCAATCATATTGCGAATTAACAGGTCTTTATCATCCTGTGTCATTTCATCATAACGTGTTTGGGCTTTAGCAATATCCTCAGCAGAATATTCCTCCATAGCCCCGGGACGTTTCAATATAAAAAGTTCGAATGCCATAAAAGCAGCACGTTCAAAGCGCAAAGCTTTAGATCCATCAGGCATTGTATAAGCCAGATCGGTACGAGTCCAGTCCAGAACAGGCATAAAATTGTATGTCACAATAGTGATGCCACATTGAGCCAGATTGCGAATACTTTGTTTATAATTCTCTACATATTCTTTATGATTTCCTTCCTGAGTCTTGATATGCTCATGTACCGGAATGCTCTCTACTACCGACCACTTAAGACCAGCCTTTTCGATTATATCTTTGCGCTTTTGAATCTCTTCAACAGTCCACACCTCACCGTTTTTAATATGGTGTAATGCGGTAACAATGCCTGTTGCTCCTGCTTGCTTTATATCTGACAGCGATACCGGGTCATTAGGCCCGTACCATCGCCATGTTTGTTCGCTAAGTATCATAAAATTTAAATTAGCTGATTATTATATAGTAAAAGAGTCGAATCCTCCATCGACAACCAGAATAGAGCCATTCACAAAGCTGGAAGCATCACTAGCCAGATAATGAATAGAACCCAAAAGTTCGTCAGCTTCACCAAAGCGCCGAAAAGGCGTGTGTGCAATAACAGATTTAGCCCTGTCGGTATATGATCCGTCAGCATTCAGCATCAAAGACCTGTTCTGCTCTGTTATAAAAAAACCCGGCGCAATAGCATTTACCCTGAATCCTTCACCGAATTTAATGGATAACTCACCAGCCATATATTTTGTAAAATTAGCCACTGCAGCTTTTGCCACGCCATAACCCATAACACGGGTCAGAGGTCGAAGAGATGATTCGGAAGCTATATTAATTATATTCCCTTTACCATTATCTACCATTGCTTTTGCAAAAACTAAAGTTGGTAATACTGTTCCAAAAAGATTCAAATCCACTACTTCTTTAAAAGCACTGATATCAATATCAAAAATCGTTTTATCAGGTGGTATTGTCGCTCCCGGCATATTCCCCCCTGCTGCATTTATCAGTATGTCTATTCTACCATACTTTTGCAGAATATCTTCCCTGTTTTGCTCCAGGTTGGCTTTATCTAAAGCATCAGAGATATAAAAAACAGCTTCATCCCCAGAGGCTTTAATCTTATTAACCAAAGCCTCGCCCTTTTCTTTCGAGCGGCCTAAGACCACGACCTTTGCCCCCTGGGAAGCTAAATATTCTGCCATTTGTGAGCCTAATATACCATAGCCTCCTGTAATAAGGATAACTTTCCCCTCAATATCAAATATATTTTTTTTCATCTTTACAATTTATAATTATTGTAATAGTCAACATTCTCTTTTATTAAAATATCAATAGGCATATAGTTCACCTTTTGAGGTAGTTGCTTGAACAGGAAGTAATTGCCCATGGCTTTAAGGGCATCATACCCCTGCAGTTCGGGACGCTGTGAAAGAATAAACGAGATTTTTCCATTCTTCAGTCCGCTAATATTCCTTTCTATAGCATCATGTCCTATCAGTTTTATTTTTGCTTGAAGATCAGTATCCAATTTATCCAATAATGCAACCAGCTCATATATACGGGAATTGAGTACAATCCCTCCAACTATATTTTTGCTATTTCTTATAATATTTTCCAATTCACCAAGACTTTTAGTAAAATCATCCGGGTTTATTTCTATATGATGAATTTTACCTGTAAAATTATGACTATCCATATATTCCATAAAGCCACGTTCACGGGTTTTCATCTGTACTGAAATCTCTTTGTATTTGAAGCGTATATGGGCAATAATAATGTCTGCCTCTGCACCGATTTCTCCCAATAGTAGTTTAGCTGCTATATGCCCTGTGCCAAAAGAGTCTCCACCGAAATAAGAAAGATCTTTCTGCCCGGAAATTCCGGAATCGATATAGATATAAGGAAGTTCTTTGGCATCCAGTTCTTTTGAGAGTTTAATCACATAATCACCAAATAAAGTAGCAATCAGCACCCCGTCAAAATCTTTTTCTTTAAAAGCATTTATAGCATTTACAAAAGAAAATCTGTCATATTGATTAAATAGAAAATATTCTGTACTGATATTAAATTTCTTTAGCTCATCGGTAGCCCTGTTGATGCCTTCACATACTAATTCCCAATAGTCACCCGAGGAATATGTAGGAGCAAGAACTGCAAACTTATAACTCTTCTTTGAAGCCAGAAAGCGAGCAACCATATTAGGTTCGTAATTTATCTCCTTTAGTACCTTTTCTACTTTTGCCCTTTTATCTTCCGATACTCTTCCCCTGTTATGTAAAACCCTGTCGACAGTTCCTGTAGAGACACCTGCCATGCGGGCAATATCTATTATCCGTATATTCATAATCGTATCCAGTTAACACTATGTGTACGCACACATTATATTATTTACAAATTTAATACTTTAGAATGAGGAAACAATGCGTGTGCGCACACACAAATATAAAAATTAGATTAATTATTTAGTAATTAGACTTATACACAAATCACATTTTTATTAATATGTTGAATAACATAATTTGATTTAAGGTCTCAGACCTATTTATCACTTGTGTATCTGAAAGAGCAATAATAAGCTATAAAATTGCAATTAAATATTAAATAGTTTCTTTTATTTAGATTTGAAAATAAGCTACCAGCATAATGATGCCGGATACCAGAAGTAACATTGCTATTTCGGTGCAAATGTTGATTCTAATCGCAGTTTTCATATCAGCAGTGGTTAACTCCCTATCTTTAGAACCGATATATGGCTTATCTACAAGTTCTCCAAAATAAACATTTGGTCCCCCGAAACGGCAATTCAGTATACCAGCCAGAGCAGCTTCCGGATATCCGGAATTCGGGCTTGCATGTTGGCTACCATATCTCTCGACAAAAGATAGTAATGATATTTTTCCGCTTACGATTATCATAAGTATCGAAGTCAGGCGTGCTGGAATGTAGTTAGCGATATCGTCAATACGGGCTGCCCAACAACCAAATTGCCTATACCTCAAACTCTTATAACCAATCATGGAATCTAGTGTGTTGACCATCTTATAAGCAACCATGCCCGGAACACCAAGGAGCATAAACCAGAACATTGGAGCAATAACCCCATCGCTCAGATTTTCCGATAATGTTTCTAAAGCTGCAGTACGGATTTGTTGCGGAGATAAAGCCGAAGTATCACGCCCGACAATACGTGCCACCTGTATCCTTCCCTCTTCTACGGATGAGTCTAAAGCACGAAAAACATCCCTAACTTCAACAACCAATGTCTTACCAGCCAGACATAAAAAAATCATAATAGTAGAAAAAATCAGGGACAAATATGGATGGATAGTATCCAGACCTTTTATTATAAAGTAAACAAGAAAAAAGGTGGATAAAATGAACAGAATAGCGAAAACAGCACCTTTCAGCATTCTTTTTTCATACTTATTATATTTTTTTTCACCCCAAGCTATAATTTTTCCCATTGCAACCACCGGATGTGGTATCCAACGGGGATCACCAATCAACCGGTCAGCCATCCATCCAATTATCAGGGGCAAAAGAGTATATAATAATTTTACATCCATTCTTTTATTGCTTTTACAAGTAAATCATTCTCCTCAGATGATTGTGTAGCAATACGAAAGTAATGTTTGTCCAGTCCGTAGAAATTAGAAGCATCACGAATAAGAATACTATAGCTATCAATCAGATAACGTTTGAGATCAGAAGCTTTTCTTTCGGCTAATTTACATAAAAAAAAGTGTGTATCGGTTGGTGATACTATTATTTTTTGCAAGCATTCTAAGTTTTTTTGCAGACGCTTGGTCTCTTTCAAATAATTTGTAATATCCATAGCCTGTCCGTTCTCCAAAAGAAATTTTCCTGCCTCAATTGCCAACCCATTCACAGACCAGGGCATACAATAGCCTGAAATATTCGCCAAAACATCAGCATGGGCAGTTATATATCCCAGCCGGAGCCCGGGAATGGCAAAATGCTTTGTCATAGAGTGTAACAGTATCACATTTTGGAATTGAACCGCTTCCGATATACTAAATAACTCTTTCAATGTAAAATGCTCATAAGACTGGTCTATAATAATATATTGGTTAGAATGACCTTTTATGTACTCTATCAATACATTTTTGTCTATCACCGTCCCTGTCGGATTGTTAGGATTGCATAACCAGACCAAATCAGTATCGGCAGATACTTCGTCTAAAGATTTTATTTGTTGAACAGCATGTTTATTTATCTTACATGCATCACCATATTCACTAAACGTAGGGTAAAAGATAGCTGATTTGGCATGAGCAAATGTTTGAGCAATCAGGTATATGGCTTCAGTAGCACCATTAGTAACACAGAGACTCTGCTCTGTCACTCCGTTTTGCTTTGCTAACAGCCTTATTAATGAACCGGCATCAGGCTCAGGATATGAATGAATAACATTAATATGCGAACATAAATGCTCTTGCAAAGCAGACAAATCTTGCCGGCTGTATATATTCGAACTAAAATTACTTATTATTTCCTTACTATAGCTGTATATATCGTCTCCGTGCCCGTTAATCATTCCGATTCGTTATTAAAATATAAAAACTTCAATAGATAAGTTTATCTGCAGGATCTATTACAAATAACACAACCAACAAAATTCCATTATCCTTTCATTATTTTATAAACCAGATCCATATTTACATGTTTGCGTACATGATCTGCCAGTTTATTATATTGCTCTTCTTTAAAAGCTTTGAAATCGAAAGGCGTATCTGATAATTTAGCTGCATATGGCGCAAGTAAATGATCAACAACTACTCCATTGTCAAGAATACCATGAATATATGTACCAAAGCATTTATTATTCAGGAAGTAGCCATCGGTTTTCCCATCATCCAATTTATTTAAAGGAGATGCCTCTGCATTTTCTACAGGAGAGGTAGCTCCCATATGAATTTCATACCCTTCGCATTCCAGGTCTGAACCTAGGAAAGAGAACTTCACCTGACGTGTCACTTTATCACCTTCCATTTGTGTCGTTATCGGCAATAATCCAAGACCCGGCAAACGCTCAATATTACTTTCCACATGATTGGGATCACATACCTCCTGCCCCATTATCTGGTAGCCTCCACAAATACCGACTACTGTAGCTCCGTTTTTATGAGCTTTTACAATACTTTGGGCAACACCGTTACGGCGCAATTCATAAAGATCTGATAATGTACTCTTACTTCCGGGAATAAGTATGATATCAGCTTTTTCTATCTCATCGGTATTATTTGTATAATAGAGATGTACACGGGGATCACGTTCCAAGACATTAAAATCTGTAAAATTAGACAGGTGCCTTAACAAGACAACAGCAATATTTACCTTACCATGTGCAGCCTGAAGATTCTTGGTTTGTAACATTACAGAATCTTCTTCTTCGATATATATGTCTTTATAATAAGGGACGACACCAATAACAGGAATACCACATAGATCTTCGATTATCTTAATACCAGATTCAAACAGGCGTATATCTCCCCTGAATTTGTTAATAAGAATGCCTTTTACTTGTTTCCGTTCTTCTTCGCTAAGCAACATAACAGAGCCATAAACAGAAGCAAATACACCTCCCCTATCAATGTCAGCAACGAGAATAACATCTGCTTTTGCGTGTATAGCCATTGGCATATTTACCAAATCGACAGCCCTCAAATTAATTTCGGATATACTGCCTGCTCCTTCCATAACAATAGGATTGTACCGCATAGCCAAACGATCGAAAGCATCATTTACTTCTTTCCGGAGTTCTTCGCGTCCCTCTACCCTAAAGTATTCATAAGCATGCTGGTTACCCACCGGTTTACCATTAAGTACCACCTGGCAAACTTTATCAGTCGTGGGTTTCAATAGTAAAGGATTCATATCTGTATGGCAAGGCACTCCAGCCGCCTCAGCCTGTACAGCCTGTGCCCGTCCTATCTCCAAGCCTTCAGGTGTGGCATACGAATTCAGCGCCATATTCTGTGCCTTAAAAGGTGCGGGACGATAACCATCCTGCAAAAATATACGGCAAAAAGCCGCTGTTATAATACTCTTACCTACATCACTGCCTGTTCCGGCAAACATTACCGGATGAAGTTGCTTTGTGTCTTTTTCTGAGTGAGACATGTATATAAATTATGATTTACTAATTATAAGCTGATCTTACAAAGGTAGAACTTTTCTCTCTGAAAAACCGTATCTTTGAAAAGATCAATTTATCTATATATAAATGATGTACAATTTGAGATTATGAAAAAAAGTGACAAGTAATTTATAATAAAAAGCTGTTACTTTTGTCACCTTTTTCTCATAAAAAACTAGATATAAACGACTTAATAATTGAGTATATTTGTAACTTTTTCGTATAATTTAATAATAGAATGATAAAAATACAGGTATCGGACGAAATAAAAATTCTCTGGCCCGATTTTGCCGGAGCAGCCATTTATACAGAGGTAAACAACACACCTCACAGCGAAACACTCTGGCAACAAATAAATAGCTACGCAACAGAATATAAAGCGACTCACGAAATAGAAGATATAAAGAAAAATCCGGCGATAACAGCAACACGCGAGGCATACAAGAAATTTGGGAAAGACCCGAACCGTTACCGCCCCTCCTCAGAAGCTCTTTGTCGCCGTATATTAAGGGATCTGCCCTTATACCAAATAGATACCTTGGTGGATTTGATTAATCTTGTATCTATCCGTACAGGTTATTCCATCGGAGGTTTTGACGCAGACAAAATCCAAGGAGACACGCTTACTCTCGGTATTGGAAAAGCAAATGAACCTTATGAAGGAATTGGAAAAGGTATTTTAAATATAGAGGGATTACCTGTATATCGTGATTCATCAGGCGGAATAGGGACGCCAACCAGTGACCATGAACGTACAAAAATAGAATTGGGTACAACGAAATTTTTAGCCCTGATAAACGGTTACAGTGGAAAAGACGGATTACCGGAAGCTGTTGAATATATGCAGTCATTGTTACGGGAATTTACTAATTCGGATGGTGGAGAGGTGACATTTTATTAAACATAAGATCATGAAAATATTAACTGGCAATCAAATTAAAGAAGCTGATCTGTATACAATCGAGCATGAACCGATCAAATCAGTTGACCTGATGGAAAGAGCTTCAAATGTTATTGCGGAATGGATATACAGTAATATAAATAAGCATACTCCTCTCCTGTTTCTTATAGGTAAAGGTAATAATGGAGGTGATGGCCTGGCTGTGGCCCGTATTTTATATTATGCCGGATACGATTGTTCGGTCTTATTACCTTTTGAGAAGGAAGCATTAAGCAGAGAGTGCCGTAAAAACCTTGAAAGACTGCCAATTGAAATTGGAAAGAAAGATACCAAAGACATAAAATCCAATACCATAATTATCGATGCTCTACTGGGTACAGGAGTAAAAGGGAATATTAAAGAGCCTCTGTCATCAATAATTGAAGAGATCAACTTATTACCGAATAAAGTTATTTCTATTGATCTGCCATCAGGTATGAAAAGCGAATTTGGAAATATTGATCAAAAAATAATTAAAGCAGGTATAACCCTTACGCTTGAATTTCCCAAATTAGCAATGCTATTGCCTGAAGCAGGAGAATACTGCGGAGACATAAAGATACTACCGATAGGACTGGATAAAGAATTTATTAACAATGCTCCATCTACTTATCACTATATTACGAATGAGTTTATAGAAAATATAAAACTCAGACGTGAAAAATTCTCTCATAAGGGTACATACGGGCACGCTTTACTTATCTGTGGATCCAGAGGAATGGTAGGAGCAGCAGTTTTAGCTACAGGAGCAGCATTACGCTCGGGTTGCGGGTTAGTAACAACACATATCCCTGAAGAAGAACGACTTGCTATACAAGTAAACCATCCTTCAGCAATGTTAAGCCTCGATGAGGCACCTTATTTTTCGACATTACCCATCAACATATCTAAATATACAAGTATTGGCATCGGTAGCGGGCTAGGACAAAACCATGAAACAACAAGCACATTCAAACAATTACTAAATAGCATATACAGACCAATTGTGATTGATGCCGATGCCCTAAATATATTATCTGATAATTATAACTTAAGACAGCATATACCTGCTGGCTCTATACTTACTCCCCATCCGGGAGAACTGAAACGCCTGATAGGTGAATGGCCGGATGAAGAAATCAAAATAGAGCATGTGCGAAAATTGGCATCAAATCTACAATCGATCATTATAGTAAAAGGGGCACATACCATGATATGTCTGCCTGATGGCAATTGTTATTTCAATTCTAGCGGAAATAGCGGAATGGCTAAAGGTGGCAGTGGAGATATACTAACAGGTTATATTACAGGATTGCTAGCCAGAGGCTATGATAGTATTCACGCAGCCATATTAGGGGTACACAGGCACGGGCTGGCCGGAGATGAAGCTGCTGAAAAATATAGTGTAGAGAGTATGAACAGTAAAGATATAATAGACTTTCTTTGATAAAAAAAGAAGCCCGCAACATCACATCGCAGACTTCCTGTACCTTAACACAAACTTTACAAACTACACAATGATATAACTGTATAGCAAGCAAAAAAGTTCAAAAGGTTTTGTTAATTAACAGTATCTAGTATTTTTTTAGAAATAAAATTTGAGCATACCATCAAAACGCTCCATGTAGCGATACAGATGTTTACCTAAAATACGTTGCTGCTCTTTTTTTGAATTGAGTTCCATCTCCGCATATTTAGAAGTGTTTCCCTTATATGCATAATCAAATTGACGGGTGTTTACCTGAATAAGGATAAGGATTAGTGTAATAGATAATATAGTAGTTGTGAATAACCTGGCTTTTTCCCTAACCTTCTTAAATATAGCCGGTATAGTCAGATTAATAATTATAGAACCTACTATTAATAAGAAAATATCATAGTTATTCCACCACCATATCTTACCAGAGCCTCCGACATAATCGACTGAAGGCCAAAACATAGCGATTCCGCCCCATACCGATGACGAAGTAGGCAGATCGCCGGCTAGATGTGCCCATGCCGCTAATATGAATACAGCTAAATATATCAGATGGCTTTTACATAAAGATGGTAACACTATTTGCTTTTTGCTGAACACCTTTTGGAATAAGAATATTGAGGATACCAGCAAGAGACCAAAGAGAATACTTGCTATAATAGAATGGAAAAAGGCATGATGGGAATACCAAAACTTACTTCCATAAATGACTTTTCCAGTATGAGACAGATCGAAAAGACGACCGAATATACTATCAAAACGAGACCACATACTAATAGCGTCTATATCGGGGAAAGCTCCTCCGACAGTACCTATGAGTATAATCTTTGCCTTCCTAAGAGGTGTAGCACCAACATAAGTTGCAGCACATGTAGCCACAGCTGTTCCCGATAAGGCATGAGTGAGTATGTCCATGATAACAGTTAAGTCTCCTCTTCGGTAAGGAATGGGATAATAAGCTCATTTGTAGAAGAAGGAAGCAACTTCGTTTTTATATAGAAACGTTGTTTATCAAAATATTCAATGCGTTGCCTGGCATTACATTCCGTGATTAAGGTGGTATAGCGCTTCAATGATTGGATCCATTCTTTTTGCCTTCTACACATTTCAATATCGTAAGAACCTAAAATTTCGGCTGAGGCTGTCCAATAATGTACACATGATTTATTATCATATTCGATATGGACATAACTAGGTTCCAGATCTACGGCAGATATATATACATTAACATTGACGCCTCCCTTATTAACTCCGGTTTTTGCTATATTCTCCATAAAATCGGTAGCTCGCAAGAGTTCCTGTTGAAATAAAGCTTGTTCTTCGTCTGTTATCAGTCCCCGGTTAACATAATAGTTAATATCTTTTATCATGGATAAGAACAGATTATTATCCGCTAATATGGTTATCTCACAATCCAGCTTTATATTACTATCAAGATAATTCTTATATATTTCTTTAATTTCTGTGGGTACAACAAAATCTTTAAAATAGAAGTCAGAGGGTACATTTTGTGTATGATAGAACCATTTATAATAATAAAATTTAGCAAGATTCTCATAGTGAAGTGTATAAGCATATGGTAATCTATTTAATACCAGTTCGACCTTGGCAACCTTTGCATCTTTTACCTTTGTTAGCAGATCCAAATTCATCTGCATTATTTCCAGATAGGTATTTATCGGATCAGTAGATTTAGACATCTGAAAATCAAACAGCACACTATCTTTATAACTAAGGCCAATAATATGGTCTAATGAGATTCCCAGTTTGGGAACGATAGTACATATTTCCTCAAAGGTGAAAGGTATCTCATTTCGAAGCCTGCGATATACCGATTCCTTATTCAGATCAAGGATATCTACTAAATAAGCTACTATTTTTTTTGTTTCAGGGATATGCTTTTGCAGGGCATCAACCAGCATCTTGTTCTTCTTATTTTTCATATAGTCGCCATAACAATAGTCTGCTATAAAGTTAACAAATAATTATACTTATTTGCCTATCTTGGAAACAAAGATCATTCATTTTTTTAACTTATTATAAAATTCAAAGCTTTGTATCTTTTCCTTTCTCGCTGCATCAGTTACAATCGAGGAATTATACTATTTTACTTTTAATATTTTAATATTATCCTTATTATCAAGTAATTTCAATATATAATCATCATAAGGACAAGCCCAGTAACAACCCGTAACTGCAAGCCTACTATTATCAGGAGAAATAAGAATATCAGTCCAGATAAAAGGATATATGTAGAAAACAAATTATATTTACATAAAAGATGCAAAACATTAACTAATGAGATTACGAACAGAGATAGAACCACGAATAGATATAGCCAAAGAACATTATCAGACAATATTAGATTATGTTACAGGGTATGAAAGTTATGTGGATGAAAAAGGTGATGAGAATAACGAAGAATACAAGAGAATAGAAGCTAAAATTCAGGATATCACAGGCAAAGACATGTCTCGTTATAATTTATGGGAAACATGGGAAGCAGAAGGTCCCGAAGTGCTTTCATTCAGGATAAGCTTACCCGATCCAAATAAGATAACGGACTTAACAAGAGAAGAGTTATTGGAAATCATAAGGCGAACAAGGGATTGTGATGTGTCTAAAATAGATAATGATTCTTTTGAAAGTAACTTTATCTATTATTTAGATGATTATTATCATAGCTTTTTAAAACTTAATTGCAAAAATTATAATTATAACTACTTCATACGACAAAAAGATGGCAGTACTCTGACCAATGATGAGATAGTGAATAAATTAACCTAACAATTCATTACTTATAATAAATGAAAGAAAATAAATATGATGATCAGGCTTTCTTCGATCAATATAGTCAAATGACACGTTCTGTAGAAGGATTGAAAGGAGCGGGAGAATGGCATATCCTAAAACAGATGTTACCTTCCTTTGAGGGCAAACGAGTGTTAGATCTCGGATGCGGCTTTGGATGGCATTGCCGGTATGCTATCGAACAGGGAGCAACCTTTGTGATGGGAATTGATATATCCGAAAGAATGATATCTGAAGCCCTGAGTAAGAATAATTCTCCCAGGATTGAATACAGATGTATGGCAATTGAAGATTTTGACTATTGTCCTGATACATTCGATATAGTTATTAGTTCATTGGCTTTTCATTATTTGGAATCATTCGACGATATAAGCAACAAGGTTTACAGATGCCTTACCGGAAACGGACAATTTGTATTTTCCGTAGAGCATCCGGTCTTTACAGCCTATGGCAATCAGGACTGGTTCTATGATCAGGCAGGTAATCGTTTACACTGGCCTGTTGATAGATATTTCGACGAAGGACGACGTAATGCATCTTTTTTAGGTGGAGATGTTATTAAATATCACAAAACACTAACTACTTATATAAATGGCTTATTATCCTCAGGTTTTAAGATAACAGCACTGGTAGAACCTGAACCGGATAATACCATGATGGAAATACCGGGAATGTTGGATGAGTTGCGGAGGCCAATGTTTCTTATTATAGCTACTGAGAAATAATTACTATTGCCCTCCTCTGTATACTTTCACAAATAGCACAACCATACAAATAGATAAAAATAAGACTGATAGATCCGAATAGGTCTGTAATGACATAATTACAACATCAGCCTCAGGTTCCGTTAAATTTATACTGAATTTATAGAAAGTATAATATGTCTCTACAATATTGCAAACGACTCCAACCGCATTAAGAATGAAAGCAATCCCTAATATTTTTAATCCTCCGATCCTATCATTTTTGAATTGCAAAAGATTAATCCCGATGATTATGTACAATACAATACGCAGGATAGCCAAAAGATTGAAAAAAAGAGAGGTAATCCCCATTAAATAATGAAATTGAAGAGGTAGAACATGTATAAGAACATTTACAATTAATTGTATTCCAAGAGTAATTAAGATAATGTAGATAGCTACCTTGATCTTTTCTTGTTTATAATTAGTTATATATTGACTAAAAAGAAAGAGTACACACATATTCAATAAATAAAAGGGAAGAAATGCAAGCGTACCGGATATTGTCCAGCCAATTATTGACCTGAATATATGTGTGTAGATAATTGAGATAAAACAAGCCAGTAAGCTAATACCTACTACAGTCTTCAGATATGATTTCTTATTTATCAATTGTTCTGTATTCATTATTTTTAGAAATATTTCTTGTTAATAAGTGAGAGAATATCTATTGCTATTTCTATACTAAACACAATGTACATAAATATACAAATAGTGTAAAAATTTATTAATGATTATCTATCAAGCGGTTGCATTGTTAAAAAGAAATCAAAAGGTATTTTTTAACTTAATTTTCTTGATTATACAGAAATTAAGGTTAATTTTGTCTTGTATTCACATGACACAAAACAGATGAACTACTTTAGCTTTAAATTTTTACCTATAATTTCTTTTTCTTTCTTAATGAGAACAGGTAGTAATTTTATTAAAAAAATTCCTTTTATAGCTTATCTGTTCAACATATTCATGCAAACACTAACCACAATATATCATTCATCAGAATTAATGACTCCTCATTATTATTTACAACGTGTAAAAAATAAACACTTTTATCAAAAGAGAGTTCAAATTTCGTATTGAAGGGTGTATAAATCTGAAATTATAATTATGTAGACGCCTGACGTTAACACAAACACACTATTACTAGACTACAGGCGCAACCCTCAGGGAGAAATCCGCTGGGGGTTTCTTTTTATAGATTATTTGTACACTCCTCTTAGCTTATATGAGCTTTTTGATATATTTTTGTGTTTGAAAAGTATAGGAGGATATTATGTCGAAAAATTCTACGGATCAAAATTATAAACCTATTTCTGTTGGTATAGTAATATCTACCTACAACAATCCGGAATGGCTAAAAAAGACATTATGGGGTTATACTACTCAGTCACATTCTGCATTCGAACTCATTATAGCAGATGATGGCTCAGACAATCGAACCCGTGAACTTGTTGAAAGCTTTAAAAAAGATTATTTTCCGGATATAAAGCATGTGTGGCATGCAGATGAAGGATTCAGAAAATGTAAAATTCTGAACGAGGCATTGATTGTAGCTGAGTCTGAATATCTCATCTTTACAGATCAGGACTGTATTCCGCGTAAGGATTTTATCGAAACACATCTTAAATATGCCCAGAAAGGCTATTTTCTTTCAGGCGGATATTCCCGGTTACCAATGGACTTGAGTAAATCTATTTCCTTTGATGATATAACTTCAGGAAACGCATTTAATCTTGACTGGCTCAAGACGCATGGATTGAAGTCTTCTTTTAAAAATACAAAATTTACCAAATCAAGCAGCTTCGCTTCTTTTATGAATTTCATTACTCCTGCCAAAGCTTCCTGGAACGGATGTAATTCATCTGGATGGAAAGAGGATATGTTAGCAATTAACGGTTTCAACGAGGCCATGCAATATGGAGGACTGGATCGCGAATTTGGCGAAAGGCTTGTCAATTTTGGAATCCGTTCGAAGCAAATAAGGTATTCAGCCATATGCCTGCATCTGGATCATGCCCGCCCATATAAGAAAATCGACCTTATAAAAAAGAATAAGGCAATTCGCCGCAATGTGAGAGTAAACAAGATTGTAAGAACCCCATTTGGAATAGAAAAGACAGAAGAATAACTTTATCTTCTTCGAACCTTTATATAATAAACGCCCGGAATATCCGGGCGTTCTTGTTAATCAAAAAAGAAAAGTCTCCTTTACCTGATCTTTAAACTTCAGGCTCTTCCTCAACGCCATAAGTATCAGACACAATAAATAATTCAGTATTCTCAGCTTCAAAATCCAATTGCTGATAACCGGATTCAATCTTGTCATCTTCATTAATCACTCCGTTACCATTAATATCAGCTATTCTTAAAGCTCCCAACTTAATTTTATCTAAATCAGTCCCTGTTGCATATTCCGGAGCTTCATCTATTTGTGCCTGAGTTGTAAATAGCCCAACTACCTGATAATTTTCACGCAAGAATGTCTTTTCTCCATTTTCTACCTTATAAAATAAGTCTTCAGTATAGTAATGTGAAAATGCTACTTTACCTTCCGTATCTGTTTTAGCACTATCTACCAATACATATTTGTCATCACTGAACTCGTAGAATTTGATAAATGCGCCATTAGATGTTTTTTTCTCATCAGCTCCCTCAGCCCATTCTTCGTTGACTTCATAAACTGTAAAATTGCTAATTGTTGCAGGGGTTGCAGGAAGTACATCGGTAATCACATATATCTGACTATTTCCAGCCATTACCGGTTCTGACGATTCCATTGATATACCATTAACAAGAACTTTTCCGTCTTTCATTGTTAACTTAATAGACTCCTTATTAATAGCCCTGATTATAACTGTATCCTTATCACTTTTGGGTAAACTATGTATACCTGTTGCAATATGGCGTACTATATTGTCTTTCGTGATAGCACCATCTGCACTCAAGGTACTTTCAGTCTTATCCTCCACAGCAAATACAGTAATGGAATCTGTCCCGACATCAATACCATCTGTACTTTTTAGAACCTGAGTAAAATCAGTTACCCCTTCCATCGTTTCAAGTTTACTGATCACCTGTTTTAATTCTTTATTGTTCTCTATTTTTGGATCATCATCGTCACTACATGCTACAGATGAAAATACCAAGGTTAACATTGCAATACTTAAATAAAAAAACTTTTTCATAAATTAAACATTTAATTAATAATAATATTTATTGTACTTATAACCTGTTCTATAGTCCATAATGGACTAGTACAACCGCAATGTTTAATTGTGAAAGTGATTCTGATAAATAGAATAAAGGAAGGGCATAAAGCACCTTCGGGCATAAATTAATTAAAAGACGGAGTAGTTTGAAGTATGCTGCATAAAGTGATTTTAATTTAACATTCTTTAATGTGTCCTGGAGACATAAAAAAAATAAAGCTAAAAAAAACCGTCCTGAAATGGGCAATTTCAGGACGGGGAGGATAACCAAAAGCAATCCTCATTTTCGGGAACTTCATAACTACCTTATACTGAGGCTTACAACCTTACACAAAACTTCAATTACTCATCAAGCAGTATGCTCGCTTTTTATATTAGAATGCAAACAATATATGCAACCTCTTATCTTTCTTAAAGGAAATAAATCTTTGGCTTTTATTATAACTTCTTCAGCTGTGGAAAACAATCCTAGGTATGTCCTGTTTAATGAATCAGAACAATAAGGGCATCCATTTTCATGAACTTCATAGGATCCACTAGCTTGTTGGTCATCGTCTAAATAATAATGGATCATTTTATAATGATTGCAATAATAAAAAACATTACATAGATAGTAAAGAGTATTGCTATTTACAAGGCCATACAACTTTTTAAACTAACAATCAAACAATAATCATTTGATTATTAAATATTTTAATATCCCCAAAAGTGTACTTAATATGACTTTTAATTAAAGGAAAAACGCCCCAAATTTTTATTCGGGGCGTTTCAAAGAGAATTACTCTTCAATTTCAAGCTTTTTATATTACATCTCATGAATTTTCATTTCCAAAAACTTAAGAAAATTATCGGCATAGAAATCATTATCCTCACTCACATAATCACGACAACAAACTCTGTATTCATTATCTTTTATTCCGGATTCTACCAAAAAATAATATAGATAATCACCATCATCTGCCTCCAAAATGGTCAACTCATTTTCCAGAAATCCGTTTTCAACATCCCTTTTATATGAATATAGGATGTCGCTATCAGCTTCATCCCTAAACTCGGGAGGAGCAATTGTCTTAATGTATTCATAATGGACTTTAAAGTACTCAAATTCCTGTACCCACCATTTGTAAGACTCTGGCAGAGGAAAGCCTAACTCTCTCTCGGTAAAATCTATCCATTCTTTCTGCACAAAGCCCTTATTTCCATGCTTTATTTTATATTCATTAGCACTAAACAGATTCAAAAAAGCATCATACATAGTATTATATTAAAGTTTTAATTAGTTCAAAAATCTAATACTCTTACAAGTTAAGATATGTACAAAAATATGATAATTTAAGATTTATCGTGTACATTTGTGACAGAAACTCAACAAAAATAGAAATGAGAAATTTTTGCCTGATCTTCATCTTATTCATAATTGTTCCATCAGTATGGTTCTCGTCTTGTTCCGGATCTGATGATAATGATGACAATGAAAAGCCGGTAATTTCAAATGTAAGATTCAATTTTGATGACACTATAGTTTATGAAGGTCAGTCTATTAAGATCAATGACTCAAAAAATACAGATCCCAATCGAACTGATATTTTGGTTATTGGAAAGATGATTTATTTAACTGCTACTTTTCAAGACGATCTAGCCCTGTCAAGCTACAAGGTTGTATTAGATAGCGTACCTGACCACCGGCAGTAATAACATAACCAATAAGAAATAAAGGTATTGCAGCAGTCAGAGTACGTTTCCAACTCCAATCGAGAGGGTATTGAACCAGATAGTATGCTAAAACCAGATACCCAAGGAAACCGGAAAAATAATAGAACATACCATATTCATTCCAGTCACATATTCCAAGAATACCCATGTTTCCATTATTACCCGTATAACCCAGATATGGAGCCAACATTTGCAGATAAGGAAGACACATGCTTATAATCCAGATCCGTAAGAACCACTGAATATCCTTCTTAGAGGCTTGCTTCAACCAGGAACTGATTATAGGCATAAACAAATAAAGGCCAATCAACATATATACATACCACAGAGGTGTAGTGTCATAATTAAAATTAAAAATAAATGTATACAATTTCTGCAAAGTCAATCCTATAGTATAATTCTCTGTAAGAATATTAGGACTTAGAATCTTTATTCCGGAATTTACATAAAGAAAATAGAGAACAGGCAGCATCAATGACCAAAATATAAATGGTAGCAGCAACCGCTTGGCACGTTTTGAATAAAAAGTTGATATGTCCATTTTTATCGGTAATAATAACACCATGCAATGTGTTCTTTGGGCATTGTGTTCATGATATTTTTATTTATAATTTAAGTTGCGCGAAATTACAGAAATTAAGTATGACTGGAAATACCACAAATCGAATATTTACACAAAGTATGTTAAGATATCTATTAACAGAGATTTATACAAACAATAAAAAAACATAAGCAAATATTCCAAAAATTATTTTTCAGTATATTTACATTATAGTTTAAAAAAGAAGAATATGGCAAGTGGCTTCGCGACAACAAAATTAAGATCTCAAATATTTATACTTATCATAGGAATCATACTGGGAATAATGGTAATGTACCTTATTGCCCAAAAGAAAAACAGTACTGTGCAAATATCCCACAGCATGGTACTTGAGAAGGTTGAAAGCCTGGGAAATCTGGAAGTAACTAGATATAGTATACAGGACATGATGGAATATAAGAAAGTGCGGAGATGGCTGCCTAATGCTAAAACTGCACTTGTAGTTTCGGGTGAAGTCATTTGTTGTGTTGATCTTACCAAACTGAAACCTGAAGATATAAAAGTTACAGATAAAACCATACACTTGCAATTACCTTCACCTGAAATATGCCATGTAAAAATCGATCATTCTAAATCACGCATCTACAATATGGAGTTTGGCCTATGGGAATCCACCAAAATAGTAGATGAAGCATACTCTTTTGCCGAAAAACAATTAGATGAGAAAGCCAGACAATTGGATATGCTTAGTCAGAGCCGCGACAATACTGTCAATTTACTCAAGCCTATATTAGAAGCTATGGGATTTGAAGAAGTCATTATTTCATTTTCACCCCAAAAGAAGGGTTAAGTATATTCTTTAGAGAATCAAAGCCAATTTACTTGTAACTATTTTTAACATAATAGAACGCAACATTGACTTGTCTTTCAGCATCTTTACCATAAGAAGGTATTGATCTGAAAAATAAAAGTCGTATATTTGTTTTATATCTCTTTTTTGAGATTTTTTACATTATGCATTAAACCTTTTGAAGGTTATACAGTCTAAAGATTATAATGAGATAGGCCCATTATTTACAGTAAGTTACACAAAATACAACTAAGATTACAAATTATAATTAATAGGAGAGCAGATTATGAAGGTTAAAAAAGTTTTACTAACGGTTTTGGTGTCAGCGATGCCGTTCTTTGCTTTTGCGCAGGAATGGGATGACATCTATGCTACTTCTAAATCTAAAAATAACAAACAAGAAGAAGTAAAGAAAGCTGCGCCTCAAAAACAAGTGGATCAATCCAGGGTCCTTCTTGTAAAAGATAACGGTGACATAACATTGGAATCGACAGGAAATGTTAACATCGATGTTGATGCTTACAACCGCAGAGGTGGAAATGTTAGTGTATATGAAAATACTCAATATGCTGAAGATTCACTGGTATATGATGATCAATATCAGGACTATGAATATACAGATCGTATTGTAAAATTCCATGATCCCGCTAATAGTGTTAAAATCTCAAGCGATAACGAAATAAATGTATATGTCGTAAATGATTCGTATAGCAACTATTATCGTAATCGTGGATGGAATTTTAATGTAAATCTTGGCTGGGGCTGGGGAGGTGGCTATTATAATAGTTATTATCCTTGGTACGATCCATGGTATTATCCATCATACTCATGGGGATGGTATGATCCATGGTATTATGGCAGTTGGGGCTGGGGTTGGAGCAGACCTTGGTACAATTGGGGATGGAACAGGCCTTGGTATGGCGGCGGTTGGTATGCTGGCTGGTATGGCGGCGGCTGGTATGGCGGACACCATCACCATCGTTCTAATTACTCATACTCAGGAAGACCACGTTACGGATATGGCTCCAGTGGACGCTATTCAGCATCTAGCGGACGTTATGGTAGTTCATCAGGAAGATATTCTTCATCATACAGTGGAGGTAGAGGTTCGTCAGTTGGCACTCGCCCATCATACGGAACAGGAGGTAGAGGCTCATCTGTAGGTACTCGTCCATCTTATGGTTCAAGTGGCAGAGGCTCATCTACAGGGGTAAGTACAAGACCAACTACACGTCCTAGTTATAATACAGGAACATCAACGGGCAGAGGGTCATCTAGTGGTGTAAGCACAAGACCGACAACTCGTCCTAGTTACAATACCGGAACTTCAACAGGTAGAGGTTCATCTAGTGGTGTAAGTACAAGACCGACTACACGCCCTAGCTACAATAGTGGTAGTTCTTCGACTGGCAGAGGATCCTCCAGTTCAGGTGTAAGTTCAAGGCCATCTACTCGTCCAAGCTATAACAGCAGTGGATCAAGCAGCAGTAGCTCGCGTCCAAGTTATAATAGTTCGTCTAGTTCACGTCCTAGCTATAACAGTAGCTCATCAAGTAGATCAAGTAGTTCTAGTTCACGTCCTAGCTATAATAGCAGCAGTTCTTCGTCAAGTAGGAGTTCAAGCTACAGTAGTCCTTCAAGCAGTTCTTCTAGAGGCTCTTACAGTTCAGGAAGTTCTTCCTCTGGTCGTTCTTCCGGTGGTGGAGGTGGCAGAAGCGGTGGCGGACGTCGATAAATTATGAAACTAAAAAACTGAAAATACTAAAAAAGCTGTTTCAATGAATAAAACTGGAACAGCTTTTTAAGGAAATATACAAACGTTAGATATTATAATTATGAGAAAGATATCATTCTTAATGTTAGCATCTCTATTTTCATTTGCAACTATCAATGCCCAGAATGAGATGGATGCTTATAAATGTTCAAAAAATGATTTGACCGGTACAGCCCGTTCTGTAGCTATGGGAGGAGCTTTTGGCGCCTTAGGTGGAGATATCTCCGGTATTGCAATTAATCCTGCAGGTATAGGAGTTTATCAAAAATCAGAAATTGTGACTACTATTAATTTTCAGAATACGAAGTCACAGGCAGAGCTAAACGTTGGAAAAGACAGTGAAAACAAATTTAAATTTACGTTTGATAATTTAGCCTTTGTTACTGTTTTCCCTTTGAATAGTGATGTTGTACCTACATTAAATATAGGATTTTCTTATAATCGTTTGAAAAGTTTTGACCGTCAATATCTAATGAGAGGTGATTATACTCAATCATTAACAGATTATATTGCAGGAAGGGCAACCAGTAATGGTATCTCTAGTGATAATATAGCACTAAAAGGAAATGATCAATGGAATGTCTGGAACAATCAGGACTGGTTAACAGTACTGGGATATAATTCTTTCTTAGTGAACGAAACATCGACAGGAAAATACTCGACAGCGATACCTGATAATATTCCTGTATCCAGTGATTTATTCGTACAGGAAAAAGGTGCTATCGACTCATATGATTTTAACATAGGTGCATCTATTTCAGATGTAGTAAATGTTGGTGCTACTATATCAATGACTGATATAAACTACCGTCTTTATTCTCAATATACGGAGTATATGTTAGACGGTAACGGTGGTATTGCAGATAATCGTAGATTTGATTTATACAACTGGGATAGAACAGATGGGACAGGCTGGCAGGTTAAAGCCGGAATAATTGTAAAACCGGTACAGGAACTTCGTATCGGACTATCTTACCATTCACCGACTTGGTATAAAATGACCGATCATTTCGCTGCTGATTTGGTACACAACTTATCAGGTGTACAAGGAGCTAATTTAGGTCAGGACTATGCCCCAGGGGAAGTCTTAAGCTACGATGGAGATGAAGATGCAGTTTATGACTACAAGCTGCGCACACCTGATAAATGGACATTCAGTCTAGCCGGAGTAATTGCTTCCAAAGCTATTATTAGTGCTGATTATGAGTTGACTAATTACAAAAACAATATGAGATTACATGATCGCAATAGTAATACTCTATCTCCAGACCCGAATGAGTATATTAAAAATGATTTTAGAATGTCATCATCTGTTCGCGTAGGATTAGAATATCGTTTTACAAGTAAGTTTCTTGGTCGTGTAGGTTATTCCTGGGTACAAAGCCCTTTTGAAACAACTATAAAAAATAGCGGAGAAGAAGTTACCACAGATCCTCGCCCTGTTACACAATATGCATTTGATGGAGACACACACTATATTACATATGGCTTAGGGTATCAGTTTATTCCTCAAAGGCGTTCGGATGACAGAGAAGTCGGCTATTTCTATACAGATATTGCTTTTGTAATGAAAACTCAAAAGGATGACTTGTATGCTTTTAACGGGGCTGAAAAAGCAACTCTTAAAACAAACTCTTTCCGAGGTTTATTAACTGTAGGATATAAATTCTAGAAAATAACATAGTAAAGAAGCAGCGATTTCGTTTTGAAATTGCTGCTTTTTTATTATTGTGAGATATATTTGTATTTTATAAATTAATTATATGAAACTTGAAATAAGAAAACTTGATAAAAGTGAACCTGTTCCTTTCGACCTGCTATATTTGGCTGATCCATCAAAAGAAGCTGTAAATGACTATTTAAACAGAGGGACTTGCTATATAGGTCTATCAAATGATAAAATAATCGGAGTTTATGTTTTACTCCCTACCCGGCCTTTTACGATTGAACTCGTAAATCTGGCTGTTGATGAGGCATTCCACAATAAGGGATTAGGCAGAAAACTTATCGATCACGCAATAACTGTTGCCCGGGATGGAAATTATCAGGTACTTGAAGTTGGTACCGGTAATGCCGGAATAGGACAAATGGCACTTTATCAGAAATGCGGTTTTTCAATTGTACATGTTGATTTCGATTTTTTCAGGAAACATTATGATGAGCCAATTTTCGAGAATGGTATTGAATGCCGCCATATGATCCGTCTAAGTATGGATTTGTAATAGACTCAGATTAATCATAGACAATAGAATAATGACTGAAAAAGAGAAAGCAGAAAGAGGTCTTTTGTATGATGCAAATTCCGATCAGGAAATTCTTGCCGACAGGCAGAGAGCAAAAGAAATACTTTATGAATACAATAATCTGCATCCTAAAAAGCAAGATGAAAGGAAGCAAATATTAAGGCTATTGCTAAATAAGACTGGAAATGAATTCATTTTTGAACCTCCTTTTTATTGCGATTACGGATATAACATTGAAGTTGGAGAGAATTTTTTTGCTAATATGAATCTGGTTATTCTGGATGGAGCGAAAGTAAGTATAGGAAATAATGTTTTTATTGCACCTAATGTAGGCATTTATACTGCAGGGCATCCTTTAGATGAAATACAACGAAATGAAGGTCTGGAGTATGCATATCCTGTTACTATAGGCAATAGTGTATGGATAGGTGCGGGTGTGAGCATTCTGCCCGGAGTAACTGTTGGTAATAACGTGGTAATAGGTGCAGGGAGTGTAGTAACAAAAGATATACCAGATAACTGTGTTGTCGCAGGAAACCCCGCAGTTATAAAAAAGAGATTGGATAAATAATCCATGGAGCATATTTTAGAAATAGCAAAGCGGAATGAACAACGTGCATGGAAAATCATAAATGATTCCGATGTAATCAATATATGGCAGTCGGTAGGGGCAAAAATAAATCTTGTCGGTTCTTTAAAGATGGGACTTTTAATGAAACATCGTGATATCGATTTTCACATATATACAGACTCCCTGAATATTTCTGACAGTTTTGCAGCCATGAGGAAACTTGCTGAAAATCCTTTTATAAAACGCATCGAGTACAACAACTTAATAGATACAGATGAAAAATGTATAGAATGGCATGCATGGTACCTTGATGAAGATGAACAATTATGGCAATTAGACATGATCCATATACTGAAAGGGTCTTTTTATGACGGTTATTTTGAGAAGATGGCCGACCGTATATGCGAGGTGTTAACGCCAGAAACAAGGCTGACTATATTGAACTTGAAGAATGAAACTCCTGAAAGAAAAAAGATAATAGGGGTAGAATATTACAAGGCTGTTATTCAGGATGGCATTAAAACATATGATGAGTTTTTAGAATGGAAGAAAAATCATCCTAATAATGGAATTATAAATTGGATTCCTTAATTTATAGTAAATAAAAAGGGTTTTGCAAATTGCAAAACCCTTTTCTATTATTAGCTGAAATATTATTTTTTCAGAGCATTAATTGCTGCATCATAATTTGGTTCGTTAGTAGTTTCTGCTACCAGTTCATTATAAAGTACTTTCCCTTCAGTATCAAGAACAACAACCGAACGGGCAAGTAGACCTTTCAATGGACCATCAAGAGTCAATACACCATATGCTTTAGCAAATTCAGGATTTCTGAAAACTGATGCAGGGTGTACATTTTCAATACCTTCTGTTGTACAGAAGCGTCCTGCTGCAAATGGTAAATCTGCTGAAACAGCAAGTATTACTGTATTGGGAAGATTAGCAGCCTCTTTGTTGAACTTACGTACTGATGCTGCACAAACACCTGTATCCAGGCTAGGAAAAATATTAAGAATTACATTCTTTCCTTTAAGGTCTTTTAGAGATACTTCAGACAGGTCTGATTTAACCAAAACAAATTCAGGGGCTGTTGTGCCTACTGCCGGAAGTTGTCCGCTAATATTTACTGGAGAACCTTTAAATGTTACTTGTGACATAATTTTTGTTTTTAATTGTTTGTTAATAGTTTTATTTTATTTCAATAAGAAAATCTTTTTTAGGATGACGAATCTTTTTCAGGTTTACCAACCAGTCATTTGTTGAATCCCGATAACCTAAAGGTAATATTGTAACACTTTTAAGCCCACGTTCGTTCAATTTTAATAATTTATCTAATGCTTCATTATCAAATCCTTCCATTGGGGTAGAATCGATTTTCAGATCGGCAGCCATCGCCATTGCAAAACCAAAAGCAATATATGCCTGACGGGCAGCATGTTCGAAATTTACTTCGGCCGGACGACGTAAATAGGCCTTCTTCAGCCTGTCTGTGTAATCTTTATATTGGTTAGGGTCCTGTGCCCGGCCTTCAGTAATATATTTATATATTGTATCTATACGTTCTTCTGTATAATTATCCCATGCAGCAAATACCAATAAATGAGAACTATCTGCTATTTGTTGCTGATTGAATGCAATTGGTACTATCTTGTTTTTTATTTCCTGATTTGTAATTACGAAGATCTCAAAAGGTTGTAAACCTGATGAAGTTGGTGCCAACCATGCTGCTTCAATGATTTCATCTACTAATTTTTGATCAACTTTTTTCGCCGAATCAAATTTTTTTGTTGCGTATCTCCATTGTAGTGCGTCTATTAAGCTCATTTTATTCCTTATTTTTGTTATTCTTTATTTTAGTATGAATGATAATTTATATCAGGTTATCATTACATTTTCCTGTTATTTTTAATAATGACTTCAACTGTTCACGTAATAGAACTAACTGCTCGTCATTTGTTTCTAAGGCTTTTTTTATTGCAGGAGGAATTGACTCCGCTTTTTTCTCCAATTCTTTGCCTTTATCCGATATTATAATATCTACCACTCTCTCATCTGCACTCGAACGTTTTCTTATTAATAACCCATTAGCTTCCATCCTTTTCAGCAAAGGTGTTAACGTTCCACTATCTAGCCATAACAATTCACCCAGATGTTTTACTGTAACAGACTTGCGTTCCCATAAAACCATAAGTACAAGATATTGGGGATATGTAAGTCCTAATTTTTCCAAATGGGGACGGTATATTGCGGTTATCTGCCTCGATAAAGCATATATCGGAAAACAGAGTTGGTTTTTTAATTTTAAACTTTCATTCATCATTTTAATTTCTTAAAATTCGATTGTACAAAATTAAATATTTTAAAATTATATTGCAGGCTTCTTTTTGTTAAATAAGATTAATAGGTTAGCCTTTTCCTTTTTCGTCATGAAAATGAAAAATATGAAAAGCTTTAATTGAAAGGCTCTAGGAATAAAATGTAAACAGATAAGCTGGAATGATAAGAATTGTTGGCATTCGTTTTGACAATTGTCGGACAACTTTAGTGTTGAACTTATCTAGTCTGACAGATTAGGAGAACATATCGTATCGTCTTTAGCAAAAGATTCAATATCTTCCATTAGCAAAAGCTATATTTTAGGAAATAGAGATTATAACTTGCTATAAAAGTTTTTCAAAAATTAGGGATTAAATGTTTTCTCCATTATTATATAGTCATAGCCATTTTGAACAAAAGACTTATCAGTTTCTTTATATCCAAACTTTTTGTAAAAACCTGTGGCATTAGTTCTGGCATTGCACCATAAACGATCAAATTTCATATCATTAGCATAGTCTGTAAGCCATTGCATCAATGCAGATGCATACCCCTTCCTTTGCATATCAGTACGGGTAGCTAATTTACGAAATTGCACTTCCCTGCCATGCAAGAAGACAGACATCACTGACATTAACTCTTCGTTTTCATATACGCCGATATGCAGCCCCATATCGTCGTCGGGAAGTTTTACAAATTCAATACTTTTGTCAGGATACATTACTTGTTGACGCATAGCCAGTACTTCTTCATATGGTGCTTCTGATATAATCATTTCTTTAAAATTTATAAGTTAACATTAAGCGTCCTTCTGATGTTTGAGAAAAAACATCATCAAAATATTTATAGTTCGTATCACGGGTATAATTATATACAATACCTGTAAGGAAAAGATGATCTCTCAACTTCACATCCGCCCTAAGGCTTATAGCATGCAGTATAGCCTGCGACTTATCTCCCTGATAATCGAATTCATGTACATCGATAGTGTCCCAGTCTATATCCTGTGGATATCCCTTCCAAGTAAACATCCGATATATTTCGTAATTTCCGGACAAACTGATCCGATCTTTATATGTAAGGTTGAATCCAGCCTTTGTGCTAAAACCACTAGCCAGATTATAATTACGCATATCCACTACATAGTGATCACTCAACGCACCTCCCAATAAAACCAGATTAGCATGTAAATATGCATCAAATCCTACATTTCTTACACGCTTGCTCTGATAAATAAGCCCTGTACCAAAGGATGCAGGGGTGCAGAATTTATAAGGGATCTTCGCCGAAACATCAGATATTGTATCCGAATCATAATAATCAAAGTGCTGATAAAATCCCAAACTTAAAAAATCATTTTTTGTATCTACCAGATCGGTCACATATAGCCGTCCGATTATATTTAATTGGCTAAGCATTGGCTGAGAACTATGAATATTCAGATTACTCTTAAAAGTAAAATAATCATATGGCTTCTCATTTTCATCCGAAAATCGATCACCATATTCAATATTTATATCCATTGCAGCCCCTACCCCCTTGTCCAGAATTTCTCCTTTTAATTCAAGAATGCGTACTCCGGCCGATAATTCAACACTTACATCAGGTACTCCAAATTGTTTTCCGGATGTAGACCGTCTACGCCAGGCATCACCATTTAGGATACGTGTAAGACCTCTGGTTGGAGCAATCAGAAACCCGGCTAGCTCTCGCCCAAAACGGTGCGTACCTTCTCTTCTATCATCAAGAACTAAATCTGATGTACGATATAGTACTTCCCCAAGAGACAATCCGCCTATAGGTGTAGCTATAATATCATTGAATGATGGGTATTCATTTTCCATAAACAATTCCCACATAGCACTACCGCCAAATGCAAAAAGTCCTGACTGCCAGTAATTATAACCTCTCGATCGAGCTGAATTATAGTATAAACTACCATGATATGGATGCAGGAACATATTTGTACCCATCTGGTCATTGTCCCAGACAAAACGGTGAGAAAGATTTTTCTTTATTGTATGCATATTTATATATGCAAACTCTTCTTTCATAATAAACCGATCAAATCCCCATATCCCCATATTTAAAGTGAAATTCTGAGCAGCAGCTCCCCATCCATTTTTTTTGGAATAATAAGCTATATCAAGAGAGTCTGCAGGCTTGGGGGGTGCAACCTGATACCGTATAGCAAACTGTGCTTGTGCAGAGAAAGATATTAATAGAAATATTATTAATAGGTGAAGCTTATTTTGCATCTAAAGATTTACTAAGTTATCTTAAAGGGTACAAAGATACAATATTTAATAAATTGGGAAACAGTACTATCAAGAATGTGAACCGAGAATTATTTTTTCTATCTTTGATTATAACTTTATGGAATCAGGGGCAATGAAGAATCGTATTGAAGAAAGAAACAGGCAACTAAGAGAAAAAGGATTTGAAAAAACACTTAACTATGCCTGTGCTATAAATGATATTATTCAAGTAAAGAAGAAGCTCGAAAATATCAAACCTACAGAACTGAATAAGAAAGCTAGTTATTTTGGAACTGCTCTACATATAGCATGTGATGATAATAATATTGAAATTGTAAAACTATTACTTACAGCAGGGGCTGACCTGGAAATAAAAGACGTTGCCAGCAATACGGCTCTTGCTATTACAATAGAACGAGGATATGAGGATTTAGCACATTTCCTCATTGATGCCGGTGCAGATATACATACATTAGGAACACACCGAACTACTATGATACATCTGGCTTGTTTAAGATGTAGTCGCCAGATGATAGAATATCTGATAAGCAAAGGACTTGATGTAAATGCTTTGGCAAGTGACAAGCGTAGTGCGCTGATATACACGACAAATAATGGAGGAAACATTGAAGCTGCCAGAACATTGATTGAAAATGGGATAAGTTCAGACCATTTTTCGGAAGCCTTTAAAGAAGCCTGTTGGCGGGGAAATCCCGATATTGCTCAGTTACTGCTTGCACATGGTGCTGATAAGAATGTTATCATGGGTAAAACCGGAAAAAAACCTGAGACACTTTTCTGGATATGCAATAAAGGAACTTACCTAGACGTAATAAAGAAAAGATACCTTTCGGTTATAGAACTGCTTTTAGCCAATGGTTTCGATTTTATGTCCAAATACAAATTTAAGGGGCTGATGATATCTTATGACGGCTCACCTCTGGATAAAGCAATCGATTCTGGTTTCACCGAAGCCGTTAAATTGATTGAAGGTTATAAAAGCTAATATAAAAAGATTGTGATGAAGCATATATCCTGGTTATTGATATTTATAATCTCCTCCATTTATGGAAATGCACAAATAGATACTAACGACAGTATACCCCGAATTCAGATGGATAATATATATTATCCAAACCCCTATAGAAATAATAATTTATCTGAATACTACAGTCCTGATCAGATCGACTTTAGTAAAGATTTTCTATTTTTGGAAACTAAACGAACTGAGGCTAATGCATTTCTTATAGATGTCAGTAAATACAGTTTCGAGCCGGATATATTCTGCACCGGAGACTCCGGGCAGAATGGGATATTTGACAAAGATAATCAACAGATAAAAATACATATTACCAAGACTGAAAAGATAGATAGTGACAGTCTGGCTTTCCATATAGTAGGAAAATCCGACATGAAAGGAGTCATCTGTCAGCTTGAAGGTAAGATTACAATTTTGTCCGTATATAAGTATATGGCCGACCGGGTTTATCCGGGTCAAGGGATTATTTTCGCCAAATATGAATTCTTTGAAAATAAGGGACAGGAACACCCCGGTATTTTCAGAGGAATTTTTAAAGCCACTATAAGAATTAATCCAAAGATTCAGAAAATCAAACTGGATGAAAGGCTTAACCGAGGAAACTTATATAATAACCGTACTTATGTGGGTACGTGGACCACATATGATGGTGAAACTATAAAAAAGTGTATCTGGGGTGATAATAGATTACCTTTTACTTTCGATTCAGCAGACTAAACTTATCAATAAGAAAATGGTTCTATATTTAAATCTACATATAAAATGAATACAGATCCTGATAAGATAAAACAACGCGTTCAAACCATAATAGTAACCTGCGGCGTTATATTGATGGCTGGCAAATTTACGGCATACTTTCTGACCAATTCTGTTGGTATATTAACGGATGCTATGGAAAGTATTGTAAATGTCACTGCAGGATTTATCAGTCTTTACGCTATTCGTCAGGCCGCAAAACCTAAAGACGAGGACCATCCTTTCGGACATGGCAAAATAGAATTAATCTCAGCATCTATAGAAGGTATCCTTATATTTATAGCCGGAGGTGTAATTATATATGAAGGTATACAACGACTATTTACTCCGTCAATTATCGAAAAATTAGATATAGGTATTGTTGTTATTGCCACCGCAGGAGTTGTTAACTATCTACTGGGATGGTATAGCATACGGCAAGGGAAAAAATATGATTCGATCGCTCTAGTCGCCGGAGGTAAACATTTACAATCTGATACTTATTCTACAATTGGGTTAGTTGTCGGACTAATCATGCTTTACTTTACCGGATTAGCCTGGATAGACAGTGCTCTGGCCATAATATTTGGCGGCATAATATCCTTTACCGGAATAAGTATCTTACGCAAAACTATAAACAACCTGATTGATACAGCTGATAAAGAAGCATTGGAAATAATAACCAAATCAATCAGTGAAAACCGGAAACAAGATTGGATCGATATCCACAACCTGAAAGTACTAAAATATGGAGGCGACTATTTTATCGACTGTGACCTTACACTACCCTGGTACTACAACATAACAGAGGGACATCAATCTTGCGAAGAGTTGAGAATGTGCCTCGTCAAATTATTTCCTCAGGGCGCACTTATTTCTATACATTCAGATTCCTGCCTCGAAAAATATTGTGCTGTATGCCCTGTAAAGGACTGCCAATACCGTAAAAAGGCCTTTACCGGCCTTGTACCATTTACGATGGAAAAACTAATTACACAGGAAGAAAGCTGAAACTATTCTTTAAACAATTTACTCATTTTAAGTGTTTTTACCTAGGCAAAGGTTGTTACACCCTACCCTGCTATTTCTGATTATTATTAAATATTTCACATCTTAAAAATTACCTTTGCACATATTTTACCATAAAATGAAATTAAGCAAATCACATACCGTAGCATTAATAGTTGCCATAGCATTTTTTATGCAGGGCTTAGATACTACTGCAGTAAACACTGCGATTCCGGCTATGGCCCGCTCTTTTGGAACAGATGTTGTGCACCTGAGTTCGGGGGTCACATCATATCTTATAGCCCTAGCAATCTTTATCCCGGTAAGTGGATGGATAGCAGATAGATATGGAATCCGGAAAGTATTCTGTACAGCAGTAATACTATTTATACTGGCATCCGCATTATGTGGTATATCCCAATCACTTACACAATTTGTGATGTTCCGCATCTTTCAGGGAATGGCCGGAGCTATGATGACCCCTGTCGGACGTCTGGCTGTATTAAAGTCTTCAACGAAGGAAGATTTAGTAACAACAATGGCCTACATTACCTGGCCTGCACTTGTTGCCCCTATATTAGGCCCTTTAGTCGGCGGATATCTTACAACATATTGGTCATGGCATTGGATATTTTATCTGAATATCCCTATCAGTATAATATGTGTTGTTTTAGCATGGCATTTTATACCCGAAGAAAAAGACGATGGCTTACCTAAGCGGAGATTCGATGCTGTCGGATTTGTTTTCAGCGGACTTGCCCTGGCAGGATTCATGTATGGAGTAGAACTGCTTAGCCGTTCAGAAGTCCCCTATTATGTATCGGCTATAATTATCATTATTAGTGTATGTCTGCTATTATTCAATATCCGCTACTCAAAGCATATCTCTAATCCTCTGATAGATTATTCAATTGTGAAGATACCTACTTATAAAATTACAATATTTACAGGTTCTCTTTCCCGTATGGTGATTGGAGTAGCTCCATACCTTGTCCCTCTGATGTTTCAGGAAGGTTTTGGATTAAATCCATTCCAATCGGGTATGCTGTTTTTGGCAACTATGGCTGGTAACCTGACGATGAAACCTGCTACAATTTGGATAATGAGGCATTACAATTTCCGCACGGTTTTGGTCGCTAACGGGTTCCTGGTTGCACTGTTTACATTCTTCACGGCCTTGCTGCTACCAACCACCCCTGTTATATTGATCGTAGTAGTTATGTTCTTGTCAGGTATGTTCCGCTCCATGCAGTTTAGCGCCATTACAACATTAGCTTTTGCCGAAATACCTCAAAAAAGCATGACTGCAGCGAATACATTATATAGTACAGTACAACAAATGTCGACAGGTATGGGTATTGCAATGGGAGCTGTATTCCTCAGATTCTCCAATATGATAAATGGACATACCGAGCATTACACTGTAGCCGACTTTCGTCTTGCGTTCATATTTGTAGCCGCCCTTGGAATAATCTCACTATATGGCTTTACCAAACTTGCTCCGGATGCAGGTGATGCAGTAAGAGTAAAGAAAAGGGACAGGAATGCATAAATTGAAAAAAGTAACAAAAGTGACACTTTTATGATACATTTTTAAGTGTCACATTTTCTTGTTAGCTATTACGCTTCTCTTAGTAATTCTTAAAAAAGTAACAAAGGTAACAGTTCCGAATATGTTTTATTTGTTACTTTTTTCCTATACGATATCAAAGACCTCTTTATATAAGATAATTTTACAATTTAAATACTCCTCTCGTAAGACTATAAAATATCATGCTTTATTAAACATCTAATATACTGCAAAATAACCTTGATATAAATTAATTCAAAACAAACGGATTCTTTGGTGAAGTAAATACCAACCCCCAATAAATATTAAAAACTTAGTTAATTAACTAAATAGCCTGAACATAATATTATTATATGTGGTTATAGGCTATGTAGTTTTGTAAAGTTTGTGTTAAGGTATGAGAAAGTCCTGCGACGTGAGGTTGCGGGCTTTTTAATTTATAATACTACTATTTCTTATTTTGCTTAGATCTACAATTTTTGTTTCCTCCATCGCCTCCTCATTCCGAAATGTGATCTCTATCTTATGATCAGGCATCTTTTTTATAACATTCTCATCTCCGTTTTCAAATTGCCATTCCCAAACAGGAAAATCAAAAAGATTATTCCATTTGTTTTCTTTATAGCTGAAAATATAATATGTATTGGTACTCGACCAATCTGCATAATTGACTAAATATAGTAATTCATCGCCTCCATCGCCATCCAGATCTCCTTTATTATCCATAAAATACAGACCAAACAGTTGTCCTCCGGCATCAATAGTAGTAACAGTATCCGTTACATTATTTTTGTTGATAATATAGATTACGGGATCTAGTTTCATTGTCCGCTCCACCAATTCATCATAACTTATTTTATCTCCATATAAAAACAATGGAGAAGCTATCGCTCTATTGAGAACCCGGCTATAATAACATACATACAATGTATCTGTTTTCCCATCTCCCTTCCAATTACCAGTAACCATTTCCGGAGTATAACCACTCAGAGATTGCGGAACTTCTTGAATATCCCAGTTTAAAGGAACTTTATTATCTGCAAGGCAAATCGAATCAATAATTACATTTCCGTTATTTGCTGTTTGATTTTTATTGCAGGATATAGTTGCTATAAAAAGTAAAATAATAATTTTTTTCATATTTAATTATCCGTTATTGATAAATAAACTTTCAGAGCATGTGTTATTATGTGTTTTCAAAAATAAAATATCAGGTAAATTCGTAAATAAGCTTTCTTTTTCTTTTAGTTTCTTTGTAAATATATAAAAAAGAAAATATATCTCGCCAATATAGTAATAAACTATCAAATAAGCACTTACTTAACCGGCATATATGTATAAAAAAAAATATAGCAATCCCTCCTGACATTAACTTATTAATAACTTACTTCAAATGAATGTAATACAGATTTTATAGATATAAAAAAAATCAACCTATATAATTTTAACTTTTTTCTTCAATTATATTAATCTATATTTGCATTATAATCAAAGATTTGAGTAATTTTTTTACACTTTTCTAAATGCCATTACCTGAAACTAAAAGAATAGTTGAAGTGAAATGAAGTGTTAATATTAAGTACACAAATTGCTTTTGGACGGAATGATGCAAAGTCCGGGATCATTGATCCAGATTTCCAGCCGAAGCAAACTTTATAATCCTCCTCAGCCTCCGAACCCTCGGAGGTTATTTTTTAGATAACTTTACGATTAATGTTTTTTCTTCTGTAATTTAGCTGAATGAATGGCAGACTACTTAAATATATAGTAATATTTTCCGCTTTTTCAGTGATACTACTCATTAGTATATGGGTATACCGGGATGAACAAAGCAAGAAGGCTGAAAGCTTTAATAGTGAGTCGTTCAAAGCTATTGGATATACTAATAATGAATTTGACCTGTTTTGTGATATTGCCTTTAACAGAAATGGTGAACGAATAAGGAAATGGAGTACAGACATAAAGGTAGAAATAAAAGAACCACATAGACTGAATAGTAGCTCGATAGCTGAGGTTGACTCTGTAATTGCTATATTGGGGCCATTAATAGCTCCGTTAAAAATAGAACGTGTGTGGAATAATGGAAATGTATATGTATACAGAAAAGTTGACAAGGTTAGACTATCCGATTATCATGCAAATGTACCGGTTGCTTTGAAAGGTCTTACCCAGAAGAATAAAGAGTCAGATTCTTCGTGGGAAATTAATTTTGCCAGCGTATATGTCAGAGAAGGTGCCAATACCCAGACTCTTCTCCATGAATTTGAACATGTACTGGGCCTGGAGCATCCATTGAGGATATACCCTTTTTATATAACAATAGGACGATCCATAATACCTGAATTATTTTATTCAGAAACAGAACAGATTTATCTCAAACATCCTTTTTACATCTCTGAACAAGAAAAAACAGTAATAAGAATGTTATACTCTTCTGAAATAAAATCAGGACTGCACAAGGACAATTTTTTGAATAAAATGAGATGAAAATATTGATTATTTTCCCCATCATCATGCTTCCCATCTGTTTACGACACATAGATTTGTGTGATATAAACGAAAAACTATATCTTTGATATCTCTAAATCACATAAATATGAATTGGCAACAGCTCTTATCAGCAAAACGTTTTGGGATGGAACAGTATCATGATGACAAACAACATGACCGTACTGATTTTCAGAGGGATTATGACCGATTGATTTTTTCATCCCCTTTTCGCCGGCTCCAAAACAAGACTCAGGTATTTCCTTTACCTGTTAGTATTTTTGTTCACAACAGATTAACACATAGCATAGAAGTATCATGTGTGGGACGCTCTTTAGGGGTGGTGGTTGGCCGCGAATTAAGACGTAAATATCCTGATTCCACAGCTGACTTTGAAGAGATAAGCTCTATTATTGCTGCAGGATGTTTAGCTCATGATCTGGGAAATCCACCATTCGGTCATTCCGGAGAGACAGCAATATCAAGTTATTTCTCGGAAGGAAAAGGGAAACATCTGGAGAAAAAAATAAGAGAGGAAGGTAAGCGTTGGGAAGATTTTACCAATTTTGAGGGGAATGCTAATTCAATCCGTTTACTGATCCATCAGTTTAACGGACGTCGTAAAGGCGGATTTGTGATGACTTATTCGATGCTGGCTTCCATAATCAAATATCCATATTCATCAGTTGCAGCAAATGGTAAAGGGAAATTCGGTTTTTTTGAATCGGAAGAGAATGATATCAGACAGATTGCAAACGAGTTGGGAATGCATTGCATCCAGAAAACCCCATTGAAATATTCAAGACATCCACTGGTTTATCTTGTAGAAGCAGCAGATGATATTTGTTATAAAATAATGGATATAGAGGATGCTCATAAATTAGGTTTACTCACTACCGATCAGACAAAGGAACTGTTTCTTGACTTCTTTGATAAAGAGAGGCAAGAGAAGATGCAAAAAACAATGCTGGTTGTGAGTGATATTAATGAGCAAATTGCTTATCTGCGTTCCAGTGTTATAGGACTACTTGTAAACGAATGTGCAGAAGTATTTATCAATAACGAACCTGCCATCCTGGATGGAAAGTTTGAAAGTTCATTAATCAAGCACATTTCAAGTTTACCGGATAAAGCTTATCGTGCAGCAACGGATATCAGCTACAAAAAGATATATAAAACAAAAGATGTGGTAGATATTGAATTAGCCGGACACCGTATTATAGGTTTTCTACTAGATACATTTATAACAGCAATAGAGAATCCTGATGCAAAATACTCACAATTGATACTTAGCCGCATTCCCGAGCAATATGAAAAAGATGCTCCTTCTCTTTATCAGCGTATCTTATCTATACTGGATTTTGTTTCGGGTATGACAGATGTTTATGCCCTTGATTTGTATCGCAAGATTACAGGCATAAGTTTACCTACTATTTAATTTCGTTATATAAAAATAATGTATTTTTAAGTTGTAAATCATAAATGAAAATGTCATTTTTTGACAAAATACTTGCCTCATAACAATTTAATAGATATATTTGCATTTGACAAGACAACAAGAACAACAATATCTAGACGAGACAGAATGCGGAATAAACGCCTTTTAGGGTTGAACACACTATCTTTTCAAGAAAATATTATAATCAATTCTCTAAAGGAATTGGTCATAATTTCTATTTTTATAAAAAAACAAATTTTATCAAAAATTGAGAATTTGATAGTTAGATTTATCTTATTAGGAACAAAAAATGAGATTTATAAAAAATTATCCTAACACATTCTTTGTATACATTGCGAAGCAAATACATTTTGTAATTGGTAAATCAAACAAAGTTGTATTATTTCAGCAGCAAAAAATTAATAAAAATTTTAGTATATCAAAGTATGTTTTATCCTTTATCAAGAGAGATAAATATACAAATTCAATGCCTGGAGATGAGTGGAGATGTCATAAACTATTCACATTTGTATTTGTCTTCAATGTTTGTCCCTCCTATTTTCGTTCTAGAGCTTGTGAAAGTATTGAAAGGAAATCTCAGGTGTTGGATTTGTTTTTAATACAAAAACGTTTAATATAATTATATAAGGCCCTAAGCGTAAGGTCAGACAACAAGATTACATACTTCTCAACTTGCAACGTTAGAAGTTACATACGATAAAAAGACAACAATAAAGACAACAAGTATATTATATCCACAAGCTTCAAAGACAAATTGACTATGAAACTAAAACTTTACTTATTACTATGTTTGGGCATATTCTGTTCCAAGCATACAAGTGCTCAAGTGACCATGGGGTCGAATAATCCACCAGAGGATTTTGCTATATTGCAACTTGACGGAACAAGCCAGGGATTACGTTTATCCAGGCTAGATACTAATCAGAGAGACCAGTTGACAAATACATTAGACGCAACAGGAAAACTGACAGCCCGCGGATTGATGATTTTTAATACAGAGACAGGGTCTATTGAATTCTTTGATGGTGCAGACTGGAAAGGTCTCTCTAAAGCTCCGACCTTTGACAATGGTATTGAAAAAGATGGCGTAACCGGAAATGTTATTTTAGGGGGTAACCTACGTGAGGACACTGAAATATCACAAGGTGCAAACAAATTGAATTTTACAACTACTACAGGCCTGTTCACTGTTAATACAGATCTATTACAAATTGGTAGTACAAATGTGACTGCCAGTAATGCCAATTTTTCCATCAATAATGGAACTAATGATGTCATTAAAATAACAAAAACTTCTACCGGAAGCCAGATAGATGCTATAGTCGGAACAACAGGATTGAATGTTAATAATGGCGTATTTACAGCTGCAACAGGGAAAGTAACGATGGCTGGTACCGGAGGCAAACTGTCTTATACTTATCCTGTAGCATCAGGTGCTGCCGGTGACGCAATCAAGCCAAAAGCAGGAAGGATTATATTTGCTGCTGATACAAAAGGATTGGCCAGATGGGGAGATATAACTCCTTCAACAGAGATTCAACCATTTAATATAACCAGAAATCAGGGATATCATGGCACGAATGGTACGCCAAGTAATCAGGATAAAATAACTTCGACGACCACAGAACCTAACCTCACTTTTCAGGCTATAACAGATCCATTGACATTATCAAAGGGAAGGTGGCTTATAGCTGGAATGGTTTATACATATACATATGCATATGCAACATCAGGTACTGCTAATAAATTTGTATGGACCAGGATTTGCAGAAATAACAGTGGAACATATTCACCTTTATTTACTACTGCCAACTTGGCCGAGCTTAAGACTGGGACTTCGACTAATGCCAACTCAGGAGCATATACAGCTATTCAGATAATGTATATACTGAATGTAGAAACAGCAGGGCAATACAGAGTAGAGATGACTACTGCAATGCCTAACACGACTATGGTTGCAGGGTGGACAGGTACCAGCCAGTTAAGAGCTGTTAAGGTAAGTGACAGAGCCGCAAGTGAGGACTAATAATCTTATACACAAATTATGAAAGTTATGAATAAATTATATATATATACATTAATTTTATTGTTTACAGTATTTTCTGTGAACGAGACCTTTGCTCAGGTTACTGCCGGGTCGAATAAAGTTCCTGCCAGCTTTAGTGTACTACAGCTTGACGGTACTACGGGAGGTTTACGCTTACCTCAGATATCAAATAAAAGCCTTATCAATATCAATTCCTCATCTTCTGCAGCCAGAAAACTTCTGGCTAGAGGACTTACCATCTATGACACTAACACCGGATGGGTAGAATATTGGAACGGGACAGACTGGGCTCCTGTATCTCAATCTTTATCAGTAACAAATGGCATAAAGGAATATACAAACTATATCGGTTTAGGAGGTAATCTAGCTGAAGATACGCCTATAAACCTAAAGACATTTAATCTGAATTTAAAAACAAACTCGACATTAGGCAAATTCATTGTTAATACTAACGTATTACAGATTGATAACAGAAACATCCGCTTTCAGCCATCCCGTTTCTCTGTAAACACGAATCTTCTTTCTGTAACAAGTGATGCAATTACTTTAAATCCATATCTAGGTGGTACCGGTATTTACACCCTTAAATCAGTAAAAACTGATGGAACAGATACTGGAAATTCTATAGTGGTGACAAATAATAATGTGCAAGTAAACGGAGATCTTTCGTACCGAGATAACGGGGACAATCCTGTAACTGTTGGTCATGCAATGGTTTCTATGGATAATGGTGATGCTTATTGGGCACCATTAAAACCCGAAACCAGTTTTAGATATGGAACATTTCTATCAAGTGTAAGTATCACAAGAACTTCGACAAGTGATACATATTATACGAATATGACTACAACTCAGATCTCAGATACTCCTCTAACATTAACTCCAGGAAAATGGATGATATTTGCTTCTTATGCCACTACTTCTACAGGCACTGCAGCTCAGAATGTAAACTATGTCTGGACATATTTGTATAAGCAGCCAACGAGTGGAGGAACAAAAGAATTAGTGACTGTTATGGGAAAGCCAACATCTTCGAATGATGCAAGCAGGACAACATTTCCCAATCTTGTATATGTTGTAGATGTTACGGAAGAAACAAATTTTACTCTCGAAAGCGGAACAAGGAATTATACTACATCTTTATCTTATAGCTATGATGCACCTTCATTCTTCGCAATGTCGATCATTGAAGCAGGTAAATAATAATACAAAATAAAATAATCATGAAATATAATATATATATACTGAGCATATTATTTACATTCCTATGTGTAAATAAATCATATAGTCAGATTACAATAGGATCAGATATAGAACCTGCAAGTTTTTCCCTTGTTCAGGTAGAGGGTAGTGATGGAGGAGTACATTTACCGCGGATGACATCAAGTGAGATGACCACACTCGGTGCATCGATGATAGGTAATAGCGAATCACAAGCACTCGTTGTATACAATACATCTGATAACAGAATGGAATTCTGGGATGGCAGTGTATGGGTACCTCTAACAGCCACAAGTATATCAGGTAGCAATGCAATCACAAGTGTAGTTACGCCACAAGGGTTAAAGCTGGGTGGGGATTTAACGAAAACAACAGAAATTGACATGAAGGATTTCAACTTTAGCTTCAAATATAATACAGGTACATCCGAACAGCTTTCGATAGGATCTGTTAAAGTAAAAAATGATGAAGTTGATCTTACTATCCCTGCAACAGGTGCTTTTACAGTTAATACCAACGCTCTGAATGTGAATTCATCCAATCGAAATATTGGTATGGCAGCCGAAAAGGTTACTGTAAATCAGGATCTTTTAACTATAGAAGATGCTAGTGTAGCAGGAACAGGAGTAAAAGGTACCTTAAATTACCCGCATTCATCAAAAGGCTCCGGTTATTTACTGGTAAGCGATGATACAAATGGAAATACTTCCTGGGGTGCTGTCAGACCGATGGGTACAATTGAAACGGGAACATTAAGTGATAATACCTTTTTCTGGAATGGCAACGATCAAAATATTACGACATCATATCTTAAATTATCACCTGGGCAGTGGATGATATTTGCTAAATATACAGGAAGAATGGTGTCTGCAACTGCCTTAATGTACCAATGGCTACAATTAGAAAAAACTACCACTAACCCTAACAGTGGAAGTCCAACATGGACATCATTAGGACGAGGAGGAGCCAACCCTGAGTTAATAACAACAGGAAGTACTTCAACTTTTTTGTATTGTACACCATCTTATAGTCGTATGGTCAATATAACAGAAACTACTTATTACAGGGTGGTTGCAATGACTAGTAATCCTCGAAATACTACAAGTACTAATACAACGACTATGCAGCGTAATACAAGAACAGTCCCTGATTTTGGAGGTTCATATTTCTATGCTGTCAGAATAGATGTGGAAGATCCTTCAAATCCATATTAATTTGATTATAATCTCGATATCTAAGCCTAATCAGAATTGATTAGGCTTATTTTATTTTCTATATTTGTTTATTATAGAGACCATCAAATATGAGACAAACAATATTCATAATACTACTATTTACATGCTTAGTCGTATGTCAATCACAAACCAATTACCCGGTTGGAGTTCAGAGACTATTAGAAGCATATTCATCTAGTATAACAGGATACGATGGAACTTCCATAATACTGAGAGATGGCAGTAAAATAGCTTATTCAGAGGGAGAAAATAAGTCTCATAATGAACTGATGAATAGTAATGACATAGGAGATATATTCACTTATCCATATATAAAGGGAGAAGTTAAACATATACCGAAGAATTATGATCCGGGACGTATTCGAAATGAAGAATTATTAAAAAAGATGTATGGTTCTACTTCTGCAGAAGTTCAGAAAAGTTTGGTTACAATTATTTGGTGTCCAAAACTTGTGAACCAAAAATTAAGGATTACAAATATCAATGGTGTTGCAGAACAATTACAGAAAATCTCAAAAGAGTTAGACAAACATCCTGAGCTAAGAGATTATTTATATAGTGCCGGAACATTTAACTGGCGCAAAGTCAGAGGAACAGACAGACTAAGTTCTCATAGTTTTGGTACAGCTATCGATCTGAATGTAAAATACTCTAATTATTGGCAATGGGACTGTCGCTGCACATCTGAAGATACTGATTTAGAGTATAAAAATAAAATACCGCAACTAATAGTAGATATTTTTGAAAAGTACGGTTTTATATGGGGCGGAAAATGGTATCATTACGACACTATGCATTTTGAATACAGACCCGAATTATTAGTAAATTAGAAGCCCTTTTCTATTTAATAAAAATTGTCTTTCCTGTAATATTTTGTAGCTTTGTTTGTCCAAAAATCAAAGCCATGAAAAAACTGATCGTATTAACTTTCTTCCTCATCTCATTTTTTACTTTATATGCCCAACAAGTACTTTTTCCCAGAGAAGAAAACACATGCAGGATAATGTCGTATAACATTAGGAATGCAAGAGGGCTCGATGAAATAACTAATTATCAACGGATAGCAAATATTATAGAGAAAGTTTCTCCCGATGTTATTGCTTTACAGGAACTGGATAGTGTAACACAACGAAGCAATAAGGCTGATGTATTGAAACAACTAGCCGACATCACCAGAATGCATGCGATATATGGTGCTGCTATACCTTTTCAGGGAGGTAAATATGGTATTGGCATCCTTTCCAAAAAACGTCCTTTATCATGGAAAAACATTCCTCTTCCGGGACGGGAAGAAGTACGGGCACTGCTCATGGTCGAATTTGATAAATATATTGTTTTTGCTACCCATTTTTCGCTTACATCAGAAGATCGTATAACATCAATAAAGATAATAAATGAGCTGGCAAATCATTCTGATAAACCGGTATTCTTAGCTGGAGACCTCAATGCAGAACCAGATTCATCCGAGATAAAGACATTAGCTACGAATTGGAAAATTCTGAATAATACTAAAGATGCGACCTTCCCGGCAAATAATCCTGTAAATAAAATAGATTATATTATGGGATATGCAAAAGGAGGTAAGACTTACTCGGTGCATCAGGCCAAGGTTGTGGATGAGCCTGTAGCGTCGGATCACAGGCCATTATTTGTAGATGTACGATTAAGTACAAGCGAAGATAAAGTAATGCGTACACAGCCATATCTGCAAAATCCGTCCACAGATGCAATGACTATAATGTGGATGACAAATGTGCCTTGCCGTAGTTGGGTCGAATATGGGACAGATAGCACTAACATGCAGCGTGCACGTACATTTGTGGAAGGGGAAGCTATGGCAAATAATACTATTAATCGTATCCGGCTGGAAGGACTTAAACCCGGTACAAAATACTACTACCGTGCTGTATCACAGGAAATAACTCTTTATCAACCATACAAGAAAGAATTCGGAGATACTGTACGCACAACTTTATCTTCCTTTACAACATGGAATGATAATCTAAAAGATTTTACAGCTCTGGTATTTAATGATCTTCATGACAATTATGATCTTTTTGATAAGTTATATGCCCAGGTAAAAGATAAAAAGATTGATGTTATTATATTTAATGGTGATTGCATTGCAGATGTACAAAGTGAGGATGTTGCCGTAAAGAGCATTTCTCATTACTGTGAGGTAGCTGGCGGAAATAATATACCAACAATCTTTATCAGAGGAAATCATGAGACAAGAGGAGCATACTCGATGTTTTTATGGAATCTGCTGGAGAAAAAAGGAGGAACACATACTTATGGTGCGTTTAATCTGGGAGATACACGTTTTGTTTTGCTTGACTGCGGAGAAGACAAGCCGGATGATCACTGGGTATATTATGATATGAATGACTTTACCCATTACCGCCAGGAGCAGGCTGACTTCCTGCGAAAGGAGTTGGCTTCCTCTGAATTCAAAACGGCTAATAAACGCATCCTTATTCACCATATACCTCTCTTCGGGAAAAATATGGATGAGTATAATCCGTGTAAAGACTTCTGGGAACCGATACTGGCAAACGCTAAGTTTGACGTTTCGCTGAATGCACATACTCATGAGTTTGAATACATTCCAACCGGGAAGGAGCAAAATAACTACCCGGTAATGATAGGTGGAGGTCCTAGTGAGAAAAGTGGCGTAGTTACTGTTTTGGAAAAAAAAGGGAATAGCATGACTCTCACTGCTATAAATGTAAATGGAGCGGAAGTACTAAAGCTTGATTTGTAAAGCCTTCAATCTCTGCTTATCTTTCATATTTCACAAAAATATTTTTCGGACAAAATATACTATTATATTTCTTTTTAGTTTTTTTGGTATAAATTTTGTTGCTGTTCATTCTATACACTTCATTATGAAACAGAAAACAAAAACAAGACTAAAAAAAACTATGTTAATAGCTATATCTATCATTGGCATTCTAATCATTGCCGGAATCATATTCTTAAACTCACCTAGATTTGGAAAGACTCCGTCCGGCGATCGACTGGAAAGGGTGAAGAGCTCGCCTAACTACAGGGAAGGTAAATTTCAAAACCAGAGCTATACAATTCAATTAACCGGTGATAAGAATATGTTTCTTACAGGTTTAGATTTTCTATTCGGAAAAAAAGAGAGGTTAACCCCTACTGTAGCATTACCAACAATAAAAACCGATCTTATAAACTTGAATAGGGAATCTGATATTTTAGTTTGGTTTGGTCATTCATCTTATTTTATGCAAATTGATGGTAAACGAATCCTTGTAGATCCGGTATTCAGCGATGTATCACCTGTTTCTTTTATAAATAAACCGTTCAAAGGTACCGATATCTATAAACCAACCGACATGCCTGATATCGATTATCTGTTTATATCCCATGATCACTGGGATCATCTGGATTATAATACAGTTATGGAGCTAAAAGATAGAACAAGTAAGATCATTTGTGGTTTAGGTGTTGGCGAACATTTCGAACATTGGGGTTTCGACAAGAATAAAGTAATTGAATTAGATTGGAATGCAGTCTCTACCCTGGATGAAGGATTTAGTACATACTGTCTTCCCACCCGTCATTTCTCCGGCAGAGGATTATCCCCGAACCAATCACTCTGGGCATCGTTCTTATTACAAACTCCCACAATGAAAATATATATTGGTGGCGATAGCGGATATGATGCTCATTTTGCAAAAATAGGCGAACAATTTGCAGAAATAGATTTAGCTATATTGGAAAATGGACAATATAATCAGGATTGGAAATATATTCATATGATGCCCGAAGAGGTAATACAGGCCGCAAAAGACCTACATGCTAAAACTCTACTTCCTGTTCATTCTTCTAAGTTTGCTCTTGGGTATCACTCTTGGGACGAACCTCTGAAAAGAATTACTGAAGCAAACAAGAAAGAAAACCTGCGTTTACAGACACCTATGATTGGAGAAATCGTAAATTTGAAGGATAGCACACAAACCTTTAAAGAATGGTGGGCTGGTATTGATTAATACACGAGATAATATAAATGCAAAAAGGTCCCGATATCACATCGTAGACCTCTTCAACCTTAACACAAACTTTACAAAACTACATATATATAACGCCTGTTTCCTGAAATTGTTTTATCAAAACCACCAATTTATTACTAAATAAGGATTATTTTTGCTAAAAAGTGTTTATCTTACTCTATTGATAAAACTCAAGTTGTATATATTCGCATGACATCTTACTTTTAAAACGATGAACGAACTATCATACTGCCCTTATTGTAACCAAAAAATAGAGATCGGTAGCGAAAAGTGCCCTTACTGTCAACGTATTTTTACTTCAATGAAAAGACGCGTATACGAACCGGGTTATGCACTGATAAGACAAGATTTTGGCCTGATAAAAATAGTTTCTGTAACACTCACTTTCTTAATGGTATTATTGTGCCTCTATCCATTCTTAAATAGAAATGTTTATATATTGCAGTCTTTTGATGAAGGTACAATACCCCTGTTTGTAATAACTCTGATTATTATATTGTCATTGTGGCAGATATCATTTGTATCTAAATATTTACTTAATTTCTACCATCCTTTTTCAAAGATTTTTACAAACATCAGATGGGAAATGATAGCTATAGTTTTTTTTCTACTGCTAGGTATCTCTGCCATAATAGTTGACACACTCAATAACTCAGACTTACAAAGTGGCATGCCTATCTATAAAGATATGATCAGCCATCAGAATATGCAGATTATTACATCACTTTTTATTGCAACATACGTATTTTGGGTTTTTGTTCATGCTATAACAGGATGGACACTTGCCGATTCTCGTAAACTTGACTTTGTGGGAGGGCTTCCTTATTTAGGATATATTTTGTTGGCGTCTGCAATTATCCCTTTATTCATTATATTTGTGCCAATGTTTGTAACAAATATATTCTTTAAAGCCGGAGAATATTCAAAAAAGTATGGATTTCTGACATAAATTATGCATCATCGCCTCGAAATTTAGGACTCCGAGGCGATGATCAAATATTTGTCACCTTTGTGACAAAGAGAACAGTATATTAAGGTTGTGAAGCCTCCGTTCCTCACATAGGAACGTTGCTTTGAAGTGTCTGAAATAATTTTGTTGAATTTGTCTCATATCATTCATCTTAAAGGTTATGAGCTCAGAATATTGCGATATCCTTATAACAAAAATACAAATTAATCTAATAAAAAAGCAACGTAAAGTGTTAATAAAACACATTGAAAACACAAAACATTAAAATATATTAATTTGCATACTAAATATTTATTTGTACATTTGTTCGCAAACAATTTTATGATTTCTATAACTAAGAATATATTGGTGCTGTAAATAATCTGTAAATTCTACTACAGATTATCCTTTCGTTTTATTTCTGAATAACCTTTCAGAAATATTTTCATATTTACATAATTTCAAGTTGCAGTAACTAATTTACTGTAGTTAATAACATCAATATATTTAAAGAAATGGAAAATAAACATACAATAATTTACGACTTTGATCATACACTAATCGCTGATTTCTTCAGAGGACTAAAAAGGCAGGGGCCTGAAAGTGACGAAATAACAAAACTAGCTTTACACTTTATCAATGATTTACCAAATAATCCATCTATAGCAGATATTGGTTGTGGCACAGGAGGACAAACAATAACTCTGGCACAATCAACAAACGGAAAAATTAAGGCAGTGGACTTAATGCCCGAATTTGTTGAGAGCCTGAAAGAGAACATTAAACAGTTAGGATTAGATAAAAAGATTTTTCCATCTCTGGAGTCAATGACTGATCTCAGTTTTGAAGAAGCCGAATTTGATCTGATATGGGCCGAAGGCTCCATATATAATATCGGATATCAAAAAGGCCTTAAAGAATGGCGCAAATATTTGAAAACTAACGGATATATCGCTGTATCAGAAGTATCATGGTTTACCGATAGCCGTCCTCAGGAAATCTCAGATTATTGGGAATCAAGCTATCCGGAAATAGATACTATCCCCAATAAAATAAAACAAATGCAACAAGCAGGTTATACACCTGTGGCACATTTTATATTTCCGGAAATTTGCTGGTGGAATTATTTTAACCCTATGCTGAATAATATCGAGCCTTTTCTACAAAAACATAATTATAGTGAGGGTGCAAAAGACCTTGTTGATCATTTGACAGAAGAAATAGCATTGTATAGAAAATACAAATCAGATTATGGTTATGTCTTTTATATAGGACAGAAATCTGATCTGGTAAATGGTAAAGATTACATTGATACAGAAAATATTCGTATAAGAGCTGAAACCGAAAAAGATCTTTCCGGAATTTATGATCTCATACAAACGGCTTTCAAAACAGCAAAGGTCAAAGATGGTGATGAGCAGGACTTTGCAGTAAAACTAAGGAACAGTGACCGGTATATTCCTGAGTTGGCACTTGTAGCTGAATACAATAATAAATTGATAGGTCAAATAATGCTAACAAAGACTTATCTGACCACAGAAAGTAATAAAGAAGAATATCTCCTTCTTGCTCCAATATCTGTTTTAATAGAATACAGAGATCAGGGTATTGGTAGTAAACTCATTCATAAAAGCCTGGATAAAGCAAGAAAATCAGGATACAAAGCTGTATTTTTATGTGGAGATCCGGCATATTATCAGAGATTTGGATTCAGACCTACTAGTGAATTTGGAATAAAGCCTGCGCTGGATATACCTGTACAATATGTAATGGTATATGAGTTGGAGCCAAATGCATTAAAAGATAGATCCGGCATTGTTGAGTGTTGTTAATTATTTAATTAAGATAAATGAATATAGAAACTACAAGATTGAAAATTGTTCCGCTCACAGTGGAACAATTTCACTTGTTGTTATGTGATATCAATAAAATGGAGCAAGAATTAGACTTGATACCATCTAATGAATTACTTGATAAACATACACAACAGGCAATGGAAGGATTGTATAAAGAGGCTGTAAAACATCCTCAAAGCTATATATGGTACACCAATTGGCAAATTATACTTAAATCGGAAAATATAGCGATAGGAAGTGCTTGTTTTACAGGAGAACCGGATAAAAATGGTCAAGTTGAGATAGGTTATGGCATCAATAAGGATTACAGGAACTGCGGATATATGACAGAAGCAGCAGAGGCTATGTGTGCGTGGGCTTTTAAACAAGAAAATGTAAAAAGTATAATTGCTGAAACAGAACCAGATAATTATGCATCACATAAGGTCCTACAAAAATGTAAAATGGAGAAATACCTCGAATCGAATAATAGTTTTTGGTGGAAAATAGAAAAAGAAAAATATGAGAATAATATCAATAAGAGAAAATTCTGAATATAAAGATATAGCCATAAAGTATCTTCAATCCAAGTGGCCTTCCGTATCACCTATAATATATGAAGACAGTATCAATCATAGCTTAAATACCAGTAATCCCCTACCCCAATGGTATCTATTAGAAAAAGAGACTGAAATAATAGGTTGTGCCGGATTGATTACCAATGATTTTATTAGCCGAATGGATCTTTATCCTTGGGTGTGTGCCGTTTATATCGAAGAAAATCACAGAGGCAATGCGTATAGCAGCCTTCTTCTGGATAAGGCCAAAGAAGACACAGCAAAATTTGGCTTCAAGAACCTTTATCTATGTACAGACCATATAGGCTTTTACGAAAAATATGGATTTAGCTATATCGGACAAGGATATCATCCATGGGAAGATGAATCACGTATATATGAATTTAAGGTAGAAACGGAACAAAATAAATAAAACAGATACTTCAAGTAAGAATAAAATTTATCTTTGTCTTTTACTATTCCTTAAATCATATGGCAGAAAACACGTTCAAACCATATATTCAAATACCAAATTTGAGTCTGGCACTAGCTATAGTAGCAACTGCAATGTTGGCCCAGTTACTTTTCAGCACACTATTTGGCAATATTATAGGTACTACCTGGGTAAACAATAGCATCGGAGCGTTGCTAATGACAAACCTGCTCCAGATATGCACTCTATATCTTTTTGCTCAATACCTGCGTAATTTTAGTGTAAAAAGGCTAGTCACGGTTTTTTATATAATCATCGCTTGTATTGGGCTTATGACTTTAGCCCCTTTGATGTCATATGCTCTATTAGGTATCTTCCAGGCATCCTCTATAATTTCATTCACCTCTCGACTGGCTAATTTATCAATCATTATCCTATTTTTTATGGCAGGGTTCCGATTGATGCGGTTTGATAAAGACTTTGTCGGAGGGATGAATTTATTAGGAAAGGCTTTCATCCTTGAAGGAATTACCGCTTCTATAACTTTTATATATTACTACTATCAGCTATTTACAGCTATTCCAATGTCAACAAGAGACCGGTTGCTTAAAGCTCCCGATCTCGTTACATTAGTTGTAAGTACAATGACATTGATATCTACCATACTTATCTTTATTTGTATGATAAACATCTATAAAAGAGCGATAAAATATAATAATACAGTTGACAGGGATGAAAACTAGCCTCCTGCGAGTATAATCTCTTTATCAACCTCAACCTCTTTTATAAAATAGGCATCATGTGATATTATCAATAATGTTCCTTTGTAGTCTCTGATTGAATTGGTAACGATCTCCAAACTCTGTATGTCCAGATTATTTGTTGGTTCATCAAGTATAAACATATCAGGAGCATTATCATCTATCTGCATACAGCAAAATATTAACCTCATCTTTTCACCACCGCTTAATTTGTCACATGTTTTATTCCACATTTCATAAGTAAAAAGGAAACGATGTAATATTACACGAAGTTCGTCATCTGTCAGCTTCCGCGAGTTAAACTGTTGTACCTGCTCAAATACAGTCAGACCATTATCAATAAGGTAATAATCCTGATCGATGTAGAGATATCTGAAATGAGCACGACTTATCGTTCCCTTTGTCGGTTCTAACTGTCCTAGTATAAGCTTCAATAGGGTTGTTTTCCCTGCTCCATTTTGCCCTGAAATAACAAGGCGATCTCCACTTCTTATCTGAAATTCCAAAGCCTCTTGCCACAGTACCTTATCGGAATAACCAAAGTTTACACCTTTAGCTGTTATCAATATTTTACCTGAATGCAAACTCATATCCTCGAAATCCATTTTTAGATCCTTTTTATCTGGTAACTGCTGTTTTATTTGTTTCATATCAGCAACTATATCATCCATCTTATTGGTATGCATATCATTCAGTTTTGCTGTACTTGTTTCAGCCTTGTTTCGGATAGTATTCATCATAATACGTGGAATCCCCTCTTTTATAGCCTTCTTTTTACCTCTCACATCTCTCCGTTGCTTTTTTTCAGCAACTTCCCGTGCAATATTTCGTGCTTTGCGCAATTCTTTCTGTTTCTCTTCAAACTGAGCTTGTAATGCATACATCTTCTCTTCCTTTTGCTGTTTATAGAATTCGTAACTTCCTCCATATACTTCAACTTTATCAGCACTTAGTTCATACGTCAGGTCCAACAAATTAAGTAATGTTCTATCATGACTAACAACAATTATTGTTGCATTACTATTTTGCATAAGCTCATACAATTGCTTACGGCTTTCTTTATCTAAATGATTAGAAGGCTCATCAAATAAGATAACTGAGGGGTTATGTATATAAATACCCGAAAGGAAAACTTTTGTTTTTTCTCCGCCACTAAGGCTATCCATTCTTTGAAAAAGTGTTATATGATCCAGATTCCATTTAGACAATGCAGCTGTTGCCCTGTCTTCTATGTCCCACTCATCATTCAACAAAGAGAAATTCTCTGCAGAAGCATTGCCTTTCAGTATATCATTCAGGGCAACGATCTTTTTATCGATATGAAGGGACTCAGCAACAGTCATCTTATCGTATTGTCCAAAATGTTGCGGTATATAATAGGGATGTTCCTGATATATAATCTCGCCTGAAGCAGCTTGCAAATTCCCGGCAATAATACGCAGAAGGGTAGACTTACCTGTGCCATTATTGCCAATAAGGGCTACCTTTTGTCCCTTAGCAAGTGAAAAACTAATATTCTGAAACAGCGATTCTCTGTCCGGGTGTATATATGTAATTTGTTTTATAATAATACTCATAAACCAATCAATTAAAAGGTCTCAAACCTATTCAATAACTATTTTGAAAACATAAGTGATGTAAACAAGATATTTGTTTACACATGGGAAAAGCGCATAAATGCAGCTCTTGTTTTAGAAAATTATTGATTACATGATATCTAAGTTTGCCATTATAAAACCGGATGGTCTATATATGGTATGTTGAAAAATAAATTAACCAAAATGTACCGAGAGGTCGGTTATCAGAATGGTCATTACAACCATTTTCTTACTTAGATATTCTCATTGGAGTGGTTTATTCGTTATTACTGATGCAAATATATAGTATTAAGGTGAGATAAGAAAATTATGCACAAAAAATCGCCTCTATATAATTAGAGGCGATTTATCTTTGCTTTATCTTCAACCTAATATTTTCTCAATCAAAGCCAATTCATCACCAGAGAAATCTGAATTTTCTTTTGCCTTCAGATTATCCTTTAATTGATTTAATGAACTTGTGCCTATTATAACAGACGTAACATGTTTGTTATGTAAAAGCCATGCCAAAGCCATTTCAGCTAAAGTTTGTCCACGTTTCAGAGCCAGATCGTTCAAGGCAGATACTTTCTGTATAACATCCGGTGTTATTTCGCTCTCTTGCAAGAACCCATGGCTTTTATGGGCTCTCGATGCTTCAGGAATTCCATGCAAGTATTTATTGGTAAGAACCCCCTGGGCCAATGGAGAAAAAGCAATAAAGCCAACCCCATATTTTTCATTAAGGGCCATATGCTCTGCTTCGGGTTCGCGAACCAGCATGCTATATTTATCCTGATAGATAAGGCATGGTACATGTGCTGACTTTAATATTTCATAGGCCTCTATCAACTTTTGAGGTGGATATTTTGAAATCCCCACGTATAGAGCCTTCCCTTGACGAACAATATCAATCAAAGCCTGCATTGTTTCCTCAACTGGTGTTTGAGGATCGTAGCGATGAGAGTAGAATATATCAAAATATTCCAGTCCTGTACGTTTTAGACTCTGATCGATGCTGGCCATTATATATTTACGTGAACCTCCATCTCCGTATGGTCCATCCCACATCAGATGCCCGGCTTTGGAAGATATGATCAACTCATCTCTATGTCCTTTAAGTTCTTTAGCCAATACTTTCCCAAAATTAGTTTCAGCACTGCCGGGAGGTGGCCCATAGTTATTGGCCAGATCAAAATGAGTTATTCCACTATCAAAGGCATGCAATATCATCGATGTAGCCATTTCAAAATCATCTACATCTCCAAAATTATGCCATAAGCCTAATGATATCTCGGGCAACTGTAGCCCGCTATTTCCGCAAAAATTGTATTTCATGGGTTCTAAAATTTATTGTTGATAAAGTTAACAGATTTTCCTATATCAAGTATATTATTAAATAAGTAAAAAGTGACAAAAGTAACACCTTTTATACTTTTTTATAGTAACTTTTTGTCACTCTATATATCACATCAAATCATTTATATACAGATAATTAAATTTACATTTCACAACATCTTAAAATATAAGAAAACAAAAGCCCGATATTACTACCGGGCTCTCTTATATTAATCTCTTTCTATTTAAAACAGCATGTTACGAATATCAGGATTTGTCAGGAATTTGGCAAACTCTATATCATTTGCAATATCTGTCGGAGAAGCTCCTTTTTGAATAGCAGATTTTAAATTACCAGCTACCCCCGATATACTATTTGTTCTTGCAGCAACTATTGCAGCCAGATAATAAGTAGTAGCATCCTTATCAGGTACAGCATCCAATACTTGCTGAGCCTTACTATAATTTTTAGTTAAGATCTGAGCCAGGGCTGCATTATTTGATACTGTATTACCAAATGCCTGTACAGCTCTGTTATAATCACCTTTCTGGATATACATCAACCCCATAGTTTCACCTAATGAACTTGCACCGGATGCATTACCCAAAAGTTGCTCTGCTTTTGCTGTATTTCCATCTGCCAACGACACAAGAGCCAGATTCATATTAGCTTCCGGAGCACGTGAAGATATTTCAGAAGCTTTATTGAAAGCCTGTAAGGCTCTGCTACTTTGACCATTCTGATAATAGTATGCACCTAAGTTATTCCAACCACGGTAATCATTAGGATATTTCTGTGTGATGAATGTATAGATTTTTTCTTTCGATACACCATCCAGATTAGCAGCATATAATAATTCCTCCACTGTAAGATCACTATAATTATTACTTAAAGCTAATTTGGTAAGTTCTTCATCAGTTTTACCGATTACTTCTACGTTTGCCATCAAGCGTGAACGACGAAGTTTAGGAAGAATTGTTTCCGCCAGATCAGAATATACAACAGAAATATTCTTTATTTCTCTTTCTCTAGTTTCCGGATCAGGATACATAGATAATACTCTCAATACAATATCTTTATCCTGAAGGCTCGATGCCTGTACCAGTTTTTGGAAACCATCCCAGTCCTGAGCAGTATATTTGGCATTGATTTCAGCATAAATCTCGTTATCTTTGAATTCCTTGTTCAGGTAAGCAGTTGTATTTCTTTCGCGTTGTTCTGCTAATCTGTCATTCAATTGAAATCCTCCGTCTGGTGAAGCATAAGCAGATACTTCTACATCCACTCTCTTACGTTCATTATTATCAGCTTCTTTAACCAGTTCTTTCCATGCGTTCATATTTGTTGAGTTCAACTCACTTGAACGTAATTCTGCGCGCTGGATAAGGAACATGATATCTGCATCGTATGTTTCCTTTATAATGCGTTGGAAAGCATCGGGAGCAACAGCAGGAGTTGATGTTTCGGCACTAGCTAATCCCTGAGTAGCGATAACTCCATCAGCAATTTTCACATCGCTGAATCCAACTACCTGTTTACGGTCTCTATAAAAGTCGAAACGTAAAAACAATTCTGATTTTCTCATTGCAGGTATATAGTCGAATTCTGATCTCATCGTAATAGCGCTACCAGTTTCGTATGGCACAGAAATTCCGTTTCCAGCTACATTTTCTCCTTGATAAGTATAAGGTGTTCCAAGCGCTTCACCTCCCTTATATTTCAATACTGGAGTAACTACTATTGTAGTACCTTTTTCAAACCATTTGGCAGGGAAACGTCCGTTTATAGTTACAGGAACTTTATTTCCTACAAGTTCTAATGGAGACGGGTTAGTTGTGAATAACGAATTTGCTAAAGGTGGTATTGTCTTTTTTCCGCACGATGTCGCAATTATGGCCACAAGCATAATCAGCGAAAGAAATTGTATTAATTTCAGTCTCTTCATAACATCTTAAAATATTAGTTTATATATAATTATTTTTAATTTCCTCACATTCATACAAAGCTATCGTTTTTCTTTCCTCGAAAAAATAATGTAGACATAATATTTCAGGAAAAATTAACAGTTTTAATTTTTTTTAATCTTTCGATATTTCAGATTAACGCAAGTATTTCTTTTTAAGGCAAAACGTTTTAATTACAACTAAAATAAAGGATCTGGATTTTTGAAATCAAGCCTTATTATTGCTATTTCAATTCTTCGATACATCTGATTTTACAGATGGGGCAAGGTGCTATAATAAGCTCTCGAGAAGGATTCAGGATATTTTCATTTTATCTAGTTATATATCCACATCAAAACAGGCTTCTTTGTGTCTTTCAATAATGCATCTACTTTACGCATTATGTTATTGCTTATTACAGGGCATCCCTGGCTCCAGCCAAGCGGCAAGTGGTTTGGATATATTTCTTCTTCGGGTACAGGATTATGAGAATGAAGCACAACTATACGCTTAAAGGCATTATTGTTTGTCTTTTCCAATCCGTGCATTTTGTAGTGTGCATTTATTCCCCAACTACTATAGGAGCGTATTCCCATCTTATACTTACCCAACGATGAGCAGTAACTACCCTCTACATTGCTGAATACAGGTTTAGACTGGGTACTTTCTTTTCCGTACCCATGACAGCAAAGACTCTCATGCCTGATTGTATCTTTAGCAAAATCCCATACAAAAAAACGGTTCTTACCTGAATGAATACTAAAGTCTATCAAGATGCAGTATTGCATATTGTAGTCTTTTTGTTTATAGAACATTTTGGCGGAGTCGGCTTTGGCTTTCAATCGTTTGAAAGCCAAATTCTCCTCAACAAGTTTTTGTTCTTCTGTTTTCTTATCTGTATTACTGCACATTACAAAGGATATTGATGCTGCAAAAGCGATAAATAGTATGTATAGAGCTGATTTTCTCATTGTTTCTCTTTTACAGTTACTTTTATTCCTTGTGTATGTGATACAAATTCAGGTGCATACATACACTGAATCGTTGTTATGCCATTGGCATACTCACCACTACGGTTTACATATACCGAATATTCCAGGACATAAGTACCTTTTGGAAGATGATCGAAATAAAAATTCGTAGATGCATCTTTAGGTATTTGATAATAAGATAATCTTTCAGCCCATTTCATACCTGAAATACTTTGTATCGGCTCGAAACAAGGAGCGCGCATATCTTTTAATTGAACAAATTCAAAATCGCGTTCTGCTTTTATAGTCAGGCGAACGATTACCTTGTCACCTATTGTGAGTGAATTGTTCTCTGTAATTTGTGTCAACCCCTTTCCTGAAGATATATCACTTTCTTTGAACAATTGCTTCTCGATGTTCAGCTCTCCTTTTTGTGAGGTAATCTTATCCAGATTTTCGTAATACTGCCAGTACAAAGCTCCAAAAGCAGGTTCTAGGCCGGTAGAATTTATTTCTACTTTAGCCATGCTATTATCGATTTTCGACTTGTCCCAGGTTTGTTTGATATATCCTGTTCCCAACTCTTTATTCTGAGGTTCAATTTTTGTTTGTCCAACTGTGATCGCTACCGGATTTGATTCTCCCGTGAACCAATCAGTTCCAGTACCTAATAAGGCACTGATTGCATCAATAGATGCATGGGTTGTTTCCCATATCTGAGTACGCTTCTGATTTAGCAACCATTGTTTCATCAGATTCATTTCTTCCTTTGTTGCACCGTTTTCTTTAAGGGCATCCATCAGGAATGTATGCACACTTATAGCAGACATTGACATAAATACATTACTACGGTTATTTGGCCAGTACATGCCTTGTTTATCTGTCACAGCATGCTCTTTGATCGATTTAGTGATTTTATCAGCAAGTTTTTTATCTCCATTACGTTTAAGGATAACAGATAAGATAGAACGCTCATAAAGGCCTAGTTTAGTCCAGTTTTTGCTGGCTACATCCGTATAAAAACGTTCTGCTGCACGAGCTTCCTGATTGATTGGTATATCACGGTAGAATGAACGGACATATGCAAATTCAAGTTGATTAGTAGACACGGATGATGTTTTTTCCCAATTCTTGTTGTACTTTTTCAGATTCTCAAAGTCCTCGGTAATTTTCTTATCGATAAACTTTAATGCATCCATCTGCATCATTTTTATTTCTTGCGGGTATTGTACCTGCCCCACAAGCTGTAAATTAGCATATCCATACAATATGTACTGAGTGATAGAACGGCTAGGGTACATTCCTTTATACCATGACCAGCCACCATCAGTTTGCATCAGTTCTTTTAACTTGTTTGTTGCTGCATCGGTTTGCTGTTTTGTATTATTCAGATCAAACAATAAAGATAACCGCTGCATCTGTTCTGTTTCCGTCTTTGCTTCCAAAACCCATGGAGTTTCTTCCAGAAGAACAGCTTTTAGTTCCTCATCTTTTTGCAGTTTTGAAATCAGCGTTTGCTTGTCTCCACCCTGCTTTTTCCATGAATTGATCATATTGGTAATTTTCGGGTATTGATGTATGATAGATGCTCCGAGCTGATTTACATAATAGCTGGCAAACCAGTTAACTGCATTCTCGTTTGTCGGGTTACTTAGCGTAGGCAATGCCTGTACCGCATACCATGCAGGATTAGATGCGTACTCAAGGGTCAGCTTATAGTTACTTGAAGTAGCAGATGTATTGTTATACAGCTTATCAAATGTAAATGTGCTTGTTCCGGCTTTCGTCACATCTATAGGCATACTTTCTGTTACCAGCATACGGTTTGATAATACAGGTAATACATGTTGTTCCCCATCGCTGAAAGTGGCATTTTGCGCAATGATACGGCAGCCAATGAGTTCAATATCATTTGGTATATCGAATGTCCAACTGGCAGAGGTTGAAGCTTCTTTTTCAACAGAGAATGTCTGTTTCTGATTCGCTATATTCAAATTGATAGTTTTATCTGTGGCAGGATCAAAAAATTCGATGTGCACATCGCCTGATATAACGTTGTCTGATAGATTTGATATCTTCGTAGAAATACTGGTCTTATCGCCCTGACGAACAAAACGCGGCATATTAGGCGTCACCATCAATTCCTTCTGTGTAACAACAAACTCCTCCAATGAGCCCACTCTGGCATTCTTATCATGAGCTATTGCCCTGAATCTCCATGTTGTATTGCTTTCCGGTACAGTAAATGAGATCAGCGTTTCCCCTTTCTCATTTGTTCTGAGCTGAGGGAAGAAGAAGGCTGTTTCGTTAAAATTCTGGCGGATTTGTGGTGTAGAAGATTCTTCTTCAATCCCTGCTCCGCCAGCATCTGCAGAGTCCATTGACATGTATCCGTCAAGTTTACTTTTTTGTCTAGCCATTCTTGGTGCAGGAGCAGCTGTCACAACTGATTCCTGCATGATTACTTTATTTTCACTTAGTTCGGCAATATCCACTCCGGATGCGCTTGTTCCTTTCACATCAGCCACAGATATTATTACGCCATTTTCATCTCTTTCACCTTCTCCGTATATGTATTCTTCAACATTCTGATAGATATAGCCAAACCAGTTCAATTGATCAAATCTAATCGCAGTTTTTAATATCTCATGCGATAATGGAGGCAGCTCATTTCCTGAGACCATTTCCGATCCCTTAGCATATGTAGTAAACCATCTTTGTTGATTATTACTCCAAGAATATCTTGACTGATAGTCATAATGTATAGGAGAAACCGGCTCTGTATAGATGGGTGGATGTTGGAAAAACCATGCTCTGGACGGATATAGCATATCAAGAGAAGTATCATACATAGAGGCTAAGAGTTCGGCTTTCACAGGATTATTTGTGGTATCTTTCACACTGATAGTCCATGTCTCATCCTGGCCCGGACGTAATTTGTCGCGGAATACTTCTGTTTTCAGAATTAATTTTGTGTCCTTTTCCTCTTCTTCTTTTTTGATCGATACATTTTGATTATACATTTTTCCATCTTTCACATAGATAAATGACATGTATATTTCATCTCCATATTCAGCTTTGTATGGAACAGAGAATAATTGGTTTGCATCGCTCATTTTTATAAAACGACGATCAAATATATTCTGATTATTGTTTAATTGGTATAGCACATAAATATCTTGATCAGATACACCGTATATAACTTCTGCAGGTTTATTTTTGCTGAAAGTAAGATTCTTTTTAACTAACCAGTTATTTGTTTTAATAGGAGGTTTCTTATCACTGTAACTATATAGTATAAAATTTTTATTATCAATTATTTCATTATTTTTATTATCCAAAGCCTTTACCTTTAATCGATATTTACCCGAACTTAGATTTCTTAAAGTAGATTTTAATTCAGATTGTTCTCCTGACTTAAAAGCACCTGTGGAAACCTGGCTTTGTATAGAATCATTTTTATCAAGATTGTATAGATTATACGTTCCTGATGTTTCTATATCCTGCCCTTGAAGGTTTTTAGCTGTTATGCTTATTTTTTCCTCACTTGATTTCTCCAGTTGAAGAGGTATATCTATTTTGATCGCCATAGATATATTACCTACAGTAATAGAAGATTTATTCGATTGAGTTTCGCCATTTGTATCAGTAACTGTGGCAGTAACCTCAAACGTATAATTTTGCATGTTGTCAGACAGGGGCCTTACACTATTTCCTTCACCGGGTTGTGGTGTGAATGTTATTTCAAAAGAACCGTCATCATTTGTTTTTACAGAACCTTTGTCAAAAGGAGATTTATAACCTCCACCCCATCGCCAGAAGCTAAATTGTTCACGTGTGATTGTATATTTTACATCTGTATCCTGTAAGTTCACTCCTGAGAAGTTTTTCGCATAGCCTTTTAACTTGATTTCTTCTCCAAAGCCATATGTTTCGTTTATCTTGTCGAATGTAATCTCAAATGTAGGACGCTTATATTCTACAACTTTGAAATAATATAATTCCGAACCATTAGTTCCACTTACCATAAGTGAATACTGACCTAATAATCCTTTTTGAGGTAAGACAAACTCACCAGATATGGAACCAAACTCATTAGTAATAATTTCTTTCTTTGAAACAATCTCATTATTACTGTCAAATAAAACTACCCCATTAGATGTATTGGCTAATGGTTTGTAATTATTGTCAGTTACTATTGCTTTGAAATAAATAGTTTGTCCGGGGCGGTAGATACTTCGGTCTGTAAATATATTAATGATATTTTTATCAATATCCTGTGGGGTTACTCTGTTCCATCGGTATGAATTTCCACTCAATGTTTCTTGTTGCAGACAAGAATCTATTCCTAATTCGACTTTATATGTAGCAACATAATAAGAATCTTTACGATCACGGGTATCCTTGAATGTTGTTATGCCCAATTCGTTTGTTTTCAAACTCGCAAGTAATGGCTTTTGTTTTGTATTTTCATCCGTTTCGTATGAGTATACTTTTATGGTAGCATCTTTAACCGGTTTGCCTGAATTACGGTCTACTACAAATATTTCATATTCGTTCTTTGCACTGTTGCGGGAAAAAGACATTAAAGCAGATACTGTAAAATCAAATCGGTTATCATTCAATGGATCATAGTTTGAATAATAATCCACATCTTTCTCCCCTTCCGGATCCTTTCCTTTTTTTAGTTTATCTACAGATAAAGTACTGAATACATATCTACCTGATTGTAATTTCCCAATACTTATAGGTAGTGTATCAGCATTATATGTTGTTCTGGATATAAGCTCCAATGGATATTCTTTGATCAATGTATAGTTTTCACTCTCAACCTTATAAAGTTTGAAAGAAGGAATATCTTCTGTTTGGGTATTTTTATATTCTATACTTAATTTTATTTCTGAATCGGGGTGTTCCAGGCTTTTACCTTTTATAACCAGAGAAGATGATTCCAAGGTAACCAGTTTTGATTTTAGTAATCTGGCACCATATGAATCCGGATATTTATCTATTCCCTTCTTTAGCCAGTCATATTGAACTTTATTTATTTCTGCCCGTGTCATATTATCAATACCATAATTGTATGACTCTACGATCTTATTTATTATCTCGGCACAAGCATTATTCTTTTCATACTCTTTTTCCAGAGCAAAGTATGTATTTAGAACATCCTTTTGAGTATAGAAGCGGGATTTATTTCTCAGGAACTCTATCTTGCTTATTTCGGTCAATACTTCTGTTTGAGGCATATTCCGTTGTAAAATATCCTTAAAGTATTGTTGATAATAAGTAAAGGGAAGTAACTTATATGTTGAGTCTGATTTTATATTGAGTTTTATATATTCATTAGCCGGTAATACCAATTGTTCTATACTAAGCCCTATAGCTTTCGGGTTAAACTCTTCTTGTACTAAGTCACTTAAGTTTTGTGATATCTCTATAGCCCTCTTCATCAGGAAGTCGTAAAGAGTAGGATATGTCTCCGTGTCTTTACCCAAGCTTATTATGTCATCAAACTCCTTGGTGGTATGTTTTTTTAATGTCGAAACATCTTTTACGGATAAGTTTATATTTTCCCTAACCTTATCGCAGAATATATTTCCGGTCCATTCTTTAATATCGGCAGGAACAAGATCTGTAAGTGCTGTACGACGATTTATTTGCCAGTTGTCATTGCTATAATAGTTAAGAAAAGCTTCTGCCAGCATAGATTGCAATAACGCTTTTTCACTGACATTATTTGTTTTATCAATCAGTTCCTGAAGATCATTTAGAATGCCTTCATTATCGTTATAATCAATATCTCTTTTATACTTATTCTTGTATATCAGTGCTTTTATTACCTGCGTATTATTCTTTTCAGAAATAGCTTTTTGTAATATCTTGTTTACTTCCGTTAAAGCAGACTGAGGTAAATCGTCAGTACTAAACTGCTCGACCTGTTTCCATTCATTTTCATATTTATTGTTAGATTTTTGTGCTACCATTGTGATGCTCAATAAAAAGAGTAATCCGGTTAATAATAACTGCTTTCTCATATCGTTATATTTTGTATTTTCTATTCAATATATAATAGACGGGATTTGTCTCTGAAATTCATACCGACAAATGTTAATTTTATAAAAGATGTGCTATTTTGTAATATACATACCCAGCCATACAGCTGATATTCCTATAACACAGCTTGCTAATGTATAAACAAAAGCTTGAGGTGTTTGGTTGTTGTTCATCAGCGTTAAAGTTTCGCTGGCAAAAGTAGAGAAAGTTGTAAATCCTCCACAAAACCCTGTAATAAGTAATAAACGAAGGCTATTGGAAGGTATAAGATTGGATAGCATGCCAATACATAGACACCCGATAATGTTGACTGCAAATGTAGCCACAGGAAGCGGAAAAGACTCTAACCTGACAATAAATGTCGAAGTAAGGAATCTTAAGACACTCCCTACTGCTCCTCCGGCACCAACTAATAATATCTGCTTAATCATTCTTCAAATTTAGATGAATATTTCCGAATCAGTAAATTTTGAGGATATTAATTAAGTAAACGATGAAATCTTTTGGTTTGTTCGGCGAAGGAAAATATCTTTGTTTTTATAAAATATTGTAAAGGTTGAGAGATAATAGTAATTTGCATTTAAATCGATATAATCAGAATCAGCTTATTGAGATATTCTCATTAAAAGATTTGGAGGATGACGCTATATTCAGCAATTATCAGCGTTACGACTTTTACCAATTACTTTGGTTTACGAATGTGGCAGGAGATAGCTCATATTTCCTCGATTTTAATGAATATACAATTGAAAACAATCAGATAGTATTAGTTTTTCCAGGGCAAATAGACAGACTGGATGTGAGACAGAAAGAAGGCTATCTTTTTACTATAAACAACGATATTCTCTTTACAATAAATCAACGCCTGAATTCAGATTACCTGAATGGATATTTTTCCAATGTTTTTATTTCACTCAATGATAATGAAATAATAATACTTGAAAATTTATTGTCATTAATGGTGTTAGAATATGCAGATGAGAATCGTATCACATTGATGCAAAGCTATATGGAGGCATTTCTTTTTCATGTAGCTTCACTTTTTGAAAAATCCGATTTCTTTAAGAATTTGCAGAAACATATAACTGATCCCCTTGTTGCCGGACTGATGCGACTAATAGATGCAAACTTCATAATTCATCGTGAAACGGATTTTTATGCAAATAGTTTAGGTTTAACTAACAGAAGGCTAAACGAAATATCAATGAAGGGTACAGGGAAAACTGTAAAACAACATTTGCAGGAGAGACTAATCCTCGAGATAAAAAAAGAAATCCGACTACATAGAAAAAACCTTAAAGAAATAGCTTTTGATCTGGGATTTAGTGAACCAGCATATTTTACACGTTTTTTTAAACTTCACACAGGGCAAACACCAAGCCAATTTAGAGATAATTGATAATTAGTACAAGTAATTAGACGAAAAGTACAATAAAAATATGGATTTTTATTGATATTTTTATTGTGTATTAATGACATGTTCTGCACTCTCAAACACACAATCTTTGCGGACTACATTTATGACATGCACTAATTTAATTATTGGAGGGACAGGAGAAAGATTTTGGAGTTCTCCTGTCCCTTTTATAATTTGATAAACAAATGTCCAAGTAATAGGCCCATATGTGCAATTAAGCAGCAAATCATCTTTCCTACTTTTGCATCACAAAAAAAGTAAGGATGAGAAATTTTAGTTTAGCACAGTGGATTGTGATCTTCATTTTGTCGCTGCTTACAGCGCTTGAACCATTAAGTATCGACCTGTATTTACCCGGATTTATACTTATCTCGGATGCATTTAATACAAATGTATCGGCAGTACAGATATCATTATCTACATTTCTGGCAGGTTTTGCTGTTGGGCAATTGATTTGGGGCCCTTTAGCTGATAAATTCGGGCGTAAAAAGCCGATATTGGCATCTCTTGTTATTTTTATTATTGCTTCTATTGCTTGTATCTATGTAAAATCGATAGAGCAGTTATGGGTTGTTCGGTTTATCCAGGCAATTGGCGGTTGTGCAGGTGTTGTAATATCCCGCGCTATTGTTACTGACTATTTTGATAAATCAAAAACATTGAAAATATTCGCACTCCTGGCTCTTATTATGGGTATTGCTCCCATTCTGGCTCCATCCATCGGCAACGGGGTACTAAAGATATTTAGTTGGGAAGGATTATTTGGTGCAATGGCCACTTTAGGTATTATTCTGTTTATACTTACCCTGTTCTTCTTACCAGAAACGTATAAAGCTCAAAAACAAAAGAGGGAAGCAAATGTTTTGGCAAGTTATTGGGAAATATTGAAAAACAGAAAGTTTGTTGTTTATTCCCTTATTGCAGGGATAGTCAATGGCGCCCTCATGATTTATGTCGCAAATGGTCCTTTCCTCATAATGGAAAAAGGTGGCTTTTCAAGTAATGCATTCAGCATTATATTTGCAGTGAATGCCTTTGGCCTGATGGTAGGTTCATATCTTACCAGTGTATTACAGAAATATATTGCTACAAATAAACTGGTAAAACAAGCATTGTTATTTATGTCTGCAGCGGGCTTAATTTTGCTTATAGCCATGTATGCAAATGTTAGCATTGTGATTATTCTGTTTATCCTATTCTTTTATGTTTTCCCAATTGGTGTATTGTTTCCTACTACAACCGAATTGGCTATTACTCCTTTTGCCAATACAAACAATAGCGGAACAGCCTCAGCTCTTTTTGGCTCAATACAATTAGCAACAGCATTCATCTGTACTTTAATATCCAGTTTTATAAGCGACGGTTCTATGGTAACTGTAGGTATTACATTCTTTCTGTGTAGTATGCTGGCTTTTGTCATCGTTTTCAGCCGGATTAATATAAAAGAAGAATATAGCAAAGAATCTGTTTCATGATCCTGATCATAATAAAGTAAAAGAGGAAATTAGTATTTCCTCTTTTTTTTAACTTATATTGTCTAAAAAAATAGACAATATATTTTTATGTCTAATTTTTTAGACTAAATTTGCCTCATAACTTTTAAATTACTGTGAACATGAAAAGATTTATATTGTTTTTTTTATTCGTTGTTTGTTGTACATCAATGTTTTCTCAACGAGCGATAAAGGTGGTATCAAACAAAATATCAGAGGAAAAGCTTGATGAAGCAACAATTCGTTGTTATTATAAGTTTTCTCAACCTTTAATAATTGATAGGCAGACTCTACTTCAGGAAAATACTCTTACCCTTGATGTTGGAGCAAAAATTTCGCGATATTATGATGCTGCCAGGGCAATGAGGGACTCTCTATTTGGAGACTTTATGGCAAACGGGCTTAATGCAAATACCATACAAAGCGTTACAGTACTCAAAAACACCGATATGTCAGCTTTTGACACCAGTTCAGGAACAACAACTGAATCCGGATCAAAAGGAGAAACAGCTCTACTATACAAGAATCGTCAGACTAATGAAGTAACGATTATAGAGAGAGTCGATAATACTCCGGATCGTTATAAGTGTATAGATAAAATAATACCTCAATGGAATATAGCTTCTGATACATTAACTGTATTAGGATATTTATGTCAAAAAGCAACTACCAATTTTAGGGGGCGGGCTTATGAAGCATGGTTTACTTCTGATATTCCGGTGAATGATGGCCCATGGAAATTATATGGATTACCAGGACTTATATTAAAAGCCCAGGATTCGGAAAATCTTTTTTCTTTCGAGATTATCGGTCTCGAACAACTAAATCCATCTGTAGATATTATGATGGCTAAAAGTGATTATATCAAAGCAAGTAGAAAAGATCTGAAAAAACTAAAGAAGAAGCAATCCGGAGGAACGGCTGTCAATGTAAATGGTGGGAACGTCACTATTATTCAGAAAAAGAATAACAGTGAGTACATCTCTTTAGAAACAGAATAAGCCTATCATCAAATATTTACCCAATCTATCCTGATCAGGCTATGAAAAAAATCTTACTAATTGTTCTTTTCTTTATATCCGGTTTTATACAGGCTCAGATCATTATCAGAGGTATTGTAATTGATAAAGATCAAAAGCCTGTATCAGATCTTAATATCACTATTCAGGAAAAATCAAAACTTATAACCCTGGGGTATGTGATGACTGATGACAATGGAAGGTATAAACTTGAATATAAAGGGAAGAATGATAGTATTGTGATAACTATCTCCGGGTTTAATGTAAAGAAACAGTCAAAAACAATAGCAGCCCATAATCAGAATGTTGATTTTATAGTAAAAAATGAATCTATTGTTCTCAATGAAGTAAAAATAAACCCTCCTAAAATAAGGCAGAGTGGAGATACTCTCAATTACTTAGTTGATGTTTTTTCAGATGCTAATGACAGGACGATAGGCGATGTCCTGAAGAAAATGCCGGGAATAAAGGTGCAGGATGATGGAGCCATCCTCTACCAGAACAGACCTATCAATAAATTTTATATAGAAAACGCTGATTTGCTGCAAGGCCGTTATGGTATAGCTACAAATAATATTGAGGCAAAGGATGTTTCCACAGTACAGGTGATGGAGAATCATCAACCTATAAAAGCTCTTAAAGATAAAGAGTTTTCAGAAGATGCTGCCATTAATCTCAGATTGAAAGATTCGGCAAAGGGTGCTGTCATAGCAAATGCTCAAGTGGGGGTTGGAGCTTCCCCTTTGCTATGGAACAACGAGTTGACAAGTATGTATATTGCTAAAAAGAAGCAAAATATAACGACTTACAAAAGTAATAATTCAGGAGATGATACAACCCGTGAGCTAAACTCTTTTTATTCTGGTGATGCATCGCAAACCAAGAATAAAGATATATTAAATGTACAAAGCCCGGCTTCTCCGTCCATCAGTGAGAAACGCTATCTGGATAATCAGGCTAACATTTTATCCTTTAATAATTTATGGACCCTGAAAAATGACTATCAGCTAACTGCTAATGTGAGTTATCTGAACGACCTACAGCAAAAGAGTAGTCATTCATGTACAGAATATTATTTACCAGGAGACAGCGCGTGGAGAATAGATGAGTTACTCAGTTCCAGATTGAGAAAAGAAAGAGTAAAAGCAGATATACAATTAAACGCAAATAAAGATAAATTTTATTTAAATAACCTGTTGAAAATGGATGGAATATGGGATCGGGAACGAGGCGACGCTATTTCGGAGGATAGTGTTTATCAATATTTGAAGAAGCCGACCTATAATATAAGTAACACTTTTAATATGGTAAAAACTGGTGAGAAATATACTTGGAATCTTTACTCTTTTAATGCTTATAATACATCTTCACAAACATTACATATACAACCTGTATTGTATGAACAGTTATTTGAAGATCCCCCTACTCTATTCAAAATGGTTCAAAATGTTGAACAAGGTAACTTCTCTTCTTACAATAGATTTTCCATAGGATTAGGAAAAGGCTCATTCAAACAGGATTATACCTTGGGCTTCCGGGCTGATATTCAGAATATAAAATCGGAATTAGGCACTCATAAGGTAAGTGACATCGCGGATTCTTTAAAAAATAATATACAACAGAATAAATTTGAGTGGGTATTTACGCCTAATTATACCTATGCTAAAGGCCATAAACTAAATATTTCATTAACATTACCGCTTCGTTTTATTGTCTTGAACACGACAAATAAAATAAACGATAATAAAACAAATAAAAGTTATTTATATTTCAACCCTACACTATTCTTACATTACAAACTATCAGGTCATTGGACTTCGTATCTGAATTACAGATATAATAATTCTCTGGGGGAAATTGATCAGATTTACACAGGCTATATAATGTCATCATATCGCAATCTTTTACGTAATGACAATAGTCTCTTTAAGCTGCAAACGCATAATGTAACTCTTTCTTTAGGTTATAGAAATCCGATTACTACATTATTTGCAATGACCAATATCAGCTATTTCAATAATAGAGCAAACCTTTTGTATGACTATAATTATCAAGGAATACTCAGGGTTCGATCTACCATAAATATCCCTAACACTATACAGGGGGGTAATGTAGATCTTCATACAAGCAAAGATATAGAATCACTGAATTCAACATTATTTTTAGGTGGTAATTATACTATCAGTAGCTCCTCTCAGATTAATATGGGAGAACTCATCAATTATACTAACCAAAGCTTTTCCGTCTCGCCACGTATTTTGACAAAAATAAATTCAATAGCAAGTGTACAGTATGAATTCAGATATTCCCAGAGTATGAGTAAAGTAAAAAATGAAGATAAAAAACTGGATCCCATACGATCGATTGTTCAAAATGTACAATTGAATCTCTTCCCTACAAAAGGACTCACCGTAAACTTGAAATACGAGAATTTTTATAACAATGCTATTCTTTCCGGTAGCCGTTCGATGTCATTTGGTGATATAAGTATGAAATACAAATGGAAACAGGCAGAACTGATACTTGATTATACAAATATATTTAACTCAGGAGAGTTTGTGTCAGCATCATATAATGATGTCAGCCGCTACTATTCTTCATATAAATTACGCCCAGCTGAAATACTACTTAAAATACGCTTCAAGGTGAAGTAGGTTAATGGATATTTGACCCTTATTTAGAAAAAAAGGAAAAAAAAGCACTATATAACATAAATGTTATACCAAAAGTCTACTAATTTTCACTCATAAAAAAATAGTTATATATTTGTATTCGATAAGAGGAATTATATCTTTTGATGAAAAGCAAAGGGCAAATATACCTTAAAAAAGATAGGCTACAAAAGGAAAAGAGAGAAACTGAGTATTCGTTAGAGGACGATTTTAAATTATTCAGCAATGCCTCCTCTATTCCAATCCCAAACACGCCATTTTATACGTCTTTTGGTATAATGGGTATATGTAAAAACGGAAATGTGACAATTGGTACACACCAACAAGAACATCGCTTTGTAAAGGGTGAGTTGATGGTGATATTGCCAAAACAAACATTTTTCTTAAAGGAACAAAGTAATGATTTTTTAATGGATTATTTTATTCTGTCTCAGCCTATCATAGATGATGTTCTTAGTGGAGTATCGCGTCTTTCGCCGCTTTTTTTTATACATATGCGAAAGAAAATGTTTTACAAGTTGGATAAAGATGAAACATACAGATACTCTGAATATTATAATCTAATGAATAATAGACTCTTGTCCGCAGATTGCATTTTTCAACGAGAATATATAGTGAGTGTGTTGAGGCTTTTTTATCTTGATCTTTATAATAGTTTCAAAAACAGTATAATGTCGATAAACTCGGCCCCTGACTCCAGAAAAGAGAAGTTAGCATATAAATTTTTTCTTTTGATTTTGAAACACTATAAAGAAAAACGGGACATTACGTTCTATGCAGATCAATTATCTATTACGCCTAAATATTTATCTAAGGTCATAAAAGAGGTAAGTGGCAGATCTGCTAAAGATTGGGTGGTAGAATATATACTATTGGAAATAAAATCATTATTAAATAATACATCACTAAACATACAAGAGATCACTATTGAAACGAATTTTTCGAATCAGGCTTCACTGGGACGTTTTTTTAAAAAACATACAGGTATATCCCCTTCCCAATATAGAGAAGCAAATTAATGATAGAGTAAATATAGTTAGGTAAAACACTTGTTAAAAAAGGAAAAAATATATCAACTAAATATTGTGTAGTTTTGTAAAGTTTGTGTTAAGGTTAGGGTCCTGTAAGTCGTGAGACTTGGCAGGATCTTTTTTCTAAGTATTTTCTTGGAATTTTACGGTAAATAAAAAAGGGCCATAAGCCCTTTTTTGTTAAACTATATTGAATCTTGTAACTTTCAAGCAAAGGTACCCCATTTGACAATTTTTACTATATTTGTTTTATTCAATAATGACTGGCAACTATCTTTTCTTCTCAAAAGAAGAACTTGATCAAAGCCAAAATTTAAATTTACAATGAAATATATTCTGATTATAATCTGCCTATTAGGCATGTTTAAAAATACTTATGCGCAAAATGTAATTAAGGAAGACCTGCTCAAATACGAACAAGTATATGATTATCTAAAAAAAGATTCAACCATAAATAATCATAGTTTTTCTGTTTCGGATACCTTAGTATTTATGGAAAAAAGTTTGTTCTGGAAGTTTTTTCAGCAAAAAGACGAAACATCGCTAGAATGCCTCAATCGTATAGATAGTATTGATCAACAGGAAAGGTTTACCAGAATATATTCGAGCGAATTAGCAAATAGATTCAGTTCTGATACAGGAAAATCAAATCTCTATTTTTCAAAAGTTTCAGAGAATATATTGTTTGCAGAGTATTTTTATCGCTTTGGGATGACTCCGGGTGGAGTGAATTTATCAGGTAAATTTAATGCAGGTTGCCGTTATTTGTTTGTCTTCGATGAGAACAATAATATTCAAGATGTTTTAAGGCAATTTATAGCTTATAAATAAGCTTAATTCAGAGTAGTACAATACTTTTTTAGCTAGTCTTTTGAGAGGGTGTTTTTTCCTGACTCATATTAGAAATCTTCAATATGAATTTAAAACAGGAGTTGCTTTTCTATTTTTTAGCTTTCGACTAATGATATAAAATCATTGAATTTAAGAATAACATCCGGGTATTCTTTGTCTTTTACATAATAAGAAATTTTCACTTCCTTTTTACTAAAATCAAAGTCCAGATCGGACAGATTAAGTGTTATTTCTTTATCAGATTGTGAGTCAATATTTTTTATTAATCTCTCTCTAATTCTTTGCGAATTCGAAATTCCCTCTTTGAACGTAAGAAGCGTTTTGCTCATCGTTTATCGTTTTATTGAATTAACCAGTCTTCGGCAAAGATAATTTTTTAATATAAAAATCAATAAAAACATCTTAATTAGTTATTAACAGAAGTGTAATTTTTTTTTATGATGGTCTAATGCAATTGAAAAAACATAAAATATTTGCTTCACTTAAAAAATACGTTTATAATTGCGTAACTAATTATATATCCAATTACCAAAATATCTAAATATGGATTTTTTCAATCAAACAGGCCAAATGGCTATAGGAAGCAGACTAAGAATGTTAAGTGATAAAATAACAGAAGATACCTCTTTAGTTTATAAGCTTTATGGAGTCGAGTTAAAAGCAAAATGGTTTCCCGTTTTCTTTATTTTATCAAAAGGAGAACCGAAAACCATTACATCTATCGCTAAAGAGATAGGACATTCACACCCTTCAGTTAGCAATATTATAAAAGAAATGTCTGCCAAAGGCCTTGTAGAAGAGCATAAAGATCAGGCTGATGGAAGGAAAAATGTAATTTCTCTTTCTCCAAAAGGAAAAACCTCTGCTAAAAAATTAGTAGATCAGTATGTTGATGTAACTGCAGCTATCGATAATATTTCCAAACAGACCAAGTATGACCTATGGAAAGCCATTGAAGAATGGGAATTCCTTCTGTCAGAGAAACCTCTTTTCAAAAGAGTCACAGAAGAAAAGAAAGCAAGAGAAAGCAAGCATGTGAAAATAGTTGATTATAAACCTGATTACCAATCTATATTCAAGGCTTTAAATGAGGAGTGGATCAAAACAGACTTTGAGATGGAAGAAGTGGATCATAAAGCATTAGACAATCCTCAGGAATATATTATCCAAAACGGAGGGTATATCTTTGTGGCTTTATACAAAGATGAACCGGTTGGAGTTTGTGCTTTGATTAAGATGACGGATGGGCATTACGATTACGAATTAGCAAAAATGGCTGTCAGCCCTAAAGTTCAGGGGAAAAATATAGGGTTCATTCTGGGACAAGCGGCTTTAGAAAAGGCAACAAAATTAGGAGCATCCAAAATTTATTTAGAGAGCAATACAATCCTAAAACCTGCAATTAATCTTTATCAAAAATTAGGTTTTCAAAAAATAGCAGGACATGCTACTCCATACAAACGCTGCAACATACAGATGGAACTAATATTAAACAAATAAATAGTAGTCATTAAGGCAAATATTCTTTCTTACAAATAGCTTATATACCATAAAAAGAGTCCTTTAAAGGACTCTTTTTTAACTATTAAATGGAATGCGTATAAAAACTTGGATATTACGCCCCTGTTCAGGAATATTCAAACGGCGATATAAGCTCATATGATTAAGATATCGTGTGTCAAATATATTTTTCACCTGCATATTTATATCTAAAGAACATTTTCGATTGATTTTATAAATTATTCCTGCGCTCAGATTGAATAGATTTGTTCCTTTCGTCTTTTCTTCACCAAAACCCACACAGTTCTGGTCAGCATACCACTGATGAGAAACCGAGATCTGATAATAACTGATATCTCTATGGCTTCGGGTATTGTCAGAGAATTTAATTTCGTTCATCATCGTAAACGGAGGCGTAAACGGTAATGGTTTATCGCCATCGATATTTCGGTTCAAAACGATGCTTCCTGATGTCATTAATTGTAGTTTTTTTACAGGACGCCACGATATTTTATACTCTCCACCACCATATATAGCTTCAGCTTCGGAGTATTTATAAGGTTGTTCTTCATACAATTCAATCGCCGGTTCAGCAATGGGTTGCAAAAAAATGAAGTTGGAATAATATGTAAGAAACGGATTAAACAATATATCTAACTTAGAATCGTTCACATAGTGTGCTTCAAAATCGATAGTATATCCATGCTCAGCTTTCAGATTTGGGTCTCCGATTTCATAACGGAAGGCGGCATGATGTACTCCGTTGGCAGCTAATTCATTAGCCGAAGGTAAACGCAGGCTTTTTGCCAGATTTAGTTTGAGTGATAGGTATCCGTTAGCATCAATATCAGGTAGATATTGTCCTGATATACCCCCCGAAAAGCTTCCGAAATTTCGGTTTACATCATAAGCCCTCTGTGCATACTGTTGTATAATAGAAGATTCGTAGCCTTCTTCTTGTAGATGTTCGGCCAATATATTATCATAGAATCCGGTAATATCAGTGTGTGCCAGATCATAACGTACTCCCGCTTGAAATTTCCAAGTTTCTACCGGCTCATAAATATTTACAAAAGCCAAACCTCCGGATACCTGGTTGTAACGGGGTAGGAAATATTCAAACCCACCCACTCTATTTTGTTGATATTCAATATTAGCACTAATTGCTTTTTTCCAATTCTTATCTTCGTCCAGACTCAAACGTATATTTGATGAATAAGTTTGTAGTTTGAAGTCAACGGACAGATCATTGCTTGTATCGGGAGCTGGCTGACCTTCATAATGTTCGTGAAAGTGTTCAAATTCTTTACGATGATTATTTTGATAACCAGTATTTATAGTTAATCGTGATGCTGAAGTTTTCCATTCTGTAATATTTGAAACCGAAAAATGATTTGAAGTAGAATAGGGCATACCTATATTGCTATGAGATGTATCCGGGCTATCGTGGTCATGATCGTGGTCATGATCATCTTCACCATGTTCGTGGTCATGATCATGCTCTAGTTCAAATAGTCCGGTCTTCTGATAATTATTACTTACAGTAAAAAGTGTGGTTACATTGCTTTTTCTGTATCCGATTGCACCTGAAATACTTTGCTCTTTTCCTGCAGTATTTGGCACACGCTTATTAGTTAGAGCTATATCTTCATCCTGATATGAGACTCTATCTGTTGGTACCCGATAATCGTTGTATTCCATAAAACGATACGAACCTCTTATATACCAGTTATTATTATGCCAGTCAGCCTTAAATGCTGAACCCAATTGGTCATTATTGGATGCTCCCCACAAAACCGCCTCACCTGTAATCTGCGGATATTTATTCGGAAAGCTAAATGGAGTGATTTCAAGAGCTGCTATATTAGATGTTCCTAATAATAGGGCATAAGACCCCTTATGTATAGTAGCACTCTCTATATCAAATAGATTTGTTTCTAATCCATGATCTGCTCCCCATTGCTGGTTTTGCTGTATTACCCCCCCACTAATTACACTTACTCTGTTGGAACTAACTCCCCTGATTACCGGTTTTGCTACTCCGGCACCTATGTTCATTGTTGCTGCTCCAGGCAGGTTGTTCAATACCCGCAGAAAATTTGCATCAGGATTATCTCTTTCCGGTCCTCTGATAATTTCTGTTTTTGTTACAGCTATATTTGTTTTTACTTCAACTTCTTTGAGAGCTATATCAGTTGGAGTGAGTTTTATATCGAATTGTTTATCAGAATTTAGGCTGATATCAATTATCTCATTTCTATAACCAATATAATTGATTAACAGTGTATAGTTTCCCTCTCTTAAATGACATAATTCATAATGTCCTATGCTATCGGTAAATGTTCCTACCGAAGAATTACGGATTGATATCCCTGCTGAGGGTATACCCACCCCGGTATTTTTATCAGTTATAGTACCTGAAATAGTATATGTTTGTTGTGCCTGTAAAAATATAAAAGAGACAGTGAATAGAATGAGAATGGCTATTTTTTTCATTTACAATTATTATTACAAAAATGATGGGGAATTCTGAATTATTTTTCTTTGCAATCAGGACAAATTCCTTCTAACAGAACTTGAGCTGTATCTATTATAAAACCTTCTTTGAGATTGACTGCTACATTTACCTGTGTTTCTACACAAACTACATCATCACATTTAAGACAATGAAAATGTGCGTGCTCACCTTTTGGTAATGCTTCATTATTTAATGCATATTTCACTGTAGAATCATGAAGAACAACACGATGTATAATATTGTTCTCTTCTAATGTTTTCAAAGATCTGTAAAATGTAACTCTATCGAACAGATCTGGCAATGCCTGCTTTATTTCATGCTCTGATAAAGCAGAACTATTATTCAGCAATTCACTGATAATGAATTTTCGACAACCGGTATTCTTTAGGTTGTGGTGTTTTAATATTTGTTCGGCATCCATATGTAATTATATTGCAAATGAAACAATATTGCAAATATAACAATGTTTCGCTAAAAAGGTTTATATGATAGTATAAAAAAATAAAATAATTTATTGCAAATTCTACAAAAGTCTTACCTTTGCGCCACATTTCGCGGGTGGGCAACTGGTGTTGCCGATAATATCAACTGCTCCGGATATCTGTAAATGTGAGTTCATCCCAAAAACTTTTCAGGTGTGAATATGTTTTTGTATTGTTTATCTAATTAACTGTCTCGATGGATGAAAGAGAATATTGTACAACTGACAGAAGAAACAAAACTTCTGATTGACGCCGGCGACATCAATATGTTGCGCGTTTATCTCGACGATCTTAACATTTCCGATGTAGAAGATCTGATCGACGAGTTACCTGAATACGGCTCTTTATTAATTGATACGATGAGTATCAATAGGGCCACCAACGTATTCCGTATATTGGACGTTCCTACACAAGAACGTATAATTAATAAACTTTCGGCAAGTAAGATATCCGAAATTGTCAATGGATTACCTCCCGATGACCGCACATCATTTTTGGGAGAATTAAGAAATCAGGAATTACAGCACCGTTTGATATCCTTACTCAGTCCTGAGGACCGTAAGGAAGTGTTCACTTTACTTTCATATCCCGAGGATAGTATCGGACGTATGATGACGCCTGATTTCCTTGCTATCCCCAAAGATTTTACAGTAGAGGAAACCTTGAAATATATACGTCTGAACGGAAAGAATTCCGAAACAATCGATGTCGTATATATATTGGACAAAGATGGTGTCTTAATAGATGACTTGCGGATAAAAGAATTGCTTATAAGTGATCCTAAAAAAAGGATAGAAGATCTTATAGATGGACGTCTTATTTACCTGAATGCTCAGGACCCGTTAGAAGAAGGCATTAAGATATTTAAGATGAATAACCGGGTCGCCCTTCCGGTAATCGATTCCGGGGGTATGCTTCTGGGTATTGTTACTATCGACGATATACTTTGGGCTGCAGATGAAGAGTATGCAGAAGACATGCAGCGAATGGGGGGTACAGCCGCGCTGGATGAGCCATATCTGGACTTACCTGTATATAAGTTGGTATGGAAACGCGCCGGCTGGCTTATTGTACTCTTTGTGGGAGAATTACTTACGGCATCTGTCATGCAATACTATGAAGAACAGTTAGCTCAGGTTATTGTATTAGCTTTATTTTTACCTCTCATGATATCGAGTGGAGGAAACAGTGGATCACAGGCTTCAACCCTGGTTATCCAGGCTATGGCAACTGGTGAGGTAAAACTTAGAGACTGGTGGCGGGTTTTTCGCCGTGAGGTGGTTTCCGGATTGAGCTTAGGTATAATATTAGGAACAATTGGTTTTTTCAGAATCTATATATGGCACCTGATATTTCCAAGTCTGTACGGCGAACATTGGATTATGGTAGGTTCTACTGTATCTCTGGCCTTGGTAGGTATTGTGTTGTGGGGATCTTTGATCGGCTCCATGCTTCCCTTTATCCTGCGTCGGTTGGGAGCTGATCCGGCAACATCCTCTGCTCCTTTTGTAGCTACAATAGTGGATGTAACAGGACTAATCATTTATCTGACAATTGCAAGCTGGATTTTTGGTCCGTTAATGCATGGATAATCAAATAACAGAATAGAAAAGAGTAAGGGTTATGTTTTTTCATAACTCTTATTTTTATTATACTAATAGCAAACAAGTTTAACCTTTTATCTGTTATAAATATATGCCCAGTTGTTTTAAGATATTTCATATGAAATATCCCTTAACCTGTAACCGATGAAAACAAGAAAACAAATACCGGATGCCCATATGGCAGTTGAATCTCAGCTGACGACCGGTAGTCATGCTAAAAGTATTATTCAGGAATATAATAATTTGTATGCATCCCAAAAGAAACGACGTCAGCAACTTTTGCAAAAACTCTTTGGCCGTTTTGGACTGAATTCTGCTATTGACCAACCATTCCAATGTGAATATGGCTATAATATTTATATAGGAAAGAATTTTTATGCCAATACAGGATGTCTATTTGATGACTATGCCCGAATTGTAATTGGTGATAATGTAATGTTGGGGCCTAACGTTGGTATTTACACTTCTGCACATCCTTTTTCTGTGAAAGAAGGTGTCATAAATCTAATAGCTCCGATTGTAATAGGTAATGATGTGTGGATTGGAGGTAATGTTATCATTATGCCTGGTGTTATTATCGGAAATAATTCGATGATTGGTGCCGGTAGTGTTGTGTTAAATAATATCCCTCCAGACGTGATCGCAGTGGGAAATCCGGCAAAGCCTATAAAGAAGATGATTGATTTATAAAAATAAGAAAGAGTGGATTAAATCCACTCTTTCTTATTTATGTATTACCTATTTTACTTCAAAAGCAAAAGCCAATGCAGCCTGATCATCAGGAAGCCCTTTAGGGATAGAGACTTCAATGCCTTCCGTTGTTTTTTTCCAGCCTACAGATTTACCAGTTTGCAGGAATTTCATTTTAGCGCCTTTTACGGGTTCATTGCCTTTCCATACAATACTTTTAGGCATAGGTTTTCCTTCTTCCAGGCAAACTATAGCATATATGGTCTTTCCATCTTTACTTTGTGTAAACCATGTCTTACCGTCATTATATACAGGGGTGATACGTGTATTAAAGATTGCATCTCCGTTTTTCAAAGTCCAGTCACCAATTTTTTCCAGACGCTTAGAGACTTCATCCGGTAATGTTCCGTCAGGTTTTGGACCGATACCCAAAAGTAAATTTCCTCCTTTGGCTACGATTTCTATGAGGGTATGTATGACTGCAGCCGGCGATTTATATTGATCGGTAGGTACATATCCCCAGTCCCACCCCAGAGTGATACAGCTTTCCCAAGGATGATCGAGTTGAGTTTCCGGAATACCGCGTTCAGGAGTCTGATAGTTTTCAAATTCTCCGGGAACCGTTCTATCCACGACTAAAATACCCGGCTGATGACGGCGTGCCATAGCTGCTATTTGGGGCATATCGATATCCTGTGCACCTTTGTAGCTCTTTCCTGTTCTTTCTGCTTCTCCCTTACGAGCCGGGCGCACCCAACCTCCATCGAGCCAAAGAATGTCAATATCTCCATAATCACCATTCATTAGTTCTTCTATCTGGTTATAAGTGAATTCCTTAAATTTATTCCATCTCCATGGATTTTTTACTATATCGTAGTTATTATTACGGTTAGGAGTAGGATATCTGTCCCACCAGTAATATTGTGTGTGCCAATCGGGTTTGGAAAAATATGCACCAATCATGTAGCCTTCATTACGAAATGCGGAAAATACTTCTTTGGCTACGTTATTACGAGGATCATTCTTAAAAGCTCCTTTTGTGATGGAAAAATCGGACTGCTTGGTATCAAACATATTAAATCCATCATGGTGCTTTGTTGTAAATACGACATAATTCATTCCGGCTTTTTTTCCATATTTGGCCCATGATGCAGGATCTAACTTATCCGGCTTGAATTCGTTCATTGTATTCCAGTAGTTTCTTTTATATGTATCGTAAGTGATGGTTGAATCACGGGGAATCCAGTCTTCTTCTTCGCCACATAACGACCATGACTCAACTATTCCCAGCTGTGAGTACAAGCCATAGTGAATAAGCATTCCAAATTTCTGATCCTGCCACTTATCCAGTTTTTGCAATACTTGTTGGTCTTTTGGCCATGTATACGAATCTGAGCGTCCATGGGCAAAAGTTTGAGCCAATGCAGTTGATGTTATCAAAAAAGACAACAATAAAAGAGTAAGGGTTTTCTTTTTCATGTTAGATTATAATTTCTAAATTATTTAAGGTTATAATGTATTTGAGTAATACATTATATTTAATATTAAGTATTTCAAAGTCAGATTATCATTGCTTAAAAGAAGGCGTAAACTAGCCTTTTTCCTAACATGACAAAAATGAAAAACAAATGTTTTCATTTAATTTATATTGATTGCTTTACCTGGGCAAAAGTACAAAAAAATGGCAAATGATGAAAAACTACTTCTTTATTGTTGCAGCCAATGCTTCGGCACATCGTTCTCCATCCATTGCAGCCGAAACGATTCCTCCTGCATAGCCGGCTCCCTCTCCGCATGGATAAAGACCTTTGACCTCTATATGTTGCATTGTCTCCCTATCTCTGACAATCCGTACCGGAGATGAAGTCCGGCTTTCTACAGCCAGTAGAATAGCATCATTTGTCAGATATCCTTTATAGCTATTACCTGCTTTCTTAAATGCTTCCTGCAGCCGGGAGGCTACAAATTTAGGCATCCATTCATGCATTGGAGAGGAAACTACACCGGGAGAATAGGATGTCTCCGGTAAGCTGGCACTCTTCTTACCATTTACAAAATCATACATACGTTGGGCTGGCGCTACCTGTGTTTTACCTCCATGTATCCAGGCTAATTCTTCTAGGTCTTCAACAAATTTGAGAAGAGATAATTCATTATATTTTGAATATTCCGGAAAATCTTGCGGATGTATTTCGACTACTATACCTGAGTTTGACCAGCGTGAGCCCCGGTTGGATGGGGACATACCATTTACGACTACTTGTTTAGGTCCGCTTGCCGATGGTACGATTGTTCCTCCCGGGCACATACAGAAAGAATATACTCCACGTCCTCCTGCTTGTACTACGAAGCTATACTCGGCAGCCGGCAGATATTTACCTCTTCCTTCCTCACAGTGATATTGTATCTGGTCGATAAGGTGCGAAGGATGTTCGATCCGGAAACCGACAGCTAATCCTTTAGCTTCTATTTTTATTTTCTGATCGTGAAGCATATAATATACGTCACGTGCAGAATGGCCGGTAGCAAGAATTACCTGACCTAAGAATATTTTACCTGTATTGGTCTCTATTCCTTTTACTTCATTATCTTCCAGTATAAGTTTGTCCATACGTGTCTGAAAATGTACTTCCCCACCGGACATAATTATCTGCACACGCATCTTTTCGATAATACCCGGCAATTTATCCGTACCAATATGAGGATGCGCATCTATAAGTATAGAAGATTCTGCGCCATGCTGGCAAAAGACATTTAATATTTTTTCTACATTACCCCGTTTTTTACTTCGTGTATACAATTTCCCATCCGAATAGGCGCCAGCCCCTCCTTCACCAAAGCAATAGTTCGATTCAGGATTTACAACATGCTCCCGGTTCATCAGGGCTGTGTCGCGTTTGCGGTCTCTTACATTCTTTCCTCTTTCTACTACTATGGGGCGGATGCCTAATTCTATCAGTCGAAGAGCTGCAAATAACCCTGCCGGACCCGCTCCAACAATAATTGCCTGTGGACAGTCTTTTACATTCGGATAATATGTACTTATGAAATCGGGCTCATTCTGCTCTTCATTAACATAGCCTCTTACCCGTAGATTGACAAATATATTGCGTTGCCGGGCATCTATTGAGCGGCGCAAAATACGTATAGAATTAATGTCTTTGAGTAAAATACCGGATTGCGATGAAAAAACACGTTTGACTTTTTCTATATCTGACGCCTGTTCTGGCGTAATGCGTAAGTCTATATCTTTTTGCATGATTTATAATATTGGAAAGCAAAGATAATGCATTTATAAATACAAAGCACAAGCAATAAGCTTGTGCTTTGTGGGCATCAGTTATACTCTGTTTACTCAAAAACTATTACCATTAAAACATTATAGTGTAACTCTTAATGATCTCCTATATATGTATTGATGAATGCGGAGGAATAAAAGTTGCATCGATTAGAAAAATATTACGCACACCTCTAGAATACTCAACAAATATTTCAGTAGGAATCGGTATTTCTACAACTCTTACTATCTTTACTCAAAAAAACAGCAAGCTTTTAATATTACTTTATCTATTATAAGAAATAAGGTAACAAGAAAGTAACAATGAAAATGATCAAAAACCTGTTACTTTTGTCACTTTTTTAGAAAACAACAAATGGAATTAAGAACTGTAAATGTAACGAGATACATCACTCCTTTGCGTGAAGGAGGTTCTTTGCCCGCTTTGGCTGAAGCAGACGACGGGTTTAAGTATGTTGTCAAGTTCAGAGGATCAGGGCATGGTACCAAGATGCTTGTCAGTGAACTTATTGGCGGAGCTGTGGCTCAGCTTTTAGGCTTTCGCATACCGGAAATGGTTTTTATTAACCTTGATGAAGCATTTGGACGTACTGAAGGCGATGAAGAAATTCAAGACCTACTGCAAGGTAGCCGGGGACTGAATATGGGTTTACACTTCCTCTCGGGGGCTTTAACCTATGATCCGGTAGTAACATCTGTGGATGCAAAAACTGCATCACAAATTGTCTGGATGGATGCATTGTTAACAAATGTGGACCGTACTGTAAAAAATACAAATATGTTGATATGGCATAAAGAACTATGGCTGATAGACCATGGCGCATCACTTTATTTCCACCATTCGTGGGTAAATTGGGAAAAGTATGCTCTTAGTCCTTTCACCCAGATAAAGGATCATGTTATGTTACCATATGCTACAATGCTGAACGAGGTGGATGAGGAATTCAAGAAAATATTAACCGCAGATAAAATAGCAGAGATTGTCGGGCTGCTACCGGATGACTGGTTGCATTGGGGTGGCAGTGAAGAAACCCCAGAGGATATAAGACAAGTGTATATTGGTTTCCTTACCGAAAGACTAAAACATTCTGAAATATTTATAAAAGAAGCACAACATGCCAGGGAAACACTTATATGATTATGCTGTTATTCGTGTTGTACCAAGAGTGGAGCGCGAAGAATTTATAAATGTAGGCCTTATTATGTATTCTAAGCGGGCAAAATATCTAAAGGCACATTATAAAGTGAATGAGGATAAGTTGCGCCTATTCTCCACAGAGGTGGATATCGATTCATTATATGCCAACCTGAAAGTCTTTGATAAGGTATGCTCCGGCTCTAAGGATGGAGGACATATTGCCTCACTGGATATTCCCGACCGGTTTCGCTGGCTTACTGCTGTACGCAGCACATCTATACAGACATCCCGTCCCCATTCGGGATTTACTGATGATCTGGATGCTACATTCGACAAACTATTTGAAGAGCTTATACTATAGATATAAACAAAAAAGTATATTGAAAGATAATTCTCTCAATATTCTTTTTTAGGTTTAAGTAGTATACTTTATTCCGGTGATATATAAGTTCCGTAAGATGTGGTATTCGATGGTTTTACCTCATATTCCGATTCTGTAAGTATTTCACCTGAATCGGCATTGAATGTAAACATTTTGTATTTTGAGTTCTTCTGTAGTTTCACTCCCCATTGGCGCGAATTATCATTGAACCAGACTACAAAGCTCCAGTTGCCCTGTCCCGTACTTGTATTTATATAGCCTTTATCTGCTAATGTTTTCAATAAACCATTATATCCGAACGAACCTCTGTTCGCATCATAATTAACAACATTGCAATAGCCTCTTTCGTCGCACTGCAGCCATTTCCCTATCCTGAATTGTTGAGATAAGTATAAACCTTTTTGCTTCATATTACCATTTGGATAGAATTCTTTGAAGATGCGATGTACAGCGGGAGCAGGAGGTGTTATATAGACTTCGATAGGTTGTCCTCTACGCTGACAGGTTACACGTATTTGGGTACCGTCATATTCGGTATATGCATAATCAAGACTTCCGGAAGCATAAAATTTGTCCTGATATGAACTAAGATTAAATTTTTCGTAGTCCAGGGTAATCGTTCTGTTGGGATATATCTCAACCTGTACACTATTTTGGCCTTTTATAAATAAACTCCCCAGGACAAAGAAGAGCAATAGATAGAATTTAATTCTGTTCATAATTAAAGAATGTAAATGTTAAGGTTCTAATCGTTTGTGTAATTAATACTTCAAATATATAAAAAATACAATCAAGAAGACTATTTTTTGTTAAAAAAGACTGTATCTTTAGATTTAGAATGTCATATAATGTGAAGAAAAATATCTATATTTTACGATTGTATAATAACTTCAATACACAATAAAATGCTAAAAAAAGACACCCTAAAATTTCTGGAAACTCTTAAAAAAAATAACAACCGTGAATGGTTTACTGAAAATAAAGCCTGGTACGAACGTTCACGGAAAGATATGGAGGTATTAGTTGCACAGATAATTCAATCTATAGCTGCTTTCGATCCTGAAATAAGTCGGCTTGAACCTAAAAAATGTATTTTCCGTATCTATCGTGATGTGAGATTTTCGGCAGACAAATCACCATATAAAACACATTTCGGCGCAATTTTCCGTCCTCATACAGCAGAACGGATCTCTGGTTATTATTTGCATATCGATCCTCAGGAAATATTCCTCTCGTATGGATATTATATGTCCGACTCTGAACAATTGAAGAAGATCCGTAGAGGGATATATAATGATTTCGAAACTTTCAGTGAGATATTAAATGAGAAAACTTTCAAGAAAGAGTTTGGAGATCTATATCGTGATGAAGATGCTTTGCAGCGTGTCCCCAATGGGTTTGACAAAAGCCATCCTGCCGCAGAATATCTTAAATTAAAACATTTTTATGTATATAAAGCTGTATCTCAAGATAAACTACTGAGTGAAGGATTTGTACAATATGCAACCGAAATGTATAAGATTATGCAGCCATTAGGGCGTTTTTTAGATGATGTTCTGACAGAGTAGTTAATTAAATTCCACATTTGAGAAATAGGCTGTTTCCAATATATTATCTTCATGTGAACAAATATAAATTCCAACATAACATCGGGATGGTAATTTAATTTCAATTTCCCCATCACTTCTATCAGGTATTATATTTGTTCCTGTTTTCATTATTATATGGTCTCTCTGCCGTTTTAGTTGTACTTGGTTTGGGGCTCTGTTGACAGAAACCAATTCTTCGGTAACACCTCCTTTTGTCATTCTGTATTGAAGAGAGGTCAGACCGTCTCCGTGCACAGCTATATCCGCATAGCGGGAGTTGGCATCAAGGCTCTCGCGTATCTGTATCCCAATTTTTCGGTGTGTATTTACACCTTCTCCTTCAAATGCTATAGTCGAACTTAAGGAGAAATCACCATCTACTTCTTTCCATACAAAATGAAAAGCATCCTTTTCGCCCCACATATTGGCTCCTGCTCCTGTCAAAGCATATATCCCTTTTACAGGATCATAGGTCATATATCCCTCCAGTTTACAGTCACCAATATCGCCAGAATCAGTAAAAAACTGTTCGCTCTGCTTTTTAGTTCCATCACAGCTATACATCAAAATAGAGAAACATAATAATATGATAACAAAAATCATTAATTGCAAAAGCGGAGTCTTCATAGGTTGCTGGTTTGGGTTCAGATTTATCAGATAAATATAGTGAATCTTTTATATTGTCAGAGTATTCTATACAACAAAAAAGTTCCTATGTTTAAAATCGGAAGCGATGGATAGATAGCAAAAATATAAGCTATAAGTTTTAGTTAATTTTGGTAATGGAGATTACTTACTTATTAACTTGAAACAATATAGCTT